>JBELBV010000015.1:0-45709 GCA_042095135.1 Flavobacteriales bacterium | reverse complement strand
AGCCAAATTCAGTGGCAAGTTTTGAAGCCACGGCGAACTGGGCGTACCCCAATCCGTTCTCAAACACCCTCAACCTCAGCTTGGGAGAGGATGTCCAATCCGTGTGCGTGGTGGACTTCAGCGGCCGCATCGTGCACCAACAGCCGACAACGGCTGACGCTTCATCGTTGGTCATACAGTCAAGCGCGTGGCCTGCTGGTAAATACGTGGTGGTACTTGAAACGGTGAATGGACCCCGTTCGCTTCAGGTCATCAAAGGACAGTAATTACTGCACCCAAAAGCGGTGGGATTCCGTCGTGCCGGGAATCCGGATGAAATGCAGCCCTGTGGCCAAGTTACCGGTAGGCACGGCGAACCATTCGCCAGCACCTGTGGCCGTTTGAATGAACCGTCCGCTTGCGTCGTACACTTCGTAAGTCCATGTTGCATTCGAAGAAGAAAGCCATTGGATTTGCACCAATTCACCTGCCTCAACTGCCGTGGGGAACGCGCGCCACTGGCCGTATTGAGCCTGGAGCCATTCTGCCACACCAACAGCCTCGTAATCATAAGGACCGCATACGGGCTCGTATCCGGAGCATATCCAGCTCGATAGCGCTCCAGAAACGGTGCTCAGTGTCTGGTAGTAGGCATCCGAATCCGTGATATGCGGGACGTGACCCGCGCCTTCTAGTTCCGTGAAGCAACTTTCAATCCCCAGCGCTTGCGCTGTTTCATGAATCATCGCACTCCCATCCACTTCGGTAATGGGAATGCCGCTTAGCATGATCATCCCAGTGCTGAACGGCACTGTTCCATCATCTGTTCCATGCACGGAGACGATAGGAGCATCACCTTCACTCATGTAGTCGACCGACTTCAGTGCACCACCTATGTTGACAACGCCTGCAATCGCACTGCTGTAGCCGAGGTTGCCCGACTCTCCCTCCAGACCTCCTCCCATGCCCGGCTGGGATTGGTCAACTTGTGCAGGAATTTCTGATTCTTCATCGATGGACGCCATGTGCAAGCCGATAAATGCGCCTGCGGATACCCCTCCCAAATAAATGTGATCGGTGTTCACGCCCCACGGATTGTCATCCTCTTCCACCGTTTTTCGAAAAAAGCGAACTGCAGCCTTCCCGTCGTGATAGGCGCGCCAAACGGAACGCACCAAGGCATTCGAGACGTCAAGGAAATTGTCCACGCCCACACGGTACGACATCGAAGCAACGACATACCCCATCTTGGCCAAGTCTTCACAAAGTGGCACGACATCCTCACCGGCATTGTCGCCGCCAATGAAGAATCCCCCATGCCCCATGATGATCAAGGGCCTGTTCTCACTCACATCGCCTTCAGGCTCGTAGATGTCAACGACAAGGCTTTGGTTCAATCCCGTTGTGTTGATGGCACTCCCGTATTGAACGTCGTAGGTTACGGTAATATCATCAAAAGCACTGCTATACCGGTATCGCGTGCCGTCGCATTCATCAACTTGAGCGTGAATCGGGACGAAAAACAAGGTGGCGAAAAGAGCCACGGCCGCAGACCGCAACGGCAAGGAGAATTGTTTCATCTTTGGCAGCAGGTTTAGATTTCGTGTCAATCTGACACGGGTAAAACTACAAAAGCGATGATGAAGTTCTTTCCTTGGTCGATTGGTATGGTTGTTTTTGCTCTGTTTTCGTGTCATTCACCTCAAGGTCAAGAGCAGGATACCACCGTCCTGTGCATGGACAGCACGCACATCTTTTTTGCGCCATCCACCAATTGGGACTCCCTCCGTGCGGACGATGGGTGGCTTCGTTGGGACAATGGACGGTTTCTAACGCGTACGATCGGCATTCCCACCTACCAGGTTCGGCCAACCATCACCGCCCACGTCACGCTACGATCCGCTGGTGACCCGTGGGACAAATCAGGTTCGTTGGTCTTGCTTCCCGGTGCGGCTCCCAATTTGCTGGATGTGGGATTCGTAAAAGACACTTTGGCGGCAACGGATTATCCTGGCATTGCCCTCAACGAGGCGGGCTCCGGGTTCCAACCCACCCTTGAGCTATTGCGCTTCATCACCCCGTTTGGAGTGGGCCATTTCAGCGCGTCCGAACGGTTGGATGAATACAAACCGGTGTACATCCCCAAATGGGAAGACTCCGTGCACTGGGAAGCCGACATCAGCCATTTGTGGGAGGCGCTCGGCGACTCTGCGACACTTGGGGTTTACATCGACACATGGACTAGCGAGGGGTACACACTGGATGTTCAACTGGACTTCCAAGCCAATCCCGCGACGGTGGTTCCGAGCAAGGCGTTGGCCACCCTCCCCCTTCTGAACACCTCAAAATTTGGAAGCGAACAAACCGCCTATGACGGATTTGCAAGGGCGCCTTTGGTGGTGAATGTGGCCCTTGACGAACCAGCGGCCAATGCGGTCCTGTACTACACAGCCACCGGACACGGAGGACACGGAACCGGCGATGAGTTTGTACGTTGCGACCACCAGGTGACTTGGGATGGCGATACGTGCCTTTCGTTTACGCCTTGGCGGAACGATTGCGCGAGTTTTCGGCGGTTCAACCCCACGTCCGGTGTTTGGATGGAACGCACCTACTGGAAGGGAGACAGCCTCGACGAACGCATTGCCTCGAGTGATTATTCGCGTTCGGGATGGTGCCCGGGGAGCGACGTACCTCCGGTGCGCGTGTCCTTGGGCGACCTAGATGCCGGAATGCATGAATTGATCATCGATGTGCCGACAGCACAATCGTTCACCGAATCCGAAATGAACTTTTGGAACGTCGCGGCCTACCTGACCTACGAGCGCCCGTGAAGCGTTGGTTTGTGCCGTTTTATGTACGACCTTTGCAACCGCTTTGAAATTCGCGGTTTGGGGACCAAATCGCTTTTGATTTTGACTAACCCATGGCAAAAATCATTTATACGAAAACAGACGAGGCTCCCGCACTAGCGACGTACTCGTTCCTGCCCATTGTCACCTCATTCGCCAAGCGCGCAAAGGTGCAATTGGTAACGCGCGACATCAGCCTTGCCGGCCGCATCCTCGCCGCATTCAATGACCGCCTTCCTGAGGCCCAGCGCGTGAACGATGCCCTGGCCGAATTGGGCGAATTGGCCAAGCGACCCGAAGCCAACATCATCAAGCTGCCCAACATCAGCGCGTCCATCCCGCAGCTGAAAGCAGCCATCGCCGAATTGCAAGCCGCAGGCTACGCCCTGCCCGACTATCCCGAAGAACCCGCAAACGACGACGAGCGCGATGCCAAACGCCGTTACGATGGCGTGAAAGGCTCAGCGGTCAATCCCGTCCTGCGCGAGGGCAACAGCGATCGCCGCGCACCCAAAGCGGTGAAGGCTTATGCACAAAAGCACCCGCACAGCATGGGGGCTTGGACTTCGGATTCAAAAACCCACGTGGCCCACATGGACGGCGGGGACTTTTACGGCTCAGAGAAGAGCCACACCGTCGCCGAAGCGACCGACGTGCGCTTGGTATTTGCCGGCGCAGACGGCTCTGAAAAGGAAATGAAGGGCGCCTTTGCCTTGCAAGCGGGCGAAATCATCGATGCAGCGGTCATGGACGTGCAGCGTTTGAATGCGTTCGCCCGGGCGCAAATGGCCGATGCCAAAGCGAGCGGCGTGCTGTTCTCGTTGCACTTGAAGGCGACCATGATGAAGGTCTCTGACCCGATTTTGTTTGGAGTGTTTGTGGAGGCATTCTTCGCTCCCGTATTCGAGGGATTCCGAGCTGAGCTCGAAGAAGCAGGCGTCGACTCCCGCAACGGTTGGGGCGACGTAGTGAACAAAATGTCCGAGCTTCCGGCCGACGCCCAAGCTCGCATAAACGAGGCCATAGAGGCTTCCTTCGCAGCCGGGCCGGATTTGGCCATGGTCGATTCCGACCGCGGCATCACGAATTTGCACGTGCCTTCGGACGTGATCATCGACGCTTCAATGCCGGCGATGATTCGGAACTCGGGTCAAATGTGGGACAAGGCTGGCGCCACCCGCGACACCAAAGCGGTCATTCCAGACCGTTCGTACGCCGGCGTCTACCAAGCCACCATCGACTTCTGCAAAGCCAACGGAGCACTCGACCCGCGCACCATGGGCAGCGTCTCGAACATTGGCCTTATGGCACAAAAAGCCGAAGAGTACGGCTCGCACGACAAGACTTTTGAATTTCCGGCAAGCGGCGTGATTCGCGTTGTAGCTGCAGACGGTACAACCTTGCTCGAACAGGCTGGAAACGCCGGCGACATTTTTCGGATGTGCCAAGTGAAGGACGCACCCATTCAAGATTGGGTGAAGCTGGGCGTGAAACGAGCTCGGGCAACCGGCAATCCAGCCGTGTTCTGGCTCGATGAAAACCGCGCACACGATGCGGAACTCATCAAAAAGGTCCAAGCCTACCTACCGAACCACGACACCGATGGACTCACCATCGAAATCTTGGCGCCGGTCGACGCCACCACGTATTCGTTAGAGCGCATCGTAAAAGGTCAGGACACCATCTCTGTGACGGGCAACGTCCTCCGGGATTACTTGACCGACCTCTTCCCCATCCTCGAGGTGGGCACCTCGGCGAAGATGCTCTCCATCGTACCGTTGATGAACGGAGGCGGCCTGTTTGAAACCGGAGCCGGAGGTTCAGCGCCAAAGCATGTGCAGCAACTCCAAGGACAAAACTACTTGCGTTGGGACAGCCTCGGAGAATTCCTCGCCTTGGCAGTTTCGCTTGACCACTATGCCGACCAAACCGGCAATGAAGATGCGCGTGTTCTTGGGGCATGCCTCGACGACGCAACGAGCCGATTCCTCGACGAGGACAAGAGCCCTACGCGCCGACTTGGCGGCATTGACAACCGAGGTTCACATTTCTACCTCGCTATGTATTGGGCAGAAGCCCTGGCGGCACAAACGCAGAGCTCGGCTTTGCAATCGGCGTTCAGCCAACTCGCCACGGACATGCGAGCCTCGGAATCGGTCATTGTAGAAGAACTAATCGCGGTACAAGGCACCGCAGCAGATACCGGCGGATACTACAGCATGGACGACGCAAAGGCTTCGGCCATCATGCGGCCTTCGGCTACGCTCAACGCCTTGATCGACTGAGTCGAAAGCAGACGACATAAAAAAGGGGAGCTTCGCGGCTCCCCTTTTTCGTTGGATGTTGTTTTGCTTATTGGTAGACCCGCACATAGTCCACAGCCATGAAGACCGGGAACGTGGTGGTCTCATCCGGGTAACCCGGCCAGTTTCCGCCCACAGCCACATTCAAAATGAAAAAGAACGGGTTGTTGAACGGGTACGGCTGGCCATTCATCATGCTCGGGTTGATGTTAAAGAACACCTCGTCGTCCATGATGAAATCGATGTTGTCTTCCGACCAGTCAACGGAAAAGACGTGAAACTCTTCGTCGAAGTTATCCGGGTAGATGCTCGTGGATGATCCCTGGTGCGTCCAATTCGGCCAGTCCATGCCCCAGTGCGCCGTGCCGTGCACGGTACCAGCCAGATGACCGAGCAATTCCATGATATCGATTTCACCACATGCAGGCCACCCCACATCGGGGTAGTTAGCGCCGAGCATCCAGATAGCGGGCCAAATGCCTTGTCCTTTCGGAAGAATGGCGCGTACATCAATTCGGCCGTATTGAAACTCCTGCAAATCCAGTGATTTTAATCGAGCTGAGGTGTAGGCATTCTCACCTACTTTCTCAGCGACGATGAACAACTTGCCATCCGCAACGAAGCTGTTGTTGGCGCTGTTCGTATACGTCTGCTGTTCATTGTTTCCCCAGCCCCCGCTTCCGTTGCCGAGGTCATAGGTCCAGTTGTTCAGATCGATTGCCTCGCCTTCGAATTCGTCGGTCCAAACCAATGACATGCCCTCGTATGAATCAGCAGCATCGTAGCCTTCGTCCGAAATAAAGATCATCGTATCGTCATTTCGGATGCCTACGCTGGCCGTGGGCGCTCCGATTTTAACGTAACCGTTGACCGGATTGCTCAACTCCACGGTGAAGAACTCATCCGGTTCGAGGTACTCGTCGGATACAATCTCAATGGAGATGTCCTTCGAAAACTCTCCGGGCTCAAACACCAGCGTTCCGGACACCGGAATGAAATCATCCCCTTCGGCAGCGGTTCCAGCGATGGAGGCATAATCAACAGTCACGCGCTCCGTATTGACTTGGCCTAGGGTGACGGTCAAGGTAACCGCATCTACATCAGCCGTTTCAAAAACCGTGACATCATTCGCCCAGCGGATTTCAGAATTCACGGAGGGCTCGGGCTCCCCGCATCCTTCGCATGAACTCAATCCAACCAAACAGGCAAGCATCAAATATCCGGAAACGTATTGCTTCATCAGTCGACAACAAATGTGAGAGTGAACCAACCTTCCGCTTGCTGGCAATCTCCGGTCTGAATGGGACCGTGGATGACCAAGCGATCTTCCGTGATTTCGAGGATGTCGTAGACAGGACCCGAATCCCAGACCCCCATGAAACCACACAAATCTTCGGCAAATGGCGACAAGCTGATCTGGTCTTCACCTGATGTGCCCGTTCCTTCTGTCAAAAAGTAATTCGTGGGATCGATAGCAATCTCAGTCTCAACGTAGCCCTCGAACGGGTTCATAGTGCTTCCGTTGTTGTTGTACAGGTAAACACCGTCCTCTGTGAATTGGTAGCGGTCGTCCACTTGCCATTCGGTGTGTCCGTCTGCAGGTGACGCGTACCATTCCGTAGAATACGGATCGGGACCAACTGAGATGGCGCCCGCTTCATTGGATAGTTTCCAGCTCTTTTGGTTATCGCATCCCGTCAAAAGCGCGACTGTTCCTGCGCAGGGCAACTCAAGGGTTTGGTCGATAGTGATGGTTTCACTCGCCAATCCCATGCCACCCGCGGTGTGAACGGAGTAAGAAACTTCGTAGTCCCCCTCCACCGGGTAATACGCCGTATCGAGTTGCTTATCTGAGGTCTGGCCATTGCCGAAATCCCAGAGTTGAAGGAATGCCCCTTCAACGTCCGCTGCACTGAATTCAACGCGGTTGGAATCGATGCCCACAACCTGTCCCAGTGAATCCACTGCGTCGATGAATGACCACGAAATGGACGCAGCTGGTGCGCCAGGCAATTCAATGCCCTCTTCTTCATAAGGCTTGCAACCCTGCAAGCTGTACAGCCCCACGCCGAATGCGATGGATGCCAGTGTGATGTACTTGTTCATTTTAGTATCCATTGTTTTGGGTGATCAAACCGCCAGACAACGTGATTTCCACTTCAGGAATTGGGAACACTTCGTTGACTCCGGATGTGAAGCCCAAGTCAGTCAATTCCTCTGCGGCACGTCCTTGGCGCACGAGGTCGAAAAAGCGGTGCCCTTCCATTCCCAATTCTACGCGGCGTTCGTGCAGGATGGCGTCCAACAATGCTTGTCCCGTTTCAGAAGACAGGTTGGGCAAAATGGCGCTGTTGTTGTTGCGTGCACGAGCGCGTACGATGTTGGTCAACTGACGTGCCAAGGCTTCATCGCCGAGGTAGTGCGCCGATTCAGCACCGAACAATAGCACGTCGGCGTACCGAATGACACGGTCATTCGAATATCCATTTGGATTGGGATCGCCGAAGGGCGCCTCGTCTGATGCATTGATAAAGAACTTCTTGGAATAGTACTCGTGAGGCATGCCTGTAGCTTCGAGCGTAAACGTGCCGCGGTCGCCCATTTGGTCACCCACCTGGAAGACCGTTGCCGCCAATCGCGGGTCGCCGTTTTCAAATTCATCCACGAAGTCCTGCTCCGGGATGTTGAAACCGTACCCCCCAAACTGACCGCGAGCCCGCTGCCATACATTCGTGAAGGTGCCTTCCAATTGATTGCCCCAGTTGCCGCCAGAAGCGTTCATGTACTGAATCTCCCAAATCGAACCGGGACCGTTTTCGCCCGCCTCTGTGAAGATGTTGGCGTAGTCTGGGTCGAGGAAGTACTCCTGCGAAGAAATGATTTCCATGCACAAGTCGTGGCACGGCTGCCATTCGCCTTGGTACGCATGCGTCTTGGCCAACAAAGCGGTTGCAGCGCCCCAAGTTGCACGGCCAATCTCCGATACGGAGATCGCACTTCGCTTCGGCAACGCTTCGCGCGCAGCGGTCAGATCCGCTTCGATTTGGGTCCATACCTCTGCAGCGGACGTTCGGCCCTGCTGGTATTCACTCGGTGAAAGGTTGTTCAGAATGAGCGGCACATCGCCGAAGACGGTGACCAGGTTGAAGTACCAGTACGCTCGGATGAACGCCGCCTCACCGAGGTAGCGCGCCTTTTCCGTCGGGTCCATCTCGATGTTCGGGACGTTGTTCAGCGCAAGGTTGCAGTAGGCAATGCCGCGGTAAGCGACCTGCCACTCCCCCAACAAGATTTTGCTAGAGGAGTTGCCCTGAAAGTTTTCGAACAAGAACAAATCCGGCTCATCGCCATCACCCGAACCTCCCTTGAAGGAATCATCGGAACAAATGTCACCAAAGTACCAGCGGAAGTGCGGCGCCAATTGCGCGCTGCCTTGGATGTTGGTAACCTCTTGTTGAAGGTTGTTGTAGCAAGCGATGGTCGCTGCTTCCGCATCCTCCGGAGTGAGGTAGAAGTTGGCCTCGGTTGACCCTACCAATGGAGTGATGTCAAGGAATTCCTGCTTACACGCTACCAAGGAGACAGCGAGGAATCCAATCATAAAGAGTGTTTTCTGTTGTTTCATGGTTGTGTGGATTAAAAGTTAACGTTTACGCCGGCCATGAAGGAACGGGCTGCAGGATAGAATCCGCGATCAATCCCAATCTCTAGGGTTCCGCGTGTTCCGACTTCAGGATCGAGACCGGAATATTTGGTAAAGGTGAACAGGTTGCTCGCTGCGACGTATACACGACACTTTCCGATCTGCAAACGTTGCATCACGCTCTCCGGCAAGGTGTAACCCAACTGTACATTCTTGACGCGGAGGAACGAACCATCCTCAACGAATCGATCCGAGATGCGGTTATTTTGATTGGGATCGCTGTGCGAAATGCGCGGATACCAATCGCTCGTGCCCTCACCCGTCCAGCGCTCGAGCGCCTCAACCGGAAGGTTGGTGGTGTTGAGGTCATAGCGGAACACACCGTTCAGAATTTCATTGCCATACGTTCCTTGGAGGAAGAGGCTGAAGTCAAAGGACTTGTAATTAACCGACGCGTTGAAACCGTAGGTGAAATCCGGGTGCGGATTTCCGATCATCGTTTTGTCGTCGCTATCGATGACGCCGTCGTCGTTCTGGTCAACGAAGATCACATCACCTGCTTGCGCATTGGGCAATGCTTCGTAGGCGGCTGCCTCCTCATCCGTTTGGAAGATGCCTGCCGTTTCGTAACCGTAGAAATATGCTATGGGTTGTCCAATCTCGGTGTACGCCACCAAGTCGCCTATGCCGAAGACAGAACCAGTTGAGATGGGCTGGCCGCCTTCACCCAAGTCAGTCACTTCGTTGCGAATGAACGAGATGTTACCACCGATTTCGTACTCCACCAGTCCCTTTTGGTTGCGGTGGTTGACCATGAACTCAAAACCGGAGTTTCGAGCCGAGGCTACGTTCGTTGCAGAAGGCAAGAAGCCAACCACGCCGGGCAGTGGAACCACCGCCAACATGTCGTTGGTGTTCTTGATGAAATAATCCGCAACGATGTTCAGCTTGCCTTTGTACAAATCGGCGTCGATCCCCACGTTGGTTTGTTCCACCGTTTCCCACTTCAAATCGGGATTCGAGGTGTTGATGGGACCTGCACCATTGACCTGCTGCTGTTCGCTTCCAAAGGTGTAATTCAAGCCGTTGTAAATGAGGGACGTGTAATCGAAGTTACCAATGCCGTCCGCGTTTCCGTTTTGTCCCCAGCTTGCGCGGAGCTTCAGGAAGTCAATCCAATCCTTCTCGGCCACCCAAGGCAACTCAGTCATGTTGTAGGCTGCTGAGAAGGATGGGAAAATACCGTAGCGGTTGTTGACACCGAAACGCGACGACCCGTCGCGACGAACCGTTCCGGCAAGGGACCAAGCCTCACCGAGGCTGTAATTGACCCGCACGAATTGGCCGATAAACGCTGATTGGGAGATACCGCCATTGGCCGATGGTGCCTGTTCAGCATTGTTCATGCTGTTACTCAGGTACGCGAACAACACGTCGTTTGATGCCAGGCTGTCACGGGAACCGTAGAAGTTCGTGCTCAGGTTGTTCAATGCAGAGTACCCTGCGATGACTCGCACGTCGTCGCCATTGCTCAATTCTTTGGTGTAGTCGACCGTATTTTCCCACTGCCAGTTGCTCCACTTGTTCTCACCGAGCACAAGGGAGTTGACCTCACGCCACTCGTAAGCAGGACGATCCGGGTCATTCGGGCCGATGCCCAAGTCATAGGAGGGATAGAAAATGCGGTGTGAGCCCAATGACAAATCCACCGACATGGTCGAGCGGAATTTCAAGTTGGACAAAATATCAAATTCTGCAAACGTTGAACCGACAAAACGGTTCGTGGTCCAGAAATCGTTGTTCAGTGCGATTTGGTTTGCCGGGTTGGCGATATCCGAATCGATGAACGTGCTGTAGGCGTATGAACCATCTGGGCGTTGCGCCGTGGTGATGGGATCCATGTTCAACGCACGGCCCACAGGGGTCGCGAACTCGTTGTTCTCTGCCAATGCGGAACGGTTCAAGTGCGTGAAGTTCACATTCTGGCCCATGCGGAACCGTTCGCCGCCGTCTTGGCGGGTGTTGATGCGGAAGGTGTAGCGCTCAAAACGCCCCTTCTCTCCACCGATGATGCCGTCCTGTGTGAAGTAGCTTCCGCCAACTGCCGTTGACGAAGTCTTGGTGCCCTTCGTGAAGCTGAACGAGTGGTTCATCATCGGAGCACGTTGGAAAATTTCATCCTGCCAATCGAAGCCTTCGCCCAATGCCGCTGGGTTGCTCAACGCCTCCAATGGAGCAAGGCCTGCAGCGGAGCGGCTTTCGTTCATAAGGATGGCGTACTCTTCAGCATTCAATAACGCCATGTATTTCCAGGGCTCCTGAACACCGTAGTAGCTTTCGTAGGTGATTTGAGGCTTCTGGCCTTTGTTGCCTGATTTGGTGGTGATCAATACGACACCGTTGCCACCACGTGCACCGTAAATGGCCGCAGAAGCCGCATCTTTCAAGATGGAGATGGACTCAATGTCCGCCGGGTTCAGGTAGTCGATGCCACCGCTGGGGATGCCGTCGATTACGTAGAGCGGCTCTGCATTGTTCAATGAACCTGTACCACGAATCCGGATGGATTGCGTAGAACCTGGTTGTCCTGAATTCTGTGTTACCTGGACCCCCGCCGCTCGGCCTTGCAGTGCTTGCTCCGTTCGGAGGACCGGCAAGGATGTGATTTCCTTGGTATCAATCGTACCGACTGCGCCGGAAATTTTGCTGCGCTTCTGGTTACCGTAACCAATGACGACAACTTCTTCCAAACCCGCAATGTCTGCGTCCAACTGGACATTGACTGGCTGGTTTGAAGCCGCGCTGACCTCTTTGCTGCGGTAACCAATAAAGGAAAACACAAGGGTGACAGGGTCGCCCGACACGGGCAACGTGAATTTTCCATCGATGTCAGAAAAGGTTGCATTTTGCGTCCCTTTCTCGACCACCGTGACACCAGGCAAGCCGGTGCCATCTTCTGCGGCGGTCACCGTCCCGGAGACCATCCTTCCCTGAGAGAAGGAGGTCGCCAGGATGGCACCGATGAATCCAAATGCTAAAAGCAGTTTTTTCATCAGAATTCAGTTCTTTCTAGCTGTGCTAGTTTCTAGTTTAAGTGTCCGTTGATTATTGGACTTTGATCAGTTTTTCGGTCGCTACCACTCCGTTCATATTCAACTGAACGAAGTACACGCCTGCAGCTTCTGAGCTCATATCCAAGGTCCAGACCGGAGTGTTGGCAGGCAACAACATGCGCTCAACCAACGCGCCATTGAAGGATACAACGCTCACCTCACATGGTGCGTTGTTTGAACCTTGCATGCGCAATTCAACGAAGTCATTGGTGATGGATGGAACCAGTTTGAAATCCATACCCCCCAATTCCATGACGTTATCAGGTGTGCAAACGTCGCACGAGTTGAAGCAGTATGCGATGGTCTCAATGGACGCCTCCTCCTCAATAGAGAGGTAGCGGTTGGTGTATACTGAATCTGGTGTGCTCACCGTGCACTCACCGTGTACAATGGGATCAAAAATCTCCTCTACACCGCTGTTGACAAACTTGTATTCGTGGCCACCGGGCAACAAGTCCACTGTCACCTCGTAGATGCCGTCGCCGTCGTCATCGGCCATCGGGGTAGCCGTGTTGTTCCAACCGTTGATTGAACCGCCGAAGATGGTCACGCCGCTCACCACCAGCTGCTCACTCATGTCCACCTTGAAGGTTACAGGAACAGGGGAAATCATTTCGCATGAACCATCCGTGCTGCACTGACCGAAGCATGTGCTCACGGTTGTGTTCGAGTTGACTTCAGGTAGGAAGCGGTCGTTGAAGTTGTTGGGATCGCCGCAAGGCAAGCCTGCGAGGTTTTCCTTGCACGACCAATCGCCACATGCACCATTCGTGAAGGTGTAGAAGCTGCTGAAGCCAGCTGCGACTTCCACCGTGATGGAGTAGATGCCATCGCCGTCTTCGTCTGTCATCTCATTGTCACCGGGGTTGCCGAAGTTGCCGCCGCCCGCGATGTAAACACCTGATGGATCAACATCTTCCATTTCCATGTTCACGTTGAAGGTAACGGTATACGTGCTGTCTCCTCCGCCGCCGGAACCTTCGCATGCATCGCAGCTGTTGAAGCAGTATGCGTCCGTCATGATGGGTGCATCCGCAACTTCGAGCACGCGGTTGGTGTAAGCACCACTAGTCAATGTGCACTCCACATACGTAGAGTCAAACGCTTCGTTGCCGCCAGCACCGTTTTGGAACAGGTACTGGTAGATTCCCGTCTCCAAAGACGTCGTGTATTCGTAGATGTCGTCACCGTCATCATCGGTCATGGGGATGGAGCCCCAGCCGTCGTAAGCAGCATGGAGGTACACGCCGTCTGTCACGGACTGTTCTGACATGTCCACGCGGAACGTGACGTCAGATGCAGTAACTGAATTGCATGTACCGTCTGTAGTGCACTGTGAGAAGCACGTCGAGTAGGTGGCATCACCTGTTACTTCTGGCAATTCGCGGTCACTCCAGGTACCGAAAGCACATGATTGTCCTACGATGTTCTCTTTGCATGACCAATCGCCGCATGCGCCGTTTGTGAAAGTGTACGCACCGGTGTAACCGATGGGCATGGCCATGCTAATGGTCCAGATGCCGTCGCCATCGTCATCAGACATGGGGTTGTCACCGGGTACTCCGAAGTAGTCGCCACCAGCGAGGTAAACACCTTCTGGCGAAACGTCTTCGTTGGCCATGTTGACCTCCCATGTGACAATTCCAACTTGGGCAGATGCCGAGCCGAAAAACGCGATAAACGCGAGAGTAAATAAATGGTTCATTTAGATATGGTTTGGGTTGTTTTCATTCAATGCTAAAATCAACCGTGGCGTCCGCCACGATGAAGGTAAAGTCACCGGGCTCCACCCGGTCGACGAGGTCCACGTCTACGAAGGACAAGGCGCTAACTGGCACTTCAATGGTGTAGCTGACCGTCTCACCCGGTCCAACAAACACCCGTCCAAAATCACGCAGCCGCTTCACGCTAGGGGTGATGGACGCCACATGGTCTTGTGCATAGACGAGCACGAGTTCATTGGCCGTTCGTTCTCCTGTGTTGGTAATGTCGATGGTGCCGCGAATAGAATCGCCAATGCTGACCGTGGAATCAGCCAGCGAAAAATTGCTGTATTCAACGCTTGAGTAGCTCAAGCCGTGTCCAAAGGGGTATTGCGGATTGTAGCCACCAGAAGAGGAGCCCGGGTTGGCGCGTTCAGCGAATTTGTAGTCGTAGGTCATGTGCGACGACGGGTAACGCGGCCACGTAAACGGCAAACGGCCGCTGGGGTTGTACGACCCGTCCAAGACTTGTGCGATGGCTTGCCCACCATAATCGCCTGGCAGGTAAGCCATCACCACAGCATCCATCAGCGGTTCGATGTCGTTGAATGTACGTGGGCGTCCCTCGATGAATACGCCGATAATGGGCACATTCAAGGCGTGAATCGCGCGAACGAGTTTCTTCTGGTTGCCATACAGGCTCAAGTCTTCATCGTTCCCAACAAATTCCGTGTAGGGCATTTCTCCCAACGCCAGGACGACACAGGCGGGCCGTGCAGCTTTAATCGCTCGAGTAATGCTGCCGATGTCATCCGCATCGAAATCCATGGACAAGGGGGCGTCGACAATGCGGTCTGAACCGAAATGAGATTTCATGGCTGCGGCTAAGTGCGGACGACCGGGCGTATTGAAACGAGGGTTCGTCCCCTGCCATGTGCCAGTCCATCCGCCGTTGAGGGCATTCAAGCTGTGGGCCGTTGGCCCAGTAATGAACACCTTGCCCGTCCCACCGATAGGCAGAATGGGACGATCCGGATAAACGGCATGCTGGCCCTCGTTTTTGAGGACCGTGATGGATTCCAACGCCGCGCGCGCTGCCGTCCCTTCGAACTGTGTTTTGTCTGGGTAGTTTTCGAGTGCAGGTGGCAAGCCCCCCGTTTCAAACAATCCCAGGTCCCATTTCATTTCGAGGATTCGCCGAACCGAAAGATCGATGCGCTCCATGCTGATGGTGCCTTCTTGCACCAATTCAACCAAGGCTTTGCTAAACTCAAGATCAAGTGGCACCATGCTCATATCAATGCCGGCTTCAATCGCCATATGCACAGCCTCCTTGTTGTCCTTAGCAACCATGTGGCGTTCATACAAATACTCAATATCCGCCCAATCCGTCACCAACACCCCCTCAAAGCCTAACTCGTCGCGCAACAAATCCGTTAACAGGTGGCGGTTGGCGTGCACCGGAATGCCGTTGATTTCTCCACTATTCACCATGATGGACATGGCACCCGCATCAATCGCCGCTTTAAAGGAGGGCAGGAAATATTCGCGCAACTCACGCTCCGGAATCCAGGCCGGAGTGCGGTCTTTGCCAGACAACGAAAAGCCATAACCGAAGAAATGCTTCAACGTAGCCGCGAATGGGACGTCCCCATTCTGGTATCCATCCACCATGGCTACACCAAGTCGGGAAGCGAGCAAGGGATCCTCACCAAAGGTTTCCCAAAAGCGAGGCCATCGGGGGTCTCTTCCCAAATCCAATACCGGCGAAAAGTTCCATGGAATCCCACAGGCCGCGACCTGTTGAGCAGTAGCCGCAGCGTTTTTGCGCACCAATTCCTCGTTCCACGTGGCGGCCAACCCGATCTGCTGTGGACCGAGCACTGCGCCCGAAGTGTACGTTGGACCGTGAATGGCATCGATGCCGTACAAAACGGGAATGCGCGATTCCTTCAGCGCCGCGCGCTCTTGAATGCCTTCGATGAACTCATGCCATTTGGCGGGAGTGTGTGCGTGGTTTCCGCAATTCAGGATGCTTCCTACTTGGTACTGAATCAATGCCTCGGCTGCGCGCAACGAATCGAAGTCCTGCGGTTCTATGATTTGCTTCTTTTCCTTTCGCAGAATGGCACCCAAGGTGAGCTGGGTCATCTCCCCTACCTTGGCCTCTAAGCTCATGGTTGAAAGGAGGGAATCAATGAACGCCTGCTTATCGCTGTTGTCGCCTGTCACCGTGCTGCCACATCCCCCCATGAACAGAAGGAGTCCAGCAAACCCAATAAGGCAATAAAATTTTGACAAGCTGTTCACGTGGAGTGAGCGGTTTTCCTTCGGTAGGTTCACGCCGGGTTCATTGCTCTGGCGGCAGGTGTGCAATTTACACGTTTAAATCCACATAAAAAAAAGGTAAAAAGCCCGTTTTTTTGCCCCTGCTGCTGGAACGCTTTACCTTGGAGAACTGCAGCATGCCTCCAGCTAAAAACATCCACACCACCCTGCCTTTATCCATGGCTGAATTTTGGTCCTTGCTTGCGTTGATGCTGTTTACCCTCTATGGCTGCGCGCCGAGGCCACAAGACGGTTCCATTTGTATTGATGATTGGGAGCTGTACCTCCCGCAAACAAATGAATGGCTCGCTGTACAGGTGCCGGGGGATGTCACGACCGACCTGCTGAAGCATGGACGGATTGCAGACCCTTATTTGGACACCAATGAGCGTATATTGCAATGGGTGGAGCGTCAAAAATGGGTGTATCGGACACGCGTTTTGACTTCAGGCCACGAAGCGGAGTCGGTGCTGCGATTTGAAGGATTGGACACCTACGCGAGCATTGTAGTCAACGATTCCCTGCTCCTAGAAACAGATAACGCCCACCGATCATACGAGGTCTCTCTGCCGCCGTCCGAGGTTGCATGGAACATTGAAGTAACGCTCCATTCTCCGGTCGAATCCGGCCAAGCCGTCCTGGACGCGCAGCCGCGTAACATTCCCGTGAGCAATGAAATGAAACCTATTGGTGAGCAAACGAGCAGTGTGACGCGCAAGCCCTATTACCATTTCGGTTGGGATTGGGGACCGCGTTTGGTTTCTGCGGGCATCTCAGGTCCGGTTACCATTGTACCTGCTGCCCAACCGCAGGCCTCATCGAACCGGATTCAGACAGCAGTTGCAGCGGATGGGACGGCCCGCATCACATTTGAGCCGGAGAATGTTTGGCCTGCTGGATCGTGGACCATGACCCACCCCGACGGGAATCAAGAATGCATCGGAACGGACCCGACCGGTGGCTCCTACACCTTCGTGACGCCCCAACTGTGGTGGCCCCACGGCATTGGGGATCAGCCGCTTTACCGATTGACGTGGACACCCGAATCATCCTCGCTTCATTCGCTTCATTGGAACGTTGGGCTGCGCACCATCGAGTGGGTTCGAGAACCGGATGCTTGGGGACAGTCGTTCGCGTGCCATGTTAATGGTGTGCGGGTTCAAGCCCGTGGAGCGAATGTGATTCCCACAGACTTCTTCGCAGTGCGCGGCATCAAAACCGAGTTGTCCCGACTCCAAAGTGCCATCGATGCCAACATGAACATGGTGAGGGTCTGGGGCGGTGCCATATACCCCAGTGAACAGTTTTACAATTTCTGCGATTCCGCCGGGCTGTTGGTGTGGCAAGATTTTATGTTCGCTTGCGCCATGGTACCAGGCGATTCTGCCTACCTCGCAAACGTAACCGCTGAGGCAGAGCATCAGGTCAGACGGCTTCGGCATCGGACGTCGCTAGCCCTTTGGTGTGGCAACAATGAGTCGCAAAAGGCCTGGGAAACGTGGGGGTGGCCGGATTTATTTGACCTTCACGGTCAAGATTCTATTTCGACGGAGGAAGCCTATTCAGCGCTATTCCATCGCGCTTTGCCTTCTGTAGTTGCAAGTGAAAGCAACTCTTTTTACTGGCCTTCCTCACCTTCCCGAGACCCACTAGCCGAACGCGCATTGTATTCCGGCGACGAGCACGCTTGGCACGTGTGGTTCGACACCCTGGATTTTGACTATTTCTCAAGCCATACAGGACGGTTCGCCAGCGAATACGGATTGCAGAGTTTGCCCGATGCCTCGACACTTTCAAAAGTGGGCATCAGTGCCTTTGAAGACGATGCTTTGCAATTTCGACAGCGTTCCAAAATGGAGTGGTTGCAGCCGGGACTGGACGGCTGGGGCATGATGCGCATTTACGCCCGTCGGTATGCCGCAGATCCAGCAGCAGAAGACCCCCAACACACCCCATTGGAACGGTGGGTGTACCTGACCCAATTCACCCAAGCGCTTGGGCTGCGGGAAGCGCTCGAACGGCACCGCACAAGTGACGGGCGCTATGCCGGCTCCCTGTATTGGCAGCTCAGCGATGTATGGCCTACCGTATCGTGGTCAACGGTGGATTATGACGGACGTTGGAAACTGGCGCACCATGCCGTCCAGCAAGCCAACAAACCCCGGTGCGTTCAACGGGCACACGGACGCACCACAGAAACGTTGTTCGCCTTCAACGATGGACCACAAGCATTGGACTCCACTGCACTTCAGGTAGCCTTGCTCAGTATTCAGGGAGACACGTTGCATGCCGAAGATTTTTCGGTTAACGTGGCCGCCTTCTCCCACTACGTCCTCCAGTTGGGCGAATCCTTCCAAGCTTCAAAGGGTATTCTGCGCTGGACGTGGAGCGATCGTGCGGGAAGCGTAATCGACGAAGGAACGCACCTCCACTACAAGCCCTCCGAAATCGATTGGCCCGACGCCACCATTGAAACCGTCTGGAAAGGGGATTTCGTGGTGTTGACATCCAATCACACCGCACTTGGAGTGCGGCTTCAGTTGGAGGGCGCGCAATTCGATGACAATGGATTTATGCTCTTTCCGAATGAACCCAAAACCGTGCGAGTTCGTCACGCCGGTCCTCAGAAAGCCACGCGTGACGCGCTGAGCGTGGAGCATTTTGCTCAGTATCAGTAGACCTGAAGAATGGCGTGCCTCACGCCATTGATTTCAAAAACATCTCCTGCTCGTTTCCCGAGCATCGCTTGAGCTGCGGGGGATACCGGCGAAAGGGCATAGACCGGTTTGACACCCTCCACAGGCAGTTTGCCGAAAGAAATGGAGATGAAATAAATGATGCGATCGGTTTCGACTGCGGCACCGCGCGCTGCAACCTCGCATGGCGCATCGGTTAATGCCTGCAGCTCCGATTGGTTCCGCCGGGCCTTTTCCCGTTGCTGATTCAACTGCTGGAGCTCTTGGTCCACCATGGCGCGCGCCGTTTCGTGCTTGTCCCCTGCTGAACTTTTGGTATCCGCTTGCCTGCTTTCTTGAAGCGCTACCATGTCCGCTTGCAGACGGTTCAATGCGTCCTGGACACCGGCGTCCATCAACTCAAGCCACGCTTTCTTGTTCATGCGAGGCAAAACTACGCCTATCGTTCACTTTCTCAGGTATCGAATGAACCTACAACTCAGCTCAGCAGTTTATATTAGCATCATGGCAAATCGTCTTCGTTTTTTTTTGAAATGCATTGGAACGACGGGATTTACCCTTGCATCGGTACTGACGTTTGGACAGGACTCCTTGTTCATCATGCGAGGTACCTGGGATCAACTCCCCGAAGCACCTGAAGTGCTCAGGTTGAACGACTCAGCTGATTGGTCCGATCAAAACGCCATCCTTGAACGCGAAGCCGGTATGGCTTCCAACCTCGTCATTGTCAATGCAGACTCTACGAGCCATGAATGGGCATCGCTCATAGGCGAAATCGAAGGCATCACCATTGAACCGGGAGATACCGCGGTGGTCGACTTGCCCGCTTTGTCCATGGGGACCTACCGACTCGGCTTAATTGACGGAGAAGGCGGCGGACTGGGCGCACAAAGCATGTTGCAAGTTGGCCTGGAATCCGATGCGGACCTCGCCTTATTTCACTGGAATTTGTGCGATTGGGAAACCAACCAAATGGCATCCTGGAGCAATGGCACGGAGCCCGACCCGAATGCGGCTTACGTTCCAAATTACTTCTCCATCAATGAGCAAACGTACCCCACGACCCTCGAAGACCCCAATGCCCTGGTGAGCGTGGCGCTCGGTGACACGTGTTGGATTGCCGTGGCGAACCACGGACAAATGGACCACGTGCTGCACTTCCACGGGTTCCATGTGGAGGTGCTTACGAGCAACCTGCAACCCACCCGGATTGGCTGGTCGAAAGACACCGTTCCCATCAAGAAAGGCGAGGGCATGACGCTGCAATTGGTTGCCAATCAAGCCGGCACCTACCCGGTGCACGACCACAACCTTATTGCCGTTACCAATGCGGGCTTCTACCCGGGTGGTATGCTCACCCAAATCATCGTTGCTCCATGAGCACCATTCAGCACATCCTTCGCACGGTGGCACTCATCAGCACCGCCTGGCTTGCGACTTCCGTTCACGCCCAGCAGCAGCCTCCGCAGCTGTTTTCCGGCATGGAGGGGTATACATTTCTTCCAGATGGCACGCCGGTACCAATTTGGGGATACGGCTGGGTAGCCGACGGATTCATTACGCTTCCCGCTCCACTGCTCACCTACACCGAAGGCGAGTCGGTGCAGTTGAATTTCACAAATCCAAGTCCTGAGAGCCACACCATCCACCTGCACGGGCTGGATGTCGACCAAGCCAATGACGGCGTACCTGGGACGAGTTTTTTAGTGACGACAGGGGACGATGCCACGTATTCCTTCGACGCTGATTATCCGGGGACATTCCTTTACCATTGCCACGTCACCACAACGCTCCACTTGACTATGGGCATGTACGGCATGGTCTTGGTCACCCGTCCGGACTTGACCTTGTACGAAGGCGGACCTGCCTACGCTGAGGATGTACCTTTGTTGTTCAGCGATCTGGAAGTCGCCACCAACTTGGATCCGGTAGGCTCTTTCCCTTTCCATGACATCCGCCCGGACGTGTTCATGATCAACGGTGAGTCGGGCAGCCAACTCGAAGCCCCCGAGCGCATCGTGCACTTTGAGCCAGGCCAGCCGTTGGCGCTTCGATTGGGTTCCATGGCTTACAGCCGAGTGGTGTGCCAATTCCCGGCGGAATTGAATGCGACGTGTTACATGAGCGATGGCCGGCCTCTGCCAACGCCTTTCGAACCGGATGTACTGGAAATATATCCAGGCGAGCGCTTCACCGTTTTAATTGATCCCGAGCCCGGTTGGGACGGATCACTCCCGTGTGAATTTTGGAGCATGGTCGACGAAACCCTTGAGTCCGTTGAGAACATCCACATCCGGGATGCTGCACTGAATGTTGAGGAACCCGAATTCACCAGCGCAATTGGCTATCCTAATCCAACGCGTGATCAGATCACGTGGAATGCAGCACGGCAAATTGAAGTGTGGAACGCCTACGGTGTAGCGGTTTCAAACGTTCGTTTTGAGCAGGGCGTCCTGGATGTAGCCGGATGGCCTGCAGGTACCTACGTAGCACGCATCGACGGTGTCCGCAGTGTGCGGTTCGTCGTCATCGAATGAGGGTCACGTGGCCGCGCCACTCCCGCTGGGCAGGTCGCTGAGCGCGGGATTCCACGCGCAAGACCCAGGTGTAAGCATCATTCATCCCGAAGAAGTCACTTTCTCGTGCCGCTTGACCAATCCAGTATTCCTCTGGATCGCGGGATTCCCAAACGAGCTGGCCGTAGCGGTTGAACACACGCAACCAGTAGTTGTCCACCAATTCAGGAGCTGAAATTTCGGGACGCCACCCGTCGTTGACGCCATCCGAGTAGCCATTCGTTGGGGGAGTGAATGCGTTCGGGATGAAGACCTGAAGGTTTTCTTCCACCTCAATCTCGAGGGTCGCTTCTCCTGCGCAGCCAAATGCATTAACCACCATCACATTCACCGCATACGTCCCCGGTTGGTCGTACGTGTGCTCGCCGTTCCAAATGGTTGAAAGTGTTCCGTCGCCAAAGTCCCAAAGGGCTTCACCTGCATCGGAGAGGTTTTCAAATGACCACGTGCTGTTCAGGGGGTCCGGGTTTTCAAACGTTCCCGCATACGGGTTCGCTTCGAAGTCTACAAATGGACTCGGGAACACGGTAATGCTGTCGGCAAGCTCGACGGTGTTTTCGCACCCCCGATCGTCTACGACGTGCAGCGTCAGTTGGTAAGCACCCGGCTGGTTCAACACAAGAACGGAATCGAGTGCAGGAAGCAGTGACGTACTTCCCTCGTGCAGCAAGCTCAACGTGGGTTCGGCTTCGCCAGGAGCCACATTCATTAGGACTTCCAGCGGTCCGCAGCCCATCATGGGCTCCGCGCTCAATGCGGCCGAAGGAAGCGGGAGGACTTCAATGGAGTCCAGCGCAACTTGGGTGCATCCCCATGCATTGGTCAAGACCGCCTCAACCGAGTGCCAACCCAGGCTTAGCAATGAAACCGAAACCGTATCGCCCGTCGCGACCGCTTGACCATTGACGCTCCAGTACACTTCATCACCGGCGTTCGTTCCTGCCAACGCTTGAACCATTGAAGGGAATCCGCAAACGACAGTTTCCTCCAAGTCGATCTCAGCATTGGGCTGGGGCCACACTTGAATTGTTTTACTCGCAAAACCCGTGCATCCGTTGGCATCCACCAGGCTCACCCCTACAACGGATGTGCTGAGCGTATCCGTGGTATCAAAGGCCAGCTCCAACGTTGCTTCCGCGCCCGCTTGCTCGCCATTGAGCGACCAATTCCATTCTGATGAACCCGTGATCCCTTCCGCAGAGAAGGCAACCTGCAAAGGGCTGCATCCTGCATCCACATCGGAGAGCACATCAAATTCCGGCGCTGGGTGTACTGTTACCTGCCACGTGGCACTCACACCACATCCGGATTCAGCATCGTAGGCGAAGACCTCAAATTCCTCCGTCCCTACTGCAGCAGGTGCAAAGAGCAAGGAATCATAGGATACCGACTGATCCGCCCAATGCCATTCTACGGAGTCTGCATCGATCGCATCGACCGTTAACAACACCTCCGAATCTACACATGCTGCAGCGGCCGTTTCAGAAAAGCTCAATGCGGGAGCGGGCACGACCTCAAGGAGCAAGGTATCGCCGGTGGCGCACGTGCCCATTCCTGCCGCTACCGCCAAACCGTGAACACCCAAGCCCAACGCTTGAACATCAATCAGTCCCATGGACGCATCCAATACGGCCGCTGAGGGCCCATCTATGGCTGACCAGGTGACCGGTACGGAACCGTTCACTGGCGAAAGCTCCAGCGTGGCATTCGACGCACATGCTGCTGTATCGGGGCCTGCCTGTACGTAGAAGGGAAGCTCAACGAACAACGCGATGGTATCACGGGCTGCGCACCCCGTCGCTGGCGCAAACTCATAAAGCACGCTGTAGGCTCCAGGAGCCAGCATTTCCGGATGAAGAATACCGAGCGTATCAATGGAAGAAGCTGCGAAATCCAATCCTGTGAAGGTGTTTATTCCCGGCTCACTACCACCAGCATATTCCGAGAGATCCACTGGAATGGCTTGGTTGCAGACCGTCACGGATTCCGAAGAGTTGATGGTGGATGCCGGAAGCACCTCCACACTCCAATCCAATCCCGCACTGCACCCCCAATCGTCAGTGGCACTCACTTCGATCGCGTGAGAGCCGTCAGTCGGCCAGAAGACGCTCAGCACTGAGCTATCTCCGGCAACGGGGGCAGCATCAATCGTCCACTCCATGGCCACGGGCAAAGCCGCCGTCACCACGCCTACCTCCAGGATCAACAATGAATCGGCACACACCTCATCAGCCGAAATCGCAGAGAGTTCAGGTTTGGGGTGAACCTCCAATTCAACATCTGACGACGCTGTGCACACCTCACCGGTATGGGTAAAGGAATAAGCATAGGTTCCTGAAATCATCAGACTCAAGTCCACTGCGTCCGGATTCTCGGTGCTCAAGGCGGGGCCTTCCCAGAAGCCTACCAGCTCAGCTGGTGTTGGGAGAAAAGCCAGGCCTTGGTCCTCGCACGCGTGTACCTTGGGTCCCAAATCAAATTCAATGGGAGCAACCACTTCTGTCGGCATTTCTACATCATTGGCACAACCTGTTTCATCGATGACCGCATACGTCAATGTGTGCGTTCCTTCAGCTGCCGCCGAAGCATCGAACAACCCCGATTCCACGCCGGTACCCGCCCAAATCCCGTTGTCCGGAATAGCCGCAGGCAATTCCACAGTCCCCTCATTGGCGCACACCGCCCATTCCGACTGCAAAGAAATTTCAGGAAGTGCTTGAACTTCCCATTGCAACGTTGCCAATGATTCACATCCTAAGGAGTCGGTGACGGCGACTGACGCCGTGATCGCTCCGGGAATCAGCAAGGGTCCCGCACTCGCTTCCCAGGGAGCATCGCCTACTGCAACGGCGGGTGCTTCCCACACAAAGGTGTACGGCGTCAAATCCGTTGCTCCTTCGATGGCGACCTCTCCAAATGCCGTATCACCAGCGCAAACGACCGCATTGTTCAACGCAGTCAGTTCCGGCAGAGCGGTGACCTCGAAGGCCATGCTATCGCTCACGGCGCAGGAGGCTGTGCCCACCGTGTAAATCAACACGTGCGTTCCAACGCCCGTCGCAGAAGGATCGAACAAAACCTGGTCTGCATTGGATTGGACTGAGCCTTCCCAGGCGCCACCAACGGGTTCAAATTCCGCCAATTCAATTGGTCCCGCATTTGCACATACCGATACCGATGGCCCGGCAAAGACGACGGGAGGTGCAGACACGCTCATAACGACCGTATCGGCATTCACACACCCCATGGTTCCGGTCACGGTGTATACCAAATCAACTTGGCCTTCCCCCACGTCGGCGGGATTGAAGGTATTCGCCGTTTCGTTGACACCCGGTCCGCTCCAACTGCCCATCTCGCCTTCCATCGTGGGAAGAGAAACGGCAAAATCCTGGTTGCATGTAGAGTCCAATGCCGGGGCTGTGGCTTCGGGAAGCGCTATGGGTGTTACAAATGCAACGGCATCGTCTTGGCATCCCGCATCATCGGTCACTGTCAAGTCAACTACGATCACCGACTCACTCGCGTTGGCCGTGACGAAGGGTTCACCTAACGCCCCAAAATTAACCTCATTGGACCAGTCAAACTGGTATTCGCCAGTTGCATCTGTCGTTCCTCCACCCGCAAATACTTCTAGCCAGATGGTGTCACCATCGCATGCGAGGCTGCCTTCGGTCGAAAGGAAAACGGTAGGTTTTTCGAGGATTTCCCACACCATCGTATCCGATGTGGCACAAGAGCCTTCACCCAAATGATAAACCAAGTTGTGTAGGCCGGGGGCTAATTCTGCTAGATCGAGCACACCCGTGTTGGCATCAGTGATGCCGGGTCCGGCCCATGAACCACCTTCTTGCGATGAGCCCAAAAACGCCAAATCCGTGCTCTCGCACAAAACAGTATCCATACCCGCTGTAGCCTGAACGGGTGCTTCCACCTGAAGCGTTAATGAATCAGAAGATTGACATCCATAAGCATCTTGATACGTGTACACCACCTCGTGCGTGCCTTGGCCGAAGGAACCCGGAACCCACTCGTTAAGAGTGGTCCCATCCAGGGTGGTCCACCACCCGCCTGCAGGCGACGCAGTGGGAAATTCCTCTGCAATCAATTGGTCACAGCCCGCCCAAGTAGACGGCGTCTCAACAATTGGCAACGGAACCACCTCGATCACATGGGCCACGGTGTCTGCACATCCGTAGTCGGGAAGCCACACAGGATAAGGATCAAACACCAATGCCGCCTCTACGGTATGGAAACCGGCATTCTGTTCGCCTTCCCAAACAAATTCGGTTGAGGTCGTAGTCGAAGCTGTTGGCGCCCACGCTGTATCCGCAGGAATGCCGTCCACAATCCACTCCACGGAAGTATCCCAACCGTAAGACGTGATGTTGGCTTGCAATTCAACCGCTTCACCGGAGCACGCCACATCTTCTGCGGCAATGGAAACCGAAGGCACGAAAAATCCATACGCATTGAACCCTGCACTTGAAGCACATTGCTTGGTCCCGTGGTCGACCGTCGTATACACCGAACCAAGGACTTGAGAACCGACCGTATAGCGCGCTGAAATGTCACCGGCTTGGCCACCTTCGAGCAATTCCGAATTAGAACTCCACGTGAATTCACCGTCGCCTTCGGCAACAAAATCCACATAGGAGCCAAGGCAATACCAAGAATGAGAGGAGCTCACTGTCAATGCAGGCGTCGGGTAAACCGTCACCTGCACAGTATCTGCGCTGGTACCGCATGCATTGGATGCCCACGCCACGACTTCATTAGAGCCGGAGGTTTCAAACGTCTGAACAAGCGGCGCAGGAAACGCCAGCGTATCCCATGCAGCATTTGCCCCCCATGCGAAAGAAGTCAACGCCGTATTGCCGGGATTGACTAGGACTTGCACCGTGCCTTCCTCCCCCGCACACAGCTCCGGCACCTCGGTGATCATCACGTCTGGAGCACCCGCCACCGCAATCACGGCTAGGCTGGACGTACCGGTGCACCCATCGCCAGAAGGGTCAGCTGCCGTCAATTCAATCTGATAAACGCCCGAATCGAGAAATTCAATGGACGGGTATTCGGATGTTTCCGAAGACCCTTCAGTCCAAGCATAGCTTCCACCAGTAACCTCCCAGGCAAAAGAGTACCCGGCGGTTGAAGACGGCTCGATGGTATGCGACAGATTCGTCGCAAACGGCGCACACCCCGCCTCATCGGCAATCGTGACGCCAAAGCCAGAACTCAACGGATGGCAATCGCACGGCTCCGGGCACTCTTGTGCCAGTGCCGCCCCCATGCACAACATAGCCCAGCAGCAAAGTGCTAGGTGCAGAAGTCCGCTCTTGAACGCGGCAGAAGTTTTTCGTCCATTCATACGCATAGGCATACGTACATGGAGTTAAAAACGTTGCATCCGACGCTAACAATCGTTCAATCATAATTTTAATAAATGGATGTACCGTTCTTGCCCGTGTGCAAGCAACTTTTACCGAATAATGGCTCATTCGAGATTTGTGTTGGGGACAAACTTTCTCAAGTCGATGCAGTGACGTACTTTTCGAACACGGCAATTTCCCGCACTTTTTATCGGTTTTTTCATTCAAAATGAACAGAAAATGGAATTTTCTGCTGCTTTCCGCATTGGTTGCAGCCACCCTCGTCGTTGGTGTTGATTACGACACGGTTCAATCCCAATCCACTTCGTACGATTCAGGTGACATCGCCTGGATGGTGGTCGCTAGCGCATTCGTCTTGCTCATGACGCCTGGCCTCGCCTTCTTTTATGGCGGAATGGTGAACAAAAAGAACGTCATCTCCACCATGCTCCAAAGTTTTGTCGCCCTCGGGGTGATCAGTGTGGTCTGGGTCGCTGTTGGTTTCAGCCTCTGCTTTGGGGAATCCATCGGTGGTATCATCGGCGATCCGCGGACCTACTTCGCCTTTCGCGATGTAGGGCTTGTGCCCAATGGGGATTTTGCAGAAACCATTCCCTTCTTGCTCTTTGCACTTTTCCAGCTGAAGTTTGCCATCATCACACCCGCATTGATCACCGGGAGCTTCGCAGGCCGGATTCGATTCCGCGCTTACATCTTGTTCATGGTGCTCTTCAGTCTCATCATTTATCCCCCACTCGCTCACATGACTTGGCACCCCGACGGATTGCTCCGTAACTGGGGTGTACTTGACTTTGCCGGTGGAACGGTGGTGCACATGTCTGCTGGATTCGCTGCACTGGCTGGAGCCTTGTTTCTGGGCAAGCGCAATGAAGTCGACGACCAGCCTGCCAACATTCCATTTGTCATTCTCGGCACGGGACTGCTGTGGTTTGGGTGGTTCGGTTTTAACGCTGGCTCAGCGCTTGGCGCCAATGCAGCCGCCGTGAAGGCCTTTGCCAACACCAACCTCGCAAGCGCCACGGCCATGATCACATGGGTGTTTTACGACCGGTTCCAGAACCGAAAAATGTCTGCACTTGGTGCGTGCATCGGTGCCATTGTTGGCCTCGTCGCTATCACTCCAGCCGCCGGATTCGTGTCCATCTCCCACAGCATTTTCATTGGCTTTCTTGCAGCGCTGATCAGCAATTGGGCCATTCGATTCCAATCGCGGTTTGCTATTGACGACACGTTGGACGTCTTTGCGAGTCACGGCATTGGTGGCCTAGTAGGTATGGTGCTCACTGGGGTTTTTGCCGAAGAAGTCGGATTAATTCATGGCGATGCGACCATATTCGTTCGTCACGTCATCGCGTTGGTCGGGGTTGTGCTGGGGGTCTTCGTCCTGAGCTACGCCCTCTACTTCGTTGTGAACCGGATCATCCCGTTGCGTGTACGCACCGACCAAGAACAACGCGGATTGGACCACTCCCAACATGGAGAGCGATTGAATTCTTGAAGCGGTTTACGGAATTCGGATTATCTTCCCGACAAACCACCGAACATGAACCTGAATACCTTACGAACGTTCTGGCTTTCCTGTGCCGTACTCGTGTTTTGTAGCGCCAATGCGCAAGATGCTATCACGTTTGGATACACGGGTGAAGTGGAGATTTACATCGTTCCCAATTGCGTCTCGCAATTGGAGGTCGAATTGAAAGGTGCAGCAGGTGGAGGCCCCAACGGTGGCAACGGTTCGACCGTCACGGGCATCATTAACGTAGTGGAGGGTGAAATCCTTGAAATTCGAGTGGGTGGTGAAGGCGGATGCCCAAGTGCTGGCTACAACGGAGGTGGAGGCGGCGGTGCAGCAGGAGGAGCCAACGCTGGCTGTGGAGGCGGCGGTGCATCGGACATTCGCATTGGAGGGTCGGCTTTGGAGGATCGCTTGGTTGTAGCGGCGGGCGGCGGCGGCATGGGTGGAGGCAATACCGATGCTGATGCCGGAGATGCGGGTTGCAATGCGGGCGGAGAAGGCGATAGCCCCTTCGGACAAGGAGGAAACGGAGCGACGCAAAATTCTGGTGGTGCCGGAGGCCCTCCATGGATTGGGTCCGGTAACAACGGAGACGGCGGTGGCCTAGGCCTTGGTGGAGATGGCGCCATTGATCCCTGCTACAACGTCGGTCCCGGCGGTGGCGGGGGTGGCGGCTACTACGGAGGAGGAGGAGGAGGAAGTGACTGCTTCGCTTCGGGCACGCTCGGCGGTGGAGGGGGCGGTGGCGGATCAAGCCTGACTCCCGCGGGATTCTCATGCGTCGGAGGCAACGTCTCCGGACAAGGCTCCATTGTAATCACATCCATTGGCGGAGTGGGTTTGGTGGTGGAACCCACGGCTCCGCAATTCTGTGAAGGCGACTCACTCTTCTTGACCCTTTCTGGTGCAGACAATTACGATTGGTTCGAAGCGGACGGCTTGACCGTCATTGACGGAGCGAACGTCTTGGTCAATCCGCTTGAAACCACGGTGTACAATGTTATCGCTTCAAACGAGGAGTGCATCGATACCGTGGACGTCACGGTAACTGTGGTGCCCTACCCTGTCATCACCGTGGATCCCGAGTACATCACAACCTGCAATGAACCCGTTTCGCTATCAGCCACCGGCGCATTCCAACTCCAATGGTTGCCCAACGAGAGCTTGGTCGGAAACGGCTATGGTCCCTTCCAGACCGCCAATCCAACCGAAACAACGGTCTACACGGTCATCGGCACCAATTCTGGATGCAGTTCTGAGGCCACGGTGACGGTCGCGTACCAGTTGGAAGTGGAGAGCACGGAGTATTACTGCGAAGGAGGAAGCTACAGCCTTCCCGATGGGTCGGAAGTCAACGAGGAAGGAACCTACATCGCGGAGTACGTTTCCGTAGAGGGCTGCGACAGCATCGTCACGGTCAACCTGTTTGAACAATCCACCTATGACTTTCAGATGCCGGTGCAACTCTGTGCTGGCGAGACGTTTACCCTCCCTGACGGGACCATTATCAATGAGCCCGGTACATTCCCCGTTGTGCTCGAAACTGCACAAGCACAGTGCGACAGCGTCATTACTACGGTCGTGTCCATACTTCAACCGTTTGAAACCCAAAACACCTTGGCCCTTTGCGAAGGCGAACCGGTGGTGTTGGGAGATGGTACAGTTGTTACGGAGGAGGGCGTTTACACCGTGGTTTTGACTTCCGAGACCAACGGATGCGACAGCACGGTGACATCCAATGTGATTTTCCAACCCAATTACGACCTTACCGTTGCACTTGATGCGTGTGATGACGGCTCATACCTGTTCCCGGACGGCTCCCTGCCCACATCATCCGGGGTATTCAATTTTGACCTGCAGACTACGCTTGGTTGCGACAGCAGTGTCACCATTGATTTGACGCTAAATCCCGCTTACGACATCAGCTACAATGCGGCTATATGCGCCGGCGACAGTTACACCATGCCCGATGGTTCAGCGATCACGGCAGCCGGTCCGTACACGTCAGTCCTGCAGACCACGGCCGGATGCGACAGCAGTATCACGGTTCAGTTGACGGTAAACCCATTGCCCGAGCTCTCCAGCAGCGCCGAGGACAGCTACTGCTTGTACGATGGAAACATCGAGTTGACCCCCACACCAGGTGGCGGAACACTTGTGGGCGACCTACTGAACGGCAACACCCTTCAGCATGAAGGAGCCGATCCCGGGACCTACGAAGTGAGTTATTCGGTCACCGACGGCAACGGGTGCACCAACATCGATTTGGTTGAATACGTACTCGCGTCGCCAATCGAACCCACATTCGATTTCGAAATGGTTTGCAATGAACTCGAACTCATTAGCACTGTAGATGACCCGAATGATTCCTATAGCTATCAGTGGTTTTTGGAAAACGAATTGGTCGCCATCTTCCCCAATCCGACCTATTTCTTTGACCAGACGGGAAGTTTCAATATGGGACTTTCTGTCACCGACCCCTTTGGATGCGTCTATACAGCCTCGCAGGAAGTGTACCTGCAAAACGCCTTGAACCTAGAAGGTTTCTTCGTGCCAAATGTGTTCACGCCCAATGGCGACAACTCCAATGACGCTTTCTTAATCCCATCGGCTGTGAGCGCGTGCTTGAACTACAACGTAGACATTTTCAATCGCTGGGGCCAGTTGGTTTACACCATGACCCCGTTGACCGCAGCATTCGCAGGCAAAGACGAAGCCGGAAATGAATTGCCAGAAGGTGTGTATTACTACACCATGGAAATCCTCGAATACCCCTGCAACGAAACGCCCGAACTGCAGCCTTTCTGCAGCGGCACCATCACTCTGTTCCGATAAACACGAATCCACATGAAGCACCTCTTCTCTGTCGCGCTCTTTACCCTCGCCCTCGGTGTCACCTCCGCTTTCGGGCAATCGACTCCAGATGAAACCGTTGACGTCAAGTCAAGTTATGAGGCTCAAGGCATCAATTTCGATCAAGTACGTTCCATGGTTGAGACGGTCACGAACAATGCGCTCGAACCCAATGAAGCGGTGATGGCCGATTTTTTGCGAACCATTGCATTATTTCAAGCCGCTGGTGCTCCTGTGCCTATGACCGAAGAATGGTTGAACCATTGGACCATGGTGCATGGAATCACCAACGAACAGGCGCAAGACTTATACAAAGTCGCTCTCCGATTCGGGTTGCAGCGCAGGTGATTGACCTACACTTACAAACTGTGGGGTAACGGTCACAAACTATGCCGCCTGACATAGTCTGTATTAAATTGAATTCCCTACCCTTACGATTGTGTATATCACCCAAGCCAACATCCACAGCTGTAGGAAGGAAGTTACCAAGGCTTGGGGACACTCAGTTCAAACACAAAGCGACTGCGCTGCCCTTTCCGAGGCTATTTTCGCGAAAACGGGTAAAAAGGTAGCAAGCCACACCTTGCGGCGATTTTTTGGTCTGGTGTCCTTTGATGGACAGTTTCGAAAGTCCACCTTGGACAACCTGGCCCATTTTGTAGGGTACGAATCTTGCGATGAATTCCTGGACCGCCTCAAAAACGAGGAAGATTTGGTTGAATTACTGGTGCGGTTGCAGGTGCAGAATGTCGAAATAGACGAGTTCTACATCAACCGCCTCATCGAACGCGACATTTCCATGGAAGCCGTGATGATGGCGGGGCACTTGATCAACCTCCGGCTGGAACAAAACGATCACGATCGTATCATCCGGATGTTTCAAGCCCTTCAACCGGTGAACAAAGGCAGGCGCACGTACTACGCTATCATCTCTGTCTTCGCCCACTACGTTGGACCCAAATTTTACGTGGTTGAAGACAAGGCATTCATCGAACGCCTGATGGTGGAAACTCCATTCATCAACTTGGTGCTATCCTTTTACGTGCCGGTGATGGAACTGAATGGAACATACGGCCATCACATTGAGATGATGTTGAGCACATCAAACGATAAAGAGCATCAGGCTTTTGGTCACAGCCTATTGGCCACGCGGGCACTTCTTAACGGAAATAGAAAACAGGCCCGAACGCATTTCCAAAAAATTCCGAATGGCACCTATTTCTCCATTCTCGAAGGGCGAATCGCGGCATTGGATTACCTGCTGAATGGTGTCAACTCAGATGCCCTTCAAGGACACTTTTCTCCACCTGCGAACCAAGCAATCTTCTATTTCAAGGCCATAACACCTCTACTGGTTGCTTTTAATGAAGTAGAACTCCTGGAACAACTTGTCCATAAGCATGACCTCCTTAACATCACCTCACAGCATTGGATGGAGGAGTCGGTCAAAAAGCAAACAAAATTGGCCATGGCGTGGATTCTTGCCAAACAGGGATACAAAAAAGAAAGCATGGCCACATTAGGCGTGCTCAAGAACACAACGTTTCCACGCGACTACCAAGGCACCTCCCAGCTCATCATCGAGGCCACCGAGGCTGCATTGAAGGAGTGATCACATCCACGGTCGATTCGTCGACTCTGCCTCGTACAGAACCCGGTCACGCAGTTGCCTCGCTATTTTCTTTGGAATGAACCGGACCACCACAGGTCCTGCAGCTGTGTAAATACGAGCGTGAGCAAGCGAGCGACGGCGCATCAACCAACTTTCGGTGAGGACAACACGTTGTGCCTTTCGCAACTCCGTTCGAAGGTGCTTTTTCCGGAGCCACCCGATGCGCATGATGAGTTGCTCCGCAGATAACATTAACTCGACACCACGGTACTGGTTCACCGCCGACACAACTAACCAAACGCCCCAAAACAACGCGGCGATTTGCATCCACACCCCACCCCAGATGAACACCGGAATCACCACAGCAGCCCGGAACATAAGCATACGAATCAACATGAGTTGATGTGGCCGAATCGTCTCAGTCTTTTCCGAGAACGGAGGAAACAACATCGCATTGAGGCGATCGGCATGATCGGACTCCAAGCCTGGTATCGCCATGTTCACTCCTCCTTCTGTAGCATCAGATTGGGCTCGGGCTTGGTGGATTTTGTACGTTTCAAAGCCCACCAAGCGTTGCAAAACGCTGCTGCTGCCTTCCAATAGCTGAACCTTGTGCAATGGAATCTTGAACTCGAATTTTTTGAGCAATCCGCCTACCAATTCCAGCCCACCGGCCTGAGCGCGGACCTGCAGGTTGTAGTACCGCAAAACAGCACCGATCAGCGAGACTAGCATCCCTACAACGACCACTCCAATGGTAAAAATGGGAATCAACAGCACCCATAAAAAATTCAGCAACAACCACGTGTAGGCGGGAACATCCGAAAGCCAGTCCGTCAATGCCCCTTCTAAAGGCTCTGCCAAAGCAACGATTGACCCAAAGGCAATGAGTGCATTTCGCAGGTGGTTCTGCGTCAGTCCCACTTTGAACAAACGATTCCAAGAAAGCGCAATCAGCTGCTCGCCATCCGAATGGGATTCTGTTGGCGATTCAGAAGCAGTAGATTGTCTCGTGCTTCTCCCTCCGGACAACACTGCTTTGAGTGCGTTTGCATCGTCCACCTTGAGCGCTGCAATTTCCACCTCTGCACCCGCTGTGCCTGCGGTATCCACCTTGACACTCATCACACCGAACGCGCGCTGCCAAATCGACTGCTCAAGGTTGACCATCTGGATGCGTTCAAAAGCGATCGTGACTCGCTCCCGTTCAAGAATGCCGCGGCGAATGACGAGGGCATCCTCGGTGACTTGAAACGTGAATTTCCAATACTGCAACACGGCACTCGAGCAGGCCATAATCAATACGGCGAGGCCAATCCATTCTCCATAGGCTCGGATGTTATCAGAAACCGCGGCCCCAGCAAGGATCGGCCAAAATCCCCGGATAAACATCCACACGTATTTGACGACGTACTGGAAAACACCCGCGGGGTGCTGGCGACACGCAGGGGATTGTACCACTTGCGGTTCAGGGATTTCCTCGGGGCTAGGCGTGACTGACTCGTTCATCCAATTGTCGCCTGAGGCGCTTGGCTCGTTCTACGTCCATCCCAGGTACGCGCAAATTGGCCCCAGAATTGCCAGCGGTATAGAGTTTCAAGGTACACACCTGGAACGCCCGCGCAATAGGACCTTGGGCGATTTCACTGTGCTGGATGCGATTGAACGGAACCGTCACCGTCTCGCGCTTAAAAAATCCCGACCGGTAACTCAAATCGTGCTCACGGACAAGAACACCGCGCAAAGGAAAACCTTTGATTTCTTCGATGGCCCATCCCAAGCCGACGAGCGAAACAACCCCAACAGCGACCCACACCCCCCACCGGAAGGTGCTCTCTTCTCGCCATTCAAACCACATCAACGCAGTAATGCCCGCGAAGAGCAGCAGCATAACGCCTGCATAGACAGCAGCCCGCAGGGTCCGGTACCGTATAGGCAGCCCTTCAAACTCCTCTTCCACGAGGGTTGGCAACGAATCGATTGGCACGGACTGGTTCGAAAATAGCGACATGGTATCCGACATGAATTTACATGAATCAGGTCAATATAGGTCATTGACACGCTCCCGAAGTAAACTCCGTGATGCCGTGGCAACCGGCTTCCCCAGCATTCATGTACGTGTTTCCATCGCATCCACACACGGGATCGACCACCATAGGGTAGGAACAGTCCTCATTCAGGACCGGTATACAATCGGAATTTTTGAAGCATCCCGTAACTGCAAATAAAAAAAGGACAGCCGCTCCCATCGCCACTGCCCCTTTTCTAGGTGTTCGTTGATTCAACTTATGCTGACTTATCGGCCATGAGGCGGCTGCAAACCAGCGCAACAACCAGTCCAATGCCCAAGCCTTTCAGCAAGTCAATGAAGACGATGGCCAGAATCGTCACTACAAAAGGAATGAAGTGCTTCATGCCGCTTTCATAGATGCGCTTGAAAGTGGTCGGCTTAGCCAGCTTATACCCCACGACGAAGAGCACCGCTGCGAGGCTACCCAATGGAATGTAAGTGAGCAGCGTAGGCGCCAACAGGAAGAATGCGAGCAACCACGCACCATGCAATATCGCACTGAGCTTGGTGGCATTACCCGTCTGGATGTTGGCAGATGAGCGCACAATCACCTGGGTAATCGGCAGGCCTCCGACCAATCCGCTCACAGTATTCCCGACCCCTTGGGCCAGCAGTTCACGGTTGGTGGGCGTCACACGCGGTTCTGGATCCAATTTATCCGTGGCCTCAACGCACAACAGAGTCTCCAAGCTAGCAACCACTGCGATGGTCGCACCCAAAATCCAAATGGTGCTGTCGCCGATGGCAGAGAAATCGGGGAACGTCAAGAGCGAACTCCACGCCGACGGATCAATGCCGTTGGCCGCGTGACCTGTTGGCACTTCCACCAGTTGTTTCGTCGTTAAGGCACCACCTCCACTGCGGGTGATGAGGTGCACCGCGATCCCAGCAAGGACGGCTGTCAATGAACCCGACAGTACTTTCGTGAATTTCTGGGCCTTCATGAACGACGTTTCCCACAAGAGCAAGATGGCGACGCACACGAATGTGACCAACGTCGCCGTCGCCGAAGCATAGCTGATGTTGTCACCGAGCAGCAACAGCACATCAAAGACCTTGTCGGCCTTGGTGGTTCCCTCAGCGCCAGCATAGCCAAGGCCATGCGGAATCTGCTTGATGAAAATGATGATGCCAATTGCGGCCAACATCCCTTGGATGACGCTGGAAGGAAAGTACTTTCCAACCACGCCCGCCTTGGCAACACCCAACACCAATTGAGCCAGTCCACCGATGACCACGGCCAACAAAAACGCTTCAAAACCGACCTCCTGGATGCCGTCATAAACAATGACCGCAAGACCAGCCGCCGGCCCGGATACGCCGACATGGCTTCCGGAGATCGGTGCAACAATGAGTCCGCCGATGATACCGGCAATCAAGCCGGCGATGGGCTCTGCGCCCGAGGCCAATGCAATGCCCAGGCAGAGTGGCAGTGCGACCAAAAAAACAACCAAGGATGCGGGAGCATCCTTTCCAATGTGCTTAAACATGGATTTCGAGAGTTAAATGAAAAACGAATGAACAAGCAGCATTCAGTGAGCTGCTTTTGACCATTATGCCTTCATTTCAGGGGGCTCGAACACACCCTTGCGGAAAGGGGAATCCCAATCTCTGTGCGCTGTGGCTGTGCGGTTGAGCTCGTGCATCGCCAAGCCTTCAGCATTCCATTCAGACCATTCAGACCATTTCTTCACCTCGTCGTCTGCGGCCTCTTCCTCTCCTTGTTTGTTTTCCTCGCTCCGCTCATCGTCCGCATCGGACATGAACCACACCACTTCTTCCTCGCCCCAATTCAGAGCAGAGGCACACGGCATCCCCACCCAACACACAATGGAAAGCATCCCAAGGGCGAAAGCCCAATACGCTCGGTATGTCCCGCCAAATTTCACGCCGTAAAACTACACACTATGGCGAGTCGACACGCCTGAAAAATGTCAAAAAAACCATTAGCGGAAATAAACCACCCGCCATAGATGCATCAATGAACCTGCCAAGGTCATCGCTGCAAAAATGAGGTGATATGGCAACCATTTCCGGCCCTGATCCTTGAGCGATACCCATGAGCCTAATACCAACGATGCGAATAGCGCCAGTGGCAGAAAGCCGAGCAGTCCGTAACCCAACTGCAGCGAATGAACCAGGGCCAGCAAGGGCACGGCCCAGGCCAACGCTTGGTGAACCTCCACCCAATCGTTCCACTGTGCCCCTTGTTTTTGGTAAATCAAGCGCCCGATGGAAAGCGCCCACTGCGCCAAGATGGACACCATGAGCAAACTCCCTGTCCAATTTCGATAGACTTCGCTTTGCTGGAAGCCCATATCGATTAGCCCGAACTGGGAGAGGACGGTTCCAATGAGCAAACTCATCAGGCATACCCATACCCAAGCCAGTTGCCGCTTAAGGTTGGTCATCGGCGTTGAGTATGCTAGCCATCAAGTGCACCGCTGCCAATTCGGCTACACTGTCTTGAAAGGTCTTTCCGTCTGGAACGAACGCCCCTTGGGAAGGCCAGGTGTTACCAATGGCCGGTTGCACGCTCGGGTCCATGGCTTGGATCTCACCAAGGTACTGTGACCACACCGAGGACACGCCGGCCCGATACGCCTTGAGCATGGCTACGAGTTCATCGGTCGTCACCGAATCACCGGGATATGACCACGTGGTGGCGCCCATCAAATCCCCGAGTTGCCAGTCGGACTTGGAAGTCCGCTCGTGCTCGTTGTGGCACGAAACACACGCTTTGGCCGAAGCGAAATCCGGGTACATGCCGATGGTCTCGTTGGTGACCTCATCAATGAAATACTGAGGCGAAAGGTCTTTCCGCATTTGCGAGAAGGCCACTGCCTGACGCCCTTGAAATTGATTGGATGCCTCGATGGGAAAATCCGATCCCAAGTACAGGCCCAAAGGCACATCGCTTTTCTCGAGCTCATCCGCTACGCCGCGTAAAAAAAGTGCTGGAAGCGGTCCTGCCACGACCTCCGGGTCGGACCAGTGCTCAGAAAAGGCCAGGCCTTGAGGCTTTCCGGCGCCGACGATGGCCTTGGTGTAAAGAGTGCGCGTTACATCGTTTTCCAATGCCAGCATCGCCATGGCTTCTTGCGTCGAATAGGATTTCTTCGCCGCATCAGCGGCTTTAAGCGGCGCCGGTGCTGAAACGAAGAGGTAGGCCATAACGGCTGCAAACCCCATGAACGATACCACCCAAAATTTCGCGATTCGATTCATCACTTCGCAGGTTTAGAGCAGGACAGTGGGTGAAAAATTCAACGCAACCCACCCCCATTGTTGCCATCCATTTTCACTGGTCGTCCGGTTCTGGGATGCATACATGGCATCGGTCGCGTTCATGACCGACCACCCAAACGAGGCCTTGACAAATTTGGTTGGGTTGAAGACCACCACAGCATCGACCTCATTGGCATACAATGCGTCGAATGAAGCACTGTAAAAACGGTGGTACCGCACGTCCCACTTGGCTTTCCAAGCTGGCTTGCCGAAGGGCCTGGACCAGTGCATCCGTGCATCCGTCATGCCATTGGCTGGAATCCCGACATAGAACTGGTCCATCCATCCATAGTGGCGGTGGTTGGTGCCCAGGAAAGGATGAAACGCTCGGCCTCGTGCATCCCCTTCGAGCCAATCCAATGCCAGCAATGCCTTGCCCAGAGCCTTCGATTTGTAGTGAAGTTCCACCACGCCCATGTGCGATGTCGATTGGCCGTTGGCTTGTTCTTGTACATAGCCTTCAACAACCCAAGAAAGGGCCTCGCTTTTGGCCTTTCCCGTCCAGGTAGCCCCTGCAGTGACCACCGAGGCGGCGGGATTCAATGAATGCTTCTGATCAAAATAAAGGAAGGACAACCGATGCCGCTCGGTGGAATAGACGTGGTACCCCATGATGCGGGTCAATCCGGCGGGTGCATCCCAGGTCAATGCGGCCGTGGTGGTCCCGATGGCAGTGGTTTGGTCCCATCGAAACCCATCGAGGAATCGACCATACTGCGACCAGTTGACCGCGCCGACGATGCGCTCATTGTCAAAAGCGATGCGCTGGCGTCCTGCGGTAATTCGGGTGTTGGCATTTGGTTTCCAAGCGCCCCACGATTCGGTTGCAGCAAACGCGCCGTAACCCGCCGTGTTGCCTGCCATATCCCCAAACGTACGGACGTCCTGAAACCCCAGGCGCACTTCCCACTTCTCCGTACCGTGATGCCAAGTCAAGCGGGTGCGTTGCATGGTGAGCAACTCCCCAGCTTCGCCCGGCTGCCTCAGGCGCTTGTAGCCGTCTCGCCATTCCGAACGCGGGCGTACTTGAAGCATGATACGGTCCTCCCCATTTGCCTTGTCTTGGGCGCGTATTGGCGCATCTGCCCACGCCAACAATCCACCAAAAATCAAGGCTCCCGACCGCAGCCAACTATTCATTCTACTCCTCATTTTTTGCGTTGTATCGCTTTTCATTTCCATACGGGTCCAAACCGCCCTCAAAGTAATCGCGCACTTCGGATTCTCGCAACCTGTTGGCCATGCGCGTTGGAACTTCGTACGTGTGATTTCCGTGGAAATCATGGCACGTCAAACAGGTAGACCATTGTCCGGATTCAGCCAAATCTGCGTGGGATACGTCAATCGGATCATCCACGACCTCAATGGCGCTGTGGCAGTGTTCGCAATAATCCATCTCAATGACACCCACCCGAGTGCCGGTATGTTCCCCGTGGCAGTTCACGCATTGGTGGACACCAATGGCCGCACGTTGTGAGGCGAATCGTAATTCTTCAAAGCGCGTGACCGGATGGCGATCATTCGGACGATCGTGGCATGATTGGCAGGCCGCATTGTCCACTTCCTCATACCCAATGGCCACCCAATCGTGCTCGTGCAAGGCAACTGCGGTTCGAGCATTATGGGCCAGTTGTTGGCGCAAAGAACCGGGGGCTTCTTTGTGGCAGGATTCACATTTTAAGTTGGAATGCCCTGTATTCATGCTGCCTTTCGACGACATCCCCAATCCCGGAGGTACGTTCCATAAGCCGAAGAACACTACCCCTATGATGACAGCCGCCACATACCACTGCGACCGATTCAAGAGCGTTGCCGGCCCCAGCACCGCCTGTTCACCTGCCATTGCCGCAGTGGTGCAGGTCGTCACGCAGTCGCCTGCTCGTTGAACCTGTCCATTGCATTGAACGCGTCCATGGAGCACCCGGGCTTCACAGGTGCCGCAAGCACCGACCAAACAAGCCGCGTCCAATCGAATGCCGCAGGATTGCAAGGCATTGAGCACCGTCTGGTTTGATTCTACCTGAACCTCCTGTTTTCGGCCAAATGGGCCCTTCCAAATCACCCGACCTGAATTGAAATCCGACGTCGATTGACCATACGATTCCATGCGAATGGATTCGGATGGAACTCCAAATGCCCGGAGCTTCTCAACGACCGCACAGTTCATGGTTCTAGGACCACAGATATAGGCCGCAGCCCCTTCAAAATCTTCAAGCCTCAGGCCGTCCATCAATGCCTTGCCTGTAAACTCATGAAGTTCCAACTGACCGGCATCGGCAAGCTGCCTCAATTCAGACCCAAACATCACCTCATCAGCTGATGAGTTCCCATAGTACAATGTGGGACACACTCCCTCTTGCACCAACTGTTGAATTAAGCAATAAATAGGACTGATTCCACTGCCACCTGCCACAAAGGTGTGGCGCGTGAGCGCCGTATTGAGGGCAAAATCACCAAACGGACCGGCCACACGAATCGGAGCGCGTTCTTCCAATCCACAGAGCCATTCACTGATGCCGCCTTTGCGCGCTTCCTTCACGCCCAATCTCCAGTGGTCCGCCTCCAGGGCACTTAGTGAGAACGAAGCCCGCTGCGGCGTGCCATTGACCAACGCTTCGAGCACGACAAATTGACCGGGACGCGCTTCCGAGATGCCGCCTCGCAGCTCCAACCGCAATTCGACCGCTCGACCGGTAAGTCTTTTGACCTGCTCAATGTACCCTTTCCGCCACATGCAAGGCGAATTTAATTCCTACGAGGCATTTCGCTGAACATCAGAAGCAACCAAGTGTTATTGATTTGATTTGCAGCATATTACCATGAAGTCATTTCTACTCGACAGCGCAAACGCTGTGCTTTCCGAATCCACCCGCTCCCGCGTTGAACGTGGTCTGGTCGGCTTAGCTTTGGGCATGTTCATGCTGCACCTGCTGCTGTATGGCATCAACCTAATTTTTGAATTGAACTGGCCGGCTGCCTACTTCAACCATCCCTTGCAGACGTTGTACACCCCTTTCTCTGCCATCCTCGTCGCAGAGGTGTACCTCTTGATTCATTACCTCCCGACTTCTTTTGCGCGGTCTATGGGCAAGCAAATGGAAATTGTGGCCCTGATTGAAATTCGCTCCGTGTTCAAGGACGTGGACTTCACCACGAAATGGCCCTGGGATGCGGATTTCTTTCCGCATTTGATGGGCGCCATGGTCGTTGGCAGCATGCTGGTCGCCTTCTATCGGGTGTTGCCGCGCCGAATCGCACGCATCGAGGAAATGGAACTTCAGCGCTTCATCGAATTCAAGAAGATCCTGGCCGGCTTCTTGTTCGCCTACCTCATTTTCTTGAGCGGCTGGTCCTTTTTCACGTGGGCATACGACCTCTACGCCGGTTCAGACTGGGCCCTACACGACCCCAACGACTTCTTCTATGACGACTTTTTCACAGCGCTCATCCTGGTGGATGTCTTGCTCCTGGTTATTTCCTTTCGGTACCTGTCCGACTTCGGCTTGGTATTCCGCAATTGCGGGTTCATCATCAGCACCATCCTGCTGCGCCGCGCGTTGGTCATTGAACCATGGCACGCGCTGGCTTACGAAGCCACCAGCGCCTTGTTGGCACTGCTCGTGCTGCTTTTGCACAGGGGATTGACGAGCAAAGACCCGGAAGAATGAGGCCGACGCATTCAGTGCACCTCAACCGTACCCTCTAGCGTTGCACCGAACATCGCCACACCACGGCCGTCCGTTGAGGACCACGCTCGGAACATGCCGGCGCTGTTGCAAACGAGCGAAATGGCTCCCGAAGCATCCACAGCGACGACACCACCATCGCCGCCCAGTTTTGCCATCTCATCGAAGATGGCTCCTCGGCATGCCTCTGCCAGCTTTTCGTCGCCGTGAAGCATGCGCCCATGTATGTCCTGCGCCACGCCCGTCCGAATGAAATACTCTCCCCACCCGGTAGCTGAGACAGCACAGGTGCGGTTGTCTGCCCACGTCCCAGCGCCGATGACGGGGCTATCGCCAATGCGGCCGTGCTTTTTGTAGGTCATGCCGCCTGTTGAGGTCCCCGCAGCCAAGTTGCCATGGCGATCCAAGGCCACGCATCCGACGGTACCCTTCTTGTCCGCAAGGGCGTCTTTCGCTTCGGCCTTTCGTTTTGCGCGCAGGTAACGGCTGTGGGCCTTGTGCGTAAAAAACCACGCATCGGAAGCGGGCTCATGCCCCAACGCAGCAGCAAATTCTCCTGCCCCATGTCCACTAAAAAACACGTGTTCACTGGAATCCATCACCGAACGGGCCACCGATATGGGATGCCGAAAACCACGAATGCCCGTGACGGCTCCGCAGTTGCGTGTATTCCCGTCTGCGATGGATGCGTCAAGTTCTTGGACGCCCTCGGCGGTGAATACGGCCCCGCGACCTGCATTGAACAGCGAATCATCTTCCATGCGTCGAATCACAGCCTCCACGGCTTCCACACTTGTTCCGCCTTGCTCCAGAACCTCCTCACCAACCGCCAAAGCTGATGACAACGAAGCCGTATAGGACGCTTGTTGTTCGGGCGAGAGGTCCTCTTCCCCAAAATGACCGGCGCCGCCGTGGATAGCGATGGCCCAGTCCCGCGGTTGCTCGACCGATTGCTCTGCGCTTTGTTGCCCGCAGCCGAATGCCATGGCCATCAACAAAGCCGCATATGTCGCTATCCAATATTGTTTCATTGTTTCTTCATTTTTTTGGCTTTCGCCCTGACACAAACAATTTTCCATTGTGGGCTTCCACTCCGACCTCTTGATCGTATCCGATGGTGGTCATTTCGATGTCCTCAAACCCCGCCTCCTCCATCAACGATCTCAGGCGGTCTGATGAGCAATAATGCAAAAAGGCCACGTGCTCACCCCGGGTCCTTCGGTAAAAAACATCTCCTTCTTCGTACCCCTGCGGACCGAGGCGTTGGTCATTAAATTGTTGCAGGGCCTCCGGACCCCACTCGTGCTCGTCTTGCACGTCAAAGGCATCGAAATAAAAACGTCCACCTGGATTGAGTAGGCTGAAGGAAGCCTCGATGACGCTGCGTCGAGTTTCCCGGTTGGGCAAATGGCCGTATGCGTACAACAGGGTCACGGCGTCATATGAGGTGTCTTGAACGAATTTCTGCGGATGGCGCAATGAAGCTACCTGCACATCCACATTGCGCTCAGCGGCTTGGGCTGCCATCTCCTCGCACATATCCACTCCTTTCATGGCGTAGTCCAACCCCGATTCATCCTTGATATCCACTGCGCGGCGGCCCGTCCCACAGGCGAGGTGCATAACGCGTTCGACCGATTTGGATTGGGCGAGCGATCGCAGGCCGTTGGCGACCAAGCGGTCTATAGCTGTGGTGTATTGACGGCGCTTTTGAATTTGAGCATCCAAATCGTCGTATTGGTTCGCGTGCTCGGCGAAATAGCCTTCGATCATTCGTTCAATGGCTTCCGCATCCGGCTTGGGGACAATGTTGCATTGCACGTGTGAAGCTTCCGGCAGAGGCGCGTAGCGGAAGGCATGTTGTTCAATGCCCCGGTAATTCGAATCTGGCAAGTGAATGGAAGCGGTGGGAGCGGTTTTGTTGCAGGTGAAAGCGGAGCCTGTTGCCAAGTCGTACAACACCAGGCCGTCCAAGTCCTCCAAGGCGGGATGATAAAAATGCAGGGTCACCAAAGCATCCTGATCACTCCCATTTCGGATTTTATGAATCGTGCCGTCGGGCTCGGGTACAATCCCTTTCGGAAGTGCGCGCATTACGTCCTTTTCGCTAAGCACTCCATCCTGGAGATTGTACGTCACGTTTTCAAGTACACCTTGCAGGCATACCACGGTGCCCCAAAATCCCTCGTGGTGATGCACGGCACTCTCCACTCCAGCTGGCCAATGCAGCAACACCACCTCGAAAGGCTCTAGGCACAAAATATTGCGCGCGTAATCGTCCTCCGAGTCAACTACCGGAACGTGGTCAACCCAATCGCTTTTGGTCCAGTCGATGCCTTCGACCCAACGGCACAACCCCTCGTACGTCAGTGGTTGAGGTGCGGTCTGGACCAGATTGGCACAGACGTCCTCGAGCTTGATGGGGTTTGGAGCAGCAGGCATAGGTTAGTTGGCTTCATCCGACAAGATAGGCGGCCTGCATTCCTCCTACCAAATTGGCGTATCTTTAATGAATGTGGAAACTACTTCGATCTTGTTGCTGCTTGGCACTTGCCGTGGGAGCTGTGGCACTTGTACCGAACCCGGCTTCAGCGCAAACAGATTGCGGCTGGAACCCTGATTTTGAGCAGGACTATGCCATCGGTATCACAGACATTTTGGCCATTCTCGGCATTTTTGGCGCCGTTGACAACGACCAGGACGGCCTGTGGGATGTGAACGATTTGTGCGAGGACACCGCGGCGTGCAACTACGACGCGAACCCGACGGAAGCGTGCCTGTACGAAGATGCATTTGGCGTGTGTGGCGGCGAGGGTGTGTTTCCTGAACTGCTCATCGGCTCCTGGCAATTCTCCAGTGTCGCCGGTGCAATTTCAGTTGGACCGGACCCATACAGCGATACCTGGTATAGCAGTCCTGCCAATGCCCTCCAGAGCGCTCAATACGATGACGTGTACACCTTTCACCCGGATGGATCGTTGACAACCGACTACAACGGTGCCATCATTGATGCCTTTACCGGGTACGTTGAGCTCGCTTACAGCTGCACCTCCCCCTCCACCCAATTCCTTCCCAACGGAGGAACATCTGGCGAAGACGCCATTGAAATGCTCATGGGGACAGGTGACTGCGCATGCCCATTCATCGGGACAAACGACGCGGGATTGATGTACGACATCGTCACACTTAACGAGACCACCTTGGTGCTCCACGCCCAAGGAGACGATGCTAATTGCAACGCGGCCGGTCTGTATTTCACCTTCACCTTCACCCGCGTTTCAGACGACCCGGGAGACACCGGAGACGACGAAGGCTATCCTGCAGCGGACGCCTACGAAGGCATGACCTTGGTCTGGTCAGATGAATTTGACGGCACCAGTGTGAACCTTAACAACTGGACATACGACCTCGGCGCGTCCGGATGGGGCAACAACGAGTGGCAGAATTACACCAACAGTTCAGAAAACAGCTCGGTAGCTGACGGCTATTTGACCATCACCGCGCGGCAAGAAGGCTCGGGGTACACTTCGGCTCGCTTGAAGTCGCAAGGCCTCCAATCCTTCCAATACGGCCGGATGGACATCCGGGCGAAATTGCCCGAGGGCCAAGGTATCTGGCCGGCAATTTGGATGTTGGGGGATAATTTCAGCAGCGCCGGGTGGCCCGCCTGCGGGGAGATTGACATCATGGAGTTGGTGGGGCACCAACCTTCCACCACACACGGAACGGCTCACTGGGGAAGCAGTTGGAATGTGCACCAGTACACCGGCTCCAGCATCTCGTTGCCAAACGGTGAAAAATTCTCCGATGCCTTTCACCTTTTCTCCGTCATTTGGGAAGAGAATGAGATCACATGGTTGATGGACGATCAAGTGTTTTTCTCCATCGACAACACGCAAATGAACGGTCAGCCTTACCCCTTCAATGCGCCGTTCTTCTTCATCATGAATATCGCGGTGGGTGGCAACTGGCCGGGCTATCCTGATGCCACAACCGAATTCCCGCAGCAGATGGTGGTAGACTGCGTTCGGGTGTTTCAATAATCGAGCGCGCATCGCCTAGCTTTGGTGCATGCGCATTTGGCTCCTTCTTTTCCTCCC
>JBELBV010000014.1:46434-48009 GCA_042095135.1 Flavobacteriales bacterium | reverse complement strand
GCAGTTGCCAGCGCAATCGTAGCCGGCATCAGCGTAGGTGCAGGAGCCGTCGTCGCTTGTGGCATCAGTCTCGTAGTTACAGGCGCAAGCATCGGTGCATCCTCCGGTCTCAAATTCATCGCATACCCCATCTCCATCGGAATCAGACAGGCAAGCCCCGGAGCAATCGTAGCCGTAAGGTGGGAATTCACAGGCAAAAGCGTCAGGCACATTGACATTGGGGTCATAATTGCACGCTCCCTCGATTGCGCAACCCGCGTATTGGCAGGTGCCATCATCCTGGGTGGCGTTCTCATCGTAGTTCTCTGCCGTTGCATCTGTGCAGCCTTGGCACGAAGTGTAATCGCACGTATCGGCAATGGTCGCCGTAGGGTCATAATCGCAGGCCAATTCATTCATACAGCCCTGGCAGGAAGTGAATTCACAGCTGCCATCGTTGGACGTTGCCTCAGCGCTGTAGTTGCACGCCGTGGCGATTGTACAACCCGCAAAATCGCATGAACCGTCATCCACGGTTGCCGTTGGATCGTAATTCGATGCATCGGCATCGGTGCAACCAATGCAGCTCGAGTATTCGCAAGAACCATCCTCATCCGTGGCTTCTGGATTGAAGTTACATGCAATTGAATTCGTGCAGCCCAACACCGCACAACTCAAGTATTCGCAGCTACCGTCATTGTATACCGCAGCAGGATCGTAATTGCACGCGGTTTCATTCGTGCAACCCAAGCATGATGTGTACTCGCAGCTTCCATCCTCTTCAGTAGCCGCTTCGTCATAGTTGCAGGCGAACACATCTGTGCAGCCTGGGACAAGCATGTCATTGGGGATGGGACTGCCCGAGCCACCATTGCCATTTCCTCCTCCGGGGCCTCCGGTGCAAGGTGGGTTCACGCATTCAGCAAAAATCAAGAAGTCCGCATCGGGATCGAAGTTGCAGGCAAATACGGGTGAAGGAATGATGCACCCTCCTACCGGGCATGAGCCGTCGTCGTCAGTCGCAAATGGATTGTAGCCTGGACCCGGTGTTGTACAACCGGATATCTCCATCTCATCACAAACACCGTCCCCATCCGTGTCGTTGAAGCAGTTGCCATCGCAATCTTGGAAAATGGTTTCAGGAAAATCGCACAACCCATTCGCATTCTGCGTAACCAAGGGGTCGTAGTTGCACGCTGCGGGGTTCCCACAGCCCACCAAATTGATGATGCATGATCCATCGTCCACATTTGCTGCTGGGTTGAAGTTGATTGCATCTTCATCTGTACAGCCCGAGACTTCCTGTGGATCACAGATTCCATTCGCGTTTTCATCGTAACCGGGTAAGCAGTCACCATTGCAATCGAGCCAGAATTCCTCCGGAAAATCACAGAGTCCTGGCAAGGTCGCCGTGGGATCGAAATTACACGCTACTTCATCCATGCACCCGGCACACGATTCAAATTCGCACAAGGCGTCATTGAAGCAATCCGCTGTTGGATCAAAGTTGCATGCCTGTGCGATGGAGCAGCCTCCTGTCGCGTCTCCACCACATTCTCCACACTCATCAAGTACGTTGCCGTCACAATCGCACGC
>JBELBV010000014.1:0-46334 GCA_042095135.1 Flavobacteriales bacterium | reverse complement strand
CGTCGTTGCCGAATACCGAACTAACAAAATCATCTTCATTCACCACATCAACGTAAATCCTGTAAGTCGATTGACCAGGGACGATGTCTGTGGCATATTCAGATACAACAAGTGAGTATTGAGCAATTGCATTTGTGCTGAAAGCCACAATTAGGGAGCAGCACACAAGGGTGATAAGGTTTCGCATGATGCGACGAATTGGTTTAACCAAATATAATAAATCCTGACCTAACGTCATTTCGACGTTATTTTTGAAGAAAAAAAGCATGAGCATCATCAGCCTTGAACCTCGGCCGCTGTGGAACTTTTTCAATCAATTGAATAGCATTCCAAGGCCCTCAAAAAAGGAAGAAAAAGTCCGCGAGTGGGTCATTACACTCGGTCAGAATTGGGGCTTTGAAACCAAGACTGACGAGGTAGGCAACGTGCTCATCCGTAAGCCTGCAACTGCTGGGATGGAAAACAAGCGTCACATTGTGCTGCAAAGTCATTTGGACATGGTATGCCAGAAGAATGCAGACACCGTATTTGATTTTGACACCCAAGGCATTAAGATGTACGTGGAGGGAGACTGGGTGCGTGCGGAAGGTACCACCCTCGGAGCGGACAACGGAATCGGCGTGGCAACCATCTTGGCAGTGCTTGACTCCAAAGACATCCCGCACCCCGCCATTGATGCATTGTTTACCATCGATGAGGAAACAGGCATGACAGGCGCGTTGGGATTGAAAGGCGGGTTTTTGCAAGGTGACATCCTGCTCAACCTGGATACAGAAGACGACGATGAATTGTCCATCGGATGTGCCGGCGGGGTCGATGTAACCTCCACTGGCACATATGAAATAGAAGCCATTCAGGACGGAGTCAAGCAATTGCTGATCCGATTAACAGGCGGTTCTGGCGGGCATTCCGGTATGGACATTCACAAAGGCATTGCCAACGCCAATAAGCTCATGAATCGCTTGTTGATTGAGAGCTTAGGCGAAGTCGACTTCCGCATTGCTTCGGTGAAAGGGGGCGGATTACGCAATGCAATTCCAAGAGAATCACAAGCGGTCATCGTGTTGGATCCCGCTGACGAAACAGCATTCAAAAGCACATTGGTGGAGGCTTTCCAATCCGTCAAAGCGGAGTATGCGACCACCGATCCTGAATTGAATCTGTCATGCGAAACACAGGACACAACAGTGACCCACGCAATGCCAGAAGAGGACCAGCTCGCCATCCTCATGGCAATCCAAACGGTCCCTGTGGGCATACACCGCATGAGCCCGGACATCGAACACCTCGTTCAAACCTCTAACAATTTGGCCCGCGTCGAAATCGGCGAAGGCGCCATCAGCTTGCAGTGCCTCTGTCGGAGCTCAGTGGATTCCGAGAAAGATGACCACGCGAACAGCATTGCATGCGCTTTCGGCCTTGCTGGATTGCAGACTGATTTCAGCGGACAATACCCTGGTTGGACGCCCAACCCTTCCAGTGCCATCGTCGCGACGATGAAAGCACTTTACGAGGAAAAATTCAAAGAGTCTCCGCGCGTGCTAGCCTGCCATGCGGGCTTGGAATGCGGCATCCTCGGGACGAATTATCCGGAAATGGATATGGTGAGTTTTGGCCCTAACATTCGTGGTGCGCACAGCCCAGATGAATGTGTCCAGATCAGTTCCGTTCAAAAGTACTGGGACTTCTTCCTGGACGCCTTGCAACGCATACCGAATAAAGCATGAGTGCAACAGCCTCTCGACGACCCCTCATCCTCATCACCAATGACGATGGCATTCAATCCAAAGGCATCCAAGCCTTGGCAGGAGCTATGGTCAAACATGGGGATGTCGTGGTGGTTGCCCCCGACCGAGCCCAAAGCGGCATGGGCCATGCCGTGACCATCAATGGTATCCTCAAGATGGAGCAAGTCACCTTCGGAGTTGAAGAGGTGCAAGCGGCTTGGCAAACCACAGGTACACCCGTGGATTGTGTCAAACTGGCGATCTATGAAATTCTTGGCAAGAAGCCTGACTTGCTGCTCAGTGGCATCAACCACGGCAGCAACGCCAGCATCAACGTCATATACAGCGGCACCATGTCCGCTGCGGTAGAGGGCGCTGTTGAAGGCATCCCTTCCATCGGGTTTAGCCTGCTCAACCACGCTCCCACAGCTGATTTTTCGGCGTGTGTACCCTTCGTTGAAAAGCTTGCCACAGCGGTCCTAGAGCGTTCACTGCCTGAGGGCACCTGCTTGAACGTCAACTTTCCCGATTTGCCCGAAAATGAACTGAAGGGGCTCAAAGTTTGTCGTCAATCTGCAGGCCATTGGGAGGACGCATTTGACAAGCGCACATCACCCGGAGGCACGCCGTATTTCTGGATGACGGGGAAATTCTCCAATCCAGATCAAGGCCAGGACACCGATGAGTGGGCTTTGCGAAACAGTTACGTGAGCGTTGTTCCCACCCAATACGATTTGACGGCTCATCACGCCATTTCAACCCTCAACCAATGGGACCTGTGAGCGCCAGTCGTTTTGATCACACAGGGTTCGGATTCGTGGTCGGTTTGCTCGGTACGGGCATTGGATTTGCGGCCATGACGGTCTGGTGGAGTTGGGCCAACGGGACGTCATTCGATTATTTCATCCAGGATGTCTTCATTGGCAGTGCCCTCTACAAGGACAGCATCCTGACCATCAGCGTGCTCTTCAACGTGGGCGTTTTCTGGTTGGCCCTGCGCGCCAACTTGGACCGTTTTGCCCGTGGCGTATTGGGAGTCATTTTCATTACGGTGCCATTGATAATTTGGCTCCAAGCTCAAGCGTTTTAACTCCATCATTCAGATGGCTCAACCCGGAGATTCTACAGCATCGGTACAGCGCGTTTTCATCATCGCAGGTGAGGCGTCAGGCGATGCGTACGGCGGGGAGCTGGTGCGCGCACTGCTCGATGCTAATCCGAACTTGGAGATTCAATGCTGGGGCGGCGAAGCCATGGAAGCTGCCGGTGCGAAGTGCCTGCGTCATTACAAGACGTTAGCGTTCATGGGCCTTTGGGAAGTGGTGAAAAACGGCTGGACCATCCGCAAGCGATTTGCAGAATGCTGGGTCCACATCGATGCTTTTCAGCCGGACGTACTGGTGGGCATCGATTACCCCGGCTTCAATCTGCGCATCGCCCGAAAAGCCAAGCGCTCAGGAATCACGACGCACCATTATATCTCCCCCTCTGTATGGGCTTGGAAGAAAAACCGCGTGCGAACTATTCAACGGGACATCGATCACTTGCACGTCATCCTGCCGTTTGAGAAAGCCTGGTATGCCCATGAAGGCGTCGATGTGCATTGGGTAGGCCACCCGCTGCTGGAACTGCTGGAAGGCGAGACGGAATCCTTGGCTTCAAAAAGCGACTCAAAACCCAGGTTATTGCTGCTTCCAGGCTCGCGAGCGCAGGAACTCGAACGCATGTTGCCGGTGCTGGTCGAAACGGCAAAAGGACTTCCCCAATTTGAAGCGGTGGTCGCAGGCGCCCCGGGGAGAAGCGCGTCCGATTACCGAGTAGCCGAAGCCGCTGGAATCCCGATCGAATTTGGACACACCCGTGCGTTGATGCGCTCTTGCGACATTGGGTTAATCACGTCGGGTACCGCTACGCTCGAAGCAGCCTTGCTTGGGCTGCCTCACGTCATTTGCTACAAAACCAGCCCGATCACGTTCGCCATTGCTCGCCTCTTGGTGAAATCAACCTGGATTGGACTGCCAAACATACTCCTGCAACATTCGGTGGTTCCGGAGAAGATTCAATCCAAGTGTACGCCCGCAACTCTGCGGGAAGCAGTCTTGGCTCTGCACGATGGAGCAGGCTTCGGGGCGCCGTCAAAAGACCAACTGGAGCATTTTCAAGCCCTTGCAAAGGAGTTGCGAACGGCGTTGCCCGCTTCGCAGCAGGTGGCCGCCTCCATCTTAGCCGGGATATGACAAAGAGGGACCTCCTGTTTATCATTATTTTGCTGCAAGGGGCAGCGGCCTATTGCCAGCCCGAATCCATCATCACCGTTGGCCTCGAGGATTTCAATGGTGCACTCGAGGTACGTTGCCAAGCCGTGAGCGGTGCCTTTGAATGGATGACCGTTGCCAGCGGCCAATTGCAATCCGCAGGTGCATTGGACGGCATTGATTCCATGGCCAAAACGAAGCGTGGATACACGCTAACAACAGACACCGGCACCATCGAATCCGCGTATTTCATCCTGAAACCCAACGATAACCACAGCCGAGTTCGGCTCATTTCAGCGTCCACCGGCTACCGTCAATACACCGGAGCGGTTCATTTTTACTGGCACGCCAACCGCTGGCATATTGCGCTCGAAACCGAATTAGAGGATTACGTCGCGGGGGTGCTCGTCAACGAAGTTGGAAAAGGGCATGCACCGGCGCTTTACACCGCGCACGCTGCCGTCAGCAGAACCTACGTATTGAACACGTACGGGAGGCATCGCCTCGCCGGCTACGACGTTTGCGACCAAGTGCATTGTCAAGCATACGATGGGGTGTCTACGGTCAACGACACCATACGCATGGCATGCCACGCTTCCAGGCATTTGGTCATCACCGATCGGTTGGGGCGGCCAATTCCGGCTGCGTTCCATTCCAATTGTGGCGGCACGACACGCACTTCGCAGGCCGTATGGCAAAAGGCATCTCCCCACTTACTTCCTGTTCAAGATGTCGCATGCACCAACGGTGCGCACGCCCATTGGGAGCGGGTGATCAACGCCAGCGATTGGAAGGATTGGCAAATACAAAAAGCAGATGAACCGATGAATCACGTGGAATCACGTGAGAAATTCGGATTGCCAAGTGACCGATTTGAGGTGAGCGGTGACGATGAAGTTGTGATTTTGTCGGGACGCGGATTCGGCCACGGCGTTGGCATGTGCCAGGAGGGCGCCATCGCCCGTGCTCAAAACGGCGCCTCCGCTTGGGCCATTTTAAGCACCTATTACGAAGAAATCCGACTGCGTTCCTTGCAGGAGATTACAATCCCTGAAGGGAGCGGCGTTTGGGGTAGGTGACCACGTACCCAAAGGAGAGCGTTCTTCGTTCATTTGGGCCCAGTTCGAGGTCCCAGACCACTTGGCCGGAAACCGAGTCCAACTCCCCTCCGCTGAGCCCCAAAACCTCGACTTGGATGTCGCTTCCAGCTGCTACGGGAATGGCATCTTGAATGGCGACAGACACTGTGCGGTTGTGCTGATTCTCCACCGTGATTTCGAACGACTGGGTGGTCTTGCGCGATCCCCCAAATACCGTGCTGGTGCATCGGTCCAAGACCCGCTCTCGGTTGGCGCGAACCCGGACATCTTGGCCCAATGGAATGTGCAGGGTGTCACCGGGTGCCGGCAGTTGCATGAAATACGCCCCACGGTACATGCCCCCTGCGATGACTTGAACACGCCCGGGAACAAGTCTCGAAGCTGACCACTCCCCTAAATTGACCAACTGGTAGGCCTCGTCCGAGTATTCAGGAAGCAGCAGATAACTCAGGTTCCCGGCAATGTCAACGGATTCAATGAAAATACGTTCTGGTGAACCGTCACCTCGGATGGCTACAGGAACTGCTGGGACAAATTCATAGCGTTCAATCGCATTGGTAGCTACGGAGCGTTCAGCCCGCAAGTCAACCATACCATCGTAATCGTCAAACGACGCCTGCGCTTCCCAGGCGTATGAATTGGCATCATTGCTGTACCCCAAACGCAATTCCTTTTTATCAATGGTTGGCGGCGCGATGGACTGCAGCGGATTGCCAACAACAAATACCAACGGCACCTCCTCCCAGTCTCGACCCGTGGATTGGCGTACTGAAGCATAACGCTTCATCTGAATGCCGCCATTCTCGGAAACCTCAGCATCATATACCGGAGACCATCCTGCGTCGGACACCACGTAACTGACACGAACGTCGCTCCGTGCATTCGGTGGCCCGGCAAACCGCAAGGTCAACTGCCCTTCATAGGCGTGCACCGCGTCTTCCCATTCTTGACGTTCAGCCTCAAGCACGGCCATATCCGCCTTTAATTGCTCCATTTCCATGCGCAGTTCCAACATCAAGTAGCTCAATTCCTTGACGCGCTCACGCCAGAAATTCGCATGGTCGCGGAGGTCATCGACCAACAATAGCTCTTCTCCATTCACACTGCGGTTAGAACGGATCATTGCAAGCTCTTCCTCATACGCAAAAAGTAAGGCTTCACGCAATGAGTAGGTCTGGCGATTGGATTGAATTTCACGGTCGATGTCTGCTTGGTTTTGGCGGGCAATATTCAACTGCTCTGCCGGGGTAGCCGTCGTAAAATGATGCGATGCCAGCGACCAGCCAGAGCCCAGTGATACCTGAAGCATCCCAGCCACGACAGATGCTGACAGCCCCGTCAAGGTCACCGTTGCTTCCCCTTGCCCATCCAAGGCTACGGTTCCGTCTCGTTCTATTTTGGCCCCGCGCTCGTAGACCGTCACAGCCTCAATGGGCCACTGAACCGACTGACCAAAGGCACGTGGAGCAGCGAACAAGGCCGATGCCATCAAGGCGAAAATCAATGCATTCTGCTTCATGCTCGTGTGAATTCTACTGACAAATTACGGTATCCTGCCAAATTCCATAGCCGGCCCAAAGGCCAATGCCACCTTCAACATTGGTGATCATGTTGGCGGGTGGAGCGAAAGGGCTGCCTTGGCTCAGGATCAAGTTTTCATAGCTGCGGATCGCCTGAAACACGTGTTCATCGATCGAACACATTCGCACCGCCACCGTGTCCCCGACCTTAAAATATCCCGCCTCTGAGCTGGTCCCGAAATCGTCGTCCCATGCTGTACTGCCCGCTGCCGCACCACGGAATGCCGAAAACTCGAAAGACAATCCATTGAAAAAGGCATCATCGGTTACGCTGCCCAGCGGTGCTACAAAATCCGCATCCTTGACTTGACCGGCTAGCGGGTCCCATTCCGGCCGGACATTGATGCGCTTGGCGAACCACCGGTACGCATTGCCAAGGGTGTCAGGATCGGTGAATTGTGCATACATAAAGCCCAAGGAATCAATGGTTCCGGGCGATTGAAACCACGCAGAATCGACTTGAACCGCTGGGACAATACTGGTCGACGCTTGCATACTCACCTCGTTGACGGTCACATCCAACGCATAGGTCAACCCGGCCGTCCCCCGCCATGCCGGGTCAAATGACGTGTAGACGCACAAATCCAAAGCCGCCAAGACAGTGTCGGGAAATCCCAATATTTCTTCGGCAGCCTCCAACAATTCCGGCGGCAAATTCGAAGTACAGAGTTCATCCAGCTCTACGGTCGTAGTTCCATCATTCAAGTGGACCAGTGCGCCGGGCAGGAAGGCTTGACCTATAGAATTGGCGTCGACAGGATCGAAGTATCCCTGTGCTTCCCCCACAAAGACCAAAGGCGCTTCTCCTTCTACAATGCTTCCTTCTAGTACATAGACAGGTTCCACCTCCGGGAGTTCCACCTCAATCTCCTGCTGACATCCGGTCACAAAGGTGAAAAAGGCAAGGATAGCTACCGCGGCTAAGGCTGGACGATTCATGCTCCAAAGGTACGATGAGCGGCCGCCGCCCTTCGTGGATAACCTGAAGATAAATCGCCAAATGATTCGAAATCCACTGCGCAATTCCGGAGCGGTTGCCGTTAGTTTTGTGATTCTCATTATCAGCATGCTGAATCGTCGCCACCTCCGGATCAAAATCTTGCACGTGCTCTACGCCTTTTACCAGGACGAGGAACGCGACGTGGTCAAGACCAAAAAAGCCCTGGACCACTCCATCGAGAAAATGCAGGAGTTGTACCTGCTGCTACTGCTTATGATTGGTAGCATGCAGTCCTTTGCTATCGATCGCATTGAAGCAGGACGCAAAAAGCAACTGCCCTCACCGGAAGACTTGCATCCGAACACCAAGTTTGTGACCAACCGTCCGTTGCGGGTCCTTGCCAACAGCAAAAACCTCAGCAAGTCGGCAGCAGATGGCAACATCGGCTGGGGCAATCACCAAGAAATGCTGCGGAAGATTTTCCGGGGGCTTTTGGACCACGAAGAGTACACGACGTACATGGCCAGCGAGGAACGCGGGTTTCGCCACGACCGGGAATACCTCATTCGCATGTTCCGGAAGCACATGATCAACGAAGAATTGTTCCAAGATAACCTCGAAGAATTGAGCATCTTCTGGAACGATGACCTGGACCTCGCCGCTTCCATGGCCATCAAAACCATGAAAACCATTGGTGAGACGGATGAAGACGTCGAACTCTTGCCCCTCTGGCGCGACGACGATGATGACCGGCAGTTCTTCGAAGGGTTGTTCAAGGAAACATTGGCACAGGCGACGGAAAACGAAGCCTATGTCACCGAGGCGGCTGCCAACTGGGATTTGGAGCGCATCGCACTGATGGACCGGATTTTAATGAAGATGGCCTTGGCTGAAGCACGTACCTTCTCATCCATTCCCCTCAAAGTCACGCTGAACGAGTACATCGAATTGTCGAAGTATTACAGCACGCCGAAAAGCCACGGCTTCATCAACGGCATCCTCGACGAACTCTTCGGTAAGCTGAAGAAGGACGGGGTCATCAAAAAAACAGGAAGGGGGCTGATCGAATGAAACGCTGGCAATTCACGTTCACCTTGCTCGCTTGCGCGGCCTTCGTGTTTTGTACGACTGGATGCGACTGGGGCGAAACAGGTCACGTCAGTACCGACCTTATTCACATCCCGGCAACCGCGAGCAGAGCTACCTCCACCCCGGTGGACGCGCCAGCCATCGCATTTACAGACACGCTGGTGGAACTGGGCATTGTCAGCGAAGGCACGCAAGCTGACGTGGTATTTTCCTTTCAAAACACAGGTGACGCCGTATTGATCCTCTCAGACGTCAGCACATCGTGTGGGTGCACCTTGGCCGAACAATGGCCACGAGAGCCAGTTCAGCCTGGCGGCAACGGCGAGGTGGCGGTGCGCTTTGACAGCCGCGGGCGTGTCGGGGCGAACCGAAAAGAGGTGTTCGTTGTCACCAATGCCGTGCCTTCGACTACAACCTTGGTCTTGACTGCCGAAGTCATCGGCCCATCAACCAAAGAATAAAAACAACTCTGTATACCATGCTCAACTTATTCGCACGATTGACCCTCCAGAGCCCTGCTCCAGGTGAGGGCGGCCTGAGTTTTTTCCTCCTCATCGGCGGGATGTTTCTGATCATGTACCTCTTCATGATTCGACCGCAGGTCAAAAAACAAAAAGAGGCCAAGACGTTCCGCGAAGGCCTGAAAAAGGGTGACAAGGTGGTGTCCATTGGAGGCATCCATGGCAAGGTGGTGGACATGAATGAACGCACCGTACTCATCCAAGTCGACGGAGCCAAAATCCGCATTGAAAAGACCGCACTGAATCCGGCGGGCGAAGCTTCAGAGGAAGACATCAAAGCCAACGCCTGATGCCTACTCAGCCAGCCATGCCCTCGCTGGGCCTGTCCCTTGTTCCCGTGCTCGCCCTCATCGGGTTGCTCGCAGCTGACGTCGTCGCCTTCGGTGAAGATAGTTCTTACGGGGCCAATCAGATTGCCATGCTGTTAGCGGCATTCGTCGCAGGTGGCATCGGCATGGCGCGGGGCATCCAATGGAAAGCCATCAGCGAAGCCATCGCGCATTCCGTCTCTCAAACGACCGAAGCCATCCTCATCCTTTTGATGATCGGCGCTTTGTCTGGGACGTGGCTCATCGCCGGAATCATCCCCGCGTTCATCCATTACGGATTGCAAATCCTTGAACCCGGTATTTTCCTTTTCGCTGCTTGTATCATCTGCGGTTTATTGTCCCTCGCGACGGGCAGCTCCTGGGGCACTGTCGGTACCGTTGGAGTCGCTCTTGTGGGCATCGGTTCAGCCTTGGGGCTGAGCGAAGGATGGATTGCGGGTGCCATCATATCGGGTGCCTATTTCGGGGATAAGATGTCCCCGTTAAGTGACACCACCAATATCGCCGCGGCCGTTGGCGGAACCGACCTGTTTAGTCACATCCGATACATGACCTTGACGACGGTGCCGAGCTTGGTGATTGCACTGGTCGTTTTCTTGGTTGTGGGGTTTGGGGGGGCGGCGGCGGCTGAGGGGGTTTCAGCGGCTTTCGCTGACGAATTCGGAGCTGCTGTGTTCGCAGCGTTCAACATCCACATCGGGCTCTTTATTGCTCCGGTGGTCGTCATTGTACTGATTGCCAGAAAGGTTCCTGCTGCAGCTGCGTTGCTTATTGGCACCTTACTGGGTGCCCTGACTGCAGTCGTTTTCCAACCCGACATCATTAGAGAAGTGGCCAGCGTTGGAAATGAAACTGGTGGATTCGCCTTGGCGGCGTTCAAAGCTTCCATCCAATCCATGGCCCTCGACAGTGCCATTTCAACGTCCAATGCCATGGCCAATGATTTGCTGACTTCGAGCGGTATGGCCGGCATGCTCAACACCGTTTGGCTCATCTTGTGTGCCATGGTCTTTGGTGCTACGATGCAAGCCACGCGCATGCTAGAACGCATCACGCAGGCCATTTTAAGCGGCGTGCAATCCACGTTCGGCTTGGTGGGCCGAACGGTGGGCACCTGCCTCGCCTTCAACGTTCTCGCATCCGATCAATACCTCGCCATTGTCGTTCCTGGCAACATGCTGAAAGACGCCTACGCTGAGCGTGACCTAGCACCGGAGAACCTCAGCCGCACACTGGAAGACAGCGGAACCGTGACCAGCGTTCTAATTCCTTGGAATACATGCGGCGTCGCCCAAAGTGGTATACTCGGTGTGGCAACATGGGCCTACCTGCCCTACTGCATCTTCAATTGGATCAGTCCGTTGATGACCTTGACCGTGGCAGCTTTAGGCTTCCGCATCAAGCGCTTATCCGAGGCGAAGGCAAATTGAACACCGGGTTGAACGATTTGTTGGCTTCCCATGGGAAACGCACACGCACCTCACACCAACGCGCCAGCTGACGAAGCTGAAATCCGCGTGGTGGGCGCACGTGAGCACAACCTCAAAGACGTGTCGATCAACATCCCGCGCAACCAACTGGTCGTCATCACAGGCGTCAGCGGAAGCGGAAAGTCCAGCTTGGCCTTTGATACCTTGTATGCCGAGGGCCAACGTCGGTACCTCGAGACCTTCTCAGCCTACGCCCGGCAATTTCTCGGAGGATTAGAGCGGCCCAAAGTCGACCAAATCACCGGTCTGAGCCCGGTCATCAGCATAGAGCAAAAGACCATTTCCAAAAACCCGCGTTCGACCGTAGGCACCATAACGGAAGTGCATGACTTCCTGCGGCTGATTTACGCCCGAGCAGCAGATGCCTTCAGCCTGCAAACCGGTGAAGCCATGATCCGTTTCACGGACGAGGAGATCCTGGACCGGATGCTCAAAGATTACCACGGTCAGCGCATTTTGTTGCTCGCCCCTTTGGTGAAAGGCCGGAAAGGTCACTACCGCGAGTTGTTCGAGTCGGTCATGAAGCAAGGCTATGTGCGGGCACGGATTGACGGTGTCCTCGTCGAGCTCGAACCAGGGATGCGCCTCGACCGGTACAAGGTGCACGACATAGAAGTGGTCATCGACCGGCTTGAAGTGCGCCTCGATGACGAAGAGCGCCTCCTGCGCTCCATCAAGACGGCCTTGAACTTAGGAAAAGGCAACATGGGCGTCACCGTCCATGGCGAAGACGCCGTGCGGCACTTCAGTCGGTATTTGATGTGCCCCACCACCGGTGACGCCTACCCCGACCCTGAACCGAATCTGTTCTCGTTCAACTCTCCGTATGGAGCCTGTCCGCAGTGCAACGGGTTGGGCGAGGTCGCCGAAGCAGAATTGTCTTTGATCATCCCCGACGACAGCAAGAGCATCCAAAAAGGCGGAATTGCGCCATTGGGCGACATCAAGGGCAACCGGACTATGCAAGTCATTCAGGCGCTCTTGGATGCTTCAGGAGATACCCTCAAAACCCCAATCAAGAACTTGGCTCCGGAGGTCGTAGGTGAAATCCTGTACGGTTCGAAAGAACACATTTGGGTACCGGGACGCGCAGGCACTTCGGGCAGCCACGTCAACTGGGAGGGCGTCATTGCAACCATTGAGTCGGCGGCCGAACGCAGCAAGTCCATTCCGCTTCGCCGCTGGGCGCGACGGTTCATGCAAAAGAAGACCTGCCCTTCGTGCGAAGGCACTCGGCTCAAACCCATCAGCTTGCAATTCAAATTGGGCGAAAAAAACATCGCGGAATTGGGGCAAATGGACTTGGCCACGCTCGCTAGGTGGTTTCAATCCTTAGACGAACGGCTCACCGACAAGCAACGCGTTATCTTGAAAGAACCCCTCAAAGAAGTCAACGCGCGTTTGGGGTTCTTGGTGGACGTCGGCCTCGACTACTTGGCCCTCGACCGATCCGCCCGCACCTTGTCCGGTGGTGAGGCACAGCGCATTCGCCTGGCCACCCAAATCGGAAGCCGTTTGACCGAAGTCCTTTACATCTTGGACGAGCCGAGCATCGGTCTGCACCAGCGGGACAACGAGCGCCTCATCAAGAGCCTCCAGGCGCTGCGGGATGCTGGAAACTCCGTCATTGTCATCGAACACGATGAAGAGATGATGCTGAAGGCCGATCACCTCATCGACATCGGTCCTGGTGCTGGTGTGCACGGGGGATTTGTGGTGGCGCAAGGACCGCCGTCCGCCCACCTTGGAACCGAGAGCAGCACCGCCCAGTACCTCAACAAAACGAAGTCAATTTCCATCCCCAAGCGCAGGAAGACGGGCCGCAGCGCCAAGCTCAAGCTCACCGGAGCCAACGGCCACAATTTGCAAAACGTCGACCTCGTCATTCCACTTGGCACGTTTACCTGTGTGAGCGGCATCAGTGGAAGTGGTAAGAGCTCATTGGTCAATCAGACGCTTTACCCGGCGCTACACAACCACTACTTCGAAGAAACCCAAGCCCCGCTTCCCTTCAAAAAATTAACGGGCTTGCAGCACCTAGATAAGGTCATTGCAATCAACCAGAGCCCCATTGGTCGCACGCCGCGCAGCAATCCCGCCACCTACACGGGCATCTTCAACGAAATCCGAGCGCTGTTCACCAAGCTCCCAGAAGCTGCCATACGAGGTTACAAACCCGGGCGGTTCAGTTTCAACGTGGCCGGCGGGCGGTGCGAAGATTGCAAAGGTGCTGGACTCAAAACGGTGGAGATGAATTTCCTGCCTGATGTCCACGTCGAATGCGAGGCGTGCAAAGGCAAACGGTACAACCGCGAAACCCTGGAGGTCCGTTACCGTGGCAAGTCCATCTCGGATGTCTTGGGCATGACCGTCAACGAGGCGGTGAAGTTCTTCGATTCCTTTCCCAAGCTGAAGCGAATCGCCAAAACCCTCCAAGATGTCGGTTTGGGTTACATCACCTTGGGGCAACAATCGACGACCCTATCGGGTGGGGAAGCCCAGCGTGTCAAACTTGCGACCGAACTCGCCCGCGTGAGTACCGGCCAGACTTTCTATGTCCTAGATGAACCCACCACGGGACTTCATTTCCAAGACATCCAAATGCTGATTGATGTGCTGCAGCGCTTGGTGGATCAAGGCAACACCGTACTCGTTATTGAACACAACCTGGACGTTTTGAAAGTCGCAGACCACCTCATCGACCTTGGGCCCGCAGGTGGTCATCGCGGGGGAAAAATCGTTGCCACCGGCACACCCGAGGAAGTCGCTGCCAATGCCGACAGCGCGACCGGGCCGTTTTTACGTACTATTGTGGGTACGTAAAAGCAACACATGAAGAAAGGCCTAAAGCAACGCGATTGGAATGAAATCAAGACCAACGACAGTTGGTCCATCTTTAAAATCATGGGTGAATTCGTGCAGGGTTTTGAGACCCTGCAACGCATCGGACCCTGCGTAAGCATTTACGGCTCCGCCCGAATGGCGGAAGACTCACCGGTGTACAACCAATCCCGAGAAGTCGCTCGTCAGCTGAGTGCTCGCGGGTACGGTGTTATCACAGGTGGAGGTCCGGGCGTCATGGAAGCGGGCAACCGCGGTGCCCACGATGTAGGAGGCACCTCCGTTGGACTCAACATCGAATTGCCTTTTGAGCAGCACAACAATCCCTACATCGACCCGGACAAAAGCATCGACTTCGATTACTTCTTCGTGCGGAAGGTGATGTTTGTGAAGTACTCCCAAGGATTCGTTGTCATGCCAGGCGGATTCGGAACACTGGATGAGTTGTTCGAAGCCTTGACCCTCGTGCAAACAGCCAAGGTCGAGCCTGTGCCCATCATTTTGTACGACACGAAATTTTGGGCCGGTCTCGTCGATTGGATGAAAAACACCCTCGCCGACAGCTACAAAACCATCAGCCCCGGTGATCCGGATTTGTTCCACCTCGTTGATTCACCCGAAGAGGTCGTTCGGGTCATTGATGAATTCTATTCGAAGTCGTTGTTGCGTCCTAACTTTTGAGCCATGAACAAGTGCCTTCTCCTTGCAGCTGCATTAGCCACCTTCGCATCGGCGTATAGCCAATTTCCCTACAGCGCGACTGTACTCAACGAGTACTATCTGCCTTTGGATAACCCCACTTCGTTGGGCATTGAGGTGGGATGGGATGATCCCGAAGTGCAAATCCCGCTGGACTTTTCGATTGACCTCGATGGAAACAATTCTGGCGGCATTTTGATGCTGGGCGGCACGGGAGAAATGCTCATGAACACCACCGAAAACGGCCTGCTGAATATCCTTTGGCCCATCAGCTTGGACATCATGGACATTGGCGCGGTGGAGGCGGAAGAATTCAGCAGCATCCAATACCAGGTCACCGGCGATTCACCCAACCGCATCCTGAAAGTGGAATGGGACGAGTGCGGCCTCTACGACGAGATTTCTGGCATTGGAACGACCACTGCCCGCCTCAGTTTTCAAACGTGGATCTACGAGAGCGGCGGTATCATTGAATACCGGTTCGGTTCGAATACGATTCCCTCGGATTCATTGGATCAACTCGATTTCCTGACATCCGGCATTATCCTTGGGTTTGACTACGATTATTACTCAGGCACATTCTACACGGCCGGTGGCGACGCGGACGCACCGGATTGGACCTTGTCCGATGACTTTTACCAGTGGTACTATTCAGGCGCCAATTTATCCGGTGTACCGGCCGAGGGCACGGTATATCGATTCGGGCCTGCGGTCAATGTGGCTGAAAACGAAAAGTCAGCGCAAAGCTTTTTCACCTACCCCAACCCCACTGTCGGTGCTGCATGGATCCAAAACGGCACCGAGGCGGCAGAGTTCCGTGTGTTCGATGCGACAGGTCGAAGCATACACACCTTCTTCTTGGGCGCTGGAAATCAAGCCCAGCTCCCCTCAGAAGGATGGGCGGCAGGCACCTACACGATCCGAAGCTTGACGCCTTCTGGCCAAGCGTCGACGGTCCGACTGCTCGTCGATTGACCGAGGGCTATTGCTTCATGAACGGGAGGGCGTGGCGCAATCCGTCCTTTGCGAATTCCACGACGTACACCCCGCTGGGCCATGCTGCAACGTCTACGGACATTCGCTGACCGCCCATCCATGGCCACTCCGCAACCACTCGACCTGACAGGTCCACTACGCGGCATTGTACCCCAGCGGTCTCGATGTAACGCGAAGTGATATTGAGCACGTCATTCGCAGGGTTGGGATAAACCTGCCAATCGGCTTCCACCAAGGACTCATCTACACGCATGACGGGCGCGAATCCAATGGTGAACACGCCGTGTTCGGGCAGGTCCACTTCGGCTGACCAGTACTGGCCCTGGTTCTGCAACGGGTAAAAATCAGGCTGGATGGAGATGCTGAATTCATCGCCTTCCGCCACAATCAGTCCAATGCTTCCGGACATAAACAATTCAGCCACGCCCGCATCTTGAATGCGGAAGTTGACCATGCCAACGTCCCCCACCTCTTCACAGGCCCAAATGCGCTCGAGCCGTTCGGATTGGAATGGGAATGACGTCACCACCTCAGCAGCTCCGCCATCGTGACCCCAGAAAAGGTACTCTCCGTCTTGCAAATCCAAGGCGTCATTGATGCGCACGGGGCCGATGCCTTGGGCATCTAGGTGCTGATCCCACTCACTCTCTCGTCCGATGCCTGCTACGTCTGCGGGGTACTGGTCCCGAAAGTAGTGCTGGACGTTTCCGAGATTGATTCCGTAACGTGCGGCGATGTAATTCGATACGATGGTGCGGTGCGATTCAAAAAGTCGACGCCCATAGATGAAATGCTCGGAAATGAATCCTTCACCAAAGCGATCATCAAAATCCCACCCGTACCGCACTTCCACAAAATCGGCATCGTCGCGCGCACCGATATTGGATCCTGGAAACGGTAATCGGGTGTCGTTGACAATCGTGTAGAACTGTTGATCCCAATCCGATTGGTCGTAAATCACCCCATAAAACTGTGGCAATGAAGCATCGACAATCCACAATGGCGTGGCTTCGGCATAGTTCCCCTCGTTGTCAATCACCACCGACTGATAAGAACTTTGGTTTTTCCACGGATGCAGGATGAACCCGTTGTCGTGCCGTGCGCTCGCAATCCATCCGTGGTCGTTCCACGCGGTTTCCGCGCCGCGTGCCACACTGAAAGCAGAGATGTCCCGCTTCATTTCAACCGTGGGCGCGACCACACAATCATTTTCACCGTCAAACTTCAACGCCGGGTATCCATTGAGACCGTCTTCTGTGGCGAGCGGTGTGGCTTGATTGTCGTCTTGGTAAGCCGAGCCGAAATTGCCAGAAAGGACATCACGCCATTCGTGAACGGCCTCGCCATACCCCACTTCTTCGCCCAGCGCTCCATAGAGCCCTCGGTCAGCGCGTAACCAAATCGACAAGTCTTCTTCGTTGCCCACGCCACCAGGCCCCCACGGCCCAAAGTCAAGGGGCACAGGATGGTACACCAAAAGCAGCGTGTCCGAGCCGAGATTCGGCAGCTCAAAGCCCCCTACTTCAACAGCAATGCCGTCGGGCACAACAAGCTCAATTGGACCAAATTCGTTTGGGACCACGGTAACTTCATACCCCGAAGTATTGGGAATCAAGTTTTCCAAATTCGCGTTGGTCACAGCGATGTCGTCGGCTGCCAAATCCGCCATTTCGATGGCTTCTAGGTTCCTGCGGAAGGCCAATTGCACTTGTGCCTCGCCATAAATCGACGTCTCACCAGAAACAGGCTCCAAGAATGCTATGGCTGGGAAGCCCACCGGCTCTCCGTAGACATCTGTCTCCCACATGCCACGGCCGTAGGTTCCAGCGCGCAGGCGCTGGGGGTCATTGGCTGTAGTGCCCGGGTAAAGCTCCAACTCAGTAACGCGCACTGTGGCAGGCAGGCCATTGGAGAAATCCTTCCACGTGGAATCCAAATTGCTCCAGTAGTACACCCCCATGTCTGTTCCGGCATACAGCCCGCCTGCACCGGTGGTGTCATACGCCAAGGTATTGATGGGCAAAGAAGGCAAATCGCCTTCCAATTCGGTCCAGCCCTCGCCCAGGTCGGTCGACTTCCAAACTTTGTAGTTGAAGGAAATATACACCGTGCTGTCTTCGCCGTAGGCCGTCTCGATGGCCAGCACCGGCTGGGCACTCAAAGGAAGGTTGTCGGACAGGTCATGCCACACCACGCTATCAACTTCCGCCAAGGCGTTGTCGCATCGGAAGAATTTTCGGCTCGCCTCGGTGGCGTAGAGGCGGTCCTGTATGTTGCGGTCGCGGTGCACCACCCGCATAGTGGTCGCATCCGTTCCGCCGAGCTCGGAGCTGATTTTTTCCCAAACGATGCTGTCTTTGACGGGATGTTTGACGTTCATGGAACGCCACACGTTGAGAAGCCCGACGTACATCGTTTCAGAATCCTCAGCGGATACCGTAAACGGCGTCGACCACGCTCCCCCTTCGTTGATGCCGAGGGTGCCATTCGCGACAATCGTCTGCGACTGGATGCCCGGTCCGGTGCGGTAGACGCGTCCGTATTGCGAGCTGGAGAAGAACCACTCGGGGTCATTCGGATCGTAGATGCACTCAAATCCATCCCCACCACTGCCTCGAGACCACTGGACCCCGTTGAAGAGGTAGGTGCCGTTGTCTTGGTAGCCGTTCATCGCGTGGTTACCGTCGAATGGGCTCTGGCCGATTTTGTAAATCTCGCCGGTCACAATTCCGTAGCTCATGTCCTGCCATTGCGTGTTGTCCTCGTAGCGGTAAATGCCCCCGTCGTTGGCCAGCCACACTTCGTCCGTGTGGGGATTGGCCACCAAGGCGTGCTGATCCACGTGCAAGTAGCTGTCTTGTACGTCAATCCAGGTCGCACCGGCATCATCGGAACGCTTCATGCGAATGCCTCCTGCGTATACCCGATCGACCACCAATGGATCAGCTTCTAGTGCCAAGTCGTACCAGGCCTGACCGCCGTCGCTGTCGCCTGAAGCACTCCAACCTAAGATGTTCGGACTGTCGCTCATCTCCACAAAATTCAATCCGGAATCTTCCGATTTGTAAAATGCTCGGTACTCGTACGTTCCAGCTGATAGCACATACACGTTTTCGGGAGCGGCAGGGGTTACAGCAAGGACCATTCGTGTGCTCGGAACAATCCCATCGTTGATGTATTCCCATTCTTCCCCGGCATCTTCCGAGCGCCAGAACCGGCCTTGACCGGTGCAATAGATGATATCGGGATTGGTAGGGTGCACCGCTATGTCTTTGTAGTTCTGCGTATTGTTGGAAACCTGGTACCAGGTCGCACCGCCGTCTGTCGTTTTAAAAATCCCGCTGCTCGTAGCAGCCACCACTTGGTCCGCATTGGCGGGGTACACAGCCAAATCGCCAACTACATAGCCGCTGATCGCGCTGTTAGCAAATTCCCACGTCAAACCGCCGTCCACGGACTTCATGACGCCCATCCCCGGGCTATCCGAAGCATCGCGGTCCCCGGTTCCGATGTACACGATTGAAGGGTCTGAAGGAGCAAAACCGATGGCACTGACCCCAAGCGTGGGAAAATCATCGGTGTTGGTTTCCCAGTTGGCACCGCCATCGTACGACCGCCACAAGCCGCCAGCCGGGGCCCCCGCGAAAATGATGCCCGGATCAGTGGGGTGAAAAGCCACCGCATTCATGCGACCTACGCCGCGGATGTTGTCGCGCGTGGTGATGTCGTCCAAAGTCGGCCCACACACCTGCCAATTTCCTTCGAGCGAACGCCCAGCTTCGCGCCATTGCTCGATTTGGCGGTGGGCATCCACCGTTTGTTCACTGGTCAAGGCATGGCCTTGGTCATCGGTGCGTCCGTCCATCAGGTGCAACCACCGTTCTACTTGTTTGTAACCGGAGCCCTTCACACGTTCACGGCCTTCCCAATGCGCTTGGAACAAAGCGCGGATTTCATCCGGTGAAGCGTCTTCTTGTTGCATCAGGACCGACCAATCCGGATCCTCAGCAGCAGCGGTTTGTGCCGAGGCAAAGAGTGGTGCGCTGCAGAGCAAGGTGACAAGTGAAAAACGATGGAATATCATCATGGTGACAAATTTGGCAGTGATTCGAGGCATAAGTTAGGGGTTGAGGGCAAAAAGGTGTGACAGAGCGGCGCACTGGATTCCGCAAAAAGCGACTCAAAGGGTCAGAATGGCAGAAATTTGAACGCGAGTGGCGCTTGGCGTGAACCTTGTTAACCACAAGCAAACAAATCGAAAACCATGGCAACTGGAAACATCAATGTCCAAACGGAAAATATTTTTCCAATCATCAAGAAATTCCTGTACAGCGATCACGAGATCTTCCTGAGGGAATTGGTGTCGAACGCAGTCGATGCAACGCAAAAGCGAAACACCCTGGCCAAGCTGGGTGAAGTGCCCGCTGTGAAGGGAACCACCTCCATCGAAGTCATTCGCGATGAAGCGGCCAAAACGCTGACCATTCGCGACCGAGGCATTGGCATGACCGAGGAAGAGGTGAACAAGTACATCAACCAAATTGCCTTCTCTGGCGCCACGGAATTCCTCGACAAATACCAGGGCGAAGAAGCCAAAACGGCCATCATCGGGCATTTTGGGTTGGGCTTCTACTCGGCTTTCATGGTGGCCAAGCAAGTGGACATCGTCACGTGGAGCCAGCGCGAGGATGCTACCCCGGTTGTGTGGAGCTGCGACGGGTCCCCCGAATACTCCATTGAGGCGGCAGAAAAGTCCGAGCGCGGAACGGACATCGTTTTGCACATCGCCGACGACAGCACAGAATTTCTCGAGGACACCCGCATTCAAGGCATTCTCGCGAAGTACTGCAAGTTTATGCCGGTGGAGATCATCCACGGAACCAAGTCCGAGTGGAACGACGATCCTTCAGGAGAGAAGGACGAGAACGGCAACGTCAAAAAAATTGAATCCACCGTGCCGCGCGTGGTCAACGCCACCGCGCCATTGTGGAGCAAGGCCCCAGCCGACTTGAAGGACGAGGATTACGCAGCGTTCTACAAGGATTTGTACCCGATGAACTTCGAGGATCCGCTGTTTCACATTCACTTGAACGTGGACTTCCCCTTTAACCTCACGGGCATTCTGTATTTCCCTCAACTCAAGAAGGAAATGGAATTGCGTCGGGACAAGATCCACCTGTACTCCAACCAGGTCTTCATCACCGATAACGTGGAGAATATCGTACCCGACTTCCTCACGCTTCTGCACGGCGTCATCGACTCCCCGGACATTCCGCTGAATGTCTCGCGATCCTACCTTCAAGAAGACGCGAACGTCAAGAAAATCAGTGGCCACATCTCCAAAAAGGTTTCGGACAAGCTGAACTCGATGTTCAAAAAAGACCGTGAATCATTCGCAGCCCAGTGGGATGACCTGCGAATCTTCATCGAGTACGGCATGCTGACCGACGAGAAGTTCATGGAACGCGCCAAGAAATTCATGCTTTTCAAAGACACCACCGGCGCGTGTATGACGTACGAAGAGTTAATCGAAGCAGTCGGCGAAACCCAAAAGGACAAAAATGGCAAAGTCGTCCTGCCGTACACGGCTGACGCGACCAATCAGCACGGCTTCATTGCCCCGGCATTGGAGCGCGGATACAAAGTGCTCATGATGGAAGGTCCACTGGCTTCTCACATGGTCCAAAAGCTGGAAGAAGCTTACCCCGACGTTCAATTCAAGCGTGTCGACTCAGACGTCATCGACAACCTCATCGAAACAGAAGAATCAGCGACCAGCGCCTTGGATGAGAAGCAAGAAGAAGAAGTCAAGCCCGTTATTGAAAGCGCCTTCCCGGGCGAATCTTACAAGGTGAAATTCGTAGCGATGTCCCCCACTGCGGCCCCTTTTACCATTACTCGTTCGGAGTTCATGCGTCGCATGAAGGAGCAGCAAGCCGTCGGCGGAGGCGGATTCCAAATGTTCGGCAACCTGCCGGATAGCTATGACGTCGCTGTCAACGCCAACCACCCCCTTGTCCAGAAAATTTTAGCTGAAAAAGACGAAGCGGCGCGGAAAGCGATGGCCAAAAAAGCAGGTGACCTTGCTCGCTTGTCACAGGGATTGTTGGAAGGCGAAGAACTCACCACCTTCATCGAGAAGGGATACGCTGAACTCGCGTGAGCCGTTACGGCGCATGGATCGGAGGTGCCATCGGTTGGGCGTTAGGCGGCCCAATCGGTGGCATCTTGGGTTACACGTTTGGCAAAATGTTCTCGGACACGAGCCTGTCCGTTGAGGGCACGCACCAAAGCCCTCGACCCCAAACACATCCGGGAGATTTCAGCTTGGCATTGCTTGTACTCAGCGCGGCCGTCATGAAAGCCGACGACCGCGTACTCAAATCCGAGCTCGACTTCGTGAAGGACTTCTTGAAGAAGAATTTTGGACCGCGGCAGGCGGATCAGTTGACCTTGATGCTCAGGGATGTCCTGCAGCAACCCATCAACACCCGAGAGGTCGCGGACCAAATCCGACGAAATATGGACGTCGCCAAGCGGCGACTCTTGATCCAGTATCTCTATGGAATTGCCAAATCAGATGGCCAAATCCACACCAACGAGATCACCGTCATCCGTCAGATTGCTGGATGGATGACCATTTCGGCGGCCGACCTCGCCAGCATTGAGGAGCTCTTTAACGCAGGTTCACCTGACCCCTATAAGGTGCTGGAAATCAATCCATCCGCGACCGATTCTGAGGTAAAGAAAGCCTACCGCAAGCTCGCCGTGAAGTTCCATCCGGACAAAGTGTTGGATTTGGGGGATGCACACAAAAAACAAGCCCGCGAACGGTTTGACGCCATCCAGGCGGCGTATGAACAAATTAAATCGGAGCGCGGTTTCAAGTAATAGCATCAGCGTTTAGCCCCTATCTTCGGGCTCAACCTGAATTACACTTGACACCCCAATGAGGAAGTTCTCCATTCCGACGGTTGCATTGCTCTGCATGGGCATTTTGACAGCAACATTCGCCACTGAAGCCCATGCGCAACGTGGTAAAAAATCCAAGAAAAAAGGCCAAACCGAGGCGCCGAAAGGACGTCCGGACAAGGACGCCATCAAATCCATCGACGAGCTAGTCAAAAATTGTGCGGAGCTGGAAGGGCTGTTCACGTTGTACACAGATACGGTCAAAGGCAGCAGCTACATCGCCATCCCCGATTCGATGATGGAACGGGAATTTATCTACTTCTCGCACGTGGACGATGGCGTTGCGGAGAGCGGCTACACGCGCGGCAGCTACCGAAACAGCAAGGTCATTTCCTTCCACAAGCACTTCGACCGCATCGAATTGCACGCGGAAAACACCAACTACTACTTCGACCAAGACTCGCCATTGGCCAAGGCCGCAGATGCCAACATCAACACGCCGATCTTGGCAAGCTTGAAGATTGAGGGACAGGATTCATCCAAAACAGTGCACCTCGTTTCCGGTGACGCCTTGTTCCTGAAAGAGGACTTTGAGATGATCAAGCGTCCCTCCCGCCGTCCGGGTGAGTCGGTATTGGGCAAGCTCTCACGAGACAAGACCAAAATTCACCGCATCAACAACTACCCGGAGAACACCGAAGTCATTGTCGACTACGTGTACGACAACCCGGCACCAAAGACCGGAGGAGCGGCCCTTGAGGATGCGCGATTTGTCACCGTGCGTTACCAGCACAGCCTGCTCAACATGCCGGAAGAAGGATTTGCACCACGTGCCGACGATGCGCGTATTGGCTACTTCACGACGCAGACGGAGCACATGACTTCGACCTCTTCAACGCCTTGGCGGGACATGATTCATCGGTGGCGATTGGAGAAAAAGGACCCAACTGCAGCCGTTTCTGACCCGGTGAATCCCATCACTTGGTGGATTGAAAACACCACACCTTACGAATTCCGCGATTACATCAAGACCGGGGTCGAAAAGTGGAACCAAGCGTTCGAACCGCTAGGGTTCTCGAACGCCGTGGTGGTCAACGTACAGCCCGATACTGCCGATTGGGACGCGGGCGACATTCGTTACAATGTGCTTCGCTGGACCTCTTCTCCCAGCCCGCGCTACAGCGGCTACGGTCCCAGTTTTGTCAACCCGCGAACGGGGGAAATCCTCGGGGCAGACATCATGCTCGAATGGAGCGGAATGACTGGACGCCTCTGGCGCTCCGAAGTGTTCCAAAACGCTGGCTTTGACAGCATGGAAGAGCAAGAGGTCGAGGCACCCCAGAGTTCCCGCGAACGCTATGCCGAATGGATGCACCGCTGCGACGCCGGTGCCGTACAAGCGCAGCAAACGCTCTTCGGATTGGCCGCGCTTCGTGCTCGTTCGTTCGGCAGCGATGAGCAAAAAAAATTCACCCGGGAGACCCTACATAGGCTCGTTCTACACGAAGTTGGACACACCCTTGGGTTGAGTCACAACATGGCCGGTTCAACCATGCAAACGCCCGAAGCCCTTAAGGATGCCGATGTCGTTAATGCGAAAGGCATGTCGAACAGTGTCATGGATTATCCTTCCATCAACTTCGCGCGCAGTGAGGAGGACCAGACTAAATTCTTTGATGATGCACCCGGTCCGTACGACAAGTGGGTCATCGAATATGGCTATTCGGTTGGCCTTGACGACGCCGAGGCGGAGGCCACCCGTTTGGAGGGCATCTTGCGGCGTTCGGTAGAGCCTGATTTGAAATTTGGCAATGACGCAGATGACATGCGCCGCCCGGGCGGTGGCATGAATCCGGATGTCAACATTTACGACCTTTCCAGCGACCCCGTCGCCTATGCAAGCGAGCGCTGCGAACTGGTAAATGACCTATTGCCCGAAATCATCACTGAATACGGCGGCGATAACCAGGACAGTTACCACGAAGTGCGCCGCGCATACTTGACTCTGACCGGCGAATACATTACGCAGCTCGGCGTCATGACCCGCCAAATTGGCGGAGTTCGCTACAACCGTGCTCACCCCTCCCAGCAGACTGAAGCTCCATTGCAGCCCGTGTCAGAAGGGGATCAGTTGGCGGCCATGAAGGCCCTGCAGAAATACGCTTTCGCTCCGAACGCATTCGAAGCAGCAGCCTCCGTTTACGGTTACCTGCAAAGCCAACGCCGCGGTTTTGGTTTCTTCGCCCAACCCGAGGATCCAAAAATCCACTCTCGCATCGCATCCGCCCAAAGAAACGCCCTGAATCACCTGCTGCACCCGCGCGTGTTGCAACGCATCACGGATGCCACTGAGTACGGCAACACTTACCGCCTGGATGAATACATGGACGATTTGACTGATGCCATTTTCAATGCAGACCTACGAAGCTCCGTGAATACCGTCCGTCAGCAGCTTCAGATCGAATACGTGAAGCGATTGATCACGGCCCTCGATCCGGAAAAGAAATACGATACGGTAGCCCAGACTATGGCCTTGGCCACATTGAAGCAAATCCAACGCGACCAGCGCAACGCATCCTCGCCGGATGGGTTAACCCGGGCGCACCGTGGGCACATCCAATTCCTCATCGAAAAGGCATTGGAATTCTAATAAGCAACGCATGAAGGCACCTTGTTCAAAAGGTGTGAAGAAAAAGGGCGGAGAATTCCATAAGGGGTTTTCCGCCCTTCGTTTTGGGTTCTAACTTGGAAGCATGCATCCCAAGGACCGGCAATTCAAAGTGATGGGCGGACACGTTGATCACGACGTATGTGACTACATCGCGACGATGTGTTCGGAACAAAATTTGGACATCCACGTCGGCTGCGACAGCCAGAATTACAAGCGCTACACGGTCTACGTGACCACGGTGGTCTTTCGGTACCCCGACAATGGAGCACACGTCATCTACCGCCGAGAACGCGTCCCGAAAATCACGGACCTCTGGACTAAACTTTGGGGGGAGACCGAGCGATCCGTTGCGCTGGCCAATTTGATTTTGGAAGAATGCAGCATTCGTGTGAAGCAAATTGACCTGGACTTCAATTCGGATCCACAGTACCCGTCCCAAAAGTTAATTAGCGCATCGGCCGGATACATTACTTCCTTAGGCTTTGAAGTCAAAGCCAAGCCCAATCTCCTCATGGCTACTTGGGCAGCGAACGTATTGTGCCACTGAATCCTTCAGTGCGGGAAAATTCGGTTGAGTTCTCCCTCTCTGAATTCAAAAATGCCCCTGACTTTTTTGTGGACAAAGCCGCCACCAAGTTCACCCAAAATGCCCCCGGGCAAGGCGTAGTGTAGCGTATCCTGCATCAGCACGCCACCTTCCTTTTCAGTAAATCGGTGCACATGGTGCCAAAACTTATAAGGACCGAATCGCTGCTCATCGATGAAGTATTCACCCTCCACAGACTGGGTTATTTCCGTGACCCAGCGCATCGGAATGTTGAGCAACGGACGAATCTTGTAGGTGATGATCTGGCCAGCAAAGGTCCGCTCGCCAGCACCGGTTAAAATTTCAAACGACATGTCTGGGGGGGTGATGCGGTCTAAGTTTTCTGGGATGCTGAAAAAATCCCACGCCTCTTGGATGCTCAAAGGCAACCACAGTTCCGTTTCCAATCGGTGCAATTTCATACCACCACAACTGAGAGCATTCGCCTTTTGTTCTGCAAGCAGGAAAAGGTAAAAAAAATGAAGCACCCGCCGTTGCAGATGCTTCACTACGATTCACAACTAGGTCCTCCAAGAACTTAACGTTCCATGACCTAATTCAAATATAGTTTTTTCAACACCTAAATCAAAGGTTTTGTATATAAATTATATCTTTTGGTCTCGTTATAAAGGTGCTCGCCGAACAAATGAGCCGACTCAACGACAATTGCTCCCCGTGGGATACCTTTGAAGCATGTCCCCCAAGGCACCGAATTATCACTTCGCTCCACTCCGAGTGAACTCATTTCTCGTGCTCCTCGCCTGCACAGCCATGGCTTGGTCTGCCCAAGCGCAAATGGGCCTCGAGGACTGGGAACATTCCTTTGACGCAAGGTGCACCCTCGAAGATGTTGAAGTGTTCGAATCAGAGGTTGCTTTAGACGCGTTTGGTATGCCCAGCCTTAAAAAGGCCGTGCCGGCATTGGACCCATTGGAAACCGCTCTCCAACCGTGGGGAGCTGATAGGGAACTGGAAAACCAGTGCATGCAAGCATTGTTGGCCGATGGAGCAAAACGATTGCTCCAACTAAACGCCCTTTACACCCTGCATCAATCCGTCGTGGATAAAGCGTGGAGCACCACTGCGCTGCCCCCTGCTTTTCGTTGGATTCCGGCTTTGGCAACAGGATGGAATCAATCTGCATTCGTCCAAGGTGACCGAGCTGGCCTTTGGTGGAACGATCGAGACGACGCGGTCGCAGGTGGGCTTACCCTCAGCGGCGCCATCGACGAGCGAGGCATTCCTGCGGCTTCTACCCAATTGGCGATTGCACAATTGGAAAAGTTGCAACGGCGGTTCCCAAACGATCCGCACCGCGTTTTGGTCTCCTACATGAAAGGCATGGCGTATGCGACCCGATGGAGCGGACGGCCCGGTTATGACCGGCAACTGGATGAATGGCTCGCTTTGTACAAAGTGGTCTGCCGCATGATGGTCAACACCGACCTTCCCGACCATCACGTGGATTGGATTGACGTCCTGAGCGAATGGGGGCCGATCACATGCACCGGTGAACGCTCCCGGCAGAATTTGATCGAGCAGTACTCCATCCCTGCTGGAGTGCTCACACAATTCTTGCCGTGGTGGTCAGGCAACACATTGCCCTGTTCCGTTCTTGATTCGTACGAAGTCGCCTTGCCATCAGCTTACACTGTACGCTGGAACGCCAGTAACGCATCGCAGGTCCAATCCACACCGACCCCAGTAACCTCCACACCTGCGGTTGCCACTACAGAGAGCGAATCCTATACCGTCGCTTACACATGTGAATTGCACGAGGTAAAAGCCGGCGATACGCTGTGGAACATTTCAAAAAGATACCCCGGAACAACTCCTGAATGGATTGCAGAAATCAATGAAATCACCGATTACATTCGCATAGGTGACGTTCTCTGCATTCCCATTCAACCATGAGCCATAACCATCATTCCGTTCGAAAAACCCTCGTGTTTTTTGTAGCGGTGTGGGGCGGTATTTTCGCTTTCATGGCGCGGCCGCAATGGCCAGGAGGTTGGTTTTCGGAATGGCCTCGCTGGGAAGCCACAACCTCGTCCGCAGTCGAAATGTCTCCTGAAGAAGTGCAGGATATCCTAGACGCGTACGCCTACCCCGCAGCGTCAATCGACTCCACCGTTGAAACAATTGATTCGTTGGTCTTGGCGGATGCCGTTTCATCCGAGGACGTTCAACCCACCGCATCAGCCACAGCTGAGCCTGCCAAGCCAAACGAAGATATCACCGCGTACGACCGAGGTGCCATCGACCAATTTCTACATGAAAATCTTCAACTCGTAGGCAACTCCCAAGCTTTTGAGGCGCTGGGGAATTTCTTTGCCGCCTTGAATGCTCCGGCCCGAAAGCCCGCTATTCATGTGCTTCACTACGGCGATTCACAAATCGAAGGTGACCGCATCACCGGCCACCTGCGCAACGCGTGGCAATCCGTTTGGGGCGGCAGCGGCCCTGGTTTTCTCTCCCCGCTCTCCCCTATTCCGACGTTGGCCATGCGACAATCCTGGGACGGCGAATGGCAGCGCTATGCACGGTTTGGCAAAAGAGACACAACTATCCAACACGACCGGTTCGGACTTATGGCCGCTTTTGCCCAACCAAGTCCCACCTTAACCGATTCCACATCGACCCCAGCGACCTTGCGGTTCGAACCCCACCCTCGCGGCTACCGGCGCAACCGAACGTTCAACCAACTGCACCTCGCTTTGGGCCAAGTGAACGAGCCGACGACCTTGCAATTGACGCTCAATGAACAGGACACTTTACTGGTCTCGCTCCTCCCGGATACACTTGCGCAAAGCCTGTCCCTGCCGCTCGCTGCATTGGACTCCACGGCGTTTGAATCATTGGAGTTGCAATTTGACGGCGGATACCCGGAAATCGACGGCATTGGCATGTGGACGGATTCGGGGATTGTGGTTCACAACCTGGCCATGCGCGGCAGTTCCGGTACGGTATTCCGCCAATTGGACCGCGAGCAATTCAGCCGCCAGTTGGGCGCCATTCGCACAGAGTTGGTGATGCTCCAGTACGGCGGGAACACCGTTCCATACATCGAAGACGTTGAAAGTGCACAGCGCTATGGGCGGTGGTTCACGTCGCAGATTCGCTTATTCCATTCCCTATTGCCCGGCGTTCCAATCATCGTCATTGGGCCGTCGGACATGGCGCGTAAAGAGGGAATACGCATGGAAACCTACCCTCAACTCACCTATGTACGGGATGCACTGAAAGCAGCCGCTCTGGCCAATGACGCGTTGTACTGGGATATTTTTGAAGTGATGGGCGGCGAAGGCAGCATGGCAGCTTGGGTTCAATCCAATCCGCCATTGGCTAGCTCAGACCACATCCATTTCACCCCCGCCGGAGCAAAGCAAATTGCAGAATTGCTCCGCCAATCGATTCAAGCCGAATGGACCTTGTGGCAGAATACACAGGCTGAACAAACGCTTGTCCATGCGCCTTGACCATCTGCTTTTTGCTGCGCTGTTGTGCGTCGTCTACGGACTGCATGCGCACGCCACCACTCCACCGGCCCCCACCCTACCCGACAGCCTAACTTTCGAATGGGAGGGCCCGTCTTCATCCGAAGCATTTGATCAGCTGTGGGCCGCCATGGACAGTGTCCAAGTGCACCACAAAGGCAAACTGAATGTCTTGTACATCGGCGGATCCCATGTCCAAGGAGGCTGGATCGGCCACGAGATACGGCGTTCCCTTGCAGCTTGGGCACCACATGCGGAGATGTCGAGGGGCATGCAGCTCCCGTACCGCCTCGCGCAAACGAACACCCCAACACACTTCCGCACGGAAATGAAAGGCCGCTGGACAGCACAACGATGTACCCGCGGCAGCGGTCAAGCGGCATGCGCCGCAGCACCTATCGCCACGGGTATCTTGGCCTATCCCGAGGATTCAACGTTTATTCAACACGTCAGTTACCTGCCGGATTCAACCCGTAATGCTTGCATGTCCGTTGAACTTTGGACGAATGCTACCCGCTCGCAATGGCATTGGCAAGGCAATACAACGCTCCTGAACTGTTCCCCCCTGCCCGATAACCTGGGCTGGCGTCTGGAGTTGAGTGAACCAGCTGACACCCTCGCTGTAGCTTTCACAGTGCCGCCAGAATCAGAAATCTGGTACGCAGGGATGAGCGGACTTCGCCCCAGCACAGACGCGCAAATCAACTACCATGAGTGGGGACACAATGGGCTTCGCATCCGCCACGCGACAGCACTACGGGGCTGGGAATCGCTCCTCGAACGCATCCAACCCAACTTGATTTTTATCGGCATCGGACTGAACGATGCAGTCGACGGCGAGCGGCTCAACATGGCGGCGTTTGCGTCTCACTACGAAAAATTAACTGACGTTATGTGTGAGACAGGGGCCGCCGTTGTGCTCGTGGGCAATACGCCGGCCATGCACCGCAGCACATCGCTTGCAGGACCGTCAGCCTCCATTGGAGCGTGGCTTCGACAACATAGCCAGGCTCGAGGCATGGCGTACCTGGACCTCACTGCAGCCCTGGGCGGTTCAGACCAGGTAGCCGACTGGATAGGACGTAAACGGATGCAGCCGGATGGCATGCACTTCACCGCTGAAGGGTATCAGGCCATTGCATCTGTCCTCTTTGAAGCGTGGATGCAGGCGTATGCCCTAGCGCAAAAGAAGCCATCTTTGAACAACGCTTCAGACACCCTGCCCAAGCAATGATTGAGTCCCTGTCCCAACCGTTCACGTTTTTGAATGCCTCCTTCTGGGCGTTTATGCTCGTGGTGCTCGCGGGCATGGCGGTTTCCGAAAAACGCGTGAGGGTGCGAAATGCCTACTTGTTCTTGGCAAGCTTGTTTTTCTACTGGAAAACGAGTGGCGCATTTGTGGCCATCCTCATATTTTCTACCCTTTCGGATTGGTGGATTGGCGGTCGCATGGATCGCTCGGAGGGGGCGCGACGCAAACGCTGGCTCGCAGCGAGTTTGGCCATCAACCTGAGCGTTTTATTGTACTTCAAGTACGCGTACTTCATCGCAGACGCCTTGCAGCCGATGCTCGGAGCACACTGGAGTCAGCCGCATGCAGCACTTGGTCAATGGGCAAATGAACACTTGGGGACGACGTTTCGCGTGGACCAAATCCTCCTACCCGTGGGCATTTCGTTCTACACTTTCCAAACCATGTCGTACGCCATTGACGTCTACCGCAAGGAAGTCGAGCCCGTGCGCAGCATCTTGGACTTTGGATTTTTCGTCAGTTTTTTCCCACAGCTCGTCGCGGGGCCAATTGTGCGCGCCAAGTCATTCATCCCGCAGCTTCATCAACCTTATCGGCTGAGTCGGTTCGAATTTGGAACAGGGCTTTTTTGGATCCTCAATGGGCTCATCAAGAAAGTCTGGCTGGCCGATTACCTCGCAGTCAACATTGTCGACCGGGTGTTTGCCAATCCCGGCAGCTATAGTGGATTCGAAAACCTCATCGGCCTCTACGCCTACAGCCTTCAAGTGTATGCTGACTTCAGCGGTTATACGGACATGGCCATTGGCATTGCCTTGCTCATGGGGTTCCATTTGCCCGTCAACTTCCGATCGCCATACAAGGCACGCAACGTAGGTGAATTCTGGAAACGATGGCACATTAGCTTATCCAGCTGGTTAAAAGACTACCTGTACATCCCTATGGGTGGTAATCGCGGCGCCTCGTGGTTTACCATCATCAGCGCATCCTTTCTTCTCGGCTTCATCCTGCTGATGGCTCCCAACGCAGGTGTTCGGTTCATCATATTGAGCGGTGTGTGCCTCGCAGGAGCTGCGGTGTACGCTTTTCCTTCCGTGCGCAAGCGAATCAGCACAAATGTCAACCTGATGATGACCATGCTCCTTGGCGGGTTGTGGCATGGCGCCAGTTGGAATTTTGTCCTCTGGGGAGGGTTGAATGGCTTGGGCCTCATCGCCTACAAGGGTTGGCGCAAAATCAGTCCGTGGGGAAGCTACTCCCGCTGGTGGCATCACGCCATTGGTATCTTGCTCACATTTCATTTCATCACGATGACGCGCATATGGTTTCGATCAGGAAGCCACGTGACGTGGGATGCTTTGGATACGCCGCACGACATCTGGACCGAATGGTTCACGGCCAATGCCATGATCGAGCAACTCGTGTATGGGTTTTGGTCCAGTCCGTTTGGAGCCATCGCATCGGCCCATGCCCCGGTACTGGGGCTCATGGCCGCCGGCATGGCTATTCACTGCCTCCCGGAGCGCATCAAAGTCAGCTACCGCAAGGCATTCGCCAACGCGCCGCTTTGGGTGCAATTGAGCACCACGTTTGCAGCCATTGGCTTGGCGTACGCCGGCATGTCCTCCGGTGTGCAGCCGTTTATCTATTTCCAGTTCTGAATTACTCCGCGACCTCCACCTGCTGGTAGGCACTGCAGGATTTTTGCGTAGTGCACGAGGTGGCAAACACCGCCATGGTCAACACCCCCAATATCACAATGATGAAACGCTGGATCCGCGCGTGGTCCACACCTGAGGCATTCAAACCAGAAGGGTCTACTTTTGCGGGGTTGGTGTTGTTGGAGAACATATCGGTCTGTTTCGGTGGTTCAAAAACGCAGGGTTGCCAAACTTAGTATATTTATTTCGAACAATGATTGCATCGTCCTCAATCCGCCCGTTGAACGTCCTTTTTGTTGCCTTAGTCTGTTTACAAGTACTTTTTGTTCTCGAACTCGCAGCAGAAGTTGCTCTGCCAGCATTCCTTGTGGATCACCGGAGCGGATGGCTACTCGCCGAATTCTTGGGGACGGCGGTGTTGTTCGTCGACCTCGTTGTTCGCTTCGATGAGCTTGACCCCAAGCGAAAGCCCTTTTACTTGTTGGGCATCGCTGGATGCGCCATGGGATGGTGCTTCCAATTTTTTGTCCACTACTTGGACAGCGCCTTAATGAGCTGAGCCTCAGTCGTCGAGGTGGTATTGGTAATCTGAATCGTCCAAGCGGGACGGAAGCGCGCGGAACAGTTCGAACCTCTGTTGGATATAGCGAATGAATTCGTACTGTGTCCAGGACTGCAGCAACTCATCTCCCGGATCGCTGAATGCAATGAACGCGTCGAAATCATCGAGGTCCAACGAGATGATTTCGTAGTTCACGTACTTCACGAACAATTCCCGCAACAGCTCATGGCGGCGATCGCGGTTTTCCAGCTGCGCCACCAACCGTTTGCTTTGCTCTTCACGGCTCAGCATCTGATACAAAAACGTAATCGGGCTGCTCAAAGCATCCACGCGTGTCAGGCGAAAATCTTCCTCATTGTAGCCTAACGCTTCGATGTCACGAACAATTTCGCGCAAATCGCGAGGAGCCACCACTTCGGCAACACCGACCTCCACCTTGAGCCGCTGCAAACGCACGTCCCAATCCCACTGACGTCCCGAAAGCGGAGCTACTCGTTCCAAGGTATGGAAGCCTATCGCACCGAACGCGATGGTATCGCCAGGGCAAACGGCCATGAGAAACTGCCCTTGGTGGTCGACAAACTGGCCTCCCCCATCCTGGCCTCTGTTGACGACCATCGCGACCGGGATGAGGTGGCCTGATGCGTCCATTACACGCCCGGTGAGAAATTGCATCGAATCGCAATGCGCAACAGGAGCATTGGTCTGCGCCATGGCTGGCCCCAAAAACAGAAGCGCTACAGCCATGCAAAAACCCAACCGGCTCAGTTGTAAAAAAGACCACTGCACGACCGCAAGATAGGCGGATGTTCGCGTTAACTTCGAATCATGAGCGAGTCAAGCTTCCACAAAAAAGGCCAAACCAAACAGGCCAGCGAAGCAGCGCGGGAGGAAGCCCTTCACCGCATTCGCTCGGCGCAGTCCACCCGGCGCAGCCCGGCTGACTGGGCCGCTGCCATTCAAAGCGGGGACCGTGATGCCCTAGGCCAGGCTATTACTCTGACCGAAAGCAACCGGCTTGAAGACTTGCAAACCCTCGCGGCCATTTTGAACGAGGTCCAGACGATAGAATCGCCAGAATCAGGGTCCAACCGCATCGGAATCACCGGCGTGCCAGGTGTGGGAAAAAGCACATTCATTGAAGCGTTTGGTCAGGTCCTCCTCAACCGGGGGCACCGAGTAGCGGTGCTCGCCATCGACCCCTCGAGCGCACGATCTGGTGGCAGTTTGCTGGGTGACAAGACCCGGATGGACGCTTTGTCGAAACAGCCGTCTGCATTTGTGCGGCCAAGTCCCACTGCAACCAACCTCGGAGGCGTTGCACGCGGAACGTACGAGGCCATCTTGCTGTGCGAAGCAGCGGGGTTTGATCGCGTCATTGTCGAAACAGTTGGCGTGGGTCAATCAGAAACCGCCGTCCGGGATTTGACGGATGCATTCCTACTTCTGATGCTGCCCGGAGGAGGTGACGAATTGCAAGGCATCAAACGTGGCATTATGGAAATGGCCGATCTTCTCGTCGTCAACAAGGACGACGGGAGCAACCGGCCCTTGGCCCGTGAAACGGCGAGCCAGTACCAACAAGCCCTGCGGTTGTTCCCGCCCAATCCCGGCGGGCATACAGTGCAAGTCCAATCGACGAGCGCCCTCGAAAAGACAGGCATCAACGCAGTCATCGATGCCTGTGACAAATTAATCGCGCTGTGGTCCACCAATGGATGGTTGGAGTCCCAACGCCAAGAACAACGGCTACGTCAATTGGATGGGCACGTGCACGCATTGGCACGCATTGCGCGTTGGAATGCAACGAGTTCTGCAGCATCGGCATGGACACAACTTCAAGAAGAAGTCGCCGCCAATGAGCGCCATCCACTTGACGCCGCGCAGCATTGGTCCCAGGTCACCTCATCTAAAGCGCCGTGATGGAATTGGCAGTCCTCGCCCTGTTCATCGGTGGAATCGCCTGGATTCACCAGCGAGCTTTTTGGCATTTGTACCAAAAAACTACCGGGCATACCGCCCCTAGAAGAAGCAACAAACAAGCACAGGGTGTGTTGGCTTTGACTGGGGCCGCTATGTGCGCAGCCATGTTGAGTCCTGCGCCCTGGGCAATCGGCACATGGGCGGTGAGCCTCGTTGGAATCGTGGCCGTCATCGTCCCAGAACGAGAGATTCAAGAAGTCCTACACGCTGAGTCCTCTCAACACATCCAGCAGCGCTTGAGCTTCCTCAAAAGTCAACTAAACCGTTTGGAAGAACGAGACCGCCTCGACTCCGTTTTGAACCGCGTCAATCACTCCGAGTCGGCCTTGGGGAAAATCACCGACCGGTTTGAACTGATTCTCGCCACCATTGAAAACCATTTACTCATGGGGGACCACGCGCACGCCGAACGCATCATCACGGTGTTTGCACGGCACCTGCGTCAAACACTTTACGAGGGTTCCATGCCTTTCCTCCCACTCTCTGCATCCATCGAACACATCCAAACCCACTTCGACCTTATGCACCTCTTGACCGGTAAACGGCTATTGTGCGACATCGACGATGGCATGCTGGATGATCTCACCCGGTCCCGGCACACGGCGACATTTTTGGTCAGCGACTGGGCACAGCGCATCCTGTGGCCTTACTTCCAATTGGCAGAACGTAGCCTGGAACCCCTAGGTGATTCGCTTTTGGAAATGGACATTGCCGGCGATGAACTGGTCGTCTGCTATGCCCCACCCGATTCGATGTACTTACCCGAGGGCACCCACGACCAACGCATTGAAAAACGATTCAGGTTGCTAGGTGATCCTTCCGCGGCACAAACCGGGATAACCAACCACGTGGCTGAGGCCCTTTACACTTCATAAATTGGGGCAACACCCGTTCAAACAGGAACAAAGGCCACGGCCTCCTTCAGTGTACACTCGGTTTGCTCTCCAGTCTGCATGTTGCGCACTGTCCAAACACCTTTGGACCGTTCGTCTGCGCCTGACATGAAGACAAATTGGACGTTGAGCTCTGAAGCGTGTTTCAGCTGCTTCTTCAATTTAACCACGTCGGGATACAGCACTGTTCGCACCGATGCCGCTCGCAATTGGCGCATCGCCTCAATGGCATAAGTCCTTCCCTCCTCGTCAAGTTGTACAACCAATACTTGGGGCTCCGTCAGGGCTTCCGGTGGGAAGGCATCGAAGTGCTCCAAGACGTCGTAAATGCGATCGGCACCAAAGCTGATGCCCACCCCGCTCATGCCATTCCACCCGAAGATGCCGGTCAGATCCGCGTAGCGTCCACCGCCACAGATACTCCCGATCGGCGCATCGGGAACGCGCACTTCAAAGATGGCCCCGGTGTAATAGTTCAAACCACGAGCGAGCGTTGGATCAAAAACCAATTGCGTCGCACCAACGCCTGCTCCCTCGGCCATGGCCATCAGTTCAACCACCTCTTCATACGCCGCATTCGCCTCCTCGTCACCATCTGCAAACAACGCTTTCATCCCAGCAAGTCGCTCCAAGGAATTGGTCGTAGCGAGCAAGTCGAAGAGTTGCATCACGCGGTCAATGGTGGCTTCGTCAAAACCGCGTTCGCCCAATTCCTTTCGCACACCGTCATTGCCAATCTTATCCCATTTGTCCAAGGCAACCGTGAAATCCTGGAACTGCTCCTCGATGCCCCATGCCCGCGCGAGGCCATTCAAAAGACGGCGGTCGTTCAAGACAATTTCGTACCCCGGCACGCCCAGTTCAGAGAGCACCTCATGAAACAGCGTAATGAGATCCAATTCGCAGAGCACGCTGTCGGAACCGATGATGTCAGCGTCGCACTGGGTGAATTCCTGGTATCGGCCTTTACCGGGTCGATCCCCCCTCCACACCGTTTGCATCTGATAACGGCGAAACGGGAACGTCAAGTCATTGCGTGACATCACAACAAACCGCGCGAATGGTACGGTCAAATCGTAGCGCAACGCTTTTTTGGAAATGCTCGAAGTCAACCCTTTCGAATCCCCGGCTGCGAGTGCATCGGCGTTGGCCTTTTTGAGGTAATCACCGTTGTTCAGGATTTTAAAAATCAGTTGATCGCCCTCTTCCCCGTACTTCCCCGTGAGGGTCTGCAGGTTTTCCATCGCCGGCGTTTCGATCGGCTGAAACCCATAACGCTCAAAAGCCTTACGCATCACGCCGAACATCCAATTTCGGCGGGCCATGACACGCGGACCAAAATCACGCGTTCCTTTTGGAATGGATGGTTTGCTCATTCCCAGAGGTTATCGCTTGTTTTGGCGGCGGTATTGAATGAAGGCCACAATGGTGAGGATGGCCATGCCGAGGAATACATATTGCATGTTTGGTTCTGCTTTGAGGGTACTAAATTCGGCAATCCATGGGAACGAACGAAACAACCGTGCATCTTTCCGGTCACCAAGGCGCCATTTACGACGCAGCTTGGGATCCGACCGACCAGATTTGGCTTACCGCTGGCGGTGACGGAATTGTGGCTGAATGGAAGGCCGACGGTTCCGGCGAAGGTCGGGCACTCCTTCACCATGAAAAGGCATTTTTCGCCGTAGGGGCACATGCTACTTCACGCGCGGCGGGGACGGAAAACGGGGAACTCTTCCTTTGGCAGGCGGCCCAACCGGAAGCGGTTAGCCGCATCGAGGCCCACAGCAACGGGCTTTTTGCGTTGGCATGGTGCTCCCCATCGAATCTGCTGACCGGCGGAGGCGACCAACGCATCGCCCTTTGGCACGGTACCGAATTGCTCAACGAATGGTCACTCCCCGGCGCGGAGAAAATCCGGTGCTTGGTGCACAGCCCCACCTCCCTGTTCATCGGTACGACTTCCGGCAAGGCGTACCTCTGCGCACACCTCGAAGCTGGCGAGGACATGCGCCAAACCATCGAACTTCCGGGGCATGTCGGCGGCAGTTATGCCGCGCTGTGGCTGCCTGAAAAAAAGACGTGGCTCTCATCAGGTCGAGATGGCTGCATTCGTGCTTGGACCCCTACGGGCGAGGAACTCCTCTCCGTCCCGGCGCACGAGGGTGCGATTTACCGAATGGTAAGCGATGGCACCTACCTGTGGACTGCCAGCCGGGACAAAACCCTCAAGGCATGGCGACTCAATGACTTGGCCTTTGTCCGAAAAATCACCCACCGAGAAGGCGGAAGTTCGCGTTCGATCAACGCACTCGCGTGCACCACGCAGCAGCAAACCTCGACGCTGTTGTTCGGAGGCGACGACCGCACCGGTCGGCTTTTGACCTATTGACCCATCCAATCCACGGGGTTCGTTCCTTGGCGTACGAGCCACTCATTTGCTTTCGAAAATGGCCTCGAACCGAAAAATCCACGGTACGCAGACAGAGGACTGGGATGCGGTGACTTTAGCACCAAATGCTTCAGGTCCGTGAATCGAATCGCGTGTGCCTGTGCCGGTTTGCCCCAGAGGATGACCACCACCGGCTGGTCTTGGCGTGCCACTGCATCCAAGATGGCTCCTGTGAATTCTTGCCAACGCAGTTGGGCATGGGACCCGGCTTCGCCCGCCCGTACGGTCAGCGTATCATTCAGAAGCAACACTCCCTCCCGCGCCCAATGTCCCAAGCATCCCGATGCATCGAATGACCGCTCCAATGGCCAAGGCTGATCCAAATCGTCGGAGGCCTCCTTGATGATGTTCTTCAACGAAGGAGGATGCGCCACGCCCGGCGCAACCGAAAAGGCTAATCCATGCGCTTGGCCGGGACCGTGGTAGGGATCTTGTCCGCAGATGACCACCTTCACAGCATTGGGCGAGACAAGTTCCAAAGCCTGAAACTCAAAGCCAGATGGGGGGTAACAAACGCTTTTGCTGCGTTCTCGCTGAAGGGACGCATCAATGGCCCCCAACACTTCATCGGGCACGTGCAACTGCGCACCCCATTCCGCCGGAAGCTGGTCAAAAAGCATGGGCAAAAATGAAGGGCACAATTCGGTTTTCCAATGCCGCAACGTCTTTCGTTGAAAACCTATCCGTCCGATTCCTTTCAGGTAAGGAATCTACACGGTACTTTTGCCTTTTCGTAATTGTCCCTACGGCGTTTTTCGCCACCCAAATCACCCGTCGCTTTGCCATTGACCGACCTCGAGCTGAAGAAACAACTGGAAGCCAACAAAGGGAAAAACCTCTACGGGTACCAGGAAAATGCCATCAACACACTCATGTCGCGGATGGAGAAGTTTCCAGACCGCTACAACTTGTTGTTTCAATTGCCAACGGGGGGCGGCAAGACGGTAATCTTCTCTGAACTGGCCAAGCGCTACATCCTCAAAACGGGTAAGCGCGTGTTGATTTTGACGCATCGCATTGAATTGTGTGGACAGACGAGCCGGATGCTGACGGACATCGGCATTCCAAACAAAATCATCAACAGCAAAGTCAAGGAACTCGACGAAGAAGACGATCACTGGTGTTTCGTGGCCATGGTCGAAACGCTCAACAACCGCCTGAACGACGAGCGAATTGAATTTGAAAATTTGGGATTGGTCGTCATCGATGAGGCACACTACAACAGTTTCAGGAAGCTGTTTGGGCATTTTTCAAACCAGATCATCCTCGGCGTAACCGCCACGCCACTGAGTTCGAACGTTAAGCTTCCATTGAAGGACAACTACAATGAGCTCCTAGTCGGCGAATCCATCTCCTCGCTCGTGGAGCAGGAATTCCTCGCCAAGGCAGTCACCTATAGCTACGACGTCAATCTGCGCTCGCTGAAGATTGGCATCAACGGTGACTACACCGTCAGCAGTTCTGAGCGACTGTACGGCAACTACCTCATGCAGGAGAAATTGCTGTACGCCCATGAGGAGAAGGCCAAAGGCACCAAAACCCTCATCTTCAACAACGGTATTAATACGTCCAAGCAGGTTCAGGCCATGTTCATCGAAGAGGGCTACGAGTGCATGCACTTGGACAACACCCACAGCGAGAAAGAACGGCAGGAGATCTTGGAGTGGTTTGAGAAAAAGCCCGATGCCATCCTGAGTTCCGTCTCCATCTTGACCACGGGATTTGACTCCCCATCGGTACAAACAATCATCCTCAACCGAGCGACCAAATCCTTGACGCTCTACCACCAGATGATTGGTCGAGGATCACGTATTCTCCCCAACAAAAGGAACTTCAACGTGATTGACTTAGGCAACAATGCCCGACGGTTTGGTCTGTGGGAATCTCACATCAACTGGGCCGAAATTTTCAAGTCACCGAACTCCTACATCGAGGGCCTCTACACCGATGAGGAAATCGAGGACGAATTCGTTTTCGAATATTCCGATGAGTTGATGGAAAAACTGCAAGGCGGGCCGGACCCCGACTTCAACATGGCCGAGGCCTACGTGCGGGTCACCCGCGCTGGTGGACGCCCGAAAGAGGCCATCGAACTGAGCATTGCCCATCACGTGGAAATCGTCCGCTACGTCAGTGAAGACTTGTGGGATGCATTCGAGCTCGCGAAAGAGTTGGAAGGAGACATCGCTTACCGCATTCGTCTGTACTCGAAGTGCATTGCGAAGACGACCGAGAATTACAAAAACTGGTTGAAGGACGAATACTGCCGCAAGCTGCAGAGTGCTTTGCGCAAGGCCTACGTCACAGACGACCAAGAAGTGTAGTTCTGCTCACAATAAGCCCTACAGTTTTAAAGCCAATTGCAACGCCTGTGAAGTGAACAGGTGCATGTCAGGTGCATGGTCTATTTTCGATGGCATGCCTTCGACTGAATCCCTGCCCCATTGGCCGTACCTCCTAGGCATGCTGCTCCTGCTTGCTGTGAGCGCTGGTATTTGGCACAACCTGAACGGCATTGCCAAGCGGTTTCCTCAACTGATTTCTTCACCACAGCGTTGGCTTGCGGCCTTGGCCGTTGTGCTGCTCGCCTCAGCCGGCGGCATCCTCGGGTACGAAATGCTATCGCAGAGCCCAGTGATCGACGGATTGCAATGGAACTCGCTGCGCTGGGGTTCCATCGCCATCGCAAGCATCAATGGGATTTGGTATGGCATCAGCCTGCGCTCGCTTCTCGGACATTCCGAAAACACACGAGATCAGTTGATTCAAAAACAGCTTTTGATGCAGAGCGTGTCCCAAGCGCAACAGAACGTGTTGCTTAAAGAACAAGTGCGTGAGACCAAACGGCGCCACCTCAAATCCCAAATGAACCCTCATTTCATTTTCAATGTGTTGACGGGGATTCAGAATTTGCTTCAAGAAGGAGACAACCGGAAAGCCGGAACAGTATTCAGTCGGTTTCGTCGGTTGCTGATGCTCGGATTCATGTCGCAGGACCGCGTATTGGGGCCGTTGGCTCAGGAAATGGACCACGTCGACCAGTACCTTGAATTGGAGAAAACGCGCTTGTCCAAATCCATTCAATTCCAATGGAACATAGCACCGGACGTTGTTCCGTCGGTCATTCCCTTCCCGCTCTTCATCCTCCAGCCACTCGTGGAAAATGCCATTTGGCATGGGTTGTCAGTCACCGGCGTCGCTCAACCATCCCTTGCCATCAACATCCACTGGCACAACCAGGACCTCATCATCGCCGTGTGCGACAACGGAACGGGCATCCGTCCGAAGGCCGACCCACAGAGCAGTCACAAATCACATGGCACTGCCATCGTCAAGGAGCGCCTCTCCTTGCTCCGTCACCAGGGTCAATTGGAAATTTTGGATTGTCCTGAGGGGCATCTGTTCGAACAAGGCGTGATGGCGCGTATGACATTACCATTGTGGGCACTGGAGCCCCCCTGGCATTCAAACGAAGAACGCAAAGCGAGTTAGAATGCCCAGCGAGGAACCGGCTCGTCGCTGAGACTTCCACGTGCACCGGCTTCAAACATCAGGCTGCCAGCCATAGCAATCATCGCGGCATTATCCGTGCAATACGCCATGGGTGGGATGAACACCTCCCATCCAGCCGCCGCTTCTTTCGCCTGCAGTCGAGTACGCAATCCTCTGTTCGCAGAAACACCTCCTGCGATGGCAACACGGAGGATTCCGGTTTGCTCAACGGCCGCCTCGACCTTTTCCATCAGAATATCCAGAATGGCACATTGAACGCTCGCAGCAATGTCATTCTTACGGGCCTCAATGAACGCGGGATCACGCTGCACGTGCTGCTCCAGGAATTGCCAGATTTGGGTTTTCAGCCCACTGAAACTCATGTCCAACCCCGGAACTTTCGGTTTGGTAAATGGAAATGCCGAGCCATCGCCTTCCGCGGCCATTCGGTCGAGCACGGGCCCTCCAGGGTACGGGAGCCCCATCAATTTGGCCACTTTGTCAAAGGCCTCTCCTGCTGCATCGTCCTTGGTCTCCCCCAAAATGGTCATTTCGAGTGGTGCATCCACCCGCACCAATTGGGTATGCCCCCCACTCACTGTCAAGCACAAAAACGGGAATTCTGGGGCCGGATCCGGATCCAAAAAATGTGCGAGGATGTGGGCTTGCATGTGGTTGACGGGGACCATGGGGAGGCCATGTGCCCAAGCCCAGGATTTGGCAAAAGCCGCTCCAACATGCAAGCTTCCCATCAGTCCTGGACCGCGCGTGTACGCCACCGCATCGATGTTGGCCACTTGAATGCCGGCCGTTTGCATGGCGGACTCCAAAGTCGGAACAATGTTTTGCGCGTGGGCACGACTCGCTAATTCCGGGACCACGCCTCCGTATTGCTCATGCACGGCTTGATTGGCAATGGCATTGGCCAGCACCTCACGGCCTCGGATTACGGCCACTCCTGTATCGTCACAGGAAGATTCAACGGCGAGGATAACGGCAGGAGTTGGCATGATTTCTGACTACAAAAGTATACTTTCACGTGCAATACATGAGCCCGTTCATCGCAAATCAACGCTTTCGTAAACGCTACCTTTTGGTGGCGGGAGTCGTCGCATTGGTTGGCTTTGTCCTCACGCCCGCCTTTCAAACGTGGGCATGTCGCCTCGCTTTGAATGAAGCGACCGGGAATCAAGGCATGGAATGGTCCATCGGGTCGGCTTCAGTGGGGATGTTTCCGCTTGGCGTGGAGTTGAACGGAGTAACCCTCATCCAAGCCAATGGAACCCACCTTCACCTCGGGCACGTAGCCGCAGACCTCGCTGGTCCAGGCTGGCGTCTCGAACGCCTTGTCCTAGATACCGTTGAAGGTGTTGTGGTCGGATCCATGGACGAAACATCGGCCGCATCCTCGACCAATCCAATTTCCTTGGTGCTGGACACAGCAGCCGTGCGTAACGTAAACGTCGAAATTCGAACCGAGCAAGCCGCGGTTGTCTTGGAATGGGAGCACTTGAGCCTGACAGCATTGCATTGGGACGGCTCTCACCTGAACGGCGCCATACACTTACCGAATGCCTCGGCCACTCCCCTTCCCTTGAACGGCACTCCTTGGTCCGGTGCGTGGGCTGCACCGATGTCCATAGCGGGCTTGGATGTGCGCATGGCATCGGACGATTCTTTGCAGCTCGTGACCGTAAAATCCGCATCGAATTGGGGGCATTTCGCTGTCAACTGGCAGGCAATTGGCGGAGAACACACCGTCGCTTTTGAAGCCACTCCGCGCTACCAAAATTGGCCTGTACACCCGGAGCACTGGTTAAGTAACTTGCCTCGTATAGCGTCCGATTCGGTCATCTCCGGCGAGCTGATATGGAATGCGGAAATAGGCGGTGCGGGCTTCTTATCCCAACTGGATGTGGATTTGCCGCTGGCCTTTCATGACTCGAATTGGGAGATTGGCCCCATCAGCATTGAAACCGCTCGTCTTGAATTCCTCTCCAAGTCCGCCGGCATGCCCTTGCCCTCCTATTTCGGTGCGCACCGCCGTTGGAAATTGGAAGCGGAATACAGCGGAGCCGAGGTGAGCGCACGATTGACACCAGATGCAGTTTCAAATCAGTCCCTTGCACTGACCTGGGACATGGGCAACGACCAGTCGGAATTCTCGGCAGCATTGAATGGATTTTCCATTGATTCCAACAAACGTGATATTCGGACGGGCGAATGGCGATTGATGGGTGACGGTGCGACCAACGAAACAGGCTGGGCAGGCAGCCTCACCGCTTCTCACCCTACTGGCGACGTAATCACAACCGACTGGTATGTCACAACGCAGCCATCCGCCTGGTCTTTCTCAACCGATACCCGTGTGGAGCGATTGGCGGCCAAGGCCGATGAGGCTTCCCCTTGGGAACTGTATGCACGCATTGGATGGCGAGGGTCAGGAACCAGTACGGAAAACTGGACGCAGGTATTAGAGGTTCGTGATATCGTGTTGCTTGAGAATCGTGTTCCGCGCACCTTCGAACGGTTTGATGCCGTCCAAAAGCGAAACGCCGATGCTTGGTCACTTGAATGGACCTCTTCACTTGCCTCGGGAATTGCAACCTGCAACACAGCGCTCTTGACCGAGTGGTCCTTCAACCCCGCCCTGTTGGCTTTTGAACCGAAATCCAAAAGCCCTTCAACGCCTCCTCAACTCGATATCCAAGTTAACGTGGCCGACTTCGAGCCCGTTGCCCTACTTGCCGATTTGCCCTTCACAACGCCCGAACCGTTCACTGCTCAGGCAAGCTGGCATGGCACAAGCGGACGGGTTCAGACTAGAATCGCTGCGTTATCAAGTGGAGCTATTCAATTCGACGAAATTGCCATCGATGGCACCCTGTCCATGCAAAACCCCTCGAAACTGAATTGGGACGGACGCGGTCTGAGCTTCAACACCACCCCGATCATTACAGGAGTGGCCGGCCAACTCGAGGCTGGAACATCAGGACTCGAATTGACCATTCAGTCGTGCTTCGGTCAACTTGCCGATGACGCATTCGCACTTGCAGAACCAGCTCGTGTGTCCATCGATGCCGAAGAAGTCACGTGCTCCCTATCCGGCATGAACCTCCGATCGACAGGTGGATCCGTGGAAATATCAGGTGCATTCAATGCAGCCAGCGATTGGGGCCTTCACGCCCTCATAGCGCACGATGGACTGCAGTGGGGTGACACCATGCGCCGCATTGACCAAATCGATGGAATCCTCACCTTGAGCCCTGGCCTAGGCGTCCCTCAAGTCGATGGCACGCTCAGCTGCGGAGAAGCGAGGTGGAACGAATTTGTCGCCGTTGGTGCGGAGGTGACAATCGCGGGAATGGTCAGCGCCCCTCGCCTGACGCTGAGTGCGTCCGCTCTGCCATCCGGGACGCTCAACGCGGCCATTGTCCTTCCATTGGATGACCTGGCCGCGGGGAAGGCAACTGTCGCCTTTACGGACCTCGACCTCGCGCCTGTCAATGGACTACTGCCCGTGGAAAGCATCGAATTGCACGGCAAAGTGTCTGGAGCATTGAACGCCTTGGGATTTGACGCATTCCCACTCTTGAAAGGAGAGGTAGTGCCAAACGGCGTCACCTTGGCCGTGCCCTACCTCGGCACGGAGTACCAAGTGGAAGGGACCGTCGAGGTCCGACCGGACGGATTCTTCATGGACCAGTGGGCCCTCTTCGATGAGGACAGCAACGAAGCGCGATTCAATGGAACGGTTCTGCACACCGCATTCAATGAGTGGGATTTGGACTTCGGCATCGAGATCCGTGACCGGCCCATCGAACTCATGAACATTCCCATCACTGATGATGCATTGTTCTACGGACGGGCGCGCGGAACCGGCGATATCAGCGTTTCTGGTTACGGTCCGGTATTGCAAATTGACGCCATGCTTGAAACGGGATCCGGTACGGATTTCGCTCTGCCCATGGACAGCCAGAACGACGTGGATTACGCTGAATTTGTGCGGTTCAAAAAGGCCCAAACAGAGGCGGAACCCACCGCGACTCCGCGGGGTACGTTCTCCAACACTCGGCTCAACTTGGGAATTGACGTCAACGAAGGGGCCCAAGCTCGGATCGTTTTTGACCGGAAGGTTGGTGATGAAATAGTCGGCAATGCCACGGGTCACCTCGACCTGGAAGTCAATGACTTTGAGCAATTGGACATGACGGGCAACCTCGAAATCACCGAAGGCGCCTACCACTTCACGCTACAAAACTGGTTCAATAAAAGGTTTGACATCCAGCCCGGAAGCACCGTGTCATGGGAAGGCGATCCGTACGATGCCCAGCTCGATGTCGCCACCACCTTCACCACCCGTACAACACTGGATCCGCTGCTCCCGGACGTTGACGATCTTCCCGGCCGCATCCCGGTAGACCTGCAGCTGCAGTTGAGCGGATCGATGCTTCGGCCAAGTTTGGATTTCGATGTAGCGGTCCCCACAGCGGACTCCCGAATTCAGGCCCTCGTAGAAGGTGCCCTATTAAGTGAAGAAGAGGTGCAACGCCAAGCGTTGGGCCTCCTTACCTTAAGTCAATTCATCCCCACCGACCCCACTACAGCCGCCGTCGGCGGATTCATTCAACCCGCGCAGAGCACGCAATTCTTGGCCAACCAACTCGGTCATTGGATTTCGCAGATCGCCCCAACGATGGATGTTGGACTGGACTATGCCCAAGACGCGTTGAGTGGTGAGCAAGCAGTCGGGCTGGCACTGAGCACCCAATTCCTCAATGATCGGTTGCACATCGAAGGCGAAGT
>JBELBV010000013.1:47011-49517 GCA_042095135.1 Flavobacteriales bacterium | reverse complement strand
CGTAAAGGCCGCGTATTTGTGGGGGAACGAATGGGGAGTTGCGGATCCGTGGAGGTCCCATGTGCTTCGTATCCAGTTGAATTGGAAATTACCGAATGCCCAGAAGCGAACGTGGCGTCGCATACCACCAGCGCGGGTTTACGATGATGGAGTGGCGCAGCGGTTAGTTCCAAGCGCCTGTGAACCCTGCACGAAAGCGCAACTAGTAGTGACGGAGGTACATACCCAAGGAAGCCGCTCGGATTACATTGAAATACAGAACGCAGGGCTGTCCCCGTGTGATTTGGGTGGATGGAGGTTGACGGATGACCCCGAAAAGGAAGGGTTCGTGTTTAACACCCGCTGTTTGCCGAACGAAATGATGTGGCTGGGTTACGAGGGCGGTCGGAATTCGTTTGATTTTGGTCTATCAGCCGAAGGGGAATTGCTCTACCTGTTCAGTCCGAACGGGGAAGACCGCCTGATATACTCCCTGCTATTCAATGAGGATGGACGGCCTCAAGGTTTCCAATCAACGGGGACATGGGACTTTATTTCACCGTCACCTGGACACCCGAATTTCAGCAATTAAAAGCGACGGAAACTTTTGTCCACAAGATGGCTTGGGTTGTAAACATCCGTTTGCTATCTTCGCACCCCCAATTTCGGGGAGATTTTGAACATTCAAAACACTGAGCTGTGGATACTTTGAGCTACAAAACCGTCTCCATCAACAAGGAGAACGCTGATAAGAAGTGGTTGCTCGTCGATGCTGAGGGCCAAACTTTGGGCCGCTTGGCGTCTGAAGTTGCTAAGCGCCTGCGCGGAAAGCACAAGCCAAATTTCACCCCACACGCAGACTGCGGTGACTACGTAATCGTTGTCAATGCAGAGAAGGTGGTTTTGACTGGAAAGAAGTGGGACCAAAAGGAGTACATCCGTTACACGGGTTACCCTGGTGGTCAGCGCACACGCACCGCAATGGAGCAGTTGAAGCGCAAGCCATTTGCTTTGGTGGAAGATGCGGTACGTGGCATGCTCCCCAAGAATTCACTGGGACGTGAGATATTCCGCAACCTGCATGTATATGTAGGACCTGACCACAAACACGAAGCTCAGCAGCCTGAGCAAATCAAATTCACTTGATTCAAGCTTGATCATCACACCGCATGGAAGTAATCAATACATCTGGCCGACGTAAGACCGCAGTAGCGCGCCTCTACATGAAGCCTGGAAAGGGTAGCGTCACTGTCAATAAGAAGGACGCGAACGACTATTTCACCACATCTGTGTTGCAATACAAAATCAACCAGCCCTTCATGTTGACGGAGACTGCTGGCCAGTACGACGTTCAAGTGAACGTTGACGGCGGAGGCATCACAGGTCAAGCGGAGGCAGTGCGATTGGCCATCTCCAAAGCGCTCATCGAGGTGAATCCCGAGTGGAAGCCCACGTTGAAGCAGGTCGGTTTGACAACGCGCGATCCCCGTATGGTGGAGCGCAAGAAGTTCGGTCAGAAGAAGGCGCGTAAGAAGACTCAGTTCTCTAAGCGTTAATGGCTGGACACCCCTCAGAATTTATCTAATCAACATACTGTTTAGCATCCAAACCCGCTGGACTCGTTCACTCCGAATGGCTACCGGCGAGTTGCTTAAACCAGGAACGTAAACACATGGAAAAAGTAACCTTCGAGCAAATGCTCCAGGCCGGAGTTCACTTCGGCCACCTTAAGCGCAAGTGGAACCCCCACATGGCGCCCTACATCTTCACTGAGAAGAAAGGCATCCACATCATTGACTTGCACAAGACCGGCGTCAAGCTGGACGAAGCAGCGTCAGCAATGAAGCAAATCGCCAAGAGCGGAAAGAAAATCCTTTTCGTGGCGACCAAGAAACAAGCCAAGTCCATCGTCGCTGAGCGCGTGGCTGCCATCGGCATGCCGTACGTAACTGAGCGTTGGTCTGGAGGCATGTTGACCAATTTCGCTACGATCCGCAAGGCGGTCCGTAAGATGTCTCAAATCGACAAGATGGAGCAGGACGGCACATTGAACACCATGTCTAAGCGTGAGCGTTTGCAGGTCAGCCGTCAGCGCGCGAAGCTCGAAAAGAACCTCGGTTCGATCTCCGACTTGACCCGCATCCCAGCGGCCATCTTCATTGTGGACGTAATGAAGGAGCATATCGCTTTGGCAGAAGCAAAGAAGTTGGGCATCCCCGTATTCGCTATGGTGGACACCAACTCCGATCCTCGCCCTGTGGACTTTCCGATCCCATCCAACGACGATGCGGGACGTTCCATCGCCCTCGTCATGGACGTGTTGGCGCAGGCCGTAGCAGAAGGATTGCAGGAGCGTAAGGCCGATAAGGATCAGGCTGAAGCACAGGCGGCTGCTAAGAAGAATAAGGAGGAAGCACCAGCAGCAGAAGCGCCCGCTGAAGAAGCGGCCCCGGACACTGAAGCTCCGGCAGCGGAAGCACCAGCAGCAGAAGCGCCCGCTGAAGAAGCGGCCCCGGACACTGAAGCT
>JBELBV010000013.1:10074-46911 GCA_042095135.1 Flavobacteriales bacterium | reverse complement strand
GGAAGCACCAGCAGCAGAAGCGCCCGCTGAAGAAGCGGCCCCGGACACTGAAGCTCCGGCAGCGGAAGCCCCTGCAGCGGAAGCCCCTGACACTGAAGCTCCGGCAGCTGAAGCCCCTGCGGCGGAAGCCCCTGCTGAAAAGGCGGCTGAAGAGGCGGCCCCTGCTCCAGAAGCTCCAGCCAGCGAAGAAGGAGAAGAGCCTGCCGCTGAGGAGAAATAAGTCGGATCATTAGCTGACATAACACAGATAGAGATGAGCATTACAGCAGCAGAAGTAAACAAGCTCCGTAAGCAAACTGGAGCGGGTATGATGGATTGCAAGAAGGCCCTCACCGAAGCGGAGGGGGATTTCGATAAAGCCATTGAAATCCTGCGCCTCAAAGGCCAGAAGGTTGCGGCCAAGCGTGGCGACCGTGAGACATCTGAAGGAGCCGTTCTTGCGACTGCGAATGCAGCAGGCGACTTCGGTGTGTTGGTATCCCTGAACTGCGAAACGGACTTCGTTGCGAAAAATGAAGAATTCGTAGGCGTTGCGACGAACATTATGAACGTTGCACTAGAAGGAAGCATCACTGAGAAGACTGCATTGCTGGCTGCCGGTTACCCTGGAGAAGGCATGAGCATCGAAGCGAAAATCACTGAGCAAATCGGTAAAATCGGCGAGAAAATTGAGGTGGGTTCATTCCACACGTTGAACGCCGCTCACGTTGCGGCATACATTCACCCTGGAAACCGTTTGGCGACCTTGGTTGGATTCAGTGCGAACGTAGGTGACGGCGGACGCGACGTAGCGATGCAAGCTGCGGCCATGGCGCCAGTTGCCTTGAACGAAGACAGTATTCCAGCTGACTTGATTGAAAAGGAAAAGGCCATTGGTAAGGAATTGGCCATCCAAGAAGGCAAGCCTGAAGAAATGGCTGACCGCATTGCAGAAGGCCGCTTGAAGAAGTGGTTCAAGGAAGCAACATTGGTGAACCAAGCCTTCATCAAGGATAGCAAAGTCAACGTTGCGCAGTACGTGCAGTCGTTGAACGGAGACGCCAGTGTTACCGGTTTTTGCCGAGAGGCGCTGGACTAAATCGTTCGAGAAAAAAGATTGAAAAGGGCTACCGGTTTGGTGGCCCTTTTTTCATGTCTGACCTTTGTTGAATATTCGGATATTTACGGTGCCATGAAGTACAAAAGAATCCTCCTCAAACTCAGCGGTGAAGCGTTGATGGGCCAAAAGCAATTTGGCATTGACAACGACCGATTGAACCAGTATGCGAAGGAAATCAAAGCCGTGGTGGATGCAGGGCTCGAGGTGGCCATCGTAATTGGAGGGGGAAACATCTTCCGTGGAGTGCAAGCCGAAGAAGGCGGCATGGAGCGAACTCAGGGCGATTACATGGGCATGTTGGCGACGGTCATCAACTCCATGGCCTTGCAAAGCGCCCTAGAGAGCGCAGGAGTTGACACCCGCCTCCAGTCTGCTATAGAGTTAAAGCAAATCGCTGAACCGTTCATTCGCCGCCGTGCCGTGCGCCACTTGGAGAAGGGACGTGTGGTGATTTTTGGCGGTGGCACGGGCAACCCATTCTTCACGACGGACTCGGCAGCCTCGCTCCGCGCCATTGAGATCGATGCTGACGTCATTTTGAAGGGCACGCGGGTGGACGGTATTTATACCGCTGATCCCGAAAAGGACCCCAATGCGAAGCGATTCGAGACCATCACGTTTGATGAGGTGTACGAGAAGGGATTGAAGGTGATGGACATGACGGCGATTACGCTGTGTAACGAAAACAAGTTACCGATTGTCGTATTCGATATGAACAAAAAAGGCAACCTGCACCGCTTGATTTCGGGCGAAGATGTGGGTACTTTGGTCAACGTATAACACGGATATGACGGAGGAAATTCAAATGGCGCTGGAGTCGGCGCGCGAAGCCATGGACAAGGCCATCAGCCACATGGAAACAGAGCTGACCAAGATTCGCGCAGGCAAGGCGCACCCGGCCATGCTGGACAGCGTAATGGTGGAGTACTACGGCTCCATGACCCCGTTGAGCCAGGTCTCCAACATCAACACCTCCGACGCCCGCACTTTGACCGTTCAAGCGTGGGAAAAGGCGATGCTCGACCCCATCGCAACAGCCATCATCAATGCCAACCTCGGGTTGAACCCGATGAACAATGGAGAGTCGATTTTGATCAACATTCCCCCGCTGACCGAGGAGCGCCGAAAGGACCTCACGAAGCGCGCTCGAGCTGAAGGCGAGCACGCCCGTGTATCGGTACGCAACGCCCGCAAAGACGCCAACGATTTCATCAAGGCGGCCAAGACCGACGGCCTGAGCGAAGATCTCGCCAAAGACGGCGAAGGCGAAGTGCAAAAACTGACAGACAGCTACGTCAAAAAGATCGACGACATCCTCGCCAAGAAGGAGTCGGACATCATGACGGTTTAGGCCTTGAATTCTCGGGTTTTGGCCCGGGCTTCTGCATCGGCCGTGATGAGGGCTTCCAGCCCCGGTTGCTCCTCCCAACTAACATGACCCAGCGCATGCTCGATGGCTTCGGTCATCCCCGTAAAGCTTAATTCATCATTGAGGAAGCGCTCCACGGCTACTTCATTGGCGGCATTCAAGACGGCGGGCGCATTGCCTCCTTTGTTGCCGGCGTCAAAGGCAAGCTGCAGGTTCCGAAAGGCGTCCAAGTCGGGTTTTTCGAACGTGAGTTGCGGGTAGTCGAAAAAGCTGAACCGATCGAAGGTGTTTTTGAGGCGTTGCGGATAGCCCAACGCATACTGTATGGGCAACTTCATATCGGGTAAGCCTAGCTGAGCTTTGATGGAGCCGTCTTCGAATTGTACGCAGCTGTGCACGATGCTCTGGGGGTGTACCACGACTTCGATTTGGTCCATGCGCACGTCGAACAGCCACTTGGCTTCGATGACCTCGAGGCCTTTGTTCATCATGGAGGCGCTGTCGATGGTGATTTTGGCGCCCATGTCCCAGTTGGGGTGCTTCAGTGCTTGCGCCTTCGTGACGCTCAGGAGTTCCTCTCGGGTCTTTCCGCGGAACGGTCCCCCTGAAGCTGTGAGAATGACTTTCTCGATGGGGTTGAGGACTTCACCGGCCAAGCATTGGTAGATGGCGCTGTGTTCGGAATCCACAGGGTGGATATCGACCCCAGCGGCCAAGGCTTCTTTCATCACCAAGGCGCCGGCGACCACAAGCGTCTCTTTATTGGCCAGAGCGATGGTTTTCTTGGCGCGAATCGCCCGCAGAGTCGGCCGCAACCCTGCCGCGCCGACGAGGGCAGTCAGGACGACTGAAATGCCCTCCATCTCGACGACTTGCTCCAGGGCCTCGGCTCCGCCGTACACTTTGATACCGTGGTCCCACAAGGCGTCTTTCACTTCACCCAATCGTGCGGTGTCACCGATGACAACGGTGTTGGGCTCAAACTCTAATGCCTGCTGAATAAGCAGTTCGGCGTTTCGGTGTGCCGAAAGCACCTCCACGTGCAAGCGGTCGCGCTGTTCACGGATGACGTCAAGTGCCTGGGTGCCAATCGAACCGGTGCTGCCCAAGATGGCAACCCCGCGGGTAGGGTTCGCGTCGCTCACAGGAATCCAAGTTCAAGTTTCGCTTCTTCGCTCATCATGTCCTGCGTCCAGGGTGGATCAAACACGATGTTGACTTTGGCGCCCGAAGCGCCTTCAATGCCGGCGACCTTTTCCTCGACTTCGGCCGGCAGGCTTTCCGCTACCGGGCAATTGGGCGAAGTCAAGGTCATCTCGATGTGAACGAATCCATCGTCCTTGATGACCACCTCATAGATCAACCCCAATTCATAAATGTCAACCGGGATTTCAGGGTCGTGGACCGTCTTGAGGACGGAGACCACAGTGGATTTGGTAAAGGGCGCTGGCATGGGGTTTAGTTGCGGGCGGAGAGCCACGTTTCAACCTCTTCCAAGGTAAGCGCGGGGATATCCAATTTGTTCTTCTTTCGGTAGCCGTTCATCTTTTCACGCAGGCCGCCCGGGGACAGCCCTTCGAGGGCCTCCGGCCGATCGAATCCGGCGCCGACCAAATGCGGGGTCCACGCTTCGGGCACGCCAATGGCCTGCAAGCCTTTTTCGTCCGGTCCTTCATCGAAGACTTCGGGGCGCATTTGCGGGAAGAGCAGCACCTCTTGGATGGAAGTTTGATTGGTCAGCATCATGACGAGGCGGTCGATGCCGATGCCGATGCCGCTCGTGGGCGGCATGCCGTATTCCAAGGCGCGCAGGAAGTCCTGGTCGATGAACATGGCTTCATCGTCGCCACGTTCGCCAAGCTTGAGCTGGTCTTCGAAACGCTGGCGCTGGTCGTCGGGATCGTTGAGCTCGCTGTATGCGTTCGCTACTTCGGTTCCGTTGATCATGAGTTCGAACCGTTCCGTGTAGGCAGGATTGTCACGGTGAACTTTGGTCAAGGGCGACATTTCCACCGGGTAGTCCATGATGAAGGTCGGCTGTACGTAGTGGTGTTCGCACTTCTCGCCGAACAATTCATCGATGAGCTTGCCTTTGCCCATGCTGTCATCGGTTTCGATTCCCACCTGTTGGCAAGCCGTGCGCAATTCTGCTTCGGACTTGCCGTCGATGTCGACGCCGGTGTGTTCAAGAATGGCATCGCGCATGGTGACACGGCGGTAGGGTGGCGCAAAATCAATCTCTGTGCCGTTGAGGTTGGCTTTGGTGTCGCCATGAACCGCTTGGCAGATGTCGGAGAGCAAATTCTCCGTGGTCTGCATCATCCAGTGGTAATCTTTGTACGCGACGTACAATTCCATCACGGTGAATTCCGGGTTGTGCGTCCGGTCCATTCCCTCGTTTCGGAAGTTTCGAGAGAACTCGTAAACACCTTCGAAGCCGCCGACGATGAGCCGCTTGAGGTACAATTCGTTGGCAATGCGGAGGTACAACGGGATGTCGAGTGCATTGTGGTGGGTCACGAAAGGCCGAGCGGCGGCTCCTCCGGGGATGGCCTGCAATACGGGCGTATCTACCTCCAGCCAACCGGCCCTTTCAAAGGAGTTGCGGATGGTCTGCATGACCTTCGATCGGGCTTCAAACGTGTCCTTCACGCCTGGGTTCACGACGAGGTCTACGTAGCGCATACGGTAGCGCAATTCCGGATCGGCAAATGCGTCGTGCACGTTTCCGTCTTCGTCCACCTTCACCGCCGGCAGTGGCTTGAGGGATTTAGAGAGGACGGTCAATTCCTTGACCATGACGCTCTGTTCGCCGGTTTGTGTGGTGAAGGTTTCGCCTGAGATGCCGATGAAGTCACCTCGGTCGAGGAGCTTTTTGAAGACGGTGTTGTACACGGCCTTGTCTTCGCCCGGACACAATTCGTCGCGGTTGAGGTACAACTGGAACGTTCCTTCGCTGTCCTGGATTTCGGCAAACGAAGCCTTGCCCATGATGCGGCGGCTCATGATGCGGCCGGCGAGGGTCACCGCCATGCCGTCTTTGAAGTCGGTGACCAATCGTTTGGAGCGGTGGGTCACAGTGAATTCAGCGGCGGGGTAAGGTTCGATTCCAAGGGCGCGCAATGCGGCCAGGGATTCGCGGCGGATGCGTTCTTGTTCCGTTCGTTGCATGGCGCAAAGGTAATTCGATGTCGTGTAGGCACTGTAGCTTTGCGCGGAATAAACGATTGACAACTTCGATGAGATTGAACAACACAAAATTGGCGCTGCTTGTCCCAGCCCTCGCCCTTGCTTGGACAGCCGATGCAGGGCAAACCGCGGACACCACCCAGGCTGTCGTAGCCTTGGATGAGGCCGCCGTCATAGGGGTGGATTTTGAAAGCGAAAGCTTGACGGATGCGCCCAAGTCCCTGACGGTGCTCCAGCCCGCTGAATGGCAGTCTTCCGCGTCCATTACCGAAGCGCTGGAGTTCATTCCGGGTGTTGACGTCCAATCTCGAGGAGCGTGGGGTGTTCAAACGGACATCAGCATCCGCGGGGGTTCGTTTGAGCAAGTGGCGTTGCGGGTGGACGGCATGCGTTGGAGTGCACCGCATACGGGTCATCACCTGATGAACATTCCCATCGATCCCGAAGACCTTGGACACGTGGAAGTTGTGAAATCCGGCGCAGGACCGTGGGCTGGCGTTGGGGCATTCTCGGGTGTCATCAACATGGAGACCAACACCGGTTCGAGTGCCAACCGCGCCAGCTTCAGTGCCGAGTTGGGTAGTTTCGATTGGCAGCGCATCCGTGCACATGTGGACTGGAACACGGGCAACATGAGCCATGGCTTGAGCATCAGCCGCGCCAGCACATCGGGCCACATTTCCAATGCCGATGCGACTATTCAGCGCCTGATGTACGGATGGACCTGGTCCACGGGTGCCCATCGATTCAAGGGGTTATTGGCCGGTGAGACCAAGGCCTTCGGCGCACAGAATTTCTACACTTCCGTCTACCCGAATCAGTACGAGGAGACGGGCGCAGCAGTGGCACAAATCACGTGGAATATGGACCGCAATAAGTGGCGGTTCAGCGGTGGGGTGCATGGGCGGTTCCACCAGGATCGATTCGAACTTTATCGGGAAGGGACCGGATGGTACGAGTTGACGGATGACGGATTTTATGTAGCGATGTTGCCCATCATGAGCTCACCGGATACCGCAGGACTATACGCGCCCGGGCTGTCTTGGTACGCTGGAGCCAACGAGCACCGTTCGTTGGTAGGCGCTGCGAATGCCCTCGCGCAGTGGAAATCCGGAAGCTGGACGCTGTCAGCTGCTGCAGACGCTCGCACTGAAGCCATCCGTTCCAATCGATTGGGTCAACCGCTGGCGGATGCAACAGAAGACAGTCCCTACACGTTGGGCGAGGCGCGGCAAAACCTCGACGCGTACGCTTCCGCGAAGTGGTCAACGGACAATTGGCTGGCGACAGCGACCGCCGGTCTTAACGCCCATTCACGCTTTGGCAATTCTTTCCTCCCTGCCGCTCAGGTGGTTCGCAAATTGGGATCGCATGCGCGTCTGTTTGCTTCAGCCGGACGCTCTGTGCGTCATCCATCCTTCACAGACTTGTACTACAACATCGGCGGGGCCATTGGCAGCGACTCGTTGCAATCCGAGTATGCCAACCAAGCCGAAGCGGGATTCCGCATGGTGATGCAGCCTTCCGACGCGTCTAATTTGATGGTGGAGGCCACGCGTTTTTACCGCCAAGGCACGAACCTGATCGATTGGGTTCGCTACGATGGCAGTGCGGTGTTTGAAGCGGCCAATTTGAGTGAAATTGAGTTCCAGGGAGGCGACCTGACGGTGCAGTACACGGCTGCTCAAGCCGATGCACCCCGGATCACCATGGCGCGGGTGTCGGCCACGTGGATGGATGCCGACCGCGCTTCGGCAGGCTTCACCTCCAATTACGTCTTGGACTTTGTCCGTAAGAAGTACGATGTCGTGGTGCGGCTCGAAGGCGGCAGTCCACTGGCGTTTACCATTCGAGGCAGCATGCAAGAGCGCAACGGGGTGGCCATGCAATGGGAAGACGCTCAATTGCTCCAACTGTGGGGCGCTGAGGTGGCTTTCAACGGCAACGACGGCGCTCGTTTGGCTTGGCGTGGCAGCGTACGTTTGGACAACGCCTTCGACGTGCAATACGCCGACCGAGGCAGCGTCCTTCAACCCGGGCGCATGGTGCGCTTTGGCCTTACCTTTGAGTGGAAAGGATAACAACAACATGGAGAAAATGCGCAGCCTCATCACGTCCTTTCCCGAGCAGCTGAGACAGGCTTGGGAAATTGCCCGAGGCACTCCCATCGACCTGAACGGCTGGACGCCATCGAACGTGTTGATTTTGGGCATGGGCGGAAGCGGCATCAGCGGATCGATTGCATCCAAAATGCTAGCGGATGCAAGCCCTGTGCCCATTGTGGCCAACAACGACTACACTGTTCCCGCTTGGACCGGTGATGCGACGATGGTGGTGGCCTGCAGCTATTCGGGCAACACCGAGGAGACCCTGGCAGCCCTGGATGCTGCTGTGAATGCGGGTGCTCGGGTAGTGGCCATTACGTCAGGCGGGAATTTGGGTGCTTTGTGCGATCAGTACGGATGGCCTTCTGTTCGCATTCCTGGAGGAGAGCCACCGCGCTCCCAATTTGGTTTTGCCTTTACCTCCGTCATGCACGTATTGCATGCAGCGGGGCTGGTGCCGGAAGCTATTTACGGGGCCTTTGGTTCCGCCGCGGGTCACCTCACAGCGAACCAAGCCAATTGCATTGAACGGGCGGAAGCGCTCGCCGATTTGGTGGAAGGCAAGCAGGTTTTGTTGTACAGCGACACAGCGCAGGAGGGCTTAGCCATCCGGTGGCGCCAGCAACTCAACGAAAACGCCAAGCTCCTATGCGCCCACCACGTCTTTCCCGAGATGAACCACAACGAATTGGTCGGGTGGGAAACTGGCGACGAAGGCCACGTAGTGTTGATGATTCAAACGCCAGAGGACCACAAACGCACCCGCATCCGCATGGAGGTGTGCATGGAAATTTTCCAGCAACAAGGGGCGGATGTCGTGGTAGTGGAAGGGGATGGTGAAGATGCCGTGCTACGGTTTTTTGACCTGGTGCACGTGGGCGATTGGCTCAGCCTTTTACTGGCTGAGCGCGCAGGGGTTGATCCGGTGGATATCAAGAACATCGATCACCTGAAAAGCGCGCTAGCGAAAATTCCCTGACTGTGCAGCCGCAGGTCCATTTTCACAACCTCGGTCACCAAGCTTACGAGCCGGTGTGGCAGCAGCAGGAAGCGTTGTTGAAGGTCTCGGTGGACTTGAAGATTGCGCGGCGAAAAGCCGGACTGGAAGGCATCGACCGCAGTGACGACCTGGCCTTGGACCTTCCGGAGAACCATCTGTTTTTTGTCGAACATCCGCACGTGCTCACCTTGGGGAAATCGGGCCACGCGGAACACGTCGTCGCATCGCCGGAGCGGCTCAACGAACTGGGCGTCTCTTACTATCCCATCAACCGCGGCGGCGACATCACGTACCATGGTCCTGGTCAGTTGGTGGGCTACCCCGTCCTCGATTTGGAACAGTTTTTCACGGACATCGGGAAGTACATGCGCTGCCTGGAAGAGGCTATCATCCGAACCTGTGCGGATTATGGGGTGAAGGCTGAACGCATAGAGGGATTGACGGGCGTATGGGTGGATGCGAACAAGGGCATGGGCGCCCGCAAAATCGCCGCCCTTGGCGTCAAGTGCTCACGGTGGGTGACCATGCACGGCTTCGCTTTTAACCTCAATACGGATTTGGACTTCTTCGACTTGATTGTGCCCTGCGGCATCGGCGACCGCGGCGTGACTTCCTTGGCCCGGGAATGCGGCCGGGCCATCGACGAAGCGGAGGCTCAGGACCGCGTGCTCGGTCATCTGACTGATATCTTTGGATGGAAGTTGGTTCGTGCTGAATGAACTGGCCTTGAATTGTTGAACTTCGCGGAAACGAATGCAATATGAAAGCACCTAAAGTTCTTGTTGGAACCTTAGTTTTATTGGTGATTGGCCTACTCATTTCGGGCCATGGCTACATATTCGAGGGGATGACCGAAACCTACTTCCGCGGGTGGAAGAACTCAAACATCGATGACATTGAATTCCGGGATTTGCGGACAATCGCTGCTGCAGAGTTGCCCTCACCGTGGATTTACAAGCCGGTTTGGAATGCGGACTTCAGCGCAGAAGACGCCGCTTGGCATGAGGAGTACATGTCGGCAGCCTTTCTTGTGATTCAAGCCGATACGTTGCGTTTTGAACGGTATTGGCAAGGGTTCGACGAGCACACGGTGTCGAATTCGTTTTCGGCGTGCAAGAGCATCGTAGCCATGGCGGTGGGCTTGGCGGTGAAAGAGGGCTTGGTGGATGTTGAGGAGGAAATAGGCGCGTACATCCCGCGACTGGCTGGGGATGCCGGAAAGGGGTTGACGGTGGAAGAGACCATGCAAATGCGCACCCAGATTCCCTTCGGTGAGGACTACGATAACCCGTTCGGATTCATGGCCAAGGCTTATTACCGCGACAGCATGCAGGACTTGCTGGAGGAGTATGAAGTGCCCGTTGAACACGGAAGCGAGTGGATGTACCAGGGTGGCAATACGATGTTATTGGGTGAGTTGGTGGCGAATCTAGGGCGAGGCACCTTGAGTGATTGGGTGGAGCGGGGCTTGTGGCAGCCCATGGGCGCACAGGATGATGCGTTCTGGGGGTTGGACGCTCCAGACGAGGCAGGCGGCATTGAGCGATGTTTTGCCATGTACTACGCGACGCCGCGGGATTTTGCGCGGTTTGGCAAACTGCTCAATCATGCCGGCAATTGGAATGGTACCCAGCTGCTGGACTCCAGTTTTGTCGCGGCTATGGTTCAACCCATTGCCGAGCGCACTACGGCGTGCGATACAGAACATTACGGGTATCAAATTTGGCTTGGTGAGACGGAAGATGGCTTGGCATTCAGCTGCATGGAGGGCCTGCGCGGCCAGTTCATTGTCTCCGTTCCAGGTTTGGATTTGGTCGTCGTGCGCACGGGCTTCGACAAAGACATGCGCAAAACGGATGACCTCCCTTCGTGCGTGTACCGCATGATTGACATGGGACGTGGGCTCTTGCGCCAAGGTTAAAACGTCGGTAAAGCAGCTCCGTTCACGAGTGAATCCCCTTTGAACGTCTGTTTTTGTTATCTTTTGATTTGAGGCAGAAATCAACAGTGAGATGAACAATTCAGAAATGAAGATTCGGTGTGTGGTTGTGGACGATGAACTGCCAGCACGCCAATCGATTTGCCGCCAAATCGAAAAGAACTGCCCCAACTTTGAAGTTATTCAAACGGCTTCCAGCGCCCCAGAGGCGTACCAGGTCATCAAGGAATGCGCTCCGGACCTAGTTTTTTTGGACATCCAGATGCCCAATGAATCGGGCCTTGAATTCCTCGATCGGTTCGAAGAACGAAAATTCTTCGTGGTGTTCTGCACCACCTACCACGAATATGCCGTGGAGGCATTGCGCAAGCGGGCGTTTGATTACTTGCTCAAGCCTGTGGACGAGGATGACCTTATTGCCTGTGCGAAGCGCATCACGGAAAAACTCCTCATTGCCCGTGGCGAGAACGTAGCCACAGGACCAGGGGGAAGGCGCATTGAATTGGTGACTTCGGGCCAGCGGTATTTCGTTCGCCATTCGGACATACTGTACGTCGAGGCTTCTGGCAGCTACTCGACTTTCTACCTCGAATCAGGCAAGCGCATCACCGTGTCGAAAAATCTCAAACGCATCGAGCAAATGCTGCAAGACCCGGTGTTTCAGCGGGTACATAATTCATTCCTCGTCCGCTTGGCCTCCGTACAATCCTACAACCACCGCAACGGAACCTTGCACCTCCAAAACGGGAAGGAAGTACCCATCGCGGTGCGCAAACGCGATGCCGTGCGCCAGCGATTGGTTGAGCTGATGATTGAAGTGCGCGAAGTCACAGATTTGCCGATGGCCGCCGAGGACGCGCCTTCCATGCATTGAGCACCACCGCTTCTGCAGGGGCAGGACCTATCTTTGCTGTCCCATGGCCAAGAAAGACATCCGAACCCTGAATTCCGCCGAGCTCAAGGAGGCCGTTGTGGAATTGGGCGAAAAGGCGTTTCGAGCGAAACAAATTGAAGAATGGCTTTGGACCAAGGGGGCGGGTTCGTTCGACGAGATGAGCAATTTGTCTAAGGGGTTTCGAGAGCGCTTGAGCGAAGCGTTTGAACTGAGCCGGATTGAAATAGCGGACCAGCAATTCAGCAGCGATGGCACCATTAAGTGTGCATTCGATGTACGCGCCGGTCAAGTGGTAGAAGGGGTGTTGATCCCTACGTCCAAGCGCATGACCGCATGCATTTCATCCCAAGCCGGATGCAGCTTGGCATGCAAATTCTGCGCAACCGGACGCCTCAAATTGCTCAAAAACTTGAGCGCCGGAGAAATTTTTGATCAGGTCGAAATGATCCGGGGCATGGCACAGGAGAAATACAACCAGGGCTTGACCAATATTGTCTACATGGGCATGGGTGAGCCGCTCTTGAACTACAGGGCCGTATTAGAGTCGGTGGATCGGATTTGCGGAGACCCGGGGCTGGGTATGTCTCCGAAGCGCATTACGGTCAGCACAGCGGGCATTGCCAAGGCCATCAAGCGGTTGGGTGATGACGAAGTGCGGTTCAATTTGGCGCTATCGCTGCACGCGGCCAACGACGAAAAACGTAACCGCATTATGGCCATCAACGAGTCCAACAACTTGGAAGCGTTGGCTGAGGCCCTGCAGTATTTTCACGAGAAGACCGGAACACGGGTGACGTACGAGTACATCATCTTCCGCGACTTCAACGACCAATTGGAGGATGCTCGGGAGCTAGCCAACTTCTGTGCCTGCGTGCCTTGTAAGGTCAATGTGATCGAGTACAACCCCATCGATGGAGGCGAGTTTCAGCAGGCCGACCCGGAGCGGGTGGATGCGTTTGTCGGGTTGCTGGAAAGCCGTAATATCATCGTCAATGTGCGTCGTTCACGTGGCAAGGATATCGACGCAGCGTGTGGGCAGTTGGCCAACAAAAACGCAGCAGCCACGCCTCAGTTGAAGCAGGCTTAATTGTTTCTGCGATTCAGTCCAATTTGAGGACGGCGAGAAAAGCAGACTGAGGCACTTCGATGTTGCCCACCTGGCGCATCCGCTTCTTCCCTTTTTTCTGCTTCTCGAGCAGCTTTCGTTTTCGGGTGATGTCCCCGCCGTAGCATTTGGCTGTGACATCCTTTCGCACCGGCTTGATGGTTTCGCGGGCGATAATCTTGGCTCCGATGGCCGCCTGGAGGGCGATCATGAATTGCTGCCGAGGGATGAGTTCTTTCAGTTTGAGGCAGATCTTCTTGCCTAGGCTGAAGGCGTTGTCTCTGTGGATCAAGGCGCTTAATGCGTCGACCCCTTCGCCGTTCAGCATGATGTCCAATTTGACGAGGTTGGAGGGCTTGTATTCGTCAGGGAAGTAATCGAATGATGCATAACCGCGGGAAACAGACTTGAGTTTGTCGTAAAAGTCAAAGACGATTTCACCGAGCGGCATGCTGAAACTCAGCTCGACGCGGTCGGAGGTCAAATACACTTGATTGCTCAGCACCCCGCGCTTCTCGATGCACAGGTTCATGACCTGACCGATGTACTCGCTTTTGGTGATGACCTGCGCTTTGATGAACGGCTCTTCCACATGGTCGAGGTGGTTTGGTTCGGGTAAATCGGACGGGTTGTTGACGATGTGCTTCTCGCCGTCTTTGGTGAAGGCGTGGTAGCTCACGTTGGGGACGGTGGTGATGACCGTCATGTCAAATTCCCTTTCGAGGCGCTCTTGGATGATTTCCATGTGGAGCATGCCCAAGAACCCGCACCGGAATCCGAAACCCAATGCCGCCGAAGATTCCGGTTCGAACACGAGGGAGGCGTCGTTGAGCTGGAGCTTCTCCATCGAAGCGCGCAATTCCTCGTAGTCCTCGGTATCCACCGGGTAGATACCGGCAAAGACCATGGGCTTGACATCTTCAAAGCCTTTGACTCGGTCTAGGCACGGATTTTCTTTGAGCGTGATGGTGTCACCCACCTTGACTTCACGGGCGTTTTTGATGCCAGAAATGATGTAGCCTACGTTCCCTGCGCTCACCTCATTTCGAGGCTTCAAGTCCATTCCGAGCACCCCAATTTCATCGGCCTCGTATTCGCGGTTGGTGGCAAAAAACTTGACCTGATCGCCTTTCTTCAGACAGCCGTTGAGGATGCGGTAGTAGGCGATGATGCCCCGGAAGGGGTTGTAGACGCTATCGAAAATCATGGCCTGCAGTGGGGCCTCCGTATCGCCTTTGGGTGCGGGAACGCGTTCCACGATGGCTTCCAGGATGTCTTCCACGCCCAGACCGCTCTTTCCACTGGCGGGGATGATATCGTCCATGGAACAACCGATGAGGTCCACGATTTGATCTCCCACCACTTCAGGGTCGGCCGAGTCCAAATCCATTTTGTTCAGGATTGGAATGATCTCTAAATCGTGTTCAAGGGCCAAGTACAAATTTGAAATTGTCTGAGCCTCAATGCCTTGAGTGGCATCTACGATGAGCAGGGCCCCTTCGCATGCTGCAATGGATCTCGACACTTCGTAACTGAAGTCCACGTGCCCGGGGGTGTCGATCAAATTGAACACAAAATCCTCGCCATTTTCGGCTTTATAGGCCATTTGAATGGCGTGACTCTTGATGGTGATTCCGCGTTCGCGTTCGAGGTCCATGTCGTCGAGCGCTTGGTCCTGCATCTCCCGCTCTGTGATGGTTCCAGTGGTCTGGAGGAGGCGGTCGGCCAAGGTGCTTTTGCCGTGGTCGATGTGGGCAATGATGCAGAAATTTCGAATGTTTTTCATCGCTCGCGATTAGGGCGCAAAATTAACGCGGAATGCGCTGTGTCCTTGAGATTGAGAACGGGATATTTCTTTGGGTCGCCCGATGCCTTATATTTACGAACTCTTTGGTCGTTTTTAATGTGGAAAACTGCGAAAACGCCGGAGTCGCCTGACAAAAAGAAAACCTGCTTACATGACTCGATTCATTTTGACCTTGGTGTTGAGCGCTGCAACCAGTTTGGCGGTTGCCCAGGTTGATTATTCGACCAATGATTCTTCATCCCCTTACGTGCAGCCGTCGGAAACGCACATCGATGGAATTATGACCCGCTATGGCTCCTTCAAGGGTGCCGTGCTGAATATGACCCGTGAGGAATGGGACGTCTTCCGTGCTTGGGAAGGTTACGACCTCGAAGAAGTCAAACGCATTCTGAAGGAACACAAAGCCAATTGGCAAGCGGAGCACGCTGACGAAATTGCGGACCGCAAGGCACACCGCATGATGGTGACCACCAGCGGTTGCGACTGCTGGGTGGAGCCGGACGACACGTACACACTCATCACCGAAGATGACCAATACTACACAGCAGGCGCAGGGATCAATGTGGATTATTCCACGGCCCCCATCCAAATGGGCTTCGACTTCAACCTGTACGGCCTTGTATTCGAGCAGTTTTACCTGAACTCAAAGGGGTCGGTTTCATTCGATGGCTACACCATCGATTGGACGCCGGAAGAATTCCCAGAAACCACGGACGAAGTGGCCCAAATTGCTGGCTTCTGGGCCGACTCGGATTACCGCTTGTCGGGTGATATCTACTACAAAATCACCCAAGATGAGGTCTTCATCAATTTTGTCGACGTTGGTTACTACAACCAAGGCACCGACCTCTTCAACTCCTACCAAATTGTCATCACCAGTGAGGATTCGGAATACTTGCCGGACGGCGCGAACACGCAAATGTGTTACCTCAACATGGACTGGGCCCACGGTGATGTCGGCGGAAGCAACGGATGCTGCGGCGACAGTCCAGCTACGGTGGGCATTGACGCTGCGCCCGATTTTGGTCCATTCCTGCAGTTTGGACGATTCAATACGCTCGACGACACGTACAACGGCCCGCAAGGAACGGGTCCGGATGCGGATGACGGCGTGAACTGGTTGGACTACCGCAGTTTCATCATGGATTCTGCGGAAGACAGCGAGAATCTGGCGCCATTCCCAACGGCCAATGTAGGATGTGACACACTGGTCATGTGTTTGGGGAATACCTATGAGATGAACCTGAGCTTCCTCGGGCCAGAACCGAATCAAACCATCACGGTGACGTGCACGGATGCGCCCGGTTGGGACTACACCATTACAGAAGGAGACAACCTCACGAACATCACCGGCACGTTCACAGCACAACCAGATAACGTCGGGATTCAAGAAATCACCATTACGGCAACGGATGACGGCAATCCCGTCGGAGAAACGGTGACCACCTTGGTCATTGAGGTTTTGGACATCGAACTGCCGCCGCTCACCGTGGAAGGCAATTCGGCCATTTGTGCGGGCGGTGAACTTGAGTTGACCGCCAGCGGAGACTTTGATGAAATCGTTTGGTCCGATGGAACCGTTGGCAACAACAACACCTATACGTACGGGGGAACTTTCTTCGTAACGGGCTACCTCGACCAATGCACCGTGGAGGAAGAATTTTATGTCGATCAAAGTCCTTATTTCTTACCAGATGTGGTCATCGACCCGCCAGCGGTATGCCCCGGTCAGACAGCACTTGTGGTGGTCGACTCCCTCGAACAAGTCGAATATGCGGCGTACCAATGGGACCCCGATTGGAACGGTCTGGGCGGTGAAGTGGTGTCTTATGTAGGTGATGCAGGTGCGGAGTTGACGGCAGGAACGTACCGGTTGTTGGTTACGGATGAAGACGGCTGCCAAGGGCAACGTGTATTCATTATCGAGACCATCGGTTCGTACATTCCAGAAGTTACGGTTGATCCGTTCTGCGACGGCATTCCTGATAATGTGGTTTTCGAAGGAGGCTATTCCAGTCCCCAAGAAGGAGCGTTTCTTGTGTACATGAGCTCTAACGAAGACTCCGGTTGGGGCGGAAGCTACCTCGAGGTCACGATCAACGGGGAGGATAGCTACATCCTGACGTCGAGCAGTTCGTTCCAGCAGTTTGACTTTGATATTGCAGCTGGCGATAACATCGAAATTGTCTTCTATGAGGATGCCAGCGTCGACTCGGACGTCTTGTCCGTTTCGGTGTACAACTGCGGTTTCTTGAACGCCACACAAATCGACGACTTGTCGGCAGGGACCATCTTCAGCTCCGAATCCGAGTGTGAAGCGGCTCCAGCAACGGGAACGTGGCAATGCTTGTCCGGACCGGTGCCGTGGTCGTTCTCGAATGTCAATGAGTACGACACAGAGTTCTCTCCCTCCAGCTACGGTTTGTACGAAATCTGCTTCACAGAGGAGACGTGCGAAATGGACTACTGTTACGACATTGAAATCACCGAGGAGCCCTCTGTATCCTTGACTGTGCTCGACGATTTGCTCTGTAACGGTGAAAGTGAGACGGTATTTGCCGAAGTCGAGGATATCGGTGGAACGGCCGAATTGAATTGGTCGGCTCCCGGAGAGGACGGCGTTGCAACGAACGACTTTTCCTTCTCCAGCACCACCACGTACAACGCTTCGATTGTTGTGACCAACGGATGCGGGTCGGCTTCGGCTTCCATTCCGTTGTACTCGCAATACACACCGGAACCGAGTTTGGAGGACCAGAGCTTGTGCGAAGGCGGAGAGGTTTACCTCGATCCGACCAGCCCGGACACGGACGATTTGAACTTCGAATGGTACCTCGACGACAATTTGATACCAGGAGAGATTGCTGAAGAGTATACTGCCATGTCCACGGGGGAATACTGCGTGGAAGTTTCCAACCAGTGTGGTTCAGCGGAAGCATGTGCGAACATCACCATCGTTGGCGACATTCCACCGCCGCTTGAAAGCATGACCATCGATTGCTTAGGAGACGGATTTGCTTCTGTCGTACCGGACCTTCCTGAAGGCTACACAGTTGTGTGGCCCGACGGATCAACGGACGCTACATGGGATGTGGCCGATGCGAGCATTTACGACGGCACGGAGATTTGCCTGGACTACACAGATCCGTTTGAATGTGAGACCAATACCGTGTGCAGCTACTTGTACATCGGCCTGCCACCGACCATAAATCCCGAACCCATCTTGGTGGATCAGAACGGTGTTGATTTTTGGGAATGGTCAAACCCATTCCGCCAGATTGAAGCGACGCCTGCGGGAAACAACGACGGGCCGCATTTGACGTTGTGTCCAGAAGTGGAATACGACTTTGACTTGAACGCACAGACCTGGAACGGTGCGGATTGGGTTGATGGCGCAGGCGAGTACGAATGGTGGGTCGAGTGCCCGGATACAACGATTTACTTCGGCGATCCGCAAGACGCAATGACGGTGATCAGCTCCATGCTCAACCAGAACTGCTGGGAATACGGCATCGCGCTCGTGGGTTCTGCGATCAATCCGTGTGCGGTGGGCGGCATTCGTGAGGAATGGGATGTCATAGTGGACTACTGTGAACTGACCATTCCCAACGTGTTCACGCCGGATTACGGGGATGCCATGAACGAGGACTTCCACATCGAAGGATTGGAGGTATACGACAACGTTCGCATGCGCATCTACAACCGTTGGGGTCAACTCATTTACTCGGATGACAACTACCGCAACAGCGGCGCGTGGCGCCCGAACAACGGTGAGACCGGGACCTACTGGTACACCATGAGTCTGCCCAATGGGTTTGATTACAACGGGCACGTGACCATTTTGCGCGACAACTGATCCAGCGTTGGCCAAAGCAAAGACTCATTACGTCTGCACGGCTTGTGGCCAGGAATCGGTGCAATGGGTGGGCCAGTGCCCCTCGTGCAAGGCGTGGAATACATTGGAAGCTTTTACAGTTCGTCCGAACACCCCGAGTGAACGGCGGCAGCGGGCGGCGTTGAAGCCGGTCGAAGCGAAACCGTTGGCGGATGTCGAAGTCCTTGAATTGGGGCGTACTCCGACAGGCGATGTCGAACTGGACCGTGTATTGGGCCAGGGCGTTGTCCCTGGCGCTGTGGTGTTGCTCGGCGGTGAACCGGGGATAGGCAAATCCACCCTGATGCTTCAGTCCGTGCTGCACATGGCCGCACATTCCCAGCGCATCTTGTATGTCGCAGGCGAAGAAAGCCCAGAGCAAGTCCGCATGCGGGCCGAGCGCTTGGGAGCGGTGTCGCCAGCGCTGTTTGTGTTTGCCGAAACGGACGCCCAAGCGGTGCTGCGTGAATTGGAGGCCAATAAGCCCGACGCGGTCATCATCGATTCTATTCAAACGATGTTCTTGCCGGACGTGGAGTCGGCCCCGGGTTCGGTGGCCCAGATCCGTGAGACGGCGGCGGCGTTTACGCGGTTTGCTAAGCAGCACCACGTCCCGGTGTTTTTCATTGGCCACATCACGAAAGAAGGTTCCTTGGCCGGGCCAAAAGTCCTAGAGCACATGGTGGACGTCGTCCTTCAATTTGAAGGGGAACGCCACCACGCCTACCGCATGCTGAGGGCGGCCAAAAACCGGTTTGGAACTACTGCAGAGCTCGGCTTGTACGAGATGCGCGGGTCTGGCTTAAAGGCGGTGGATCACCCGTCCGATGCCTTATTGGGCCAGCGTTCGGAGGAGGATGCTTTGAGCGGTACCGCGGTGTCGGCTGCCCTCGAAGGGGCGCGTCCAATGCTGGTGGAAGTTCAAGCGCTGGTGTCGACGGCGGTGTATGGCACGCCGCAGCGCTCGGGAACCGGTTTTGACCTGCGCCGGTTGAACATGCTGTTGGCTGTATTGGAAAAGCGTTGCGGGTTCAAGCTGGGCTCGAAGGATGTCTTCCTGAATTTGGCGGGCGGCCTGAAAATACAAGACCCCGCCATTGACTTGGCCGTTGTTGCCGCCATCTTGAGCAGCGTGCTGGATGTTCCTCTGCCGTGGGGGACGGTGTTTGCCGGCGAGGTGGGGCTGACGGGCGAGATTCGCCCCGTGCCACGAATGAATCAGCGCATTGCAGAGGCCAGCCGATTGGGCATGAAGCGAATGTTTTATAGCGGTCACGCGCGCAATATCGAGGTGCCGAAAGGCACGGACATGCAGTTGGTGGGCATTCAGCAAGTCAGTGACCTGCACGGTCGCCTATTCTGAAGTTATTCTTTTCCGGCGACGACGATGACGAACTCGCCCTTGGGTTCGTGCTGGCTAAAATGGTCCAGGACTTCCGCCACCGTTCCGCGAACCGTTTGTTCGTGGAGCTTACTGATCTCCCTTGAACACGCCACCCAACGATCGGGTCCGCAATGCGTTTCCAATTCTTGGAGCAGCTTGATGATGCGGTGCGGGGATTCGTAGAAAACGACGGTTCGTTGCTCTTCAGCGAGTAGGCCCAGACGCTTTTGTCGGCCTTTTTTGTGGGGTAGGAATCCCTCAAAGACGAAGCGGTCGCACGGGATTCCCGAGGTAACCAAAGCGGGCACGAAGGCCGTGGGCCCCGGTAGGCAAACCACCGGGATGTCAGCTTCCACGCAGGCGCGCACCAGCAAGAAGGCCGGATCTGAAATGCCGGGCGTTCCAGCGTCTGAGCACACGGCAAGGGATTGCCCATTTTGCAGGGCTTGCACCCATCCAGGAGTGGATTTGTGTTCGTTGTGTTGATGGAACGCTTTGAGCGGTGTTTCGACGCCGAAATGCCGGGTCAATTTCCCCGTGGTCCGCGTGTCTTCAGCCAAAACATAGGCCACTTCCTTCAGCACCTCAACGGCGCGTGGCGTGAAGTCGGAGAGGTTCCCAATGGGTGTGGGAACCAAATACAGGGTGCCGAAAGCGCGGTTGGCAGTACTCATGCAGTAGCAAATAAACGCCGCACCAAAGAAAGAAACTCGACCCCGCCGTTTTCTTCATCGCCCCAGTCTACATCTCCGGCGGTTTCGAGGATCAAGACCTGCGCGGCTTCAAAGCTATCACTCGCCTCCAGTGTGTCGCACAGATTCAACAAGGCAGGAACATCGCCGTCTGTCAAGAGGGAAGCAAAGCGTACCCGGTTGTTGATGCTCAGGCTGTTTTTAAGGCTGTCGAGCCGCTGCTCGCTGAGGCGTTCAGCCAAGGATGCTCCGGCCGCCGGCAACGGCTCGGCCTCGGGCTCGGCTGCTGCAATCGGTTGAGCCGGGCTCGGCTCATGCTCAACGGGCTCCGTGACGACCGGTTCAGTCACAACTGGCTCGGGGACGGATTCGAATTCGACCTTTGGAGTAGGTGCCGGGACGCTGGCTTCGCTGCAGTACTCAGCTACAGTGATGGCCCGCTGGGCGGCCTGCAATGCGGCATGGAGTTCGGCCCATTCAGGCGCTTCGTCTGCCATCAAGTCTTGGCATCGATCCAAGGCAGCACGGGCGGTTTGCAAATGGGTGGAGGTGATGTCGCTCATGGAGTTGATTTTCGAAACAGTTCTTTCAAAAGGTCTTTTTCCCGTTGGAAATTTTCTTTGCGGTGGTTTTTCTGGGCTTCGCGGTCCCAGCCATATTCGGGGTTTTCGACCGTCCCCGTCATGGAGATGAAAAATTGGTGACCCAGCCCGTCATCGGTGATGGTTCCAAATTCACTTTCGTCCGCAGCACGCAGGTCGCGCATGGCAAAACCAAGGGCGTAATCGATGGAGGAGTCAAAGCGGTACTGCCCTTCCAACGTGATGTCCATGGCCGATGAGCGGATTTCGGTGTGGGGCAATTGCACGGTACCACTGGAAATGTAAACGGGCGATTCGACGTGTTCGAACTCAACGTGTTCGAGTCGAGTCGCCAAGTCATCCGGATCGACCAGCGGCGCCATGAGGCGGTGGCTTCGGAGGTAGTCTGCGATTTCCTCGAAGGCTTCGAGGTTGCTGAGTTTACCGGAATGAATGGAGGCAGACCCGAGAACGTCGAGGCTCTCGGGTTGCCAGTTAAAGCCGTGGTCGATGGTGAACTGCACCGATCCAGAGGCATCGAAGGTTCCGGTTAGATGTTCGGCGCGCAGCGTGGTCTGGTCGAAATTTTCAAAGGCTTCGAAGAGCTTCGGCAGGTCGCATGAAGCCACAGTGGGATGCAATAAAATCTTGCCGCCTCGCGCCCCGAATTCAAGGGTCAAAGCCCCGTCCCCGCTGATCAAGCCATCCAGCGTTTCCGCGCGAAAATGAGGAACGGTCCAACCACTGTCATCCCCTTCTACGGCGAACGTCGTATTCTCCAATTCCCACCCGTCGTAACGGAGGCTACCAATGGCCACGTCGCATTGCGCGCGCATGCCTGCCGGAAGTTGCAACGAAGCGAGGTTGGCGGAGCCGCTGTCAGATGAAGAAAAGGCCAATTCGGGAAGTGTCAGGGACCCAGTCCACGTGACGCGAAGCGGATCCCCTAAGGGGAGCTGTCCTTGGACGTTTCCTTCCACGGCGATGCGATCCCATTCCCCTTCGAAGGCTTCAACGGTGAGGTCAACGCCATTGAGGGTCCCACGGCCGTCAGCCATCCAAGGTGTTTCGTTGACCGTACCCGCACCGCCTGTCAGCGTCCACGTGCCGTCCCAATCCATGGCGCCACTGCGTTTTCGCTTGACCATGCCATCCCAAGCAAAGGTGCCGCTGGTAGGCCATTCGCCCGATAACAGCGTATTCAAATCGGCCTCAGGCCACGCCACTTCACCAGACCCCGTTGCTTCGAAGCTACCGGTATCGAAGAGGATGCGCTCCACCTTGCCCGACCAGTCCAAACCGTCCATGTGCAAGGCGACATGAGGGGCGTCCGCACGCCAAACACCCTCCTCGTATTTGATCCACAAGCGTGCATCGCCTTGAACCTTGAGGAGTTCGTCACCGAAAGGCACCTCCCACCGGGCGGGTAGCAAGGTCCAGTTGGATTTGAAGGTTCGGCCGTCCCATGTGAAGGCACCATTGGCTTTGGCTTCTGAGTTGAGGGCATCGAATTCGACGGGCACTGCAACCAATTCGCGTAGCGCTGCCAAAGTGGCCGACTCGACCGTGCCCTCGACCGCCCATGATGCGTTGCGTGTGGCGCGAAGCTCGGCCTCTAGACCGGCCCATTTCAATGAAGAAACACTGACGTTGATCATGTCTTCGGCGGCATTCCAGTCCAGTTCCGCCGACCAGGTCAAGGGGTTCATTGTGGCAAATTCCATGGCGCTTATGGAAGTGCACCGCCCGGTACCGTTTGCCATCATACCTGTTTCTGTCCAATCCAGTTGAAGGGTGGCTTCATCCACCACGACTTCTTGGGCATCCACTGTTACTTGAATGTCCATGAGGACCAACTGTTCGATGGCAAATCGCTCGGCTTCGGAATCCCCGTCGCCCGTATCCCACACCCGCGTGTTCCATCCGTTCGAATTGGAGGTGATGGACAGGGAGGCGTTGCTCAGGTCCAGCGCGGTCAGGTCGTAATTGCCGCCGATAAGCTGAAGGGCGTTGCACGCGATGGAGAGTTCTTCCGCTTTGAGCAAGGTGTCGGCGGGGGAATGCGAGCCTAGCAGCCACGCGTCGTGCAAGACGAGGGAGATGTTGGGGAAATGCGACCAGATGTCCAAGTCGATGTGGTCGATGTGGGCATCGGTGAGGAGGTGGGCCTCGAGGCGCTCGATGAGCGAGCGAGCGAGCCGGTCTTGGTTCAAGGCAAACCACCCTACACCCGCACCCGTCAGCAAGAGGATGGCAGCAAGTACTCCTAGTATGAGCGCGCGCGGTTTAAACATGGTTTCAATCCCTCGAAGCTACAGTGTTCAACGACGGCAAGTGCAGAAGCATTGTGCAGAATTTGCACACTTTGCAGTGGAACACGCATCTTTGTTCCATGAAGAAGCGAACGTTCATCAAATTGGCAGGAACCGTCGGTGCGGGCATGCTGGTGGCCCCATTTGTAGGGTGTGGAAGCGGTGCTGACAGCAACGAAAAAGCAGTGGTACCTCGGCCTTTTGGATTTGACCAAGAGCCATTGGGATACGATGTGGCGGCATTGGCGCCAAAGATTGATCCGGTTACCATGGAGATTCACTACGGCAAGCACCATGCCGGATATGTCCGCAAGCTCAACAACGCGCTGCGCGCAGCGGAAGGTGCGTATGATGGCCAAGGACTGATCGAACTTCTCTCGGGGCTGACATCAGATCAACCAGCGCTGCGCAACAACGGCGGCGGCCATTACAACCATACTCTGTACTGGCGTGCGTTGACGCCGGGCGGTGCGCCGGCACCGGAAGGAGTGTTGAAGGAGGAATTGGAAGCCACTTTCGGCTCGGTAGACGCCTTTGCCGAGCAGTTTGCAGTGGCGGGAGCGTCGCAGTTTGGTAGCGGATGGGCTTGGCTCATTCGCAACGCGGAGGGCCAGTTGGAGGTGACCAGCACGGCCAATCAGGACAACCCGTTGATGGCCAACATCGTAGATCGTCCTGGAACTCCACTGCTCGGCATGGATGTGTGGGAACACGCGTACTACCTCAATTACCAGAACCGTCGCAAGGACTACATCCAGAGCTTCTTAAGCCTCGTGAATTGGGATGAGGTGGCGTTGAATGCCAAAGGCTAAGGCGGCTCAAAGCCTCAGGGGGAGACTCGCCGTAGGGTGTAGGATTCAGTGGTCCCTCCTTCGGTAATCAGTTTTCGAAAGGCGGCGTTGTTTTCCGGAGCGAGGGTGTAAGTCTTCACCCCGAGCTCTTCATCACGCATGAACTCCATGATTGAGCTGTCGTTCAGGATGCCGCTCCACACCGCCAATTTGGCGTCCTCGGACCCGTCGAATGTCAACAGCTTTAATTCGTCTTTCCAACGCCGTCCAAGCAGGACGGACCACTTCCCGTTTTCTTCCGGTTGGTTGAGCACCAAGTGGCCGTGGAAGCGCCGCAACCGTACGTCTTCGCCCAGGGTCATCTTATCCAAATCGTCGCCCTCGAAGTAAGATTCACCAATGGTGATGGTCATATCGTTGCCGTCGGACCAAATCCCACGCCATTTCGGAGGGAATTTGGGCAGGTCCCGTCGGTTCATCGGCATGGGTTCAGCGAACGTGACGTTCGAACACCCTGTCCACACCAAGGCGCCGAGCAACATGAAGGTGACGAAGCGAAAGGGAATCATGCTCAAGGGATTTTTCAGATGAAGAGAATGGCGGCGATGCCCACTACCAAGCAGTAAACGGCGAAAACGTTGAGGTTAGTGCGCTTCACCAATCGGATCATCCATAGGCAGGCCGCCCAACCGCTGACGAAGGCGGCCAAAGTGCCCGCGGCGTAGGCGACGCCATTGAAGGATTGTTCGCCTAAGCCTGCTTCCAGCACATCCTTCAATTCCAAGGCAGTCGCGCCGAAGATGACAGGCAGTGCCATGAGGAAACTGAAACGTGCCGCTTCTTCACGTGAAATGCCCAAGGCGACGGCGGCACCGATGGTCGATCCTGAACGGCTGACCCCGGGCACAATGGCCAGGGCTTGGGCCAAGCCAATCCCGATTACACGGCTCCATGTGAGGTCGCGCGAGGTGTTGCTGGCAATGCGTTCTGACGCGTATAGGATGAGCGCAGTCGCGCAGAGCGACCAACCCACCCGGTGAGGATGTTCCAAGAAGGCTTCTTCTAAGAAATCACGGAGGGTGAAGGCCACAACTACTGCAGGTAGCGTCGAAAGCGCCAGCCAGAAGATGTAGGTGTGGGATGATGTGCGCGTTTCAACATCGGATGTGAACACGCCTGCAATCAACTTCGCGATGTCCTTCCGAAAGACCACCAGGGTGCTGCACGCGGTGGCGCCATGCACCAAGATGCTGAAGGTGAGGTCAACGTCTTTGAGGCCGAACAGGGCTTTGCCCAACTCTAGGTGCCCCGAGCTGCTCACCGGCAAAAACTCCGTGAGTCCCTGAACAATCCCCAGAATAATGGCCTCCCAAAGGGACATCAGCGCTTCAGTATGGCGTAGAAAATGGTACCGTAGCCCAAGAGCACAACGATGGGCGCAATCGTAATCCGACGGGGGCTGAAAATCGCTTCACTGAAGGCGGTTGGATCTTCTGCTGCACCGCCTGACATCAGCAGGTAGCCCACGATCAAAATCAGGATGCCAATGATCATCCATTGGTAATTGGTTCGTTTCAAGGCGAACCCATCAGGGGACGTTTGCGGTGCACTCATGGAGCAAAGTTAATGCAAGGTATCCAAGCGTTTTTTCAGGAATCGGTTCACGGCGATGGTGGTGGATGTTACTCCAAACAAAGCGCCCAAACCGAGCAAGGCAGCGAGCAAGGCGCCTAATACCAAAGGTGTAAATGGAATGAGAACGGAAGCGTTCTGCATATGCATCAAGGCCAGGATGCCGTTGACGGAAGCAAACGCAATGCCTCCTGAAATCAACCCAAAATAAAGTCCTTGTTTCAGGAAGGGCGCGCGAATCGCCTGCGGGTGTGCGCCGACGAGTTGCATGGTTTTGATGACCATGCGCCGGGCGAAGACGGTTAGCCGGATGGTGTTGTTCATCAAGGCGACCGCCGCAAGGAGGAAAACCAGGGCCAAGCCGACCAAGGGCCATACAATCCGTTGGATGGTGGATTCAATCTGACCGAGCAATTCAGCTTGCCACACCACCTCACTCACCCCGGGAATGTTTTCCATGCGCGCAGCCGCTTCGGTCAGGGCGCTGGTGGTGCTTGATTCGGGGGTCATCCGCAGGTCCATCACATCGGCGAGTGGCACGTACCCGAGGAAGTCAACGAACGATTCCCCAAGGGCCGACTCCAGATCGCGGCTGGCCGATTCAGCGTCCAAGAACAGAGTCGACTCCACCCCCGGATCGGTGCGCAATACCTCTCGGGCGGTAGCCAAGACGTCAGGCTCAACATCGCGTTGAAAAAAGACCTGCACACGTGCCTCCTGCCGAAGCTCCTGTTCCCATTCGCTCCCGAGGTAACCGATGGCCAAGAGCAGGCCGATGAGCAGGAGTGTCAGGCTCATCCCCACGATGGTGGTCACGGCGGTGGTGACCTGTGCTCCAGAGGGTTTGTTGGAAGAGGAAGACATGGGCGTTCGTGAAGTCCAAAGATGCACCGAATTGAGCAAGGGTTTGCAAAGGATTGTTATTCGTTGCCCACGGCGCTGCGTTCGTTGTTTAGAACGTTTTTAAATAGCGTATATTTGTAGTGAAATCAAAGGAATAGCGATGATTACAGTCAATGAAAGCGCCCGCGACGAAGTGCTCAAATTGCTGAACGCTGAGGGCCAACCAGAGGGGAGTTTTGTACGCGTTGGCGTAAAGGGCGGTGGGTGTTCAGGTCTTATGTACGAAATGACCTTTGATCACGAGATGCAGGACGGCGATCAAACCTTTGAAGACAAGGGTGTCAAAATTGTGGTCGACCGCAAGAGTTACCTGTACCTCGTGGGCACCGAATTGCAGTTCAGCGGCGGATTGAATGGGAAGGGGTTCCAATTCTACAATCCCAATGCCAACAGAACATGCGGCTGCGGAGAGAGTTTCTCTCTATAACCAACGCGAAGTCAGAAGGAGATTGCCATGGCATACGACGGGAAAGACAAGGTCCTTGAAGAGGTAACGGGGAAGTCCTACGAATTCGGTTTCACGACTGAAATCGAGTCGGACAAAGCACCCGCGGGCTTATCGGAGGACATCATCCGGTTGATTTCGGCCAAAAAGGAGGAGCCGGAATGGCTGCTTCAGTGGCGCCTAGAAGCGTTCTCGGTGTGGAAGACCATGGAGGAACCCAATTGGCCCCACCTCAACTACGAGAAGCCAGACTACCAAGCCATTAGCTACTACGCGGCACCGAAGCAGAAGAAGCAGCTCGACAGCATGGATGAGGTCGATCCCGAATTGCGCCGCACCATGGACAAGCTCGGCATTAGCCTCGAAGAGCAAAAACGCTTGTCCGGCGTGGCAGTAGATTTTGTCATGGATTCGGTCTCCGTGGCCACCAGCTTCAAAGACAAACTAGCAGAGTTGGGCATTATTTTTTGCTCGATGAGCGAGGCGGTGAAGGAGCACCCGGATTTGGTGCGCAAGCACCTCGGCACGGTAGTTCCCACCCGCGATAACTTCTTTTCCGCATTGAACTCGGCGGTGTTCACGGACGGTTCATTCTGCTACATCCCCAAGGGCGTGCGATGCCCCATGGAATTGAGCACCTACTTCCGCATCAACGAATCCGGCACGGGCCAGTTTGAGCGCACGCTGGTTGTTGCGGACGAAGGCAGTTATGTGAGTTACCTCGAAGGCTGCACGGCCCCTCAGCGGGACGAGAACCAGTTGCACGCAGCCGTAGTCGAATTGGTGGCGCTGGACGAAGCGGAGATCAAGTACTCCACGGTCCAGAATTGGTATCCGGGCGACGAGAACGGCAAGGGCGGCGTCTACAATTTTGTGACGAAGCGAGGCATTTGTTACCGTCGCTCCAAGATCAGCTGGACCCAAGTAGAGACCGGAAGTGCGGTGACGTGGAAATACCCTAGCTGCATCTTGAAAGGTGACCACAGCGTCGGCGAATTCTATAGCGTAGCGGTGACCAACAACGCGCAGCAAGCGGACACGGGCACTAAGATGATTCACTTGGGCAAAAACACGCACTCTACGATCATTTCCAAAGGCATCAGCGCGGGCAACAGCCACAACAGCTACCGCGGCCTGGTGCAGATTATGCCCTCTGCAGCGAATGCACGGAATTTCTCCCAATGCGATTCGCTGCTCATGACGGACACCAGCGGCGCGCACACTTTCCCGTATGTGGAAGTTAAAAACCCCACGGCGCAGGTGGAGCACGAGGCGACGACCTCCAAAATCGGAGAAGACCAGATTTTTTATTGCTTGCAACGGGGTATCGACGCGGAGCAGGCGATCAGTTTGATTGTGAATGGGTACGCGAAGGACGTGCTGAATCAGCTACCCATGGAATTTGCCGTTGAGGCGCAAAAATTGTTGTCCATCTCACTTGAAGGAAGCGTAGGATAATGTTGAAAATCAATGAAATCAAAGCTTCGGTCGAAGAAGCATCCATTTTGAAGGGACTCAACCTCACCATCAACCCTGGTGAGGTGCACGCCATCATGGGCCCCAACGGTTCCGGTAAATCCACGCTGGCGTCGGTTTTGGCCGGTCGTGAGGAGTATGAAATTGAAGGCGGGTCGGTTGACTTTGACGGTAAGGACCTGTTGGATATGGACGCGACAGAGCGCGCCCGTGCCGGGTTGTTCTTGGCGTTTCAATACCCCGTTGAAATCCCCGGCGTCTCCAACATCAATTTCATGCGTGCTGCGGTGAATGGCAAGCGCGAGCACGAGGGGCTAGAGCCCATCAAAGGCAAGGACTTTCTCGATATGGTGAAGGAAAAAGCCAAGCTGGTGGAGTTGGACGGACGCCTCCGCAACCGCTCCGTGAACGAAGGTTTTTCCGGCGGCGAGAAGAAGCGCAACGAGATTTTCCAAATGGCTATGCTCGAGCCCAAACTTGCCATCTTGGACGAGACCGACTCCGGCTTGGACATCGATGCCTTGCGCATTGTATCGGAAGGCGTGAACGCCATGCGCTCACCCGAACGCAGCTTTCTCGTCATCACGCACTACCAGCGCTTATTGGACTACATCGTTCCGGACTTTGTGCACGTGCTCGTCGATGGACGCATTGTCCGTTCTGGCGGCAAAGAATTGGCGTTGGAGCTTGAAGAGAAGGGGTACGACTGGATCAAAGAAGACATTGTCGCCTAATGGATAAGGCCAAGCCGCAATTGATGGACCGACCGAAGGTCGAAGCGAAGCACGCCGCCTCCGAAGCATCGGGAGCCGCGCTCGTCTCGGCATTGGATGGGGCGCTGGGTGTGCAGGCCGATGTGGCTATGGATGCCATGCCGGTGCCGCACCGCCGCGTAGAGCGTTGGAAGTACACGCCGGTGGCGTCCTGGTGGAAGGATGTGTTAGCTCCAGCGGTGAAGACGGTCGCTGCCGCGGGATGTGAAGCCAACCCGGTGCCGGGTATGGATGCCTACCGCCTCGTGTTCGTCAACGGGACATTCGACGCAGCAGCCAGTGATTTGCCGGTTCATACAGGCGTAACGTGCACGCCACTTTCTCAACGCGGCGATGCGAAGCTGCAGGCTGTCGATGCCTTTTCGCCCGAAGGATCGGATTGGTTCGCGGGCCTCAACGGCCGCTACAGCCAAGAAGGGCTGTACCTGCGGGTGGCGCAAGGCGTTGAGCTGGACCGCCCCATTTTGATTCATCACCACACCTGCGGTACAGGCGCATTCAATGTGTTGCGGCACGACATCGCTGTGGCGCTCAATGCCTCAGTGAAAATTGTTCAGTGGTCCACAGCTGCCGCAGGTTCGGATGGATCCGTGAACGTGTTGACCCGCGCGGATGTCGGTCAAGGTGCGCGTATGCACATTGACAAGGTGCAGGATGAAGAAGGAACGGTCCGTCACATCGCTTTTGAAGACATTCGCCAAGGCCGTGCGTCCCATGCGGAAGTGCACACCATCACAGTGCGCGGGTCATGGGTACGAAACGATTTGGCTTTCCGTATCAACGGACAAGGGGCGCATGCGGAATTGAACGGCGCCTTCCTCCCTGGAGAGGGTGAATTTGTAGACAACCACACTACGGTGGACCACCGAGTGGCCCATTGCACCAGCTCAGAGAACTACAAGGGCATCTTGTACGGCAAAAGCACAGGCGTATTCAACGGCAAGGTGTTCGTGCGCCCAGATGCGCAGCAAACCAATGCTTACCAGCAAAACGCCAACATCCTCGCCAGCGACAAGGCGAGCATGAACGCCAAGCCCGAATTGGAAATTTATGCGGACGACGTCAAATGCAGTCACGGGTGTACCGTGGGGCAGTTTGACTCTGACGCGCTGTTTTATGCCCGCTCGCGCGGCGTTGGACTTGAGGCCGCAAAAGCCATGCTGGTGAACGCGTTCATCGGCGATGCCTTGAAGGGGCTCGCGGTGCTGGAAGTGCGGTTGGAGGTGGAACACCGGTTGGCCGAAAAGCACGGCTGGGACGTCTGGAGCGATCACCCCAACGACGACGCATGAGTAAGGCCTTGGATGCAGCGGCGCTTCGGCTTCAGTTTCCCATCCTGAATCGGGAGGTGAACGGAAAGCCATTGGTCTACCTCGACCACGCGGCTTCTTCCCAAAAGCCCATCGCGGTCATCGAGGCCCAGCGGGAATACCTGATGCATTACCATTCCAATGTGCACCGCGGTGTGCATGCGCTCTCGCAACAGGCCACGGATGCTTTTGAACATGCACGGACCATTGTGCAACACCACATTGGTGCTGCGGAATCCCGCGAGGTCATTTGGACGGCTGGGGCGACGGATGCCATCAACTTGGTGGCACAGACGTGGGGCCGGGAGCACATCGGCCAGGGCGATACCATCTTGCTGACGCGGATGGAACACCACGCCAACATCGTGCCGTGGCAAATGCTCGCAGATGAGGTGGGCGCTTCCATCGAGGTGGTGGAGGTCCAGGACGACGGCACGCTGGATGCCGAGCAGCTGCAGCAAAAGTTAGCCCAGGGGCCCAAGCTTTTTGCCTTCACGCACGTGTCCAATACGCTAGGCACCGTCAACGACGCACAGGCATTGACGGCACAAGCGAAGGCTGCAGGGGTCGCGGTGTTGATCGACGGGTGCCAGGCCGTGCCGCACATGAACGTGGACGTGCAAGCTTTGGGCTGTGACTTCTACATTTTTTCGGGTCACAAGGCCTATGGACCGACTGGGATCGGTGTTCTGTACGGCAAGCGCGTGTTGTTAGAGGCGATGCGCCCGTGGCGCGGTGGCGGAGAGATGATTGACGTGGTCAGCCTTGAAAACGGAACGACCTTCGCGGGCCTGCCCCATAAGTTTGAAGCGGGCACACCGCACATCAGCGGTGCGATTGCCCTGGGTGTCGCACTGAACTGGCTGAAAGGCATCGGTGCTGAGGCCATCATGGACCATGAGACCATGCTCGCTGCGCACGCTCGGAAGGGATTGAGCAGCATCGAGGGCATTCGGTTCATTGGAAACGCGGCTTCGGCTGCTGGTGTTGTGAGCTTCGTGGTGGATGGGACGCATCCATATGACATCGGCACGCTACTCGATTCGCAAGGGGTGGCTGTTCGCACCGGGCATCACTGCACCCAGCCGCTTATGGAACGTTACCGCATCCCTGGCACTGTGCGCGCCTCGTTTGGGGCGTACAACACCTTGCAAGAAGTGGATACCTTTGTGGCTGGAACGGTTCGCGCGGTGCGCATGCTGCGTGATTAACCTTCCCAACCGCACCGATCCATGAGTGACCTTCTGCAACAGCGCCAGCACGACATCGCCGAGGAATTCGAATTCTTCGAGGACTGGATGGAACGGTATGAGCATATCATCGAGTTGGGGAAGGAATTGGGCCCAATGGCGGAGGAGGATAAATTGGATGAGCACTTGATTCGTGGGTGTCAATCCCGCGTCTGGCTATTGGCCGCCAAGGACGGGGAGGGCAATGTGCAATTTCGAGCGGACAGCGATGCCATCATCACCAAGGGATTGGCTGCTTTGATGGTCCGGGTGATGAACGGGCTGCCACCTGCGACGATTGCCCAAGCGGATCTCTGGTTCATTGAAAAGATCGGGTTGGATGCCCATTTGAGCCCGACGCGAGCCAACGGATTGCGGTCCATGGTTCAGCAAATGAAGCACTACGGAATTGCGTTTCAGGCCCAGGCGTAGGCCCAAAAAACATGGCGCCCTTCCCTTTCAAACTTGCGAGATCTTGCAGGTTTCACAATAGGGGATAAGGGCGCCACGGGTTAACTTAACCGTACATAAGACGCTCCTGAAGTGAAGGGAGTTGCACGGGCCGTTCAGCGGACGGCAAATTCCCGGTCTTGGATGCGCGCGCGCCATTCGGTGACGGCGGCCTGAAAAGCGTTCATCTGACCGTCCTCGATGGGTTCTGAGGGCGGGAAATCCTCCTTCAAATGGTCGACCTGCTTGCCGTTTTTCCAAAACCGGAAGCAGACGTGCGGTCCCGTGGCCAAACCAGTGGATCCGACATAACCGATGACCTGCCCTTGACGCACGCGTTCGCCCGCAGTGACCGCGCGTTTCGACATGTGGAGGTACTGGGTTTCGTAGGTGGAGTTGTGGCGAATCTTGACGTATTTACCGTTGCCCTTGGTGTAGCTGGACTTGGTCACCACGCCATCGCCGACGGCCAGGATGGGCGTGCCGGTGGGGGCTGCGTAGTCCGTGCCGTAATGGGCTTTAGTGCGGTTGAGGATAGGGTGGAAACGTTTGAGGTTGTACCGGCTGCTGATGCGGCTGAACTCCACCGGTGCCTTGAGGAAAGCCTTGCGGAGGCTATTGCCGTCCTCGTCAAAGTAGTCGTTGCCAGTGCCTTGGTCAAACCGGTACGCCGGCAGCATCCTGTTGCGGTGTTCGAAGTGGCACACGATGACGCGGGGCATGCCGACAGGCTGGTCGTTGACGTACACGCGCTCGTACAACACATCGAACGCGTCTCCTTCCTGCAGCCGCGAAAAGTCCACCGTCCAAGCATAGACTGCGGCCATGGACAAGGCGAGGTTGGTGGGCGCCCCCACACGCTCGAGGTCGACGTACAGGCTGGATTCAATGATGCCTTGGGCGCGTTCGATGAGGGTGTCCGTGGGGTACGATTCCAAGGTGACGCCGTACGGTGGGCGCAAGTCGAAGCGGGCGTATTGCGTGGCGTTGCGCTGATAGACGAAGTACCGGGCGGGTTGCACGCTGTCTTCGTCAAAGGCGATCCAATAGGGTTGCTGGGCGCGGATGTTGCGGACGTCGTAGGTGGGTTTGGTTTCGTTGGCGAGGTTGGTGATTGCTCCTGCCGAGACGCCTGCGGGGCCGAGGATGTGGGAAAGCGATTGGCCGGATTGGACCTTGCCGGAATCCACCTCCAGCCCCTCCCAGACCACACCGAAACGTTTGATTGGGATGTGCGGGCGCGCTTCGGGCTCAACGAATACGGAGCCTTCGTCTGGACCGCCGCAAGCCACAAGGCCACAGCACAGGATGAAGAGGGGGAACCAACGTTGCATCAACCGCGACCGAACACTTCCTTTTCTACCCATCCCTTTCCCCATTCGTTCAATTCGTCCGCACTCCACAATTCCGGATAGAAGATGCGTTTTTGGAAACGCGGTGGCAGGTACTTCTGCCAATTGGTGCCACCGGTGGCGGCGATGTCTTCGGGGTTGCGCTGGAGGTAGCGCACGGCGCTTTTGTAGTGACTGAGGGGCCAATTGATGTTGACGTTTACATCCAACCAACGCAGGGCTTGCTTCAATTCGTCTGTCTGTTCCTCCGGAGAGAGCGCTTGCCACAGCGATCGTAAGTTGACTTCAAAGGTATTTTCTGCCAGCTCCAACAGGTCTCGGTCGTATTTCACTTCGAATTGACGCAGGGTAAGCGTTTTTTCCCCAGAAGCAAGCTCAACCGCCCCGGCCTTCCAATAAATGTGTGGGTACAAACTTTCAATATCGCCGGGCTGGTACCCTTCGTTCGGGTCGCGGTGGTCTTCGTTCAAGAGCCGATTGAACGTCGTGGAGCGGATCTCGATTTTGCGGTACTGTGCACTCTGGAAACCGCTCGCAGGGAGAAGCGACATTCGGAACTTCAAGAACTGGTCTTGGTCCATGCCGTCGACCATGATTTCAAAGCTGTGGGTGAGTGCTTCGAAGTAGCGGTTAACTCGGTTGACGCGCTTCAGAATCGCATCGGCATCGGAAGGGGCAGCAGTATTCACCTGCTCCAATTCATGCAAGGCGAGTTTGAAGTACAGTTCGGTAATTTGGTGGTAGACGATGAAGATGGACTCATCGGGAAATGGCGTGATGGGGTGCTGCAGGCTCAAAAGCGTATCGAGGTTGATGTAATCCCAGTACGTCAGGTAGTCCGCGTACAGGAGGCCGTCCAAATACGCGCTGAGGTCTTGCCCCATGGCAGCGTATTTGTCAGAAAGAGCCTCCAGTTTTTTCAGGATGTCATCTCCAAATTCTTTTCGTTCTCCCATGGGAGCAAATTCGGAAAATTCCGGTCAATCAAGCACCGCAATTGGAGGAATTCTCAACCCTCATACGTGGGTTGATGCGCTGGCGTCAATCGGTCACCGTCGCTACGCACTTCAGCTCGATGGCGATGGGGGTTGGAAGTCGGTTGATTTCAACGGTGGTTCGGCACGGTTGGGTAGCAGAATCTGGAAAATACTCAGCGTAAACCTGGTTGAATGTTTGGAAGTCGCGGTTCATGTCCACAAGGAATACCGTAATGTCGAGCAACGATTCCCAATTGCTACCGTGAGATTCAAGGATAGCCTTGGTATTCGCGAAAACACTGTGCACCTGCGCCTCAAAATCAAAGGACTTGAAGTTGCCGTTATGATCCAGCTCCAACCCCGGGACCCCGCTGTCATTGGCATCGCTTCCCGCAATACGGGGCCCGACTCCACTCATAAACAGCAGTTTCCCAGCGCGTTTGGCATGGGGATAATTTCCGACAGGTTTCGGCCCTTTTTTCATCTATGAGGGGTTTGATGCAAAGATGCTGCGGTTTCGGAGAATTGTAGATGAAGAGCGCTGAAACAAAATTAAAGGACAAAAAAAACAGATTAAACGATGGTTTTGTTATATTTATGGGTTGAATTGGTCTTTTATTGGCAATGAATTAAGGATGAAAAACCGGACAGATATTAGACTGGTGCTGACTTTACTTGCTTTTGTCTCTGCATTCGCAAGTTTTGGGCAAAACTACTTCTCTGTACCCTTTAACTCCGGTTTCATTGGACGCATTGGGAACAACGCCCAGAACGCAGATAACATAGTGAACTACAGTACGTTGGGCCTGTCCAACGCGTACTTCTTCCAGAATTCTTCGACCACTAGCTTCGAGGTTCAAGGGAATGACATTATCGGAACGATTCGATTGGTGAGCAATTCAGGAGAGATACTGGATATTGAAGGTGCAATTGTATGGCGGGAGAATTCAGGGCAGACCATTTTGCTTTTTGGGTTCATTCCTTCCGCCTCCTCTCCACAAGTGGATTTGTTTTCAATAGGAACAGGGGTAAATTATATTATTGATTCTGGGTCCAACTACGGCTTGATCCCGAATGGAGGTGCGTACAGTGCTGCGGACGGTTCTTCTGTTAGTGGGAACGCGGCCACTAATGGCTTGCTCGATGCCCTCAACGATTATCTGGCAACAGTGCAATCCAATCAACCTGCGGGTCCAGTCGGAGCGGACGATTTGTCCACGGATGATGATACCCCAACACTAACAGGCGATGTGACGCTAGCTGCGGGAGAGTCTTTTTCAGTAATCGTAGATGGCGTGTCGTATGACACAACTTCTGGGGTGACAATTGTAGGCACAGAATGGTCGTTGACGCTTGGAACAACGACTCCAGGCACGTATGAGGTCACTGCTGTGATATCAGATTCGAGCGGCTACACGCTTAGTAGCACTGGAACGCTCACCATTGCTTCCGATACGCAAGCTCCAGTTATCACCTCTGGTTCCTCAGGGACAGACCTTTTAGAGAATTCAGGAGCTGGTCAGACGGTATATACCATCACTGCTACAGATGATGTAGCCGTCACCAGTTATGCCATCGGTGGGACTGACGTCGGTTTGTTAACGGTTGATGCCTCCACAGGGGCCGTGACCTTGACGGCTGATCCCGATTATGAAACGAAAAGTACGTACAGCTTCACTGTGACAGCGAGCGATGCTGCCAACAACACCAGCACAGCAACAACGGTGACGTTTTCAATCACAAATGTTGTTTGCGAGGACGTAACGGCGTGTAATTTTGGGGATACTGCGAATGCGTGCACCTATGCTACCACTTGGTACGCGGATACGGACACTGACGGCTTCGGTGATGCCTCGAATACGACTTCGGCTTGTACACAGCCAGCGGGTTATGTAGCGAACAGCACAGACTGTGACGACTCGAATATCGCCATTAACCCTGCGGCCGTTGAGGTATGCGATGGCATTGACAATGATTGCGACGGGAGTGTTGACGAAGGCGTTTTGACGACCTACTACCGTGATGCTGACAATGACGGCTATGGGGACTCAGGCGACAGTCAACAGGCCTGTTCAGCCCCTGCAGGATACGTTGCGAACAGCACAGACTGTGACGACTCGAATATCGCCATTAACCCTGCGGCCGTTG
>JBELBV010000013.1:772-9974 GCA_042095135.1 Flavobacteriales bacterium | reverse complement strand
GCGATGGCATTGACAATGATTGCGACGGGAGTGTTGACGAAGGCGTTTTGACGACATGGTATGCAGATGCGGATAGCGATGGACTGGGTGACGCAACAGACAGTCAACAGGCCTGTTCATCCCCTGCGGGTTATGTAGCGGACAGCTCGGATTTGTGTGATGATTTAGCGGCGTCCAATTACGCGGACAATCCAACGGCACCGTGTATCTATGCTGCTGCAACATACACGCGCTTGGATTCTACGTTCGCTTGCGAGAACCAAGCCGCGTATTCCATGGATTTGGATACAATGCACGCGGGAACGGGCGCTTGGTCCTACACGCTTGTTGAGGACATCGTTGGATTTGGAAGCGCGACCATCGCCAGTAATTTGGTTTCGTTTGACTTGTCCGCTGTGGGTATTGGAAGGGACACGATCGCGATTTCAGGCACAGACGGAGCGGAAACGGCCTCGATTCAAGTCATCGTGCAAGAGTCGGCGACGTATCCATACGTCACAGGAGTTTTATCGGACGGGTCTTCCCACGCCAATGCCGAAGACGGAGGTGCATTGTTTTCTTTTGCTGGACACGACTCCCGACCGGTTACGGTTCATTATTACAAGGATGCCGTTATGATTTTTGACGGAGGGACCAACAAGTTTGCTGGTTACGGAGATTTGCAATCGGCCCAATCCGATGCCATTGGAAATTGGGCACTGCAACGCAGCCAAGCGATTTGGATTGCGGGTTACACCAATGCCTACGGGTGCTACAGCCCAGAACCCGCCACAAGCGGCACGCCCACAACATCCCCGAAGTTGAGGCAACTTCCAATCCCGCATTTGATCGACTGATTGCCACACCGTCGCGGTGAGTTTGGTATCTTCGCTTCATGCGTTACCAATCCCTTTCCGCCGACTTGTACAAGCGCAACCGCGCGAATTTTATGGCCCAGATGAAGCCGTGTTCCATTGCGGTCTTCTTTTCCAATGACATCTATCCGACCAGCGCGGATGGAACGTTGCCGTTCAAACAAGCAAGTGACATCCTTTGGCTGACAGGTGTGGATCAAGAGGAAACCGTGTTGGTTTTGTTCCCGGACGCGCACAATCCTCAGGACCGTGAAATCCTATTCACGTTGGAGACGAACAAGGAACTCGCGATTTGGGAAGGGGCGAAACTCGATAAAAAACAAGGCACAGCGGCCACAGGTATCGCCAACATCCAATGGACACCGGCTTTCGAACGCACCTTACACCGGCTCATGGCGGAAGCGGGAGCGCTGTACTTGAACGACAACCCACACACCCGGGCCAAAAACATCGTTGAGACTCGCACTGACCGAGAAAACGCTGCTTTGCGCGCCAAATACCCCAACTACGAATTCGAGCGTTCAGCGCCGATTTTGTATGGTTTGCGCGCCATCAAATCGCAAGAGGAAATCGACCAGATGCAGCGCGCCTGTGACATCACCAAGGCGGGATTTGAGCGCGTTCTCCAATTTGTGAAGCCGGGTGTGATGGAGTACGAAATCGAAGCGGAGTTTATGCACGAATTCCTTCGCCGTGGTTCACGTGGGTTTGCCTACACGCCCATCATCGGAAGCGGCTTCAACGCGTGTGTCCTGCACTACATCGAGAACAGCGACGAATGCAAGGCGGGTGATGTCATCTTGATGGATGTGGGGGCCGAATACGGCAACTACGCGGCTGATATGACGCGTTGTATTCCGGTAAGCGGGAAGTTTACGGACCGCCAGCGCGCCGTGTACAACGCGGTGTTGAGCGTGATGCGTGGCGCGATGAACCTCTTGAAACCCGGCGTTAGTCTGCAGGACTACCACGTGCAAGTGGGCGAGTTGATGACGAAAGAGTTGCTCGACTTAGGCCTCATAACGGCTGAAGAGGTCGCGAACGAAAACCCCGCTTGGCCCGCCTACAAAAAGTACTTCATGCACGGCACGTCGCACTTCATCGGGCTTGACGTGCATGACGTAGGCCATTGGCACGAGCCCATCCAAGCCGGCCACGTGTTCACCGTTGAGCCGGGCATCTACATCCGCGAGGAAAACCTGGGCATTCGCCTCGAAAATGACATTCTTATCACGGAGGACGGCTACGTCGATTTGATGGGCCACATCCCGTTAGAGGCCGACGACATCGAGGCCATGATGGCGGGTTGAGGCGATCACAAATTCGCGCTCACCAACGAGTCGAGAAACGCCGCGGTATCATCACCGTAGCCTATGTCCCGCGCCAGCACCGTGCCGTTGCGTCCGACCAAAAACCAGGTCGGGTAGGCCCGTACAGGGTAGGTTTCCGGAAGTGAATCGAGGATGAGTTGTTGGATGTCGAGCTCGCGCCGGTTGAGGTAGCGTTGGACGGTAGCCGAATCTTGGTAAGGATTGACGCCCAACACCTGGAATCCTGCTGGGCCAAATTCTTCCTGCATGTGAGCCAAATGCGGCAACGCCCGCATGCAAGGTCCGCAGCCGATGTACCAGAAATCGAGGTAAACGAGCGAGCCCTCGAAATCAGCGAGCGATCCGGGGCCGCCGCTCAGCAATTGGCCTTCGAGTGCCGGTGCTTTCACGTCCAACTGGGGGAGCGCTGCGAGCGTCGTTTCGTACCAATCTTCATCGCCGCCCCCACCGGCCACTTCCGGGCCAGCTTCGGGCTCGGGCGTTTTCGCCCACTCGGGCGCCGTCCATCCCAGAATGGCATTTCCAACGGATTCGTCATTCACCGCCGTCCATTCCCAATCGATGTTTAGGTCGCTCCCGTACGCCATGTCGCCCCGGTACCACGATTGCTCGTAGCGCACCGGCAAACCATGCGGCGCCTCGAATACCCATCTCTGTGACGATTGCGTCTCGGGATGAAAATCGATGTCGGCCGTGTCCTGGATGTCGGTCTTGGTCAGGATGAATTGCTCGGCGCTGGACCGCGTAGGCAGCACGTGCTCCCACACCATCCGCACCAAAGAATCGCTCGCCTGCTCCGCCCACCAAGCCGTGTCCGTGAGCATGACTGGCAGCGCCATGGCAGCGTAGTAATTTTCGATGCCGTTGCCGTTCCGATAGGCATCAGGGTCGACCTCTTTTTCGATCAAAACGCTGTCGCTGTTGATGGAAGTCAAATCACTCAAAAACAAATGAGCCCACGACACGCTTGTGTCGCCTTCGCTGATGTAGGCGTCGCGCAACGTCCAAAGCGTGCCGTATATCGAATCGCCCAACGCGCCCGCCGCCCAGTTCATTTCGATCTGCCGGTCCCAATGCGTGCCATCCGCTTCCACGTCGCTGGTCATATACGCGCGGAATTGGGCGGCTTCGACGCCCGCGAGCGCATCGCGCACATCGATTTCAGAGTTGAATACCGGTTCTGGTTGGCCGCACGCTGCAAGCAACAAAGCAGCGGTAGCGACGGAAAAGAGTATGCGATTCATGCGGGAAATGTACGCCAGGGCTGTCTTAGCCGTGCATCGTTTCCTTTTTGCCGTAACGTTCCATGATGCCCGCCTCGTAGTCTAGGAAGGTCTGCCACCGCGCCTCGACATCCACGCCTTGGGCGTATTTCCGGGCAAAACCGATGAAGGTCGTGTAATGGCCGGCTTCGGAAATCATGAGTTCGCGGTAGAACGCGGCGAGGTCGGGGTCGCTGATCTTTTCGGAGAGCATTTTGAATCGCTCGCACGAACGCGCCTCGATCATGGCGGCAAACAGCAAGCGGTCCACGAGCTGTTCTTCTCGGGAGCATTTGCGCTTGATGAATTGCAATAGTTCACCGACGTAATCGTCCTTGCGCTCGGGGCCCAACTCGAACCCGCGTTCTTTGATGCGCTCGACGACCATGCCAAAGTGTTCGATTTCCTCTTGCGCGATGCGGGTCAACTCTTCCACCAGATCGATGTGTTCGGGAAAGCGCACGATGGTAGAAATGGCGTTAGACGCTGCCTTTTGTTCGCACCAAGCGTGGTCCGTCAGGATTTCGGAAATGTTGGTTTCGACGAGTGCGACCCAACGCGGGTCAGTGGGCAAACGGAGGCCGAGCATCGGGGATTCAGAAGCGGAAGAGCTCATGAGCGGGTGGTGATTCGGATGAGGCTGCCCGTGGGGATCCAGTGGCCGTCTTCGCCGCGCAAGCACAGTTCGCCGGCTTCGGTGTCGGCCGAGGGCAGGATGCGGGCCCACACCGTCTCGAGGGCGGACGGGGCGATGCCACTGTAGGTATTCATGATGATGAAACCGCCCGGTTCGATTAGGTCGGCGACGGTTTCGCAGAGACTGAGGAGTTGGTCTTCAATGCGCCATTTTTGGCCTTTAGGGCCGAGACCCCAGGTCGGCGGATCGAGAACGATGCCCTTGTATTTATTCCCCCTTCGCTGCTCGCGTTGGGCGAATTTCAAGGCATCTTCCACCACCCAACGGATGCCATCGAGCCCACTTAATTCCATGTTCACGCGCGTCCAGTCTACGACCTGGCGGATGGCATCAACGTGCGTGACGTCCGCTCCCACCGCCCGTGCTGCGAGCGATGCGCCGCCGGTGTATGCAAACAGGTTGAGGAAGGCGTCTCCGGGTTGGAGGTGTTCCGCGATGAATTCCCAATTGACCGCCTGCTCTGGGAAAATTCCGACGTGCTTGAAGCGCGTCATTTCGAGGTGAAAGCGCAACTGCAAGCGAGGCGAGTGGTAATTCAATTGCCAACCTTCTGGAATGGATTCGAGCGGAACCCAATGGCCTTTCTTCATGCCGGTGGGCTCAAAACGAGCGTTGGCCGCGTCCCACGCCTTAAAGTCCAACCGCCTCGACCATACCGCTGAGGGGTCAGGACGATCCAGGATGAGGTTACCGAATCGCTCGAGTCGTGAGCGGTCACCGGAGTCGATGACAGCGTATTCGTCCCAGTGTTCGGGTGCCCATCGTTGATAAGTGCGTGTAGACATGCGGTTGCAAAGGTCGCAAATGCCAGTTGATTGAAAGCATCTTTGTACCCAATGGCTAGAAAACCGCCCAAGCAGCTGCGAAAGGAGATCCTCGAGGTCTTCAAACGCCAGCCCAACAAGCCCCTTAATCACAAGCAAGTCGCAAGCACGCTGGGCGTTTCGAACCACGACACCCGGCGTAAAATCATGACGGTCCTGGAAGAGATGGGCGGCGACGGCCGACTGGAATCGCTTGGCCGTGGCAAGTACGTTTTGGCGGACATGCCTAAGAATGAGCGCCCCGTCGGGACCATCCAGGTCACTCGGCACGGCCGCGGGTTCGTGATGATGCCGGACGGCAATGAAATCTCCATCCCAAAGGGATACACCGGCACGGCGTTTTGGGGCGATACGGTCGAAGTGGATTGGGTGCGTCGGGGCCGCCGCCACACGCCTCGTGTGGCTCGAATCGTCGAACGCGCCCGCCAACAATACGTCGTCGTCATCGAGCGCGTGCGGGACTATGCGTTCGGCTACCCGTCCGATCAACGTCTACATGCGAATTTTTTCATCGGTGCGCACAACTTAGGAGGCGCCGAAGACGGCCAAAAGGTCATCGTGGAAATGCTCAGCTGGGACGATCCGTCGGATGCCCCGTCGGCCCGCGTAATCGAAGTACTCGGACGCCCCGGCGACCACGAAGTTGAGATGCACGCCATCCTTGCTGAGTATGGGTTGCCGTACGAGTTTCCTGACCACATCCTAGCGGCCGCCGCGGCCATACCACGGGAAGTGCCGTCTGAAGAATTGGCCCGCCGCCGCGACTTTCGAGAGGTCACAACCTTGACCATTGACCCCGTTGATGCGAAGGACTTCGACGATGCCCTTTCGCTGCGAAAACTGCCCAACGGAAATTGGGAGGTGGGCGTGCACATCGCGGATGTCACGTACTACCTCAAGCCTGGATCGGTGCTTGATGAGGAGGCGCGTCAACGCGCCACGTCGGTGTACCTCGTGGACCGCACGATTCCGATGCTGCCCGAGGTGCTTTCGAATGATCTGTGCTCGCTGCGTCCCAACGAGGACCGGCCCGCCTTCAGTGCCGTTTTCGAAATGGACGGACAGGCCAACATCAAGAAGGAATGGTTCGGCCGAACGGTCATCCACAGCGACCGCCGCTTCGCCTACCATGAAGCTCAGGAACGCATCGAAAGCGGCAAAGGCGAGTTTGCGAAAGAGGTGCGGACGTTGCAAGGCCTTGCTGAAAAGTTGCGAGCACGCCGCTTCAAGGCGGGCGGCATCGATTTCAACACGGAAGAGGTCAAATTCGAATTGGACGAGGCCGGCAAGCCATTGCGCGTGGTCATCAAGCGGATGCTCGATGCCAATCGCCTCATCGAGGATTTCATGCTCCTGGCCAATGTGCGTGTGAGCCGGTACCTCGCGAAGCCGCGTGGTGGCGATGGCAAACAAGAGGAGGCCACGCGCACGGCCGTGTACCGAATTCACGACCGTCCGGACCCGGAAAAGCTGCGGCAGCTGCGCACCTTCGTGGCCAAGTTTGGTCTGGAGATGCCAAAAATTAATCCGGGCAATGCAGAGTCCGCCCTGCGTCAATTGCTTCAGGCCGCCGCCGGAACGAATGCCGAAAATGTGGTCAAGACCATGGCGATCCGTTCCATGGCTAAAGCCGAATACAACACCCAAAACATCGGCCACTACGGCCTGGCCTTCCCATTTTACACCCACTTCACCAGTCCCATTCGCCGGTATCCCGACGTGCTGGTGCACCGCCTGCTTCAGCAGTACATTGATGGCGAAAAGTCCGCGAGCCCCGGCCCATTGCAAGGGATTTGCCAGCACAGCTCCAACATGGAAAAGCGTGCGGCCGAGGCAGAACGCGCCTCGATCAAATACAAACAAGTCGAGTTCCTGATGACCCGCTTGGGCGAGACATTCCACGGCATCATCAACGGCGTGGTTCCCAAAGGCATTTTTGTTGAGCTAGAGGAAAACAAATGCGAAGGCTTTGTGCCGAAGGATAGCTTGCCGGATGATTACTACGTTTACGATGAAGACCGGCAGGCGCTGATTGGTGCACGAAACGGCGGAAACTACGCCATGGGTGAGCGCGTCACCGTTCGCGTAGTGGCTGCCGACTTAGCCAAAAGGCAATTGGAATTTGATGTGCCTGAAGAATTATAGTTTGAGTCAGCGTTGCCCACTGATTATATAACCCTAATCTACATTTTTATTGTTTTAATAGAAGAAATGTAGGGCGAATTTTATTATATTCGTTCTACCATGCTTCGCTTGTTTCGCCTCTCCCTTGGGCTGGCCTTGTCCACCCTTTTCATTCCATCATTAGTTCACGCTCAATTTCTAGGGCTTCAAAGTGAGGTTCACGCTGAGACCGACCTGGGTACGACTTACCGTGTGTATGCGGAATTTGCAACGCCCACGGACGAGTGCATTGCGATTTATTCGGTGGGATCTGCGGAGTGTGTAGAGAACGACGAAAACGACAACTGCATTCAGATGGGGCCACTCATTCTTGAGTTGGGGGTAACCACAGCGTTTTACCAGCACCCGGCGGGCAGCAATATGGGCTCTGATATCAACCCGGTGTTTTTCTCCTTTTTTCCGGAAATGGCGTACGACAGTTGGTTGACAATCGGATCTTCATCGAGTGCCGACGAAGCAGTAAGCAATATCGGTATGACTCCGGATTTGGCAGAATTCAATGCAGGCAGTGGCTTTGTCATGGATGGCATGGTAGGCGGAAGTTGGTACGTAACCCCAGGAGCGAACCCGGCTGCTCTGGCCGGTGACGATGGCCTTATTCTTCTTGGTCAATTCACTGCGGTGAATGAATCGGATGGATCTCCGGGTCACGTTTCATGCACGTTCAATATCCAATGGCGAACGGCCTCAGGGGTCTCTTCCAACGAGATGGCGGCCTCTTTGAATACCGCAGGCAGTTCAACCATTGCAGGATGCATGGAGGCAACCGCGTGCAACTACAACAGCTCCGCCGAGGAAAGCGACGGCTCATGCGTTTACGCTTCCGGCTGCGACACCTGTTCTGGAGAAACCGACGGTACGGGGAGTGTTGTAGACGGCGACAGTGACGGCGACGGCATTTGCAACGCCGACGAAGTTGCCGGATGCCAAAATGCCTTGGCTTGCAACTACGATGCTTCAGCGACCGATTCCGCGACATGCCTGTACGCCTCCGGCTGCGATATTTGCGGTGGAAATGCCACGGACGGCACGGGCTATGTCATCGACAACGATAGCGATGATGACGGCGTGTGTGACGCCGATGAAGTGGTAGGCTGTCAATTGTCAACGGCGTGCAACTACGCCGCCGCAGCCACAGATGCAGGATCGTGCACCTTTCCGGTGGGATGTGAAACATGCTCGGGTGCGTCGGACGGCACAGGCTATGTTATTGACAACGACAGCGACGATGACGGCGTATGCGATGCCGATGAAGTGGCCGGGTGCCAAGACAGCACGGCGTGCAACTATAATGCCGGCGCGACCGACGGCGGTGTGACGTGCTTGTACCCGACAGGCTGTGAATCGTGCTCCGGTGCGACCGATGGCACAGGCACCACAGTGGACAACGACGCCGACAATGACGGGGTGTGCGATGCGGACGAAGTAGCGGGTTGTCAAGATGCGACCGCCTGCAATTACAACACCTCCTCGACCGACGCGGCGACGTGTTTGTTCGCCTCCGGCTGCGACGTATGTGGTGGAAATGGGTCGAATGGCACGGGTTATGTGATTGACAACGACGCCGACAATGACGGGGTGTGCGATGCGGATGAGGTCGCGGGTTGCCAGAATTCTGCGGCCTGTAACTACAACGCTACAGCCACTGACTCCGGATCCTGTTTGTTTGCAACCGGCTGCGACGTGTGCGGCGGCAATGCGACCGACGGCACGGGCACGGTGTTGGACCTCGACGCCGATGATGACGGGGTGTGTGATGCCGATGAAATCACGGGCTGTCAAGACGCCACGGCCTGCAACTTCAACGCCAGTGCGACCGACGACGGCGAGAACTGCATTTACGCGACGGCCTGCGAAACGTGCTCGGGCGCGATGGACGGCACGGGCACGGTAGTCGACAACGACGCCGATGATGATGGGGTGTGCGACGCCGACGAAATAGCGGGTTGCCAGGACGCCATGGCCTGCAATTACAACGCCAATGCGACCGACGATGGCGAGAACTGCATTTACGCGACGGCCTGCGAAACGTGCTCGGGCGCGATGGACG
>JBELBV010000013.1:0-672 GCA_042095135.1 Flavobacteriales bacterium | reverse complement strand
GCACGGTAGTCGACAACGACGCCGATGATGATGGGGTGTGCGACGCCGACGAAATCGTGGGTTGCCAGGATTCCGCGGCCTGCAACTACAATTCCTCAGCCACAGATGCCGGGTCATGCACCTTCCCGGTTGGATGTGAAACGTGCTCGGGCTCGACTGACGGCACGGGCACCACGGTTGACAACGACGCCGACGACGACGGCGTGTGCGACGCCGACGAAATCGCGGGCTGCCAAGACGCCACGGCCTGCAACTACAACGCCAGCGCGACGAACGGCGGCGTGACCTGCATCTATGCGACGGGCTGTGATTTTTGTTCGGGCGCAACGGACGGCACCGGCACCATTGTGAACGGCGACGTCGATGCGGATGCGGTGTGTGACGTGGAGGAAATTCCGGGTTGCCAAGATCCGGTGGCATGCAACTACAACGCCGCCGCCACGGACAGCGACGGTTCGTGCACGTACGAGGTGTTGGGCTACGATTGCGACGGCAACTGTTTGTTCGATGTGGACAACGACGGCGTCTGTGACCAATGGGAAATCACCGGCTGTCAAGACAACTCGGCGTGCAACTACGATGGAACTGCCACGGATGCGGGCTACTGCGATTATCCTGAGGCGAACTACGATTGCAACGGGGACTGCTTAGAAGATGCGGACGGCGACGGCG
>JBELBV010000012.1:0-50712 GCA_042095135.1 Flavobacteriales bacterium | reverse complement strand
CCACATGGTCATGCGATAACACGTACCTCCTCGACGGATACGTATTCGTGAACAACGGTCAGGCCCTCACCATTGAGGCCGGTACCGTAGTAAAAGGTATGGCCGGTCAAGGCGCTGACGCGGCTGCTTTGATCGTCGCTCGCGGCGGTCAGCTTTTCGCAGAAGGAACAGCCGACTGCGGCATCACCTTCACGTTCGAAGCCGATAACCTCGACGGTGCAACACCGTACGACACGCGCGGCCAATGGGGCGGCTTGATCGTTCTCGGTGACGCTCCAACCAACCTCCCAACGGGTGAAGGCCAGGTAGAAGGCATCCCAGCAGACAACGACCGCGCTAAGTATGGCGGATCAAACGCAGCGGACAACTCAGGTGTCATCACCCACGTGAGCATCCGCCACGGCGGTACGCAGCTCGGTGCTGCAAACGAAATAAACGGTTTGACGCTCGCCGGTGTTGGTAGCGGAACAACTGTAGACCACGTCGAGGTATTGGCCAACGACGACGACGGCATCGAGTTCTTCGGTGGAACCGTTGAAGTCAACTACGCAGCGGTAGCGTTCGTAGGCGACGACAGCTTCGACTGGGACCAAGGATACTCAGGTGGTGGACACCACTGGTTCTCGATCAACGATGCTGACGCTGGTGACCGCGGCGGTGAGTTGGACGGTGATGACAGCCCAGACGTAACAGCGGACGGCATGCCTTTCACCCTCCCTACCGTGACCAACTGGACCATGATCGGCCGAGGCGCTGATGCCGGAAAGCAGGGTATGCTCTTCCGTGCTGGCTCGGGTGGACACGTGAGCGATGCATTGATTGTTGACTTCCAAGAAGGCATTGAGATTGAGGACAAGCAAGATCCTTCTGACGCTTACGATAAGTGGCAAGCAGGAGACTTGACGCTCTCGAACATCCATGTACAAGGCGCTACGGAATTGATTGATTACGACGGTATCCAAGACGCAGACGGAGACGCCAATTTGGACGAATACGCTGCTAGCAGCAACATCCAACTCGCTGATGTTGGAATTGACTCTGATTGGTCAGCGAACGCCAGCGGTACGTCCTTCCCCAACCCATTCGATCCTGTACCAACCGCAGATGTTACGTCTGACGGTCCATTCGGATACATGGGTGCGTTCGACCCCAACGGTGAGAACTGGTTGGCCAATTGGTCCTACCTCGACATCTCAGGTGCTGCTGATGTGGACTTGACAGACGAGGGAACCAACCCAGACGAAACATGTGATTGCCCTTCATTGGACATGCGCAACGAAGTCATCATCACAGACGATGGCAACGGAACGGGCACGGCCACTTGGACATGTGACAATGTGTACTTGTTGGATGGTTATGTATTCGTGAACGACGGTCAAGTTTTGACCATCGAGCCGGGTACCGTCATCAAGGGCATGGCTGGTCAGGGTGCTGATGCCGCTGCATTGATTGTTGCACGCGGCGGTCAAATTTTCGCTGACGGTTCGGCTTCTTGCCCAATCACCTTCACCTTCGAAGCGGATCCACTCGATGGATCGGTGAGCTACGACACCCGCGGCCAATGGGGCGGTGTGATTGTACTCGGAGACGCTACAACCAACTTGCCAACAGGCGAGGGACAAATTGAAGGTGTACCTGCAGACAACGACCGCGCAAAGTATGGCGGATCGAATGACGAGGACAACTCTGGTGTTCTCCGCTACGTGAGCATCCGCCACGGCGGTACGCAGCTCGGTGCTGCAAACGAAATCAACGGTTTGACATTGGGTGGTGTCGGTAGCGGCACAACCATCGAGCACGTTGAAGTGGTTTCAAATGACGACGACGGCATCGAGTTCTTCGGTGGTTCGGTCAATGTTCGCTACGCTTCGGTCATGTTCTGCGGCGACGACAGCTTTGACTGGGACCAAGGGTACCACGGTAAGGGACAATTCTGGTTTACCATCCAAGGACAGGACGCTGGAGACCGCGGCGGTGAGCTCGACGGTGACGACAGCCCTGACGTAACAGCGGACGGCATGCCATTTGCCATCCCAACGGTAGCTAACTGGACAGTGATTGGACGAGGCAGCAATGTGGGCAACCAAGGCCTTCTCTTCCGCGCTGGTTCGGGTGGCCACGTATCAAATGCGATCATAGCGAACATCACCGAGGGCATCGAAATCGAGGACAAGCAAGATCCTTCTGATGCCTTTGATAAGTGGTTGGATGGAGACCTGAGCCTCGCGAACATCGCGTTCGACGGTGTGAACGAAGTCATCGATTACGATGGCATCCAGGTCGCCGACGGTGACGAGCAATTGGACGCGTTCGCTGAAACGGCGAATTTGACAGCGATGACCACGGGCATTGATTACAACTGGGCAACCAACGGAGCTGGTACAGCCTTCTCTAACCCGTTCAATCCCGTTCCAAACGCTTCTGTCTTGCTCGACGCAAGCGCACAGCCTGCCGATGCTTGGTTCGAAACCGCTCACTTCATGGGTGCTTTCGATCCCAACGGTGACAACTGGTTGGAGGACTGGACTTACGCGGACGACTCAGGCGCCATCGAAGAAGAAGTGGTGGCTTGCGACTGCCCTCCACTCGGTGACCGCAACGAAGTCATCATCTCCGATGCCGACGGCAACGGTACAGGCACGACCACGTGGACGTGCGACAACACCTACTTGCTCGACGGATATGTATTCGTCAACGACGGTCAGGCATTGACCATCGAGCCTGGTACAGTGATCAAGGGTATGGCCGGTCAGGGTGCTGATGCCGCTGCCTTGATTGTTGCACGTGGCGGTCAGATATACGCTGACGGTACAGAAACCTGCCCAATTACCTTCACGTTCGAAGCGGATCCACTCGATGGATCGGTGAGCTACGACACGCGCGGTCAGTGGGGCGGTGTCATCATCTTGGGTGATGCTTTGACCAACTTACCAACAGGCGAAGGACAGATCGAAGGGGTTCCTGCGGATAACGACCGCGCGAAGTATGGCGGGTCGAATGATGAGGACAACTCCGGTGTTCTCCGCTACGTCAGCATCCGCCACGGCGGTACGCAGCTTGGCGCAGCGAACGAAATCAATGGTTTGACATTGGGTGGCGTTGGTAGCGGAACTACCATCGAATACGTTGAAGTCATCGCGAACGAAGACGACGGTATCGAGTTCTTCGGTGGTTCGGTTGACGTCAAGCACGCTGCGGTTGCCTTTGTAGGTGACGACAGCTTTGACTGGGACCAAGGGTACCACGGTAAGGGCCAGTACTGGTTCGCTTTGAATGATCACACCGTGGGTGACCGCGGCGGTGAGCTCGACGGCGACGACAGCCCGAACGTGACCTCTTCAGGCCAGCCTTACGCGACACCTGAAGTGTACAACGTGACCATGATTGGCCGAGGCATTGCCGCTGGCAAACAAGGCCTCCTCTTCCGTGCTGGATCAGGCGGTTTCGTCAACAACATGATCATGGCCAACTTCCAGGAAGGCATTGAGATTGAAGACAAGCAAGACCCTTCCGATGCCTTTGACAAGCTCGGAGCTGGTTTGCTTGGCCTCAAGAACATTTGCATGGTCGCCGTGGAGGAAGTGATCGATTACGATGGCAACCAGGTGGAAGACGGTGACGAGCAATTGGACGCCTATGCGGCTGCCAACAACATCGCACTCGGCGATCCCGGCATCGACTTCGACTACGGCTTCGACGGTGCTGGTGTTACGGTCGTGAACACCCTCGACCTCACACCAGCCAACGACGTGTCAGTAGAAGCTGCAGACTTGGCGACGGACGCATGGTTTGATGCCGCAGCCTACAAAGGCGCGTTCGGACCATCCGAAAACTGGTTGGATCAGCCTTGGAGCTACCTCGGTCAAGTCGGCATCTTCGCGGAAGGTGAAGTCTCTGTATTGGGTTGCACGGACGCTGAAGCAGACAACTACGACGCTGAAGCGACAGCTGACGACGGTTCTTGCCAATACTTGGGATGTACCGATGCTGACGCTGACAACTACGACGATACAGCCAACACGGACGACGGCTCGTGCTTGTACACCGGTTGCTACGACCCTGAAGCCGAGAACTACGATGCTGGAGCCAATACAGGTGACCAAGACGCATTGTGTCAGTTCAACGGTTGCACAGACCCAACGGCCAACAACTACGAAGAAGGCGCCAATACCGACGACGGCTCTTGCCAGTTTGACGTGACGTTCCGCGTGGACATGTGGCACGAGGGAGGAGCCGGCTCTATTGCTGGTGACTTCTCAGCGGATGCTGTTGTTGAAATGGTCTACGCCAACTACTCCGTATACAAGCTGACCATCTCGGCCTCTACAGGCACCATCGCTTACGGCTTCTACAACGAAGCCGGCGAATCAGACGGCATCGAGCGTTCCGTTGAAGTATCGGGCGCCCTGTCACTGCCTGCAGTTTGCTTCGGCATGGAGACGGCATGCGACGGCTGCACGGACCCTGAGTTTGCAGATTATAACCCGCACGCCGGTGAAGACACCGGTTGTGAGTTGAATCCAATCCTGGGCTGTACATACGCAGATGCGGAGAATTACAATGCAACGGCTACCGTGGAAGATGGATTATGTGAATTCATCACCGGCAGCGACTGCCCATCGGACATCAACGGAGACGGCCAAGTCGGTACACCAGACTTGCTCCTGTTCCTGTCCGCATTTGGACAGAACTGCGAATAAAATTCAACCTAACTTGAAGGAAAGGCCGGAGATTTTCTCCGGCCTTTTTTTTTACCAACTTCACATTGAAATTGCATTCTCTTAGCATTCGGGTAAACTGCTGCAAACCGAGGATATTGAATTTAGCGCCAAACCAAAAGCGCATGCGATTCATACTCACCGCAGCCCTCCTTTTCGTCTGTTCTGCGCTGCAAGCACAGGGAACAATTCGCGGAAAACTCACGGACGGCCAAAACGGCGAGGTGTTGATTGGAGCCAATGTTGTCATCCAGGAGCCCTACCGGGGTGTCATGTGCGATTTGGATGGCAATTTTTCCATTGAGGACCTTCCGTTCGGCACCTACGACGTCGTCGGCTCGTTCATCGGTTACTCGGCCCAAACCATCCAAGTGGTCGTCGCCAGCGACAAAGTAGTCATCCTAAATTTCACCCTCTTTCCAGCAACCTATGTCATTGAGGAGGCTGCGGAAGTGATCGCCAAGGTCGACCGTTCGCGAGATGTGTACATGGAGAACATCAAGAAAAAAAACGCCGCATCGCTTGATTACATCTCCAGCCAGCAGATTCGACGCACCGGCGATTCAGACGCGGCCTCGGCCATGCAGCGCGTACCCGGGGTATCGACCGTGGGCAATTTTGTGTTTGTCCGCGGATTGTCTGACCGTTACCTCAAAACGACCCTCAACGGCGCGGAAGTCCCTTCCATCAATCCGCGGAGGAATACCATTGAGATGGACATCTTCCCCACCAATTTGGTGGACAACCTCGTGGTAGTCAAATCCCAAACCGCCAACCTTCCAGGCGACTGGGCCGGTGCCTACCTCAACGTCATCACCAAGGACTTTCCGGAAACCTTCAACCTCCGGTACAGCTCGGCTCTGGGCTTCAACTCCCAAACCACGTTTCAAGACATCATCAGCTCGGAGCGATCCGGGACTGACTGGTTGGGCATGGACGACGGATTCCGATCGATGCCAGCGATTTTGCAAGGTAGAACGCGCGATGAATGGCCGAATTTGAACATGCCCTGCTTTTATGAAGGCCTGGTGTACATGGGGTATGGCGAACAACTTGCCGGCATGGGGATCGACGACTGCAGCGACATCGGCGCGGGCAATCCCATCGGCGGTGTGGTGAATGAATTGGGAATCACCGTTGACAGCCTTGAAACGTATGGAATGGTTCCGCTCAGTGCAGAGAGCAATGCCCTGCTGACTGAGATTGGGCAATCGTTTACGAAGACGTGGGAAAACACCCGGCGAACCGCACCGATGGACATGAGCCACAGCCTGTCTTTCGGCAACCAAACCAAATTATTCGGCCGCCCGCTGGGTTACATCTTCGGCTTCCAGTACAAGCGCAACTCCCGGTACTACAGCGGTGGAGAGTACGCTCGTTATCAATCCGGCAACCCGGAAACGACAAACGAAATGCAAATGCTCAAGCAATTTGCCGATGAGAAAGGAACCGAGACCGTCGCCTGGAACGCCTTGCTCAACCTGTCCTACAAGCTCAATGAATTCAATAAGGTATCGCTCATGGCCATGCCCAACATCAACGGCCAGAATTCATCACGCTACATGCTCGGTGTGAATCCGATAGATACCGACGAAATGCAAGAACAGCGCACGCAGCGCTATGAGGAGCGGCGGTTGAATATTTTCCAAGGACGCGGTGAGCACTTCCTGCCTGCGAGTGAAGGGAAAATCGAGTGGATTGTCAGTTACAGCGCCGGCAAGATGGAGACCCCCGATCTCAAGGTGTTTTACAACAACTACAGCGAGCGCGTTACCGCCATTGACTCGCTCGCCGAATTCACCTCCTCCAGCGGTACGGACTTGACGGACGAGGCCCTGGAGCTGATTGCCGAACTGATCGATGACGGCGCCATTCCAGAGAACTGGGCCTCCGACACCGAAGGCACGTTGGGCGCATTGCAAGCAGAAGGCTTGGACATTGTGGACCTCTCTGTCCCGGTTTCCATTGATACGGTCTACTCCATCAACCAGAGCTTCTACCCTTCTCCAACGCGCTACTTCCGAACTCTCGAAGAGACCAAGCTAGACAGCAAAGTCCACTATTCTCGTCCGCTCGGGGACAAGGAAAACAGCTTGGGCAAGTTCTCCGTAGGAGCCTCTTGGGTCAAAACCACGCGTGCCCATGAAGAAGCGGTATTCGGCATGGCTGAGCAAGGTGCCTTCTTCGACGGGGACCTCAACGCGTTCTTCGCAGACGAGAACATGGAAATTGTTCGGGGCGAAGACTACGTAGAGACCTTGCTGTTGACCGACCTCATCAACACCGATGAAGGGCGCATGGACGTTCTGGCCGTGTATGCGATGACTGATTGGAACCTGAGCGATCGCATCAAGCTCAACACAGGACTGCGCGTGGAAAAGACGGACATGAACATCCGGTCTTTGAAACTGGACCTCGCAGACGACCTGACTTCGCAGGAGATGCTGAGGCTGGAAGGTGGCCTGAACGAAACGGATTGGATGCCATCCGCCAACCTGGTATGGCAACTCGGCGAAATCGATCCGATCAAGTCAACGAACCTCCGGGCCTCCTACAGCCGCAGCATTGCGCGGCCTGTCTTCCGGGAAAAGTCCCCGTTCCGAGGGTTTGATTTCGAGACTTTGGAAGTATTGAAAGGCAACCCCTTGTTGGACGGCACGAAAATTGACAATTTCGACTTGCGCATTGAACGCTACCCCAATCTAGGCGAGGTATTCAGCGCTAGCCTCTTCTACAAGCGCTTCACCGACCCCATTGAGCAGACTTCCGTCCTCGAAGCCGTCAACACCGAATACACCTGGGCCAACGTCCCATACGCCAACGTGGTCGGATTGGAACTGGAAACGAAAACCAACCTCGGCAACTACATCAAGGGAGCTGAAGCGTGGAATGTCTCCGCCAACTTGACCTTCATCCGAAGCCGAACGGCCATCTTCGAAGAAGAATTGAACGTCATCCGGAACACGGACCCGATGCACCCCGATACGCGCCCGCTTTTCGGACAATCGCCGTACATCGTCAATGCCATTGTTACCTATGCGCCTGACTCCTCGAAATTCAATGCAACGGTAGCCTTCAATGTGCAGGGTGAAAAGCTCATCCTTACGACGAGCGGAGGCTTGCCGGACATCTACCAGCAACCAACGCCCTCACTCGACTTCCGCATGAGCCAACAATTGGGAGAGCGCTTCTCCCTCGGCATCAGAGCACGCAACCTGCTCAACCCCATCAACCGCAAAACCTACTTATTCAACGGCGAATTGTACGACTGGCTGTCCTTCACGACCGGACGCTCATTCCGAATTTCCCTTGCTTACACCATTTGATATGGCCAACTTCAATTCAGTCCTCATCCCCTTCGCCCTTGCGCTTGTTGCGCTCAGCGGCTGTACCAAGTACGACCAAGATGGTTCCCTCTTGCACTTGCGATCGCCTGAAAAACGCATCCTGGGCACGTGGGAATCTGTTCGTGTACAAGAGGTCGGTGTTGAAGCCGACACCAACATGACCGAGCTACTCGGCTCCAACAATTTAAGGTTGGACGTAGAATTTCGCGATGATGAGGGTGTGACCATCTTCAACGAAGGCGAAGAAATCACCTATGAAGGCACGTGGACGTTCAATGAGGATGCCTCCATCCTATTGCTCGAAGTGTCCAACATGGAGACGGTCGGACCTTTTTATCTGGATTCCGCCGGTGTGAATCAAAACGATCTACACGGCACGTATGCGGAATTGCTCGTGGTGCCCGACACCTTCATTTTTGAAACCGGCACTTATACCGATGTCACGGATGACGTCTGGGAATTGGCCCTTCAACTCATGTCGACATACACGGCATTTACCTACACCGGTGGCGGTGCATTCTTCGACTACGAGATCGGTGACGACGTCACAGGGGTCATGGGAGACTTCATCGATGACTTGATGTCGGAGGGTCTGATCGACTCCGCTGAGGACATTGAGGGAATCATTGCCGGAATGCTCGATGAGTACGGCGTGGAACTCACGGTGCAAGAAGTTAGCGCAGAAGTATCGGGATGGGATGACCCCAATTTGGCTGCTGCATTGCTCGCGGCCCATGGACTCCAAGTCGACATCTTTCTTGGCGCTTTAGCCACTTCTGCTTTTGATCCTGTTATCCTGGCCTTCATTGCAGACAACCTGGGCGTAAGCCTGTCCGAAACCTACACGGATCAGCTCAAGGAATTGAGCATCTATTGGAAAATCCTCGAGTTGGAATTAGACGATATGCAGGCTTACCAATTCCGCGAGTACAATGGTGAGGACATCTACGACTACTCCTATCTGCTTCGGTTTGAACAGGTGAACTGACACAAGTGCTTTCTACTAAAAGGGAGGTTCCACCTCCTTTTTTCATGCCCTTAAGTTGCCTTCCACATTTTCGAAGAATCGCTGGCCATGGACCGTGATGTTGGCCTCCTGTATGCACACTTCAGTCCGCTCCACCATGGCTTGATTCAAAAAAAACTGAACCACAGCATTCAGATGCGGATTCTCAATATGGTAAACTGCTGCATCGATCTGGCCGCGTACTAAGGCGTGAAGTACCCGCAAGGGCGAACCAATAACTGGCCTCAAAACCGAGTCATTGACCAACTCACGCATGGCCATCGGCACTACCTGCCAATCCTCTTCCGTGCCAATACCCAGTCGCATGGACCCACAATGTGCTTCTTTGTCTGAAACAAGGTGGCTCCTTAAAATGCGGTAATTGGAGCGCAAGGCTAACTCTTTCGTTGAGCCGTGTAAGACACCAACATCCTCACCCAGATAGGCAGCAGCGACCAACGGCTCACTATTTATTGAAGAACCATCACAACGATGAAAAGAGCACAAGGCGCCAATCGAAAATAACTTCAGCCTAGCGTTGAATGGGTTGAGCAGTGGAATCATGCGAAAACAGTATCCATTCCCTTTCAATTGAAAGCAACCTTTTGACCACTCGAACTCACCATTGATGGTGCCACTGACTTTACTTTTCATCGTCGCGAGTACCAATTCTTCGATGGGGCGAATGGCGCGATCGGGATGATCACTCTCCAGTGCAGCCAGAATCGAGGATTGATAGCGGTCGGCACACCTCGACCCAACCACCACCGCCTTCCGACATGCGTTCTGCACGAGAGCGAGATTCATGCGCCAATATTAAGCGTATTCTAGCCCTGTAGAATGAAGAGAATGTTTTCTAAAACTTACCAATAATTAAACAGGAGAACCACTCCTCACTGGCCTATGATGACCTGTTTATGGCCTTGACCATCGATGAATACCCCTTGGAGAAAACTGTGAGTAGGCATCTCACGTCCCATGAGGTCGTATTTCCCGCTGTACCGATTCACGGCACCCAATGCTACGGATAAGACGTCAGATGCATTCCGCACGTCCATGCAGATGACACCCGGGCTCACGCCACAATCGAAACTACCCACAATGCCACCCTCCTCGTCTCGAATCTCGACGAGACCGTAGGTGGTGTAATCCGTAACGGAACCGTACCAGTGGCCGCTCACCGGATCAATGGCCGCACCGTAAAAAGCAGGTGCATCATCCAACCACGTGCTGGATTCGTCCAAGCCGTCCAGCGCGGAGGTGCGCACGGCGTTTTCACCGGTGATTTGGTATTTCAATTCGCCTTGGAACACGGCTGCTGCCAGGCACCCAGCGGTCGCATCGGCGACGGCATGGGTCTGCACAGTGCCTGTGCCGGTCATGACCGAGCTCAGCGAAGAAGAACCATAATCGCGGTTGTTGACCGTAATGATTTGACCGTTGTCTGCGAACAACCGATTGGGGTTTTTGCCCTCCTCTCCTAAGTCGAATTCTGCGTAGGCATCCGTGGTCGCATCCCACTCTCCGATGAAACCCACTTCATTGCCCCAGTCGAAGGCGTTGTTCACGGCGATGTACAAACGGTCGTCGGACCACGCCAAGCCTTCCGTCGCGTATGCTGGACCATTGACTGTGGTTAGCTCACCGGCCCACGTCAAATCATTGGCATGGAACCATTGCAGATAGGAATCAAGCGGTAGGTTCATCCCGAACTCATCCACTTCGCCACGCGTGGCGTAAATCATGCCTTCGCGTTCAGCCAATTGGCGCACCCCTGTGACCGCGGCGGAAGCCAGTAATTCATAGGAGTCGGCGTCGAACTTGAGCAACTGACCGTCCGCAGCGACGAACAACGCTCCATTGACGAGGATGGCATCGGAAATGAATCCGGCCCCCTCGATGGACGCTACGGTCTCGTAGACGTTAAGGGCAGGGTCGTATACACCCAGGGTCGGCTGCACCAGCACTTCACCGGTCTGCCAGTCGGACCAACCTTCATTCAGCACGAACACCTGGTGCAGGTAAGCCTGCGCCCCAGCGGCAAATGCCAACCCCAACATTCCAAGCAATGCAACTCCCTGTAGACCCTTTATCATGGCTTTCTTCTTTCGAGCAAAAGTACTCCGGCCACCAAGCGCGCCCAAACAAAACGGGCCACCCTTCATAAGAAAGGCGGCCCGCAATGTGTGTTTTGTGCTCGATTAGTACGTTGTACCCCAAGCCAGCAAGAAGTCAAGCAAGTCTTGCGCTTGGACTTGTCCGTCTCCGTTGAAGTCTGGACAAATCTGGTACGTACACGTATCGTCTTCGAGGTTCGCTACTGGGTTGTAGTTGAGTGCTTCCGCATCGGTACATCCCGTCCAGACGCAATCGCCGCTGTCGACGGTGGCTTCTGGATCGTAGTTGCTCGCTAACGGATACGTACATCCCATCTCGGCGCACACCTCAGCTGGGCTGTCTGCAGCGCAGTAGTCAACTGGTGTGTACAGATCTTCGAGTGGAGTAGCCACCACGTTACACGCCTCCTGGACCCAATCTACACCGCCCCATTCCGGACCGGTCTGACCGTAGGCCAACAAGAAGTCGAGCAAGTCTTGGTTCTGCACCACGCCGTCGCCATTGAAGTCAGCGATTGGTGCGCTTGCACAATCACCACCCGCATTGGCGTAAGCATTGAAGTTGAATGCTCCGTCGTCCATGCAACCTTCGAAGAGGCAAGAGCCATCATCGTCGGTGGCACCCATGGCGTAGTTCGCAGCAGATGTATACGTACAGCCGGCCACTTCGAACTCGTCGCATACACCGTCACCGTCTACGTCGCTCAAGCAGTTGCCGTCGCAATCGTAGCCCATGTCAGCGTATTCACACGATCCGTCGTCTTCAGTGGCGTCAGCATCGTAGTTGCACGCATCAGGATGCGTACATCCGAACACTTCAAACTCATCGCACACGCCGTCGCCGTCTGCATCGTTCAGGCAGTTGCCATCACAATCGTAACCCGCATCAGCGTATGTACAAGAACCGTCATCGTCCGTTGCATCCGCGTCGTAGTTGCACGCTTCAGCATCCGTACATCCGGCCACTTCGAATTCGTCGCACACGCCGTCGCCGTCCATGTCGTTGAGGCAGTTGCCATCGCAGTCATAGCCTTCTTCAGCATACGTGCATGATCCGTCATCGTCCGTCGCGTCGGCGCTGTAGTTGCATGCACCAGCATCGGTACAGCCAGCAACTTCGAACTCGTCGCAGACGCCGTCACCGTCCGCATCGTTCAGGCAGTTGCCATCGCAATCGTAACCTGCTTCTGCGTACGTGCAAGAACCGTTGTCATCCGTCGCGTCCGCATCGTAGTTGCAAGCCTCTGCATCTGTGCAACCTTCGATTTCGAATTCATCGCATACACCGTCGCCGTCGGCATCGTTCAGGCAGTTGCCATCACAATCGTAACCTTCTTCAGCGTACGTGCACGATCCATCCTCGTCGGTCGCATCCGCGTTGTAGTTGCACGCCGTAGCATCCTGGCAACCGGCAACTTCGAATTCATCACATACGCCGTCGCCGTCCATGTCGTTCAGGCAGTTGCCGTCACAGTCATAGCCTTCTTCAGCATACGTGCAAGATTCGTCGCTGTCGGTCGCGTCAACGTTGTAGTTGCACGCCGCTGCGTCTTGGCAACCAGCGATTTCGAATTCATCGCATACACCGTCACCGTCCTCGTCATTCAAGCAGTTGCCGTCACAGTCGTAACCGGTCTCAGCGTAAGTGCAAGAACCATTGTCGTCGGTGGCGTCTGCGTCGTAGTTGCACGCTTCAGCATCGGTACATCCGGCGATTTCGAATTCGTCACACACACCGTCGCCGTCTGCGTCGTTCAGGCAGTTGCCGTCGCAATCGTAACCGGCATCGGCATACGTGCATGATCCATCCTCATCAGTAGCATCCGCATTGTAGTTGCATGCCGCAGCATCCTGGCAACCGGCGATTTCAAACTCATCGCACACACTGTCGCCGTCAGCGTCGTTCAAGCAAACGCCATCGCAGTCGTAGCCTTCTTCAGCGTAATCACATGATGCATCGTCCGTGTTGGCCGTGGCATCGTAGTTGCACGCCGCCTCGTCGGTACAACCTGGGTACAAGCACGAATCGTTTTCGTACTCTGCATCCTCGTCATAGTTCGACGCTTCTGGGTCGGTGCAACCGCAAGCGTTGCCCACACCAGAGGCTGATTCACCATCTGCGTTGAAGGTACCGGTGCCGTCGTACGTAAACGTCTTGAAGATTTCGTCTGCACCGACTCCGTTCGGGAAGATCTGCGCATTCAACGTACCGCTGATGTCACCAGCCGTCGTCATTTGCATGATCAGCACGCGCTGGTTCTCAGCATCGGCTACACCGTTGGTAGCACCGTTGGTGACATACCAAGCGCCGCCGTACCAGTCGTCAATTGCGACGTCCTGACCGCTCAAATCTGAGTTGAAGGCGAAGGCGCCCGTCCAAGGCTGGAACGCACTTTCGACTGTGCTCGCTGGTACTTGTCCAGCAGACACTTGGCTCTCTGCTCCGATCGTCACCCAACTGTCGTAAGCAAGTGTTGGGAAGAATCCGAGGAATGCAGGGTTGATGCCTTCAGCCGTCGCGCCTGTTGCGTATTCGTCGTTGTAGAAGCCGGTCGAAGTCGACAGGTTCAACGGGAACTCAAGGCTACCGTATATCGCACTCAAGAAGTCCGAGGCATTTTCCATGCCGATATAGAATCGGTACGTCGTCATGCCAGCGATGCCGTCCGCGGCATGCTCCTCAACCTCCAGCGTGTACCCGCTCAACGGCTCGCCGCAAGAGCAGTACTCACAAGAACCGTCCTCTTCCGAGTTCGCTTCGTCGTAGTTGCATGCTACAGGGTCCGTGCAGCCTTCGATTTCGAATTCATCGCATACTCCGTCTCCGTCGGCATCGTTTAAGCAAACGCCGTTACAGTCATAGCCTTCTTCTTGGTAGACACAATCGATTTCGTCGGTCGTATCCGCGTTGTAGTTACAGGCTGCTTCATCTAGGCAACCTTCCACTTCAAACTCGTCACATACGCCGTCGCCGTCTGAATCGTTCAAGCAGTTGCCGTCGCAGTCGTAACCCTCTTCCGGGAAGACACAGGCCTCCAGATCAGTTACGAGGGAAGGATCGACGTAGTTGCATGCATTGGGGTTGATGCAGCCGGCCACCTCGTCCTCATCGCAGACGTAGTCACCATCGGCATCATTCAAGCAGTTACCGTCGCAGTCATAGAATTCTTCTGCGTAGAAGCAGCTGCCGTCTTCGTCTGTGGCGTCCGCGTTGTAGTTACACGCCGCTTCGTCTTGGCAGCCGGCTATTTCAAACTCGTCACAGATGCCGTCGCCGTCCACATCGCTCAAGCAATTGCCGTCGCAATCGTAGCCCGCTTCAGCAAACTCACATGAACCGTCATCGTCCGTCGCATCGGCGTCGTAATTGCACGCTTCAGCGTCTGTACAACCCGCCACTTCAAACTCGTCGCACACGCCATCGCCGTCTGCATCATTCAAGCATACGCCATCGCAGTCGTAACCGGCTTCAGCATAGTAGCAAGAACCATCGTCGGTGTTGGCCTCTGCATCGTAGTTGCAAGCCGCCTCATCCATACATCCTGGGACCGCGTCGATGCACGTTCCGTCTGGATCGAAGTCCGCTTCAGGATCGTAGTTGATTGCGTCGGGGTCGTTGCAACCACACACCGCATCCAAGAACGAGATGTCCACACGGTCATCGTTTGCGTAATCGCCCTCAGGGAAGACCTGAGCTCGGAACGATCCAGAAATCTGGCCGTCTGTCGTCAATTGTGCAATCAGGATACGGGCGTCGTCACCGACAATCGCATTGGCTGCGTCGGGCACCACGTACCAACCGCCTCCGAATTCATCGTTGACGTTGACCGGACCACCGGCTTCGAACGACGCGGACCAAGGTCCTGGAACGATGCCTGTGTTCATTTCATCCAGTGATGTTGCTGGGCCATCCAATCCGATGGTTACGTATGAGTCGTAAGCCAATTCAGGAGCCACAGACAACATGGCTGCACTCAAGCCTTCAGGGGTCACCCCTCCGCCTGGGTGCTGGTAGAATGATGTGGTACTGCTCAAGTTGAGCGCAAACTCTTGGTCACCGACAATCGCAGTCAACACGTCAGAAGCGTTTGGCGTAGACAAGAACACCTGGTAGGTGGTCAAACCGGCCAATTCGCCTTCGGTGTGTTCCATGACCGTTTCAATGATCACGTCGTAACCAGCAATCGAAGCTTCGTTACCGAGGCATGAGCAGAAGTCACACTCACCGGCATCCGTTGCCGTTGGCAAGTAGTTACACGCCGTAGCGTCTTGACATCCTACTACCTCATCTGCGTCACAGATTCCATCGTCATCGGCGTCATTGTCCACGACCGTTCCGGTACCGTCCGTCTCACCGGAGCAGGTATCGCAGATGCCGTCAGGGTACACACAATCGGCCGCATCAGTAGCAAACTCATTGTAGTTACACGCCGTAGCATCTTGGCAACCTTCAACCTCGAACGAATCGCAAACACCGTCGCCGTCCTCATCGGCCAAGCAAACGCCGTCGCAATCGTAGCCTTCCACAACGTAGTAGCAAGAACCATCATCCGTGTTGGCCGTTTCATCGTAGTTGCATGCCATAGCATCCATACAACCGTAGTAGATGCAGCCGCCATCGTCGTACTCAGCGTGCATGTCGTAGTTGTCAGCGTTTTCATCGGTACAGCCACACGCATTGCCTACGCCACCTTCAGATTCGCCTTCGGCCGTGTAAACACCAGGTCCGTCAAAGGCGAATGATTTGAAGGTTTCATTGTCGCCGTTGCCTTCAGGGAAGATTTGGGCATTCATCACACCTGAAATCGCTCCACTGGCCGTCAACTGCATGAACAAGACGCGCTGGTTGTCGGCGTCAGGCAAACCGTTCGCTGAACCGTTGGTTACGAACCACGCTCCACCGTACGAATCGTTGACTGTGAAGTCTTGTCCTGCGATATCAGAACCGTAAGCGAATGATTGAATCCAAGGCTGGTCACCACTCTCAACAGTTGAAATAACTACCTCAGAGCCCTGAGGTGCGCTGTCGATACCAATGGTCACCCAGCTGTCGTATTCAAGCGATGGGAAAATCGCAATGAACGGCGTCAAAATACCATCGGCTGTAATCGCGCCGTACTGGTCATTGTAGAATCCATCCGCTGTCGACAACGTCATCGGATCCACGCTGGTTCCGTACATCGCACTCAAGAAATCCGTTGGATTTTCCATGTCGATGTAGAAACGGTACGTTGTCATACCCTCGATGCCATCAACAGCGTACTCCTCAACGGTCATGGTGTAGTTGGTCACGGGATCACCGCAAGAGCAGTAGTCACAGCTTCCATCCTCCTCCGTGTTCGCTTCGTCGTAGTTGCAAGCCGTCGCATCGGTGCATCCGGCAATTTCGAATTCATCGCAGACGCCGTCACCGTCGGTATCGGTCAAGCAAACGCCATCGCAATCGTAGCCGTCCTGTGCATAGAAGCAAGAACCGTCTGCTTCAGACGCATCCGCGTTGTAGTTACACGCCCCTTCTTCGGTGCATCCGAGGGTTTCGAACGCATTGCAGATGCCGTCGCCGTCCGAATCGAGCAAGCAGTTGCCATCGCAGTCGTAACCCGCCTCAGCGAAGTCACAGCTACCGTCGTCGTCCGTTGCATCCGCATTGTAGTTGCACGCACCTGCGTCGGTACATCCAGCCACTTCTTCGTCGTCGCAAATGCCGTCGCCATCTGCGTCATTGAAGCAAACGCCGTCACAATCCAAGTTGTCGGCTGGCGCGTAGTAGCACGATCCATCGTCCGTATTGGCACCAGGGCTGTAGTTACACGCTTCCGCATCGGTACAACCGCTGCAGAGCTGCTGAACGAAGCTGATGTCAACACGCTCGTCGTTGATGTTGTCGCCTTCAGGGAAGACCTGAGCACGGAACTGGCCGTAAATCGTACCGTCAGTGGTCAATTGGGCGAAGAACACGCGGTTATCTTCATCAACAAGTGTATTAGATCCGTCAGGAGTCACGTACCATCCGCTACCCGCCAAGTCATCAATCAAGATATTGTTGCCTTGCGCGAAATCGCTTGTCCATGAACCTGGCAGGGCCGTTGGATTGAGTTCTGTTCCCTGTGCGGGGCCTTCCAAATTCAACGTGACATACGAATCGTAGACCACATCTGGGAAGAAACCAATGGCAAACTCGGTCAACGCTTCAGAGGTCCAGCTACCCGCGGGGTGCTGGTAGAATGAAGTCGTTGTTGCCAATTCCAGAGCATACTCAGCGTTACCCGTGAACGACGTAACCACATCGGTTGCGTTCGGGGTTTCGAAGTACAAGCGGTACGTAGTCAACCCAGCCAAGTCACCAGAAGTGTGAACCATATGTGGCTCCACAATGACATTGTACCCTTCAAAGTTAGCCGTAGCCGTCTCGCATCCGCAGAAGGTGCACGAGCCGTCTTCGTCGGTTGCACTCGCGTCGTAGTTGCACGCCAATTCATCCATACATCCACCGACTTCCTGGCTATCGCAAATGCCGTCACCGTCCGTATCCACACCATTACCACCGCAAACGCCGCAAACATCAAGTTCTTGGCAAGAAGTGTTGGCAGGATCGTCGTAGTTGCAAGCGCTCATATCGCTGCAGCTGTCCGCCTGATCGCAGATGCCGTCACCGTCTGAGTCGCTCAAGCAGTTGCCGTCACAATCCACGAATGGAGCTGGGAAGACGCACTGCGATTGGTCGTTGTACAAGGCTTCACCGTCAAAGTTGCACGCAGCAGCATCCAAACAACCGAGGCAGCTTTCGAAGTCACATGAACCGTCATTGACCGTCGCCGCTGGATCGAAGTTACACGCAGCTGGGATAGTACATCCTGGCACGGGGTACTCGCACGAGCCGTCATCGTCCGTGGCATCGTTGTCGTAGTTGTCCGCCGCCGCGTCTGTGCAGCCAGCGACTTCAAATTCGTCACAAATGCCATCGCCATCCGCATCATTCAAGCAAGCGCCGTCGCAATCGTAGCCTTCTTCAGCAAACTCGCATGTCGAGAAGTCAGAGATGGTTGCCTCTGGATCGAAGTTGCAAGCAGACGCATTCATACAACCTGCGCACGACGTGTACTCGCAAGAACCGTCGTTGGTGTTCGCTGTAGCATCGTAGTTACACGCTGCAGGGAATACACAACCTGGGAACTCACACGAATTGTCATCCACCGTCGCCGTTGGATCATAGTTCGCAGCGTTCTCGTCCGTGCAACCCAAGCAAGAGGTGTATTCGCACGAACCGTCGTTGAATGTGGCATCTGGGTTGAAGTTGCACGCATTCAGGTTATCACACCCACCAACAGCACAGCTGGCATATTCACAAGAACCGTCATTGTAAATCGCATCCGCGTCATAGTTGCACGCATCCGCATCCGTACAACCCAAGCAAGAGGTGTACTCACAAGAACCGTCTTCTTCCGTTGCTGCAGGGTCGTAGTTGCAAGCGAAAATGTCCGTGCAACCTCCCACGAGCAAGCCACCCGGAGTTGGGCTGCCAGCCGTTGTGCCACAAGGTGGGTTAACACACATGGCATAGATTAAGTAGTCCGCATCCGGATCGTAGTTACAAGCAAACGTTGGCGAAGGAATGATGCAACCGCCCACAGGGCAAGAGCCATCATCTTCCGTTGCGAAAGGATCAAATCCAACGCCTGGTGTCGTACATCCGTAGATTTCTTGTTCGTCGCATACACCATCGCCGTCTGCGTCGTTCAGGCAGTTGCCATCGCAATCCTCAAATGGGCTTGAGGGGAACGTGCACTGGCCATTCGCTGCAATCGTCGCTTCAGGGTTGTAGTTGCAAGCGTTTTCATTCGTGCAACCTACACAGCTCTCGAAATCACACGAACCGTCGTTTACAGTAGCCGTTGGGTCGTAATTGCACGATGAAGAAATAGTACAGCCGTAGCAGCTGAAGTCGCACGAATCGTCTGAATCCGTGGCGTCTTCATCGTAGTTGCACGCATCTGCGTCTTGGCAACCAGCAATTTCAAATTCGTCACACACGCCATCACCGTCTGCATCGCTCAAGCAGTTGCCATCGCAATCATACCCTTCTTCCGCAAAGTCGCACAAGGCGTTGTTCGAGTATGTAACAGCCGGATCATAGTTGCATGCCGTCTCGTTCCCACAACCAACACACGACTCGAAGTCACATGAACCGTCGTTGAAGTTGGCAGTTGGGTCGTAGTTACAAGCGCTTGAAGCGGTACATCCGAGGTAAATGCAAGAACCATCTTCGTCTGTCGCTTCAGGCATGTATGAATCCGACTCGGGATCGGTACAACCTGCAATTTCGAGCTCGTTGCACACGCCGTCACCATCCGCATCGTTCAAGCAATTGCCATCGCAATCGAGGAAGCTGAGTGCCGGGTACTCACAAGAACCGTTATCCAACGTCGCTGTTTCATCGTAGTTGCACGCTTCGTCATCCGTACATCCAGCACACGTCGTGTAATCACATTGTGAGGCGTCGAGGTAATCGGCCGCAGCGTCAAAGTTGCACGCTGACTCGTCCGTACATCCAGCTACCAAGCAGCTACCATCGTCTTCCGTTGCATCTGCGTCGTATCCTGGGTTTTCCGGATCGGTACAACCCAATACTTCCAACTCGTCGCATACGCCATCACCATCCATATCGCTCAGGCAATTGCCGTCACAGTCATACGCTTCTTCAGGGTATTCACATGAACCGTTGTCTTGTGTATTGTCAGCTTCGTAGTTACACGCAGCCTCATCAGTACAACCTACACACGATGTGAAGTCGCAGGCACTGAAATCAAGGATGTCCAACGAGGGATCGTAGTTACACGCAAACGACACCGTACATCCTGCGTATTCACATGAACCGTCATCATAGGTAGATGCTTCGTCGTAGTTGGCAGCCTCTGGATCCGTGCAACCTGGGAATTCAAATTCATCGCAGATACCATCTCCGTCTTCGTCGCTCAAGCAGTTACCGTCACAATCGTAAGCAAATTCTGGCGCGTTGCCGTCGCAGTCGCAAGCTCCTTCTGGGATGCCAGCACCACCGCACACACCGCATTCGTCCAGTTCAGCACATGAACCGTCTTCCTCCGTGGCATTAGGATCATAGTTGCATGCTGCCTCGTCCGTACAGCCCGCTATCTCAAACTCGTTGCATACGCCGTCGCCGTCCGCATCGTTCAGGCAGTTGCCGTCGCAATCATAACCGTCTTCTGCATAGGTGCAAGACCCGTCCTCGTCCGTCGCGTCAGCGTTGTAGGTGCACGCCATTTCATCTTGGCAGCCCGCCACTTCGAATTCGTCGCAAACTCCATCACCGTCAGCATCGCTCAGGCAGTTGCCATCGCAATCGTAACCCGCGTCAGGGTATTCACAAGAACCGTCGTCATCAGTCGCGTCACCATTGTAGTTGCACGCTGCTTCATCTTGGCAGCCTGCCACCTCAAATTCGTCACACACCCCGTCGCCGTCGGCATCGTTCAGGCAATTGCCGTCGCAGTCATAACCATCCTCAGCATAGGTGCAAGAACCGTCTTCGTCCGTTGCATCGGCATTGTAGTTGCACGCTGCTTCATCTTGGCAGCCTGCCACTTCGAATTCGTCGCAGGTGCCATCACCGTCTGCGTCGCTCAAGCAGTTGCCATCACAATCGTAACCCGCGTCAGGGTATTCACAAGAGCCGTCGTTGTCCGTGGCTCCTTCGTCGTAGTTGCACGCTTCAGCGTCATCACAACCAGCGACTTCGAATTCGTCGCACACGCCGTCGCCGTCTGTGTCGTTCAGGCAGTTGCCGTCACAATCGTAACCGGTCTCAGGGTAAGTGCACGTTCCGTCGTCTTCTGTTGCGCTCGCGTTGTAGTTACACGCCTCAGCGTCAGTACAACCAGACTCTTCGAATTCATCACAAACGCCATCGTCATCCGCATCGTTTACACAATTTCCGTCGCAGTCGTAACCGGTTTCAGGGAGGGTGCCGTCGCAGTCGCACGTACCATCTGCAATGCCGTCGCCTCCGCACACGCCACACTCATCGAGTTGTAAGCATGAGCCGTCGTCATCCGTAGCATCGCCGTTGTAGTTACACGCTGTTGCGTCGGTACATCCAGCAATTTCGAATTCATCGCATACGCCGTCGCCATCTGCGTCATTCACGCAGTTGCCGTCGCAATCGTAGCCTGTTTCAGGACCGTTTCCGTCGCAGTCACAAGCGCCGTCAGCGATGCCGTCACCGCCGCACACACCACACTCATCCAATTCCAAGCAAGAACCGTCGTCATCCGTAGCGTCGGCGTTGTAGTTACACGCTGCATCGTCTGTACAACCAGCTACTTCGAATTCATCACACACGCCGTCGCCGTCCATGTCATTCAAGCAGTTGCCATCACAATCGTAGCCCGCTTCAGGGCCGTTGCCGTCGCAATCGCAGGCTCCGTCGGCAATGCCGTCACCGCCGCACTCACCGCACTCGTCCAACTGCAAGCACGAACCATCGTCTTCGTTGGCATCGGGATCGTAGTTACATGCAGTAGCGTCGGTACATCCAGGAACTACGTATTCACAGCTGCCATCGTCGTATGCAGCATCTGGGTCGTAGTTGGTGGCTTCTTCGTCCGTGCAGCCACACGCGTTTCCGCCCGTGCTGCCGCCACTCTCGCCTTCGGCATTGAAGGTACCGGTTCCATCAAATGTGAAGGTCTTGCGCAAATCGTTCGCGCCGTCGCCGTTCTCGAAAATCTGGATTGGCAGGGTACCGGAAAGGCCACCCGTAGTCGTCAATTGCATGATCAACACGCGACCGTTGGCGTCGGGCAAACCGTTTGGTGTGCCGTTCAATACATACCATGCACCACCTGTCTGCGTATCAAGTAAAATGTTCTGTCCATCAATGGCAGATCCCGATTGGAATGCAGCAACGAAGGGCTGATCAGAATCCTCAACTGTGCTGATGGCTACCTCGGCACCGGTGTTTTGGCTATCAATGCCAATGGTGATCCAGCTGTCCGCAGCAATGGTTGGGAAGACTGCGATGAAAGCTGGGTTGATGCCCGAAGCGACTGTCGCTCCAAAGGCGTCATTGTAGAACCCATCATCCGTGTTCAATACCAAGGGGTCTCCGTCGTTGCCATAAACCGAGCTCACGAAGTCGTCTTCGTTCAATACATCGATGTAGAGGCGGTAGGTGGTTTGCCCAGGTACCACGTCCACGGCGTGTTCCTCAACCGTCAATGTGTATCCACTGGATTCACCGGTTGATTCTCCACCGCATGAGCAGTAATCGCATGAGCCGTCGTTATCTGTCGCAGCAGCATCGTAGTTGCAGGCCGCTTCGTCCGTGCAACCCGCTACTTCAAATTCATCGCAAGTTCCGTCACCGTCCGCGTCGTTCAAGCAGTTGCCGTCGCAGTCGTAGCCTGCTTCAGGTCCGTTGCCATCACAGTCGCATGCGCCGTCGGCAATGCCGTCACCACCGCATACGCCGCACTCGTCCAATTCCAAGCAAGAGCCATCATCGTCCGTAGCGTCGGCATTGTAGTTACATGCCGCATTGTCTGTACAACCAGCTACCTCGAATTCATCGCATGTACCGTCGCCATCGGCGTCGTTCAAGCAGTTGCCGTCACAGTCATATCCTGCTTCAGGACCGTTGCCATCGCAGTCGCAAGCGCCGTCAGCGATGCCGTCACCGCCGCAAACACCGCATTCATCCAATTGCAAGCATGAACCGTCGTCTTCCGTAGCGTTGGCATTGTAGTTACACGCTGATGAATCAGTACAACCCGAAAGTTCAAATTCATCACACGTACCGTCGCCGTCCGCGTCGTTCAAGCAGTTGCCGTCGCAGTCGTAGCCTGTTTCAGGTCCGTTGCCTTCACAATCGCAAGCGCCGTCAGCAATGCCGTCACCGCCACACACGCCGCACTCGTCAAGCTGGAGGCATGAACCGTCATCGTCCGTTGCGTCTGCATTGTAGTTACACGCTGTATCGTCCGTACAACCGGCTACTTCGAATTCATCACACGTGCCGTCGCTGTCCGCGTCGTTCAAGCAGTTGCCGTCGCAGTCGTAGCCTGCGTCTGGACCGTTGCCGTCGCAGTCGCAAGCGCCGTCAGCAATGCCGTCACCGCCGCATACGCCGCACTCATCGAGTTGCAAGCAAGAACCGTCATCTTCCGTGGCGTCAGCGTTGTAGTTACACGCCGTAGCGTCAGTACAACCGAGTATAGCATACTCACAGCTACCATCATCATAATCCGCGTCTGGATCGTAGTTCGTGGCCGAGTCGTCCGTGCAGCCGCAAGCGTTGCCGCCCGTGCCGCCTGATCCTTCGCCCTCTGCATTAAATGTGCCTACACCGTCAAACGTGAAGGTCTTACGCAAGTCGTTCGTGCCGTCGCCGTTCTCAAAAATCTGAACAGGAAGCGTACCCGAAAGACCCGCTGAAGTCGTCAATTGCATCACCAACACACGACCGTCCGCATCGGATAGACCGTTTGGTGTGCCGTTCAATACGTACCAAGCACCACCCGTCTGGGTGTTCAAGGTGAAGTCTTGGCCGTCGATGGCAGAACCCGAATCAAACGCAGCAACGAATGGCTGAGCAGAATCTTCTACCGTGCTGATTGCCACTTCATCGCCTGTGTTCTGGCTGTCAATTCCAATCGTGATCCAGCTGTCACCTGCAATTGTTGGGAAGAACCCAATGAATGCAGGGTTGATGCCGGAAGCGACCGTTGCGCCGAATGGATCGTTGTAGAATCCGACGTCAGTCGCAATGCTCAATGGATCGGCGTCGTTGCCGTAAACAGAGCTCAAGAAATCATCCGCATTCACCAAGTCTACGTACAAGCGGTACGTGGTCTGGCCAGGGATGATATCAACGGCATGCTCTTCGACTGTCAGCGTGTAGCCGCTCGTCTCACCACCGGTAGATTCACCTCCGCATGAGCAGTAGTCGCATGAGCCGTCATCTTCGGTAGCGTCCGCGTTGTAATTGCACGCAGCGCTATCGGTGCAACCAGCGAGTTCGTCGCTGTCGCAAATGCCGTTGCCGTTGGCATCGGAAGTACAATCACCTCCGCATACACCCAACGCATCTACTGTGTTGCCTTCACAATCGCACGCGCCATCAGCGATGCCCTCACCGCCGCAAACACCGCACTCATCCAATTCCAAGCAAGAGCCGTCGTCTTCCGTAGCGTCTGCATTGTAGTTACACGCTGCATCATCCGTACAACCGGCTACTTCAAAATCATCACACGTGCCGTCTCCGTCTGCGTCGTTCAAGCAGTTGCCGTCGCAATCGTAGCCTGCGTCGGCGTAAGAGCATGAACCGTCATCGTCCGTTGCATCTGCATTGTAGTTACACGCTGTATCGTCCGTACAACCGGCTACTTCGAATTCATCACACGTGCCGTCGCTGTCCGCGTCGTTCAAGCAGTTGCCGTCGCAGTCGTAGCCTGCGTCTGGGAAAGTGCACGAACCATCGTCTTCGGTAGCATCTGCATTGTAGTTGCATGCAGCAGCATCGGTACATCCGAGAACCGGATCTGTACCGCCGCCGCCTTCGCCTTCCTGGTAGAATGTACCGGTGCCATCAAATGAAATCGTTTTCCGAATGTCCGTAGAACCATCACCGTTCTCGAAAATTTGGAAGTTCATTTGGCCGGAGAACGTGCCCGTAGTGGTGAACTGCATCACCAACACCTGCATGTTGTCATCCGGCAACCCGTTTGGTGTATTGTTCAACACATACCATGCACCACCCGTTTGGGTGTTGATCGTGATGTCCTGACCATCAATAGCAGATCCTTGTTGGAAGGCCGCTACAAATGGCTGAGCGGAATCTTCCACTGTGCTGATTGGCACCTCATCTCCTGTGTTCTGGCTATCAATCCCGATGGTGATCCAGCTATCCGCTGCAATGGTTGGGAAAAATGCGATGAACGCAGGGTTGATACCTGAAGCGACCGTGGAGCCGAAAGCGTCGTTGTAGAATCCGTCTGAGGTGGAGAACGACATAGGGTCGCCTTCATTCCCGTAGACGGAGCTCAAAAAGTCTCCAGAATTGATCATGTCGACGTACATCCGATAGGTCGTTTGACCAGGTACGATGTCAGTCGCATGCTCCGAAACTGTCAGTGAATACTGACCAAAAGTGAGTCCGGACATCAAAAATCCGGCGCAAAGCAGTAGGATACGGCTCATTTTCGTGATGGTTTATGGCATCGTAAATATAGCGAATTTTCGCACACTTATCGACATTCACGCCGATTATCTCGATTAAATCTGTTTTTTGTCCGCCTAAAAGCGATGTAATTCATACGGAATTGAACATAAAAAGCCGACAAATAAGGCAGAAAAAAAGGGAGCATGTTGCTCCCCAATTTGTTGCTATTCTGTCTGACTCAATACTCGTCTAAATCGTCAAGCCAATCGGTATTTTTTGGCTTCGATTTCTTCAATTTCGATGGCTTCGGACCGTCGGCGTAGATGTCGCGTTGGCCCTTTGGCTTGCTGCCCTTTTTTGGACTCGTTTTTTTGCGAAAATCACGCTGAGGCTCTTCAGGCGTACCGGATTGACGACTGAACTCTGTACCATCCGATCCTCGCGGTGAACGCGGACTATCTCCGGATGAATCGGGACGCCGGCCCGAACGTTGGTCACCTCCTGCCCCTTGCGCACGCGGGCGCTCTTCCGCTTCCTTAACGACCATTCGAAATCCCATTAACTCCGCCCCATTCATGGCTTCAATGGCAGCTTTTCCAGAGGACTCTTCTCGCATTTGTACAAAACCAAAGCATTTCGACTGACCGGTATCTCGGTCCGTGATGACCCGCGCATAAGCGACTTCACCGAATGCTGAGAACGCCTCAACCAAATGCTCATCCTGAACATCTCGGTTCAATTTGGCAACGAAAAGTTTCATCTAGAAAAAGGAGGGGTAAATAAACGTGGGGTTTGACCGCACGGGCGTGGCTTACTTGTCGACAAGTGCAAACATAGTTCAAATTCGAAAATCACCGTCCATCATGCGCCCGAGTTGCCCCAAAGCCGACTTCTCTCCTTTGGAGTTCCCTCCTGCCGCCGGAGCATTGGCTATAATACGATTGGCCAACCGGCTGAACGGCAAGGATTGCAACCACACCGTTCCCGTCCCCCTGAGCGTAGCGAGGAATAACCCTTCCCCTCCAAAGAACATAGACTTCAAGCCGCCGGCCGCCTCAACCGAATAATCGATTTGACCCGCGTAGGCCACAATGCATCCGGTATCGATGCGCAAGCTGTCGTTGTTGAGTTGCTTTTGGACGATGGTCCCACCGGCATGCAAAAAGGCCATTCCATCTCCTCGGAGCCGTTGCAGGATGAATCCTTCACCGCCAAAAAAACCGGAGCCCAAGCGCTTGTTCAGCGCAATGGACACCTCAGTGCCCCTTGCAGCGCACAGGAAGGCATCTTTTTGGCAGATCACCTCACCACCGAGTTCAGCCAACTGGATGGGCATGATTTTGCCCGGATACGGGGAAGCAAACGCCACCCGACGCTTGCCCAAACCGTCGTTGGTGAAATGCGTCATGAACAAGGATTCACCGGTCAAGATGCGCTTGCCAGCGCCCAACAGGGATCCGAAAAATCCTGAATCCACTGCAGACCCGTCACCCATCCGAGCTTCAAAACGGATGCCCTCTTCCATCCAATTCATGGCTCCTGCTTCTGCTACGACTGTCTCACCGGGATCCAATTCAACTTCTACAGCCTGCATGTCATCCCCATAAATCTGAAAGTCAATCTCGTCGCTCACGTTGCTCATGTTTCCGGTATTTTTGGGGAAAATAATCGCTGTTCCATGATTCACCAACCTGCAGCCCAACCATTCAAAGGCACAGTCGCTATTGCCATGGCATTGTGCGCCTCGCTCTTTCTCACCAATTGCCAAACCCCTTCGAAGCCGATGCAACGCGCTATGGACTATCCTCAGACCCGCACCGAAAACGTCAAAGACACCCTGTGGGGAGTTGAGGTTGCCGACCCGTATCGTTGGTTGGAAGACGACCGTTCCGAAGAGACCGTAGCATGGGTCGATAAGCAGATTGAATTCACCCAAGGCTACCTGAACGACCTCGCTTGGCGCCAAACACTTCGCAACCGCTTTGAAGCGCTCTACAACTACGAAAAAATCGGGATGCCCCGCAAAGTCGGCGACCGGTACTTCTTGTCAAAGAATGATGGATTGCAGAACCAAAGCGTTTGGTACGTGCGCGAAACCCTCGACGGCGAGGACAAACTCTTCCTCGATCCGAATGCCTTAAGTGAGGACGGCACCGTCACCGCGTCGCTCGGAAGTGCGAGCGATGACAATCGATACATCGCTGTGATTCAAAACGAAGCGGGGTCCGATTGGCAAGAAATTCACGTCTACGACCTGGCTACAGGCACACCTCAAGGCGATGTATTGCGTTGGGTCAAATTCTCCGGAACAAGCTGGGTTGGAAATGGATTCTACTACAGCCGATACCCAGCACCGGAAGGAAGCGAACTAAGCGCGGAAAACACGTTCCACAGCGTGTACTACCACGAGGTTGGAACAGATCAATCCAAAGACCGCTTGGTCTACCGCAACGACAACGAACCCAATCGTTACCACTTTGCATACGCGACCGAGGACCGGCATTACCTCATCCTCAATTCCTCAACTGGAACCGACGGGAACAGCCTGGACTTTTTGGACTTGACCGATCCCAACGCTTCTTGGCAATCGCTGATCTCCGGCTTCAACACCCGAAGTTCTGCAGTGGACCACCACAATGGTCGGTTCTTGGTGCTGACCGACGTCGATGCCCCGACGTACCGTTTGGTCGGGATTTCCGCCTCCAACACCTCCGACTGGGTGGATGTCATCCCCGCCGACGAGCACCTGCTCGAAGGGGTGCGCAGCACCGGCGGTCAACTCTTTGCAACCTACCTCAAGAATGCATGCAATGCGGTTGTCCGGATGGACATGGATGGCTCTAATCCACGTACCATTGAGCTGCCCAACGAAGCCGGTTCAGCCGGCGGTTTTGGGGGTAAAATCGATGCCACAGAATCCTTCTACGCATTCACCTCTTTTACCTACCCGACGTCCATTTACCGCTATGATATGGCAACTGGTGAAAGTACCCTGTTCGCTGCGCCAGAAGTGGACTTCAACCCCGGGGATTTCGAATCCAAACAAGTTTGGTATGAATCAAAAGATGGAACCCAAATCCCCATGTTCATCGTCCACAAGAAAGGGCTCGAAATGGACGGCAATCGCCCTACTTACCTCTACGCCTATGGGGGGTTCAACATCAGTCTGACTCCTAGCTTCAGCTCTTCGTTGTTGCTACTCCTGGAAAACGACGGCGTATACGCCATGCCCAACCTGCGCGGAGGCGGTGAATTTGGCGAGGAATGGCACGAAGCAGGCATGCTCCTCAAGAAGCAAAACGTCTTTGATGATTTCATCGCAGCCGGTGAATACCTCATCAACCAAGGGTACACCCAATCTAGTCGCTTGGCCATTGCGGGTGGATCCAACGGGGGGTTGCTGGTCGGTGCGACCATGACCCAACGTCCTGAGCTCGCCGGAGTTGCCTTCCCCGCAGTTGGTGTCATGGACATGCTGCGATACCACCAATTCACCATCGGCTGGGGTTGGATTCCAGAGTATGGTTGCGCGGACAGCTCCAAAGCAGACTTCAACAACCTCGCCGGGTACAGCCCGTACCACAACCTCTCTCCAGAAACCGCCTACCCCGCCACCATGGTGACCACTGCAGACCACGATGACCGCGTTGTACCTGCGCACAGTTTCAAGTTCGCCGCGCGGCTCCAGGCCTGCCAGGCGGGTGATCGCCCAGCGCTCATTCGCATTGAAAAAAATGCAGGCCATGGCGCCGGAAAGCCTACGTCCAAAATCTTGGACGAGCAAGCCGATAAGTGGGCGTTCATGTTCCACGAAATGAACGTAGCCCTTCCGCAGGAGTGAATCCCAGCAATACACCAGTGCATGTCGGGTTCGAGGACGAACACCTCTTGATTGCTTGGAAACCGCATGGATTGCTGACATCTGGGAACAGCGGTCGAACGTTTGTTCAAGCCGTGAATCGCATGCAGGCACATCGCTCTGGTGGCGGCTTTTTGCCGTGCCATCGCCTCGACTTTGGAACGAGTGGCTGGGTCGTGTTTGGGAAGACGGCACAAGCAGCGCGCGAAGTGGGGTTGCTCTTTGAGCAGCGGTGCATGACCAAGCGGTATGTGGCCTTGGTGCACGGGACCGTGCCGCGTTCGATGGCCATGGCTTGGCCGTTGGATCAAAAATCTTCCTCGACGCGTGTGGAGCGGTTGGCACAAGGCCAGATGGCCGGTGCCGGTCCCGTCAGTTTCATTCGCGTCGAGCCCATCACTGGGCGGACCCACCAAATACGGCGGCATTTGTTCGGTGCGGGCCACGGAATCGTCGGTGATGATCGGTATGAAATTCCCGGAGAACGCTACACCGGCAAGGGACTTTTTCTCTGTGCGTACAGCTTGGAATTTGAGCACCCTTTAGACCACCAAGTGTTGATTCAAGTCGAAGCCAAGCCGTCCAAGAAGTTCAGAAAATTGCCCTTCGTGCACCAGTCTGATTTCATCCAACGCTTCAGCCTATCTTCGCACGAATGATTGCGCGCTTTCTCCGTTCCAGCTACCGGATTCCCGGGTTTCTCCTGTTGAGTTTGGCGTACACCTTCAAACTGAGTGTCGTGCGGATTATTCATGGCGCAGATCGCCACCGCATTCACCGCATCCTCATCGAATTCATCCAACGTGTGTACGCCATGATGGGCATCCGGGTGTTTGTGGAGGGGGAGTTACCGGAAGAGCCGTCCATTCTGATGGGGAACCACCGCAGCTACGTCGATGCGGTGATGATTCCGGCGAAGACACCTGTGGTCTTTGTGGGAAGAGTGGAAAGCAAATCGTGGCCCATCATCGGGTGGGGCGCAACGATGTTGGGAACCATCTGGGTCAACCGGAAAAGCAAAGCAAGTAGGAAGGAGACACGTGAATCCGTCAAGCAACGTCTGCAGGATGGGTTTGGCATCGTGATTTTCCCGGAAGGGACCACCCACATGGGGCCTGATGTACTCGAATACCGACCTTCGATGTTTTACATCAGTGCCGAGGGTGGATTCCCCGTGACGCCTATTGCCATCGAGTACAAGGACCCGAACATCGCCTGGGTGGGCCAAGCGAAATTCGTGCCCCACGCATGGAAGCAATTCGGAGCCAAACACATCGACGTGAAAGTTTCTTACGGCCCGACCTATTGCCTCCCTGACGGCGGCGAGATGCTGGAAAAAACACGCGCGTGGACGAAGAAGGAAGTGATGCGCTTGCGAAACGAGTGGGACCAACAGATCGCTGAAGAGCAAAAAGGATGAGCACCCTCAAATCCATTTACCGGTTTGCATCCAAGCGGTGGCAGACTCTTCACTTGGATTACCGTGTGAATTTCACCCCACGCTCGCGACCCGAAACCGGCGAAGGTTTGAAGGAAATCCACACCATCCTCGACGAAAGGAAGCCGCAGATTGAGGGCGAAGTGAAACGCATTTTGAACTACACGGAACAACTGCATGTCATCCGCAAGCGGTCGGACGAATCGAATCCCCTCCTCCCTGCCTGGAACAACAACTTCCTTCCCGGATTGGACATCGCCGCTCTCTACATGTACATCGCGGAACGAAAGCCGAAAAAATACATGGAGGTCGGATCGGGCAATTCAACGCTGGTCGCGGCTGCAGCCAAAAACCAGTACAGCACCGACACAGAAATCATCAGCATCGATCCGTACCCCCGTGCCGATATCGATCAGGTGTCGCAGCGCATCGTCCGTCGGCCATTTGAACAGGTGGGAACCGAATGGGCCGATGAGCTCGAGGCCGGTGACATCTTATTCATCGATAACAGCCACCGCGTACTGCCCAATTCAGATGCGACGGTGTTCTTTTTGGAATGGCTCCCGCGGCTCAAACAAGGCGTCATCGTTCAGGTGCATGACATCTACTTGCCATGGGACTACGAGCAAGACATGTGCGAGCGCGGTTATTCCGAGCAATACGTATTGGCCGCAATGGTGATGAGCAATCCCCAACGCTACCGCCCAATCTTCCCAGCATTTTGGGTCGCACAACAACCTGAAATGCAAGCAATGCTGGCACCGCTTTGGGAAAACAAAAACCTCCAAGGCGTGGAGCGCCATGGAGGTTCTTTTTGGTTCGAAATCGGACCGGCTGTTGCCTAGGTCACCCGGATGGTGATTAACGCTGAATAACGACCGGAGCAGACGCTACGCTGCCGTCTTCCATGCCGATACGAAGCGTGTACAGCCCAACCGCCAAGTCTTGTACATTCAAGTTCATCCGCGCGTCAACAGCGGGCCACGTGCGAACCACTTGACCCCGGATGTCGATGAGTTCCAACCACTCTGTTGCGCGAACAGCATCTTGCATGGAAAGGGTAAGGACATCCTGCACCGGGTTCGGGAACAACGCCAAGCCCATCATTTCCAATTCACTGACCGCGTTCACCAACAAGTCCACTTCCACTTCCACCTGACCACTGCAGCCTGTGGTATCGGTCTCGGTAACCATTACCGAGCCGTTGCCAGTCGAGGACCACAAGACATCCACTGTCAACAGTCCAACGCCGCTCGACGCTCCTTGAATGGAACCGCCATCGACGGTCCATGCATACGTATTGTCGGCATTGCCATCGTAGGTGTAGGTCTCCGTGGTCATATCCGTTGCGGTCTGTGCACCGGCAAGGGTGCCTTGCCCCACGTAAAAACAGGAGCCGTCTTCCACATTGGCTTCCGCATCGAAATTGCACGCGGTAGCATCCATGCAACCGGGAACGGCTGACACACCCGCGCATTCGCAATCGGCAGTGTACGCATCCAGCACCGTTTCCTCATCGCCGTCATCGCAGGCATCGCCAACGCTGTAGCAACTCCCGTCGTCTGCATTGGCCTCGGCATTGAAGTTGCATGCTCCTGCATCCGTGCAACCGGGAACCACCGGCAGGCAGAAGTCGTGCGAAATCGCATCGCCGTAATCGGGGTCTCCCATGGCGACAATGACCGCACCGTCCACTGAAGTCAAAACGTAATTGCCGTCGACATCGCAAGAGCCCCATTGGCTTCCAAACATGCCGTCGCCGTAATCGTCTGTAATGGTGAGCACATAGCAACTGTTGGTGACGCACCCCTCCCAAACCTCATCAGTCTCTTCGTTCTCATACGTATCGGGTTCAACACTGGCCAGCACCTCACCCGTTTCGCTCACAATTTCCCACCCCACTTCCTCTGGCCAGCAGTCGGTCGTGATCGTGAACACCACATCGGTGCACGGGTACTCGCACCCTCCGTTATCGAGGGTCGCATTTTCGTCGTAATTCAAGGCATCGGGATCGGTGCAACCCGGAACCAAAGCGCCACAACTGGGCGTCTCAAAGCTGATGGTATCGCTGAGCAACGTATCCAAAACAAAATAAACTTCATACGTAGTGTTGGGGGTCAGGCCGGCCATCGTATACGCCGAAGTGTTGCTCAGAGCCTGCCCAGTAGCTTCCGTTAGTTCGCACGTCCACGACTCCGCTGCTGAATCTTTGAAACAGACGATATCTGCGGCGCAGAGGAAATTCGAGAACGAGGCATCCAGCGTGGCAAGCGTCAACACCGTATCCGCTCCCATGTCGTACACGCATTCCGCTGTCGCTGTAAACGACTCAATCGCGCAATCAACCGGGCCACATCCATCCATGGCAAGGTTGACCGAGTTGGCCACATTGAGGCGCCCTCCCGTGGCCACTTCCGTGAGCAAGTTGGGCACTAGGTCCACACCGTCGTATATGTAACCGAGCACCACATCCGCTGCGCCCTGTGGATTGGCGATGGCCAGCTCCGCAAGGTCCGGACAAGGGACGCTGTACACCAAAGCAATGGCGCCCGCCACACATGGACTGGCGAAAGACGTACCGCTCGTATTGCCGTAGTTGCTCGAGCCACTGGGCAAGTACACCTGTTCGCCGGGAGCGCCCAGGTCAATGCTTTCTACTCCATAACCGCTGAACGTTCGGACATCGTTGTCATTTGTCGCAGTAACGGAAACCATGTAGTCAGAAGAACATCCGGTAGGCATGTCACCGACGTTGTCAATGTTCCAAGCCTGGTTCGCCGTGGCACCGCAATTCAGGATGCCCGAGGCACCGAGTTCGTCGTAGTAGGCACACCACGTTGGATAGTTAGCCGGGTTGGCTTGGTCGATGCCCCAGGAGGCGTTGGTCGCAACGACAAAAGCGCCTTCGACTCCCCCCGTTGCGTTGTACATGTCCCGCAAGGTTTTGGGGTATTCGTAGGCAGCTATGACATTGCTCTCCGAAAGTCCGTTCGACATGTCCACTTGCATGATGTCAACGTCCCAGTTCACCCCTACACCGCCGGTGCCATTGTTGCCAGTGGCACCGATCATACCACTGACCGAAGTACCGTGGCCGCCCCCTGCGATGTTATCGCTGTTGTTGCCTACGTTCCAGCCGTTATAATCGTCCACATAGCCGTTGTTGTCATCGTCAATGCCGTTGTCGGGCACCTCACCAGGATTGGTCCAGTGGTTTTCGATGAGATCCGTGTGGCTGTAATTGGAACCGCCTCCTTCAAGCACGGCAACGACGATACGCGCACCGTTGCCGGCCACTCCACCCGTCGTCACATCCCATGCCAGGTCAGAATCGATGTCATGATCGCCCGACTCCACGTGATGCCATTGTTGGCCAAAATTGGGGTCATTCGGCACCGTCTCCCGCTCTGAGACCACGTGGTTCAACTGCGCCGCCCGGACATGGCGGTGGGACTGGAACTTACCCAAAGATTCCGCCCATCCAGGCCCGTCAACATGTAAGTGATAAATGTTAGTAGAAGGCGACGGAATACCGAGCACTTCAAATTCCACTTCTTTGGCTAATTCCGTTAGCACCTTATCCGGCTGCACATCGCTGGCCAACATGACCAAAACTTCGTGCTCGATAAAAGGGGTTTCATCGGACGCGATTTGTCCAAAGAGAGACGCATTGAGCCACAGCAATGCAGCAAGCAAAGCAACTTGAGGTTTGAGGAACATGGTTTCAAAATTTCTGAGGTAGCTCAAAGGTATCACCAAGCCGCGGAATTTAGTGGACCAAAATGTAACATCCGCTCCGCCTCATGCGTAGGCAGAGCAAAGTATAGTTTGACCATGTGTTCGATAACAGCAATTCTGAACTCCAATTCGCCATCGGATGAGCTCCGCTCGGCCGCCCTGTCCATCTCCAAAAGGCAACGTCACCGTGGCCCGGATTGGTCCGGCGTTTTCCAAAATGAACGCGCGGTACTCGCCCACGAGCGGTTGGCGATTGTGGATGTCACCAGTGGAGCCCAGCCCCTGTTGGATCCGGAAACCGGAACGGCGCTGGCTGTGAATGGGGAGATCTACAACCACAAGCAACTCCGAGCGCAAACGACTTCTTTCCCCTACCAAACCGGCAGCGACTGCGAGGTCATTCTTAGTTTGTACCGGGAGCATGGCAGCGATCTAGTCCACCGCTTAGATGGCATGTTTGCCTTTGTGCTGTATGACGTCGAAAATGACACGTGGCTGATTGGCCGCGACCCCATTGGGATCATTCCACTCTACTTCGGTCACACGGCCGATGGCGCTTTGATGGTCGCATCAGAAATGAAGGGCATCGAACCCTTGTGCGAGGATGTGAGTGAATTCCCTCCCGGTCATGTGTGGTCTTCTGAGGATGCCGCACCCAAGCGATATTACAACGAGGCCTGGATGGATTGGGAAACAGCTCCAAAGAAAGCCTACAAGAAGGAAGAATTGCGCGCCGCGCTGGAACAAAGCGTAAAGTCGCATTTGATGGGTGACGTGCCTTACGGCCTGCTCATCAGCGGCGGACTGGACTCTTCGGTCATTGCAGCCGTTGCGAAGAACTTCTCGCAAAAGCGCGTAGACGACGAAGACAATTCAGATGCGTGGTGGCCCCAAGTACATAGCTTTAGCATCGGCCTCGAAGGCAGCCCAGATGTCGCTGCGGCGCAAAAGGTAGCCGACCACATCGGCACGATCCACCACCCGTTGGTGTTCACCATCCAAGAAGGCTTGGACGCCCTTGAAGATGTCATCAAGCACATCGAAACGTACGACGTCACCACGATCCGGGCTTCTACGCCCATGTACTTGATGGCGCGGCAAATCAAGGCCTTGGGCATCAAGATGGTCCTCAGTGGCGAAGGCGCAGACGAGCTCTTCGGTGGCTACCTGTATTTCCACATGGCTCCGGATGCTAAGGAATTCCATGAGGAATCCGTCCGCAAAGTTTTGGCATTGAATAAGTACGATTGTTCACGGGCCAACAAGTCCATGATGGCGTGGGGCATCGAAACCCGTGTGCCATTTTTGCACAAGCCCTTTGTCAACTACGCAATGAACCTCGACCCGTCTGCGAAAATGGGCGGCAATGGTAAAATCGAGAAGCACATCATTCGCGAATCATTCGAAGGCCTCATTCCCGATGAGGTACTATGGCGACAGAAAGAGCAATTCTCCGACGGTGTCGGCTACGGCTGGATCGATGGATTGAAGGACCACGCAGAGCGCTTCGTCAGCGATGAAGAGATGGAGCGGGCCTCGGTTCGGTTCCCCATCAATCCTCCGGCCACCAAAGAAGGGTACTTCTACCGCACCATTTTTGAAAAACACTTCCCCACGGCGGCGGCGGCGAATTCCGTGCCTGGAGGCAAGTCTGTAGCCTGCTCAACGGAGAAGGCACTGGAATGGAATGAAAGCCTTAAAAATGTGGTGGATCCTTCAGGCAGGGCCGTCACCAACGTACACAACGCTGGCTACTCAGCAGAAGCGGATTCCTGAGCCTTGGCCAGTCGCTTTTGATAGCGCGATTGGACCAAATCCACCATAATGAGTACGGACACGGCGAAATAAAAAGTGGTCTTGTTGAGTGCATGCACCTCGCCTCCGAACAAGGTCAAATGGGCCAAATGACCGCCTTCAGAAAGCAACATCACCCCGACCAGCAACAAAATGAACAATCCTAGCACTTCGTAGGCTCGGTTTTTCTTTAAAAAAGCCGCCACCCGGTTGGCGAGCAACAGCATCACCACGCCGCTCAACAGGATGCTGACCACCATGACCGCCATGTTGTCGGTTAGTGCGATGGCTGTGAGAACACTGTCGAATGAAAATACCGCGTTCATCAGCACCAAGGCTACGATTGCAGAGCGAGCCGACTTGGGTGTGGTCGCCTCAGCGTGTGCATTCAAATCACCGGCGAGCATGTGCCAAACTTCTTTGACAGCCGTGTACACAATAAACCCGCCACCGACCATGGCGATGATGCTGTGGCCGTTGAAGGATGCTTCCAATACCCCTTTCCAATGGACCGTAGCAAAAGGCATCTGAAACCACTGAATCAATTGAACCAGAAGCAAAAGCAACGCCACCCGCATCACTACAGCTCCAATGATGCCAATTCGTTGAACACGAGTGCGTTCGGTTGGATCTACTCGACCGGATTCGATAGCGATGTAGAGCAAATTATCGATGCCCAAAACCGCCTCAAGGGCTACGAGCATGATGAGGCTAATCAACCAATCCATGGCTTGCTAGTGTTCATGAATAAAGTCTTCCTGCGGGAACCTGAACCGCTCGTTGTAGATGCCACCCTCGGCGCGTTTTCCCATGGAAATTGCCATGGTTATTCCGGCGCGACGGGGCAAACCGAGAAGCTGTTTCACACGTTTCGAATCCAACCCTTCCATGGGACAGGAATCAAAGCCTTCTGCCCGCGCCGCCAGCATGAAGGTCTGACACGCCAAGGCGGTCGTCTTGTGGGCCCAGACGTCCATGTGCGCTAGGCTAATGGGCTCGCGCGGTGTGGGCTGCCCCCAGCCTCGCACGGTGAACCAAATCCATTTGAATGGACGGAACACGCCAAGGGGCCCTTGGTTATAGACCAACTTGGTGATTTTCTCGAAGTACTGGAAGGCTTTTTCGGGAGTCTTCGGATTGGAGCGCAGGTGCGCGATCATGCGATCGTTGTTGCGGCGCCATAAATCTGGACGAGCGACAAACACAAACAGCTCCTGTGCCGTGGTTGCCGCCGGTTGGCCCAAGCAATATTCGGCCAGTCTCGCTTTTTTCTCAGCTGAACGCACCCAGTGGATTTCCCAAACTTGAAGGTTCGAGGAATTGGGGGCTTTCAATGCTGCATCCATAGCCCGTTGCACAACCTCCTCAGGCACAGGAACGTCCGCATAAACCCGAACACTGCGCCGGGAATCCACCACATCATAAAATGCCCCTGCATCGGTAGCGGGCGCCTCCAAGACCTGACGCTTCGACGCCTTGGCTGCTGAAGAGTCGAATACCTTGACCTTTACCATGCCGCAAACTTAGGCGGTGCGGTGTTCGATGACAACGGATTCTACTGTCGTTTGCGCTTTTTCTGAAAATTGGAAGGCATCGCGGATGCGGTTTGCCGCGCGCTCGTAATCGGCTTCGGTTCGTGCATGGACAACAGACAATGGCGTTTGGGAATCGGCTACCAAACCCAGTCGCATCCACCCAGAGCATCCTACGGTGTGATCAATGGATTGGCCCGCGTGGGTCCTGCCACCGCCCAAATCCACAACCGCCAAGCCAAGTTGGCGGGTATCGACACTCGAGAGGGATTTACCCCAATTTTCTTCGGTAGCGAGCACCGGACGAACAACGGGAGCATTCGCAAGGTGTTTCGGATTGGACAGCAAATCCGCAGGCCCGCCCATGGCCGCAATGGACTGAGCGAATCGTTCTGCAGCCATGCCGTTAGCAAGCACCCGGTCGACGGCCATTGCTCCTTCGGTCGCTGTAGCAAACAATCCGGAGAGGCAGCCGTTTCGGATGGCCAGTGCCTTCGTTACTTCATGCAGCCTTCCTTCAGTGATTTCACCTCGCAACAAGCTCATGGCCTCCTTCACCTCCAGTCCGTTGCCTGCGGCATCTGCCAACGGTTGGTTCATATCCGTGAGCAACGCTTCGGTGGGCATGCCGGCTTGGGTACCCACCGCACAAAGCGAGTCCGACAATTCACGCGCGACGGTCATGTCGGTCATGAACGCGCCGTTCCCGACCTTGATGTCCATCACCAATGATCCAAGGCCAGCCGCGAGTTTCTTCGACAAGATGCTGGCCGTAATCAATCCGTATTGCTCCACCGTCGCCGTCACATCGCGGGTCGCGTACATCCGACGATCGGCCGGTGCAAAATCATCGGTTTGGCCGGCGATGGCGAACCCGCAACGCTCGACCGCCTGGCGAAACGTCGACTCGTCCGGAGCGGTGTTGTAACCTGGGATAGACTCCAGCTTATCGATGGTTCCACCGGTATGCGCCAAACCCCGACCCGCAATCATGGGCACATACCCGCCGCAGGCCGCCAAAATCGGAGCGAGCACGAACGAAACCGTATCGCCCACGCCTCCTGTCGAGTGCTTGTCCAAAACAGGACCTCCCAATCGTTCCGCATCCCAATTGAGAACCTTGCCCGAATCGCGCATGGCCAACGTGAGGTCGGTGCGCTCGCGGTAAGAGATGTCTTGAAAAATCGATGCCATGGCGAAGGCCGCAATCTGTGCGTCCGTCACTTCTCCTTCGGTCACACCTTGCACGAAATGTTGGATTTCAGCCGTGCTCAAAGCATGACCATCCCGCTTCCTTCGTATGATTTCGGGGATCAACATGGCGAAATTTTAGCAGTTTAGAGCGACAAGAACAGCCCCGCAATCGTAGCCGACATCAGGTTGGACAGGGTCGCCGCGAGCACGGCCTTGAGGCCAAAGCGCGCGATGTCTTGGCGGCGCGACGGTGCCAATGACCCCAATCCGCCCAACAGAATGGCAATCGAAGACAAGTTGGCAAACCCACACAGGGCAAACGAAATAATGGCTTTGGTTTTCTCGCTTAAGACCACCTCAGCGCCTTCAGCGAGGTAGGGAGCGAAATTCAGGTACGCCACGAATTCGTTGACGATGAGTTTTTGACCGATGAATGAACCGGCCACGATGGCTTCATGCCACGGCACCCCGATCAAAAACGCGAGCGGCGCAAAGACGTACCCCAGAATCAATTCGAGGGTCAACTCGGGGTGATTAAACCACCCTCCGACGCCACTGAAGAGCCCGTTGACGAGGGCAATCAATCCCACGAAGGCCAGCAACATCGCACCAACATTCATCGCCAGCTTGAGTCCGGAAGCAGCACCACTGGCTGCCGCATCAATCACGTTCACTGATTGACCATCCAACTCCTCATTCATTTCTTCAGTTGACAAGCCCTCCTTGGGCGTCTCCGTCTCCGGATAAATGAGCTTGGCAAACAGAAGACCACCTGGGGCTGCCATGAATGAGGCGGCAATCAAGTATTCCAGCGGAACCCCAAGAGACGCATATCCCGCAAGGACAGAGCCTGCGACCGAGGCCAAGCCCCCCACCATCACAGCAAAGAGCTCTGAAGAAGTCATGTTTTTGATGAACGGACGCACAACAAGAGGAGCTTCCGTTTGTCCCACAAAAATGTTGGCCGTTGCCGAGAGCGATTCCGCACGCGACGTACCCAGTGCTCGCCGCAATCCACCTCCAAGCACATTAATGACCCACTGCATGATGCCGATGTGGTAGAGCACAGCGATCAGCGAAGAGAAGAAAATGATAACCGGAAGGACACGAACAGCAAAGACGAATCCGGATCCACCGAACAGTTCAAACATCTGGTCGGAATTCAACCCACCGAAAATGAAGGTGATGCCATCGTTTCCATAATCGATCACCCGCTGCACTCCCTCGGAAATGGAGATGAGCAGCGACTTTCCGAAGGGGAAGTACAGCACGAAAGCCCCGAAAAACAATTGGATGCCAAATGCTCCCAACACCGTGCGTAATTGGATGGCCTTCCGATTGTGCGAGGCAGCAAAAGCAATCCCCACCAAAACGACCATACCAACGAGACTCATCATCACTGTCATGGCAACGAATCTACAATGCATCCGAAGAATGTGGGCTACTCAAACGCCATTCTGCGCTTCAAAGCGTGACGCCGCTCCCATCGTGAGGCGGTCGACGCCTGCCACACCACGCCGCAGTGTATCCATCCAGCAGTCCAATCCGATCGCTGGTACCAACCGATGGGAAGGGCGTTGGAGCGCCAAACTTGCACCCCCCCGGCGACGAAGCCCCCAATATCCCCGCGGATGGTCCGCTCCAATCGTCCTTCACACACCCCGTGGTTGTACCGGTAGGCATCCCACCCTGATTCACCGTACACCGATTGACCCGAATTGTGCACACCATACCAGGTGCCTCGCAACTTACCCGCCCATGCCGCATATGCCCCCGCAATCCAGACGCCAATTAAAGCTCGGTCTTGGTTGTATGTGCCCCGCACAGCATCAACCCTGTGCATCCATCCCACATCGACACCTCCGCGCAGGCCGTGGCGCTCGGCGATATCCAATCGCACAATTCCCTCGGTCTCTGTCCACAGCCTGAATCCCTGCCATCCTTCTCCCGCGGCAGTGCTGGCTGCAGAACGCAAGTCAATCCCGTTTCCAACAGGTCCTTCGCGCAATGACCAATTATGAAATTGTAGCTCCTGGTGATGCACGACGACCACCAAGTCTGCTAGGTGATGTGTGCGGCGCTGGCCTATTTTGTTCAAGCGAACTTGTCCCCGGACGCGGGTTAAAATGGGAAGGCGCAATTCTGCCCCCACCTTGAATTCACCGCGATCAAAACCAATATTGGAAGCATAATTCCATGAGTGTTTCTCGACGTAAATGCGTCCTGTTCGCCCCTCGTTTCGGAGGACCATCCACCACCGTCCGCTCCAGTGACCAGCAGCAAAGGCGTGCCATTCCTCTTGAAAGCGCAGGCTTCGTTCCCAGGTCGTTCCTCGGAAACCGTTGACTTGGATACCAGTTTCCACGTTTTTAGTGAGGGCACGACGCAAGCCGATGCTGATGTCCGACCGAACTTGATTTGCTGCAGGTTGACCCGCGTACACCTCCCGGTCAAGCGTGCCCTTCCATTGAAGCGAATTGCGCCCAAGGCCTTCGCGACCCCAGCCCTTCAATGAAGCGACAGAGGAACGGGTAGATGCCGGCGCAGTCGACTGCATCGGATTCATCGCGAAACCGGTACCTGCATCGAATTGGATCGCGTGCCAAGATTGCTGACCGAAGTTCACCACAGGAAACGCCAAGGCTATGGCCAAGAGCATTCCTGAGCATACCCAATGTAAATGGTCCTTATGGCGTGAACACCGCATGCTGCGGTATACGTCAAACCGGGCTTAAGGGTTGCGGTGCGCAGGCAGCTTGAACGACAAGGGCAAGAACTGGGAAACGTCTGCCGAAACCAGCACATTTGACGCGCCCGTCTGCATCAAAAATCGAATCGGTGCACCCTGTCGATCTTCTGTTTCAATCATCACTTGTCGGCAACCGCCACACGGCGAGAAATCGAGTACGGGCATGGTGCTGTCGGTTACGACCGCCGCGGCTACGATAGGGTCATCCGGATGCTGTGCACCTGCGGCAAAAAAGGCAACGCGCTCAGCACACAACCCGCTGGGATAGGCCGAATTTTCCTGGTTACTACCAGCTACAATGGTCCCTGAAGCCAACCGGACCGAGGAGCCAACATTAAATTTCGAATACGGGGAATAAGCCGATTGGCACGCCTTGTGCGCGGACTGGAGCAACTCCAAATCGGAAGATGGAAGCTCGTTCGCCCGCCATTCCTCAAGGCGAAAGGACCGTTCAATGCGCTGAATCATGCCGCAAGTAAAGAAAATTTATTTGGTCGGGGATGCGTTACCTTGGCATCATGCGAACGAAACAAGACATCGTAACCAATTGGCTACCCCGTTACACAGGCATGCAATTGGATGATTTCGGAAGCCACATCCTCCTGACCAACTTCAGCAACTACCTGGAGAAGTTCGCCGAATGGAATGGATGTGAAATTGTGGGCCGCGAGAAAGCCATGCCCTGCGCGACGGCAGATGACACCACCATGATCAACTTCGGCATGGGCAGCGCCAATGCAGCCACGGTTATGGATCTCCTCTCGGCCATCGCACCGAAGGCCGTGCTCTTCTTGGGCAAATGCGGAGCCTTGAAGGAAAAAAATCGCATCGGTGACCTCATCCTGCCGTTGGCTGGGATTCGCGGCGAGGGTACGTCAAATGACTACTTCCCACCTGAGGTGCCAGCCTTACCCAGCTTTGCTTTGCAGCGTGCCATCTCCTCAACCGTTCGGGATTACAACCGGGATTATTACACGGGATCGGTGTACACCACCAACCGCCGGGTGTGGGAGCACGACGATGCGTTCAAAGCGTACCTGCGCAGTACCCGTGCTCAAGCCATCGACATGGAGACGGCCACCCTATTCAGTGTGGGATTCGCGAACCGATTGTCCGTCGGGGCGTTGCTGCTCGTGAGCGACGAGCCCATGACCCCGTCAGGAGTGAAAACCGATGCCAGCGACGCGAAAGTCACGGCATCTTTCGTAGATGAACACATCCGCATTGGCATCGACTCCCTCAAGGAAATCCAATCGGAAGGACGGTCGATCAAACACCTGAAGTGGCGTTAAAAGTCCGTGTCCTCGACGCGAAAGAAATAGGTATGCGACCAGCTGGAAGGGATGCGGCTTTCCTCTTCACTCACAATCCCCCAATTTTCTGTATCGGCCCAGTCCTTGGTACACAACGCTCCAGTAGCGGAGGTCACAAACAGCGTATCAATGAAACTGGCCGGATCCCACGGAATGGAATTGCCTCCGAGAACATCATTGACTCCAAGCAGGAAGGTCTCTCCTGCAGGTATGGACACCGTGTCGGGCGGGATGGAACTGTAATCCCAGGCCTTGTGCACGACATAAACATCTTCTGAAGAGTGATTTTGCAAGTTCCACTCGAGCCGGGTGTTGCCTTCGCATGAAAACAGCGAGATGGCCAAGGCTACAAACCCAATGCTCTTGATCGGAAAAAAGAGGCGTCCAAACATGGTTCAAAGTTTGGACGAAGATACACGGCCAAGCGCGTGCTTCACGCTCCTGCGTGAAGAACATCGTCATCGGCGAGGAAGCCCTGAGCGCCCATGAACCGGTGAAGGCGTGAATGACGTTGACCAGCGTCCAGCTCAATCCACTGCCCGTCTGGCGCCGGATTCAATGGCTTGTCAAATTGAACTTCCCGAATGGCTCCAAGGTCAACCAATTCGTGCCAAATGATGCTCGCGCTTTGCGCCTCAAGGTCTGCTCGGCCACAGCGCTCCTGCCAAGCAGCAGCGGCGGCATCAATCTCTGAGAACGGCAGTTGGCTTAGCAATTCCACAATCGGCCCTGAAACACGGGCAAACAGCCCGGAAGCCGGAATGCGCAAAATCAGCGAGTCGTTATCAAATTGAGGGAGGGCATTGGGGTTCCAGAGGTAAGCCATGGGATTCATTTTCTTGTCCGGTATACGGGAGTAAACGCCTTTTCGTTGCGTTGAAATAATTACCTTGCTCCAACCTATTGACTGACTTGAAATTGAAACGGCTGCCCCCCTTCGTGCGATTCGTGCTTATTGCTTGCCTGCTGAGTGGGTTGGGACGCACGCATGCGCAGGTGGATACCGAGTTCTGGTTTGTTGCTCCAGAAGTCTGGGCCAACCACGGCGATAGTCCAACCCTCCTGCGTTTTGCGACGTTCGATCAGTCGGCGATTGTCACCGTGGAACAGCCGGCCAACGGCGCCTTTCCCACGCAGACCATCTCGGTACCGGCGAACAGTGTGAGCTCCATCAGCTTGGCTCCATGGCTGGCACAAGTCGAAAACAAACCAGCGAATACCGTTCTGAATAAGGGCATTAAAATCAGTTCCACTTCACTGATCCAAGCCTATTATGAGGTCAATCCCTCCAACAACCTCAACCCAGACATCTACGCGTTGAAAGGTGCGAATGCACTTGGCACCGCCTTTTATGTCCCGTTCCAAAATTACTTGAATAACGGCTACACGCAGTCACCTGCTGGCTTTGATATTGTGGCCACCGAGGACAACACCACCATTGAAATTACCCCGCGAAAACCCATCGTCGGGCACCCGCAGAATGTCACCTTCACGATCACCCTCGACGCCGGCGAAACGTGGAGCGGTCGGGCGACATCCACGGCGGCGAGCCAACACCCGTTCGGAACCGTCGTGAATTCGGACAAGCCGATTGCCATCACCATCAGCGACGATTCCCTCAACGGGACCCCTTACGGCGGCTGTGCGGACCTCTTCGGCGACCAAATTGTGCCCGTAGAAATCGTCGGCACGGAATACATCGCCATCAAGGGCAACCTCAACGGACCGGACAAGGTGTTTTTTATCCCCACAGAACCGAACACCACCATCTCCGTCAACGGAAACGTGGTAACCACCTTGAACACCCTCACTTCCATCTACACGCATACGCTCTACGCCAACTCTGCGTATTACGAAGCGAGCAGTCCTGTTTACGCCTTGCACTTGACCGGATTCGGCTGCGAAGTCGGCGGAGCCCTTTTGCCTCCCATCGTTTGCACCGGTTCACAGGAAGTGGCCTTCATCCGTTCGACCAATGAGTTCATGGGATTGAAAATTTTGGTCCCTGCTGGTGGTGAAGGTGATTTTGAATTCAACGGGAACCCTGCCTTGATCAACGCGAGCCAATTCAGCGATGTGCCTGGAACGGATGGAGAATGGAAGTACGCCAACATCACGGCGTCTTCGTTCGTGCCCCAGTTGTCTGCTTCCCGATTGTACAACTCAAGCTCGACCTTTCATTTGGGGATCATCAATGGTGGAGCCTCTTCAGGAACACGCTACGGCTATTTCAGCAATTACGCCGCCCAAGCTTACGTCGTTCAAGTCAACGACAACACCCTGTGCGAAGGCGATGAGCTCGACCTGGAATCCAACCTGCTCCTCGGCGCGACCTACGACTGGACAGGGCCCAACGGATTCTCAGGGCAAGGCAATCCCTTTCCGTTTGGTGAAGTGGGGCTGGATGATGCCGGCGAATACGTGGTATCCGGATTCGTCGGGGCGTGTCCCATTGAAAACGACACGCTCAACCTATTGGTGTATCCATTCCCCGAGGCCCCCGAAATCCTAGGAGACTCGGTGGTGTGCGAAGGGGCACCGCTCGTGCTATCGACCCCCTCTGGAGAAACGGTGCAGTACCAATGGTCAGGACCCTCTGGATTTTACCCCAGTGCCGACAGCATCATGGAGTCAGCAGTGACCTTAGACAACGATGGCATCTACACCCTGGTGATTAACGACCACGGCTGCTTATCGCCACCGACTTTGTGGGACGTAGAAGTCACTCCCCAGCAATCACTCAGCATCGAAAGTGAAAGCGCTGCATTGTGCCAAGGGGAGAATTTCACTCTTGAAGCCTTGCCCATCGCCGGGGCCTCCTTGACGTGGACGAATCCAGAAGGCCAGACTGTGGGCAATCAACTGGGGATCCAAGTCAACAACAGCCAACCCGACGACTCAGGATGGTATACCGTGCAGGGCGAAGCCGAAGGATGCCCGCTGGTGCCGGATTCAACCTGGGTGGACGTTATTGAAAATCCGGTGATTCAGGCCGTAGAAGCCCCTGCGGTCTGTCTCGGCAATGAGGCCACGTTTTCCGCGATCTATACGGCATATGGAACAGCTGATGTGACGTGGTTCGACGCCAATGGCGACAGCCTGGGTTCCGGCAATCCATGGGTGATTGCTGATGCGAATTGGGAAGATGCGCAAACCTATGGGGTGAGCGTGGATTACTTGGGGTGCATCGCAGGGCCAGTCCCGTTTGACTTCAACCTCGTCCCCCCTCAAGACTTGGAAATCCTCGATGCCAGCGGCACGCCGATTGATGCCGATCAAATCTGCCAGGGCGATGAATGGATGCTGGACGGAAGCGGTCCCGATGGCACCGCTTGGTCGTGGAGCGGACCGGATGGGGTTGCCTCCAATGCACAAGCATTCACGCTGAACAACGCCCAACCCGATGAATCCGGCTGGTACGTCGTCAACGGCGCGGTCGGCACGTGCCCCATGAATCCCGATTCGGTGTACCTGGATGTATTCCCAACCCCTGCGCCTCCCGTGTTGAGCGGGTTCACGGAGATCTGCGAAGGGTCCGATTGGTCGTTGAGTGCTGAAGCCGACGGTGAAGGCACCATCCAGTGGTTCCATCCCTATTGGGGCAATTTCTCTGGAACGACGTGGCCATTAGATGCGGTACCGCTTGGCGCGGCCGGAACGTATGAAGCGTACGTGGTAGCCTCCAATTGCCCCTCTCCCGTTGTGACCGCTGAGCTTGAAGTTGCCCCGCTGCCCGAAATCATTGCGGCCAACTTCGGACCCATCGATGTGGAGCACTGCCCGGACAACACACCGGCCTTGGATTTGCCTGAATGGGATCCCCTGTACGCTGTGGAATGGACCTTCACCGACAGCGATGAAAACACCATTGAATTTGGTGAAGGCCCAGGGATGGTGGCCTTGTACGATGGTGTATATACCGCCTATTTGAACACGGGAGCTCCATGCAACTTGACGGCCGAGGGTACATTCGATGTGACGACCGTACTGTGCGCTTTGGTGGTTCCCAATGTAATCTCGCCCAACCAGGATGGGCAGAACGAACGTTTCGCATTGCCAGATTTGACCTATTTCCCCTTCAGCATGTGTCGAATCTTCAACCGGTGGGGCCAAGTGGTCTACGAATCACAAGACTTTGGAAATGCCGCCGGTTGGGAGCCCACCTCGGAAGAGGCCGTTGAAGGCACCTACTACTACGAGGTCGTTATCAACCGCAACGAGGGCGATTTGAGCATCACGGATGAAAACGGTACAACCACCTACACCGAACCGGGTCCCATCCGTCTCGTGGGCAGTTTAACCCTCGTTCGATGAACGAATACACACGTCCCTTCGGGCTGATCGCCCTTGCCGCGGCGTACATCGCTTTGAGTGGGGCAGGCGTAGCGTGGTCGGACACCTTTCTCGGGGTGCTGCTGATGCTTGGGTTGTTGGCTATCGGCATTCCACACGGTGCGTTGGATGTATGGACGCATCGCCACCGATCACCCGACCGGCATTCCGGTATCTACATCGTGCTGTACCTGCTGGCCATCGCTGCGGTACTTGGCGCTTGGTGGATGTTTCCGCACGCGGGCCTCCTCGCCTTCTTGCTGCTGAGCGCTTGGCATTTTGGTCAGGCGGATTTTGAACGGTGGGGAATTTCAAAAGGCCACATGGCCTGGGGCACGGTGGCATTGGGCATGATCTTGAGTTGGCACGTGGAAGAAGTCAACCCCATCATCGGCCAAATGGGCATTGGCTCGAATGCGCTCAACGGAATTCTTCACCTGCAGGAGGAATTGCAATTTGCGTTCACTGCCGGGCTGATTTCATGCGGCATCGCTGCCATGCGGATGAAACATGGGGCATGGGGGCTCGCCATCGCTTTGATTGGAATGACTCCGTGGATTCCCGTGTTGCTGTCATTCGGATTGTACTTCGTCGGACAGCACAGCGCCTCCGGCTGGCACCACTTGCGCCAGCGGTTGGGGATGTCCTCTACATCCCTGTGGCTGAAAGCCCTGCCCTTCACCGCTGGAGCCATTGCGCTCATCGGCCTCGGCATTTGGGCATTCGGCAATCCGGAAACCGTGCAGTCGGATGCAACGGTTGGTGCGTTTTTCATGTTATTGGGTTGCATCAGCATTCCCCATATCTTCGAGTCGCATTGGTTTCTAATGTCTACAACCAAGCGCCGACGTTGACATTTCCCCACCAATCCCCTATGACCGCCCGTCTTTTTCGACTTTTCGTTTCGTTATGCGTGGCGCTGACGTGCAGCATGCAAAGTGCCATGGGTCAGTTGGATACGGAGTTCTGGTTTGCTGCGCCCGAAGTATGGGCCAACCACGGCGATCAGCCCATTCTGTTGCGTTTTTCGACCTTGACAGCGGCGGCTCAAGTGACCGTCGACCAGCCGGCCAATCCCACGTTTCCGATTCAGACGTTAAATATCGCGGCCAATGGAACGCAAACGCTGGACTTGACGCCGTGGATTGACGACATCGAAAACACGCCCTTCAATACCGTTTTGAGCCAAGGGCTCCACATCACGTCCGATGCACCGGTGACCGCCTACTACGAAATCAACCACAACCTCAACCCGGATATTTTCGCGTTGAAAGGAGCTTCGGCTTTGGGCAACGAATTCTACGTACCCTTCCAGAATTACCTCGATAATTTCTACACCCAATCCAAAGCGGCCATGGACCTGGTCGCCACGGAGGACAACACCGAAATAACGGTCGTGCCGACGGCAGCACTCGTTGGCTATCCTGCTGGTGTACCCTTCACCATCACCCTGAATGCGGGAGAAACATATGCGCTTCGCGCGGCCAACGCCCAAGCTGAAAACCACCCCGCTGGCACCTACATCACGAGTTCCGCGCCCATTGCCATCACCATGAGCGACGACAGTGTGCTGGGTTCGGCCTATCCTCCGGGAAATTGCCAGGACATTTTAGGTGACCAAGCTATTCCCGTGTCCATCGCAGGCACTGAATACATCGCCGTCAAAGGAAACCTCAATGGACCCGACAAGGTCTTCATTTTGGGTACCGAGGACAATACATCAATTTCCATCAACGGCACCAACGTTTGGACTGTCGATGCGGGAGAGACCTACGCTCATACATTAAGCGCTCCGGCCGCTTTTTATGAAACGAGCGCACCTGTGATCGCGCTGCACATGACCGGCTTTGGCTGCGAAGTCGGCGGTGCCATCCTCCCGCCCATTACCTGCACCGGATCCGATGAAGTGGCCTTTGTGCGTTCGAGCAATGACTTCATCGGCATGAAAATCATAGTGCCAACCGGTGCTGAAGGCGACTTCACGTTCAATGGAAATGCCGGGAACATCAACGCGGTGAACTTCAGCGATGTGCCAGGAACAGGAGGCGAATGGATGTATGCCAACATCACCGCATCGGGGTTTGTGCCCACCGGGGGTGCCTCTCGACTGGTCAACGGCACGGCGAAATTCCACCTCGGAATCATCAATGGCGGTGCCTCCTCTGGCACCCGCTACGGGTACTTCAGCGATTTCGCCAACTACCAGCACTCCACGTTCACTTCAGACAATCAACTGTGCGCAGGGGAGACAGCCAATCTTTTTGCCTCCCCCATTTTGGAGGCCTCCTACGAATGGATTGGACCCAATGGATTTGAAGGCGAAGGCGATGAAATCACCATTGGTCCGTTAACCGTTGACGATGCCGGACTGTACGTGGTTTCGGGCATGGCCGGCGAGTGCGAGATTTTACCGGATACCCTCGAGCTATTTGTGGCTGCGCAGCCTCCCGCACCGGATGTAGTGCCCATCGATTCGCTGTGTGAAGGAGATGATTGGTCGTTTATTTCCTTGACAGCGGCGGACAACTGGATTTGGGAAGATGCTGGAGGAAACCTTATTTTCGAAGGAGACAGCACCGCCTCCTATTCCAATGCCGATCCTTCGGACGCGGGGGAATACACGTTGGTCATCGAGACCGAGTCGTGCCTTTCAGAGCCGACCACATTCGAACTCGTGGTGACGGAAACGATTCAAGCGCCATTGGACCCGGAGCCTATTGAAATTTGCGAAGGAAGCAGCCTGACCCTCGAACCCAACAGCACCGTGCCCAATGTTGCCTGGGAATGGACGGCACCTGACGCATCAGTGACGTTCGATGAAGCGTTGTTCATCGCTGTGACCGCTTCAATGGATGCCGGCACTTATACGTTGAGCGGCACGAGCAACGGCTGTCCAATGGTGCCCTCCGAAGTCGAGGTGAGCCTTAGCTCTCCCGAACCGGTGGAAGTCACCGCTCCTGAATTCGTATGCAACGATGCGGCAGCGGTGCTGTTGACAACAGACGATCTGTACAGCGGGACCTGGACTGGAACCTGCGCGGACTGCCTTTCGGCCAACGGACAGTTGACCCCAGCGGATGCCTCACCGGGTACCGTGAGCATTACGTACTCGTCCGATAACCCTTGTGCGCAGACAACCACAGTGGAGGTGGAAATTGGAAGCGTTCCGGACGCGGCCATCGACGACCAGAGTTTCTGCGAGGGCACAGGGGAAGTGGTGATGGTTCCCGTCACCAACGGCGGAAGTTGGACCGCAGCATGCGTCGATTGCTGCACCACGGATGGTGTATTTGACACCCAATCGGCAGGAACAGGAACTTGGGACCTGACCTACACCATCGCGGGCACCTGCCCATCAACCGGGACAGCCACATTCACGGTCACCCCCAACACGAG
>JBELBV010000011.1:0-51674 GCA_042095135.1 Flavobacteriales bacterium | reverse complement strand
GAGGTGGTCGGGGTTGGCGGGGTCAATCCACAAGTGGTGGTGGTCGACGTGGACGTTGGGCGCGCCGATGGACGACCACGTTTCGCCTCCATCTTCGGACTGGATGAGCGGTACACCGGCGATGTACAATTGGTCGGCATTCGTTGGGTCGACTTCGATCAACCCGAAATAGTACCCGTAGGTGTAGCACACGTCTTCCATCGCCTCGGAATGGGTGCGCACCCACTGCGATTGGTCAGCGGGCAAGCGGTAGACTTCTGCGCCGGCGATGTCGGCTTCGAACAGGGCCCGGTTGCCGTCGGTGAGGTAATCGTAGAAGTCCCGCGGCACCAATGTTCCGGCAGCTACATCTTGCAATGCCGAAGCAGCTGTGGCCTCACGCGGGAAGTTGTTTTCATCCAAGTACGCCTCCAGCAGGGCCGTATCGAGTGCGGCAAATTCAGCCGTGGTCATGGCCTTGAAATCTTCAGGTGCATAGGTCTCCTCACCTTCCTCCTCAGCGGGAAGCGGGGCTTGGTTGTCGACCAAGGCAAATAGCTGCTGACTGTCTGCGTGCCAGGCCAAGCCAATTCGGCCTGTGAACTCGGATTTCGGGAATCCTTCCAAGGCCGACAATTCCGACCAAGTCGCCCCGGCATCGGTGCTTTCCCAGATGCCGCTTCCGGAACCGTTGCCGCGGAAGTCCCACGCCTGGCGTGTGCGGTCCCATAGCGCTGTAAAAAGCCGGTTGGAATTGGACGGGTCAATGATGAGGTCGACCGCCCCGGCGTCGCCGTGGTCACCAGCCTGCTGCAGCACGCGGGCCCAATTGGCGCCTCCGTCGTGGGTTTTCCAGACGCCTCCGCTCGTGTTCGCGGAGTACAGCGGTCCGAGGACGGCCGCGTACGCGATGTCGGGGTTGGTGGGGTCCAGCGCAATGCGTCCAATGTGGTGGGCGTCCTCCAATCCGGCGTGCTGCCAGGTTTCGCCGCCGTCGTCGCTTGTGTACATACCGGTGCCGGCGTACGAACTGCGCGAGCTATTCACCTCACCGGTTCCGGCCCAGATGCGGCCGGTTTCAGGGTGCACAGCGATCGCCCCCAAGGTGATGGTCAAGGCGTCATCGAAGAGGGGTTCGAAGGAGGTGCCGTGGTTGACCGTACGCCAAAGTCCGCCCGAAGCATAGGCAACGTAAAAGGTGCGTCCGTCCGGGCTGTCCACTGCGATGTCCACGACGCGGCCGCTCATGACCGTAGGGCCGACGCAGCGGAGGTTGAGTCCCGCAGTCCAAGAGGCAGCATCGCTAGTGGTGCGATGCTCACCTACCGCCAACCGCTCTTGAGCGGGTGTGGGGGCGAGGCGGTTGCGCTGGGCTAGGCCATTGGTCCCGAGTGCAGCAAGGAAAAGGAGAAGGAGGATGCGGTTCATTGGAGTTTTGGGTTGTTGCGGTGGCGGTCGGCGTCGCGTTGGGTTTTCTTTTCGACGTTGGCTGCAAAGGCCTCAGACAAATCGACGCCGGTTTGGTTGGCGAGGGCGGCGAGGACCCACAAGATGTCGGCCATCTCGTCGGCGAGGTTGGCTTGGCGGTCCGATTCTTTTTCGCTCTGGTCGCCGTACCGGCGCGCCATGATGCGGGCGAGTTCGCCCACTTCTTCAGTGAGGATGGCCATATTTGTCAATTCACTGAAATAGCGGACGCCAACGGTGGTGATCCATTCGTCCACTTGGGCTTGGACCGATTGGAGGGTAGGGGAAGTGTTCATGCTTTGTTTTTCGTATCAATCCAGATGGTTACTGGCCCGTCGTTGACGAGTGCGACTTTCATGTCGGCCCCGAATTCTCCCGTCGCCGCCGGCTTCTTGGTGAGTCGATTGAATGCCTGGATAAAGGCCTCGTAGAGCGGGATGGCGTGTTCGGGGCGCGCCGCCTTGATGAAGCTCGGTCGTGTGCCTTTTTTGGTGGCGGCGTGGAGCGTGAACTGGCTGATGATCAGCGCCCTTCCTTCCACGTCCTCGAGCGACTGGTTCATCTTGCCTTCGGCGTCGCTGAAAATCCGGAGACCAGCGATTTTCTTGGCGAGCCAATCGACGTCTTCCATGCCGTCCTCCGCTTCCACGCCAAGCAAGATGACCAAGCCGTGATCGATGGCCCCGCGGACTTCCTGGTCGATGCTCACCGATGCTTCGCTCACCCGTTGAATAACCGCTCTCATGGTCCCGAAATTACAACACCCCTCGCACCGTTGACAACTGGTGAGTAAACGGGTAAAAAATCTCACAGTCAGGTCCATTGCGCAGCGTAATTTTGCTGGCAAAATCCCACACCATGAATGCCTCGACTGCACCAGCCACGTTGGAACAAGCCCAAGACATGGGTTTGACGGCAGATGAATTCAAAAAAATTGAAGAAATCCTCGGCCGCACGCCAAATTTCACGGAGATGTGCATTTACTCGGTCATGTGGAGCGAGCACTGTTCGTACAAGAATTCCATCAAGTACCTCAAGACACTGCCCAAGGAAGGCCCCCATATGCTCGTCAAGGCGGGCGAAGAAAACGCCGGGATCGTGGACATCGGGGACGGGCTGGGCTGCGCATTCAAAATTGAGTCCCACAACCACCCTTCCGCTTTGGAACCATACCAAGGAGCGGCGACGGGCGTGGGCGGCATCAACCGCGACATCTTCACCATGGGCGCACGCCCCATTGCCCAGCTCAACAGCTTGCGGTTCGGTGACCTCGAGAACCCCCGCACCAAGTGGTTGCTCGAAGGCGTTGTGAAAGGCATAGGCGATTACGGCAACAGCTTCGGTGTGCCTATCGTTGGTGGTGAGGTCTTCTTCGACCCGTGTTACCAAGTGAATCCGCTGGTGAACGCCATGTCGGTGGGCATTCTCGAAACCGATAAGATCATTAGTGCTACGGCTTCCGGCGTCGGCAACCCCGTGTACATCGTGGGGTCGGCCACCGGAAAGGATGGCATCCAAGGGGCGTCGTTTGCCTCCAAGGACATCACCGCGGAGAGCGCAGAGGATCTGCCAGCCGTGCAAGTGGGCGACCCGTTCCAGGAAAAGCTCTTGCTCGAGGCAACCCTCGAACTCGCCGCTACCGATTCGGTGCGCGGCATGCAGGACATGGGCGCGGCGGGCATTACCTGCTCGACCTCGGAAATGTCAGCAGCCGGTGAGGTGGGCATGGACATTGATTTGGATAAGGTGCCTTTGCGCCAGGCGGACATGCAGCCGTTTGAAATCCTCCTCAGCGAGTCACAAGAGCGCATGCTCGTGGTTGTGAAAAAGGGCGATGAAGCGGTCGTAGAGGGCATTTTCGATAAGTGGGATTTGCACGCAGAATGCATTGGCACGGTTACGGAAGGCAACCAGATTCGCTTTTACAAAGAAGGTGAATTGGTGGCCGATGTTCCGGCCGACACGCTGGTGTTGGGCGGCGGCGCTCCAGTATATGACCGCGAGTACAGCGAGCCTGCGTGGTACGCGGACGCCCAAGCATGGGATGCCTCATCGGTACCGGTCCCATCGATTGAAGAAGCCAAAGAGATGGCTGACGACTTGATCCAATCCCCCAACATCGCTTCGAAAAAGTGGGTGTGGGAGCAATACGACAGCATGGTGGGTACCATCAACCGCAGCACGAACCGACCTTCTGATGCGGGCGTGGTCAGCGTGCGCGGCACCAAAAAGGCCTTGGCCCTGACGGTGGATTGCAACGCGCGCTACGTTGAGATGGATCCTGAAATCGGGACCGCCATCGCGGTGGCCGAAGCCGCCCGCAACATCAGCTGTTCCGGTGGTGTGCCAAGCGCCATAACCAACTGCTTAAACTTCGGTAACCCCTACAATCCAGAGGTATACTGGCAGTTTGTAAAGGCCATCGAAGGCATGAGCCGTTCATGCCGTCACTTCAATACGCCCGTAACCGGCGGAAACGTGAGTTTTTACAACCAATCGGCCCAGCCCGATGGTTCTGCCGTGGCCGTCTTCCCAACGCCAACCATCGGCATGGTAGGCGTTATCGAGGACCGCGAGCACCACATGTCGCTCGATTTCAAAGAGAAGGGAGAGCTCATCTTCTTGCTCGGCGAAGTGACCAATTGCATCAATGCCTCCGAATACCTCAGCACCATTGCCGGGGTCGACCGCTCGCCGGCCCCTCATTTCAATTTGGAAGCCGAGGGCAAGGTTCAAGGGTGTGTAAGAAAGGCCATCGAACGAGGCTGCATTCGCGCCGCACATGACGTGGCTGACGGCGGGTTGTTTGTGAGTTTGCTCGAGATGGCCATGCCAAATGGCCTTGGGTTTGACATGGTCACGGACGATGAAATCCGTTTGGACGCTTTCTTGTTTGGGGAAGGGCAAGGCCGCATCGTGGTGAGCTGCGAAGAGAACCAGCAGGACCGCCTGCTCGATATCATCGAAGAATTTGATGTGCCGATTGTACTGCTCGGCCACGTCACCAAAGGCAAAATCGTCGTCGACAACACGCATTTTGGATTCTGCGATGAGTGGCGAAATACCTTTGACAATGCATTGGAAGAGGAGTTGATGGGTTAACTTGGCGCGTGATGTGCACGCAGCATACCATTTCCAGGCAATCCACGTTGATGAACGCATGAAGCAGTGGTTTCGCTACATCTTCAGCCGTTCCTTCATCCGAGCGGTGTTCGGGCTGGGAATAGCGTGGGCAATGCTGTTGGGTGGGTTGTGGGTTTATTTGAAAGTGTACACCCAACCAGGCTCGACCCGGGAAATGCCGGAATTGAAAGGCGTGACATTGCAGGAGGCGTCAGATGAACTGGCTGCTTTGGGCCTCATTCCCGTTCATTTGGATAGCATCTACAACCGGAACGGCCGTCCTTTTGAGGTCATCGATCAGGTGCCTCCGCCGACTTCCAAGATTAAAGCCGGTCGCAAGGTGTATTTGACCACGTACAGGAGCACACCTCCGTACGAACGACTCGGAATTGAAGAGGGGCAAGACCCGGGCATCGCGCGCATCATCCTCGAGAACAAAGGCTTCGAAGTTGAGGAGGCGTTTGAGCCCAACGTAGCCTTGGTGGGGCGGGTGATCCGCATGGAAGATGAACGGGGCAAGGCATTGGCTGCCGATGCCCGTCGCCCAAAAGGGACCCGCGTGGTTTTGATTTCCGGCACGACAACGCGTGAATTGGTCGGCGTTCCGAATGTCAAGGGACTCACGTTGGAAGAGGCGCGAACGGCTTTGATGGAAGCCACACTCAGCGTCGGGCTAGTGGAATTTGCTGAATCGGTGGAAGACGCGAGCGATTCAGCCCGTGCGAAAGTGCTCGAGCAGCACTTGTTGCCGACGCGTGACAAGGCCGTACCGGCTGGAACCGAATTGGATTTATACCTCGGCTTGCGATGGGACCGAGGAAGAACTGAACAGAATTAAGGCATGCAAGATTGGAATGAGAACCGCGCTATAACCGTTAGCTTTTGGCGGCAGTATCTGTTGCTTTTGGGCATTGCCGCAGCTTGGGCGCTGCAGCCCGTTGCCGCTCAAACGCCGGCTCCAACTCCCGAATCCGAACGCGACTTGGTGGCTGTTCCAATGGCCCACGATACCGAGGAAGCACGCCGCCACCGCTCAGTTGTGCGCGGCGCGGCGTTGTCGCTTCCGTTTTTTGATGACTTTTCAACCCCCTCCATGCCCGGTCCGGGATTCGAAGGGTACGAGGCATACCAGCGGTGGGAGTCGGGTTCCGCTCGCATCACGTCAACGTACGCATTGAATGCACCGACCATCGGATGCGCCACCCTGGACGGACTGGACCGGACGGGGTACCCGTACAATTTTGTCGAGGTGAACACCCCCGACTGGGCCGATACCTTGACGTCGATGCCGATCGCCCTCAACGGGTACTTCCCGGAGTCGAACATCCACCTCATGTTCTATGTGCAGGGAGGTGGAAGGGGCAACGCGCCCGATCCAGAAGAAGACGAGCTGGTACTTGAATTCAAATCGGAAGATGACGTGACCGGCGAGGTGATTTGGACGGAGGTGTGGTCAATGGACAGCGTGACGACCGAAACCTTTGAGCGGGTCTTTGTGGCCGTGGATCAATTTCAGTGGTTGGACAACGCGTTCCAATTCCGGTTCCGCAACTGGGGAGCCCTGGCGGGGAATGTGGACCTGTGGCATTTGGACTACATCTTGCTCGATGACCAAATCGATCCATTGACGTTTGAGGTGCAAAGTGAGGTGGCTATCGTAGAACCCGTCAACACGTTCCTGCGCGAATACACGCGCATGCCGTGGAACCACTTCACTTCCAACCCGGCGTTTTACATGCGCGATAGTTTGGTGATGGAGCAGCGCAACCTCAGCACGACCCAAGCGGACAACATCGAAAGCGGTTTTTCCATTGCCTTCAACGGAGCTGCTGCGACCTACCCAAGTCCATTCCAGAACACCAATGTCTTGCCAGAAGCGCCGTTTACCACGCCGATTTACTTGGGCAACAATCCCCAAGGCGAGGACTTCGTCTTCGATTCGTCGGTGAGCGATACCACGGCGGTGTTTGACGTGGCCGTCTGGCAGAGCTCCATCGGCCTGCTTCATACGGAGAAAGTGGGCGTTCCGGATAACGACAGCATCACCTTCCAGCAGGTCTTCGACATCGATTTTGCTTATGACGACGGCACCGCTGAAAAGGCCTACGCCTTGACTGCTGCCGGCGGAAAATTAGCCATGCGGTATGCATTGGAAGTGCCAGATACGCTGTTGGGGTTGGCGATTCACTTCACGCCGTATTACAACAACGCCGACGCCGAAACCTTTTTACTGCGGGCTTGGGCAGACAGTTCGGGTGTGCCCGGTGCCGAGCTCGGGGAGAATTACCAATTCCACACCCCGGAGTACTTCACCGACGGATATGACGTGTTTGCGTACTACGCCTACGATGACCCCATCCCCGTTGATGGCAACATCCACGTGGGCCTCGTGCAAGGCAGTGAGGCAATGCTCAATTTCGGATTGGACAAGAACACCAATGCCAATGCCGGTCAGCTGCATTACCAGTTGGGGCTGGGTGGGGCCTGGTTGAATTCCGACATTGAAGGCACGGTTATGATCCGTCCGGTGATGCGCGCCGATCTGCAGGACAGTTGGGTGGGCATAGCTACCGCTGAGGCAAAGCAACCCTTGCGGGTGTATCCTAATCCCACGTCACATGGCTTCGTGCAGGTTGAAGTGAATGCCGCGATGGCGTGGCGCTTGTTTGACGCGTACGGACGGCAAGTGGATTCTGGTCAGTGGGTGCGAGCCGGAGCTCATCGCCTCGATGTCGCGGACCTGGCTTCCGGATCGTACATTTTGACTACAGCACAGGGGCAGTTTGCGCGGTTTATGATCGACTGATGACAACGGAAATCTATGAAGAAAACGACGGCGCGGATGAGCTGTTTGAGCACCACCGTTTGGTGGCCGATGCCGGACAACAACCGCTGCGCGTTGACAAGTTCGTGACCAACCTGATTTCCAAAATGTCGAGGTCGCGGCTTCAAGCCTCCGCCAAGGCCGGTTACGTTCGGGTCAACGGAGAGTCTGTCAAATCGAATTTTAAAGTCAAATCCGGTGACGTGGTGACCATTGAGTTCCCCAATCCGGTGCGCACGTTCGAGCTTGTTCCCGAAGCCATGGAGCTCGACATTTTGTTTGAAGACGAGCACGTATTGGTTCTTAATAAACCCGCCGGGCTGGTGGTGCATCCGGGGAACGGTAATTACACGGGTACCCTGGTTCACGGTGTTGCCCACCACATGCTGCAGCAAAAGCTGGAGTTGCCACCCGATACTTCCTCACCGGATTTTACCACAGACGAAGCGGCCATTCCCCGGCCGGGGTTGGTGCACCGGCTCGATAAGGACACCACGGGCGTGATGGTTTTGGGCAAAACCGAGGAAGCGATGACAGCGCTGAGCATGCAGTTTTTCGAGCGCACGGTGGAGCGTCGCTACACGGCGCTGGTATGGGGCGATTTGGAGGCCGATGGCACCATCGAAGGACACATAGGCCGTAACCGCCGCAACCGCAAGATTCAAGCGGTATTTCCGGACGGAGAAGAAGGCAAGCATGCCGTGACGCACTACAGCGTGCTGGAGCGGTTGGGTCCGGTAACATTGACAGAATGCAAACTCGAGACCGGTCGCACCCACCAAATCCGTGTGCACATGGAGCACACCGGACACCCTTTATTCGGGGATGCTTCCTATGGTGGAAACCGCGCCGTGAAAGGTGTGCGAGGAGGGAAATACCAGGCTTTCCTGAACAATTGCTTTGAACGGCTGCCTCGTCAAGCCTTGCACGCGCGCAGCCTTGGATTTACCCACCCGGAGTCGGGAGAATGGTTGGAATTCGATACGCCGCTGCCCGAGGACATGCAAGAGGTATTGTCGAAGTGGAAGGCTTACTTGGGCGGCCTGTCGGCCTGGTGATTATCGTCGTCGCGAAATGTGATCGAGGGCGCGCTCAAATGAAGTGCGCGTGTCAATAATGCGTGCCAACGTTACCTGGACGGTGCCGTAGCTGTCGTTCGTGTCGGGGTTGCCGCGGTAGGTTCCACCTTCGTTGTATTGGTGGTTGTTCACGTTGCCCGATGCCGGATTGTCGATGGCTGCGATGGTAGCCTCATTGGACTGCGAACTGATGGCTTCCGCCAATGGGGAGAGGTAATCGGGATTCGCGTACATGCCTGAGATGTCGTCCAGGTAGTCGGTAAACGTTGATCTCCAAGAACCTTCAACCCCTAAGACCCAGCCGTAGCCCAGTCCGAATTCGATGCCCAGTCCCATGGGGATGGCTGCAATCAGCGAAGCGTATTCTTCGACCTGCCCCTCGGTGCGGAGGGGACGGAGATCGTACCACCGGTCTTCCCATTCGCTGTTGGGATCGTAGGTGATCTGAGCCTGTGGGTTGTGCAATACGCCGTAAGCTCCGGTGAAGACAAATCCTTTGATGAAGAGCTTACCCGGCTTAGAAAAGTTGCGGTTGTTGCTGCGATCGGCGATGTGAAAGACCGTGAAGTCTGTGCGGAATCCAAATTCGACCATCCGGTTGCGGAAGTTCAGGTTGCGGGCCTGACGCGCTGGGTCCTCAGCATTGGCATCAGCTTGGCGAATTTCAACGTAGTTGACCTCGCCTGAGATGCGCACGCGGTCGTTGGCTGCGTAGCGCAGAAATCCTCCCACTGTAGGAGATGTGGTGATGATGTCGGCATCGAGCAGCGATGCACGCGGCTCGAACTTGCCACCGATTTCACCGAGGTAGTTGGACCCGCCAAGCACGAAGCCTGCGGATAACGGGGTGTGCTGTGCGAGGCCAATGCTGGCGCTCAAGAGCAATACAACGACAGGGAGATAACGCTTCACAAACTGCATACGACGAAAATCCTGCATAGGTTGCGAATCCGGAAACGGAAAACGACCGGGTTGAGCGCACTTTTAAACAGGGGTTATCAACAATTTAACGCTCTCAGCTGCCCGGATTGTTGATTTTTTCAAGGCTTTCGCTGGCTGCCGTCCACTTTTCAAATGCATCGTTTAACTCTTGCTGAACGGCTTCGTAGTGGTACGCGAGTTCCGTGAGTTGTTGCCGGTCATTGGGGTCGATTTCGGCCATGGCGGTGTCCATGTCTTTTAACGCCTGTTCTTTCTCTTGAACGCGCGTTTCGTACTTCTTGACCTGGTTTTTCAGCTTGCGCTCGTCCCGTTCACGCTGCTTGCGCTCTTGGTAGGTTTCCTGCTGTTCAGAGGGTGTTTCCTTGGGTTTTGAGGCGGTCGTCTTGGCGACTGTATCGCCCTTTTTTGACTCGTAGGCACGGATGCTCGTGGCGTGCTTTTCGTGCAAAAATTGCTTGATGTCGCCGATGTATTGCTTCAAGCCGTTGGGAGTGACTTCGTATACGAGGTCCGTCAGTCCGGAGAGGAAATCCCGGTCGTGTGAGACGACGACCAACGTCCCATCAAAGGCCTGTAAGGCGCCTTTGAGTACCTCTTTGGCTTTGATATCCAGGTGGTTGGTCGGTTCGTCAAGGATGAGCAGGTTGTAGGGATGCAGTAACAATTTGCACAGCGCCAGCCGCGCCTTTTCACCCCCTGATAGGACCTTGACCTTTTTGTCGACGTCTTCGCCAGAGAACAGGAATGATCCTAAGATGGAGCGCAGGCGCTTGCGGATCTCGCCCACAGCCACTTCATCGAGGGTCTCGAACACCGTCAGCTCGCCGTCCAGTTCTTCGGCTTGGTTCTGGGCGTAATAACCGATGTCGACGTTGTGTCCAATGGTCAGTTCCCCGCCGCTGCTTTCCAAGCCCATGAAGATGCGGGTGAGTGTCGTCTTTCCAGCACCGTTCTTTCCGACCAACGCCACCTTCTGCTGACGGGGCAAGATGAAGTCAAGTTCTTTGAATACCTGGAGTTCATCGAATGACTTGCTCAGGTCTCTCGCTTCTATGCTCACTTTTCCCGAACGAGGCGCGGGTGGAAAACGAAAACGAATCTCCGCCTTGTCGGCAGCATCCACCTCGATGCGATCGAGTTTCTCCAGCTTTTTGATTAACGATTGGGCGAAGGCGGCCTTGTTTTTCTTCGCGCGAAACTTGTTGATGAGTACCTCGGTGTCCTCGATGTATTTCTGTTGGTTCTTGTAGGCCTGTTCTTGACGCGTGCGTTCATCTTCTCTCCAAACTTGGTACTTGGTGTAGCTGGCTTTGTGGTCGAAGAGCTTGATGGGCGTGACTTCGATGGTGCGCGTGGTCAGGTTGTCCAAAAACGCTCGGTCGTGTGAAATCAAGAGGATGGCACTCGAGCTCTGCAGCAGGAATTGCTCCAGCCACTCGATGCTTTCGAGGTCCAAGTGATTCGTCGGCTCGTCGAGCAGGAGCAGATCGGGGCTGCGGAGCAAGAGTTTGGCCAACTCGACGCGCATTTTCCAACCGCCTGAGAATTCGCTCATGGTGCGGGTCATGTCTTTCGCCAGGAACCCAAGTCCTTGCAGAATGCGCTGGACCTGCTCCTCCTGTGAAGCTCCGCCAAGCAAATCGATGCGTTCATTGGCCGCGGTCAATTCTTCTATGATTCGGCTGTATTCCAAGCTTTCGTAATCGGTCCGGTTCGTGAGCTCTTTCGACAGTTCTTCCACCCGCTCTTCCAACCGTTGGGTTTCAGCGAATGCACTCATGGCCTCCTCCAAGATGGTCGCCTCTTCGTTGTGCTCCATTTCTTGAGGGAGGTAGCCGATTTGCGCCTCTTTGGGCAGCCCGATTGATCCTTCTGATGGCCGCTGGATGCCCGCGATGATTTTGAGCAGGGTGGATTTGCCTGCACCGTTTCTGCCGACCAACCCCACGCGTTCCCGTTGGCCGATGAACAAATCGATGTGTTCGAACAGGGTTCGTTGTCCAAAATGCACGGTGATGTTCGTGAGGCTCAACATGGGCTGCAAAGGTCGGTTAGGGAAGGGCCAAAAAAAAGCCGGCTCCAAGGAACCGGCTTTCTTTATGATGGGTACGTATCAATAATGCCAGAGGTCGTGCTCCAATAGGAAGAGTTCTTCTTTGATGCGCTCCGATTCCGCCAACGCGGCCAATCCTTTTGCATACGCAGAAATTGGTCGGTCGTAGACGTTGCTCTCTTTGATGATGAAACTGCTGAAGAAGCGTTTTTGGAACAGGTCTTCGTACGTGCGGCGCTGGGCATCGTTCATGGGATTGAACGCGTCCGCATTGGCCAAGACGTAGCGGCATTCTGGGTAGTACAACCAGAACAGCGTCTTGAAGCCCTTTGAAATACCGTCCTCATCAAACTCTTCAATGCGGGGGGCGATGCCAATGATGCGAACGTAGCGTTCACCACGTTGGCGGTCCCAAATCCAATCCTCTTTGATTAAGTATCGGGTAATCGCCGAAGATTCGAGCGTCACCGTACCAATGCTGTCCGGCAGTCGTTCGTTGGTAGCCAGGTCGTATTTCTCGAATCGAACGGTTGGGTTCAGCAAAGAGTCCACTTGGTTCGGAGAAAGAGGGAATCGAAACTCATCGTCATCCCCCGCAGGACCCGTACCATACGCCACCAAAGAACCTTCCACCAACAACGCCGTGCGCAGCACGTCGAAGAGGTTTTTGCGGTCAGCGATGGGCTTGATAGGGTAGTAATAGGGGTGATTGATCTTCTCACGCAAGTCCATTTCTTGCCAAATGCGCTGGGTGTACATCACGTCGGCTTCACGCAATGCTGGGTAGGGTACAACGCGCTTGGTGATGTTCGACTCTTTGACGTATGCACCGTCGAGTACGTTGGATACTTGAGCGGTTGCAGGCATCGTCAAGGCGAGGCTCACAAAACAGAGGACAAGGGGTGTTATGAACTTACTCATTGGATGAGGTTGTTAGTTGACTTTTAGCTTCATGGCTGCGACCTGGCGTTCGGTGCCGTCAGGCATGCCTACAATGATGTCTTCAAAGTAGACTACATTGCCACGTGATACGCGGTTGAAGAGTTGCTTCATGTCCGCGGTGAGTCGGTTGCTGTTGGACTTCTTCTCAACCAAGGTTCCATCCCGGCTGACGGAGACACTGAAGCTTTTCACCACAACGCGAACGTCGAAATCGAAGTTGACCATTTGGGCACCGATACCGTCCGCACCCACCAAGGCTTGCTTGGAGATCGAGCGGTCGCTTGGTGTCTTTCCAACGAAGAAAGGAACCGGATCCGGAATTCGCTTGACGCGGAATTCACGTGCAGGAAGTGTTTTCTTGCTTCCGTCAGGCAATTGAGCAGCAACCGTGATGTTGGCTTTCTTGTCGGTACCCGGGGTGATGGTGAAAGTGCCGTCGGACTCCTTCTTCAATCGGTGGTTGCCTGAAATGCGAACGTCAATCTTATCCCCAGGCACGCCTGGAACAGAGACTTCAACTGGGTTGGGGAGTCCACGGTAGAATACGTTCATCTTCGTCGGCGACACCACCAAAGCGGGTTCAGCGACCGTGAATTTGGGCGTGTAGTAAGGGAAGTCTTGAATGTTCCCATCCGGACCCTGGAAACGGATCAAACCTTTGTAGTTTGATTCTCCGAGCGACATGCCGCGCGTCGAGATGCGGAGCTTGCCGAGTCCGTCAGTGCCAATGGGCAACGCGTCGATGTTCTCATATTCCAAGAGCGCTGAATCGCGCTCGTTCCACTTCTTGGAATCCACGTAAATGTCCGGTGGGTTGGTCCCATCAAACGCTGCAAGCAATACGTCTGCACGAAACGAATCGCCGCGCAGGATGTAGTTGCTTTCCGGAACGACAAGCGGCAACAAGTTGGTGAACTTGTAGGACTTGGCATCCACAGAGCCTAGCAACCAAGACAGGATGTCGTCCTGAATGTCCTGAATGTCCAACGTCATCTTGGTCATCAGCGGCATCACCGCTGCCAAGGGGACATGGTAGAAGTTGGCATGTTCCCAGCTCACTTCTTCACCTTCCTGGATTTCGGTGGGGAAGGCGAACGTCTCGTCGATTTGGTCCTTCAAGTATTGAGGGAGATCACGACGCGTGCCTTGGTTGTCCACCACGCTGGTGCTTTTTAACTGCTTGCTGAAGGCTTCGAGTTTTTGCTTCAACTCGATTGCAGTCCAAGGTCCATCGAAGGGTTCTTTGGGTTCAGCCATGCCCACGAAGGTGGTGAGGTTTTGGTATTCGTCCTTGATGGGGATCAAAGCCAAATTCAAAACCGTATCCATTCCATTCTCGTCCTTGCCAATGTAATTGCCAACGGCAAGTTCACCGGCTTCGTCATAGTCGCCTGAAGAAGCGGCCATGATTCGTGCCTTCATTTCAGTGATGTATGTGATCAACTCGGATGAAGAGGAATTGATTTGTTGGGCCTTGTCGTAGAAGGGCTTGACCTTCTCTTGGTTCTGAAGGTATTTTGTCTCGAGTTCTGTGCTGGTTTCGTTGACTTTTGCATTCAACGTGCCTTGCGTAGTGCGCAGGCTGTTTTCCACCTTCACAAAACCATTGAGGACTTCCTTCGAAATATTCAGTGCGAGAAGTGCGGTCAGGACGAGGTACATCATCCCGATCATCTTCTGCCTGGGTGTTTCTTTAGCTCCTGCCATGATTTATCTGTTCAATCGGATAAAACTACAGGGCTTATTTGCCCATGGCGTTGAGCATGTTTGCGTAAACCGTGTTCAATGAAGACAGGTTCTTGGCGAGGTCAGCGATGTTCTCCTTGTACGCCTTCGTGTCCTCTACCGAGTCGCTTAGATTCTGAACGAGCTCGCCCATGCTGCTGTACAGCTGGCTGTTGACCTCCAATTGCTTCAATTGGCCGGCGTACATTTCGTTCAACGAGCCGAGGTTGGAGCTCATCTGCTGCATTGCAGCACCGACTGATTCGCCCATTTCATTTGCGTCTTTCAGTCCATTGAGGGATTCGCTAACCTGGGTGTACGTTCCGGACAATGCCTTCACTTGGTTGGTTGCTTCTTCCAGTGATTCCGAGTAATTCTGCGCTGCTGCGCCTACGTCTGCAGCTTTGCCCATTTTGGCGGCCTGTTCTCCCAGGTGGCGCATGCCGTCACCTAAGTTATTAATTAGTTTTTCATCAATGTTGGCCTTGGCCAGCATGTCATCGAGCTGGCGGGTGGGCGGCTTGGGGCCGTCTGCAGGGGTAGCCAACTCGGGGTAAACCAGTGACCAGTCTGGATCTTCATGTGGAGGTTCAAATGCAGAGAAGAAGAAGATAATCGCCTCTGTAGACAGTCCAACCACCAACATCTCGGACGCGCCGGGATAGTGGTTGATTTTGAACATCGCTCCAATAATTACGATGGCGGCACCGATACCGTACATCTTCGCCATCAGGTTTTTCCAGCCTTTACTTCCTGGTTTCATTTTTTACTTGCTTTTGGTTTCAATTTAATTTCTCGCAGTTCAACGCGGTGCTGAGTCACCGGTATGGAATTAATTCCATTCTTCAGGGTCGCCACTCTTGCCACGTCCCATGTACGACATCACGCTGCGGAAGCCGATGTATGCCTTGCTTGTATCTCGGTATTCAAATGAACGTGTACCGGTCTGACAATAGTATCCAATGTCCTTCCATGATCCGCCGCGGGTCACCTTTCTGTGCAGGGCAGGGGGGTCTGTGACTTTGGCGTGGTACGAGTACTCTGGGCTTAGTTCGTGCGAGAACTCATACACTGTTTCGTCGTAAGCCGTGCTCGTCCATTCTGCCACGTTGCCGGCCATGTTGTACAGTCCCCAGTCGTTCGGGCTGTAGCTCGAAATGTCCACCGTGTAAGCGCCGCCGTCTTCCACATAATCCCCGCGCATGGGCTTGAAGTTCGCCAAAGGACAACCTTGTGCATTCCTCATGTAAGGACCACCCCACGGGAAAGGGCTCAATTCGAGTCCACCGCGTGCTGCGTATTCCCATTCTGCTTCTGTGGGCAAACGGAACCGTTGAACATCCGATTGGCCATTGCTGTTGCGCCAGTTGTTCATCAACTGTGTTCTCCAGGCGTTGAATGCTTTCGCTTGGCTCCAGGTAACACCCACCACTGGGTAGTTATCGTAGGCAGGATGCCAGAAGTAATCCGCCAGCGGCTCGTTGAAGCCATAGGTAAAGTCGCGCACCCAAACGAGGGTGTCTGGGTAAATGTTGATGGTCTCTTCCACGACAAATTGCGATCGGTCGCTGTGGCCACGTACCGAATGCAATTGGTTCAGGCTGTTGGTTTCGCCGAATTCAGAATCTCGGCTTTCCTTACTCGCCGCAGCGTCAAAATTCAGCCACCAGTAGCGGAAGTTCAGCTTACGCGTGTCGTATTGACGGCGGTTGTAGTATTGGTCAGACCCTTGCATGAAGTACTCATCGTAGAGCAGATCGAAGATGTCTTCGTCTTCCCAGTTAATGGGGGTTTCCCAATTGAGAATGTACCCCTTGTCGATGAAGCGGTCCAATTCGATGCCGTCCTCGGTTTCAGCGAAGAAGTAATCTTCATTGTCGTCTTCGGCGAGCGTGTTGCGGTACAAGGAGTCCTTGACCCACTCGCAAAATTGTCGGTATTCGTTGTTCGAGATTTCGTGAACATCGATGTAGAAGGCCGGCATGGTTACCGTCTTCGATCGCGTGTTCATGGCGAAAGGAACATCTTGGTCACTAGGGCCCATGGTGTAGGAGCCGAGGTGGATGTAGTTCATGCCGTACGGATTCACTTGGATCCATTGTTCACGGGGATAAACTCCAACCAATTCGCCTTGGGGTCCGGCTGTGCAGCTGAACAACGCAGCAGCCGTAATGAGGATGAGAAGGATGTTTTTCATGTTGCTTGCAGGCTAATCCTTGAAATAGGATATACGAGTACTAACTCCAAATTGTTGCTGTTTCGTATCTCTTAGAGGAAACGAGGGTTGGCGTAACGGTTCGTCACCGGGATGGTTTCGAACTTGAAGCAGTAGCTCAAGAATACCTCATGAGAACCTGAGGAATAGTTACTTAGTTCAGATGTCGTAGCATCGTAGCTGTATCCCAATCGGAATACTTGCTGCGACGTACTGGTGCGATCGTTCGAATTCATGGCGTATTCGAAACCCACAGTAGGAGCGACGGCATCTCCTGGACGCCAGCTAACTCCGCCCCATACCATTTGATTCCACAACACATTCACGTTGACGTCAGCGATTGTGGCTGCGAGGTCGGTTTTGGCTAGCACGTTGGTGCGGAGCAATATATTGTCACCGTCCAATGGGTGCGTGTACCCGCCCATCGCATAGATGTGTCGTCGGGGTTGAATGCTCAGGTCCGCCAACTCCTGCTCGAGCAAGTGGGTCGCGGAAATTCCTGCATAAAACGAACCGGGCTTGCGGATGAACACACCGAAATCGAGGTCAATTGTGCTTGAAGAGGTAGCGTTGTTAGGAATTGCGGCATCCTGCGTGTAGTCGTCAATGGCAATCCACTCGTTGCCCAATTTCTTCTGGAACATGGTCGCAGAGAGCCCTGCACTAACGATGGCTCCGTTCGAGAGCGGTTCCAAATGGTAAGCATACCCCAAGCGCGCCATCATATTCTCCTCTTGGCCGAGTGCGTCCTGGTAAACAGAGAGCAAAACTCCTCCCTTCAACGGGTCTACAAACGTGTGTGCCGTCAACATGGACGTATTGGGGTCGCGATCCAGCCCTTCCCATTGGTTGCGGTAGGTTCCTGAGACGCATGTTAGGTCACTGTTTCCTGCCACGGCGGGGTTGAACGACGCAGGCTCCATGTACCACTGGGTGAACTGTGGGTCTTGCTGAGCAGTCAGGGTGCTCAAGGCCAAGGAACAAGCGCTCGCTAGGAGTAGAAGTCGAGTCATGTTAACTAGTTGATTTACAGCAGGTTTTTTCTTGAGGTAGAATCCCCAAGAACGCTAATATAGAGAAATTCTAAAACTTGTGAATTCTCGGGCTGCAAATCTGAGGTGCGAGGCCCAGAATCAATTGAGTTTTTGCAAGGTTTTCCACCACCGATCCGGCATCTTTCCGGCGCTGGCTTCGAGGTAATCCTCGTAGGCACACCCGACGATGTGTGCTCCGGTCTTTTGGCCAGGGAATGGCACTTCCATCCACCACCGGTCGCTTTTGCTGGATTTGTAGAAAACCACGGCTTGTTCCACGTCACTCAAGTCCACCACGTAGCGCGCATACTCGTTCAAACCGCACTTTGGGTAGTCGGATTTTTGAGCGTAAATACCGTCGAGCACATGCCACACGACCTGGCCGATGAGTTGGGCGCCCAAGTTGCGGTTGTCGAGGTCGGGGTTGTGCTCGAAAATACCAATGACTTTCATCTGGTCGCTCATGCCGGCATAACGCGCCAGTTGGCACATGGTGCGGGCATCGATGCCGTTGGGACCCGCTTCGGCGTGCGCGACGTGGTCAGAGCCCTGAATGACAGATGTGTCAATGGAGATGAGGTCGGCATCGCGCAAGACTGGCTCCATCAATGCCGGATTGCGGTTGATCTCACCGAGCCGGATGCTCTCGAACTGCATTTTGTCGAGCAACTCGAGCGTATCGGGGTCGGTGAGGTACCCCTGGTGGCCGACATTCGTGTAATTAAACAGGTAGTTCGGCTCGTGCAGGATGATGTCGTTCATGAAGTTTCGCGACGTGCCTTGGTCGGGGTCAGCGCCAAAATCAAGCCGGGAATCGAGGGTGACCAATTGGACCGGTTTGCCGAAGGGCTGAAGGGCGAGGTACAGGGCGGTGGTCAGGTCCTGTCCGCCACCGAGCACGACGGGAATGATGCCTTGCTGCGTCAATTCGGCGACGACGGATTGCACCGCAGCGGCCGTGTCGGCCTCCGTGGCTCCAGGCCTCAGGTCGCCGAGGTCAATGGTGGTCTGCCAATGGGCATGTGGCGTCAAGCGGTACAGTACTTCACGAATCTGTCCAGGGCCCTCACTGCACCCTTCGTTGTCGCCGCTCTTTCGCCCATCCATCACGCCGAATAGCGCAACGCGCGCACCTTCCAACTCTGGACGGTGATCGAATTGATGAACGTCGATGCGTTCGGCGATGCGCTGGGAGCCTTCCGCATTGCTGTAATGCGGTGTGGTTACCGATTCAAACAGGTCGTAAATGCCATCCAACATGGAAGGCAATTTCGCGGATTACAGCGGTGGAAGCGCTGAAAACCAGAAAGGTTGCTGACACCGACTCGGTGATATTCTGTTCAGCTCTTTCGGCGGCGGCCTTTCGGGCGTTTCGCCGCCTCTTCGATCAATTCTTGGGCGCGTTCCCACGTGATCGAACCGGGGTCTTCGGTCTTTGGGATGGTGACGTTTTTCTTGCCGGCTTTGATGTACGGTCCGTAACGACCCTCTAGGATGCGCACGGTTTCGTCTTCTTCAAAGACCTTGATCAAGGCTTTGGCGTCGGCCGCCTTTTTGGCAACAATTAATTCAATCGCCCGCGCCAATGTCACCGTGTAAGGATCGTCCCCGTCCGCGGCTTTAAGCGACACGAATGTTCCGTCGTACCGGACGTAAGGGCCGAACCGACCAATGGCCGCGGTCACCACCTTGCCTTCGTGTTCGCCCAGTCGCCTTGGTAACTTGAATAGGTCCAAGGCCTCCTCCAGGGTGATGGTTTCCAGGCTTTGGGTCTTTAACAGCGAAGCGAATTCTTTCTTTTCGTCATCGGGATCGCCGATTTGCGCGAGCGGGCCGTACCGACCAATGCGCACCAAGATGGTTTTTCCACTCTCGGGGTGCGGGCCCAAGATGCGCTCCCCCGATGCGCGCTCCGCGTTTTCTTGGGTGTTGTCCACGTCTTTTTTGAAGCCGTGGTAGAAATCCTTGAGCATGATACGCCAATCCAATTGGCCTTGTGCGATGACGTCAAATTTCTCCTCCACTTCAGCGGTGAAGTTGAAATCCATGATGTTGTCAAAGTGCTGAAGCAAGAAGTCGTTTACGACCATGCCGATATCGGTAGGAAAGAGCTTGGAGCGCTCGACCCCAGTGTTTTCGGTTTCGGTCTTCGCGTCGACTTGGCTGTTGTTCAAGGTCAAAACGCGGAAATCACGCGGCGTCCCGTCGCGGTCGCCCTTTTCGACGTACCCACGCTTCTGGACCGTTGAAATCGTTGGGGCATAAGTTGAAGGCCTTCCGATCCCCAACTCCTCCAATCGCTTCACCAAGCTGGCTTCCGTGTAACGAGGTGCGTGCTTCGAAAACCGCTCGGTGGCCACAATGCTCGTGCAGGGCAATGTTTGCCCTTCTTTCATGGCGGGCAAGCGGCCCTCTTGTTCCTTGTCGTCGCCCTCATCGTCCTTACCTTCTAGGTAAACCTTGAGGAAGCCATCGAAGGTGATGACCTGACCTTTCGCAGCAAAATTTTCCTCGCGGGTCGAAACGTCGATGGTCGCGGTGGTGTTTTCCAATTCCGCTTCCGCCATCTGTGAGGAAACGGTGCGTTTCCAAATCAGGTCGTACAGGCGTTCTTGGTCGCGTTCACCGGTCATGGACTTGCGACCCAGATCGGACGGACGAATGGCCTCGTGCGCTTCTTGCGCTCCTTTGGCTTTCTTGCCGGTGTATTGCTTGGGGTTGGAGTACTTTTCGCCGTATTCGTCCGTGATGACTTGTTTGGTTTGCTTCAGGGCGAGGTCACTCAAGTTGGTACTGTCCGTACGCATGTATGTGATGAGTCCGCTTTCGTAGAGGCCCTGGGCAACGCGCATGGTGCGTGACACGGAGAAGCCGAGCTTTCGCGAGGCTTCTTGTTGCAAGGTTGACGTCGTAAACGGTGCCGCCGGCTTGCGTTTCGTGGGTTTGGTGACGAGTGACTTCACAGAGTATTCCGCTTCAATGCAATCGGTCAAGAAGGCGTTGGCATCGGCTTCGGTTTTGAACCGCTGGTTCAATGGTGCCTTGATGGTGAGTCTGTCGACGGTGAACTCGCCCACCACACGGAAATCAGCTACGGGTTGGAAACCGGCAATCTCGCGTTCTCGCTCTACGATAATGCGCACAGCAACACTTTGCACGCGACCCGCACTCAGCCCGGGTTTTACTTTCTTCCACAGCACGGGGCTCAAGTCAAAGCCCACCAGTCGATCTAAGATCCGTCGAGCCTGTTGGGCATTTACCAAATTGACGTCTACTGTTCGGGGGTTTTCAATCGACTTGAGGATGGCCGTTTTGGTGATCTCCGAGAAGACAATGCGCTTTGTGGATTCCGGCTTGAGTTTCAACGTCTCATATAAGTGCCACGAAATGGCTTCTCCCTCGCGGTCCTCATCCGTGGCGAGCCATACCACTTCTGCCTTGGAAGCAGCTTGCTTTAATTCCTTGACGAGCTGTTTTTTGTCGTCAGCCACCACATATTTGGGCTCAAATCCCTTTTCCACATCCACGCTTTCGCTGCCCTTGGGAAGGTCCCGGATGTGCCCGTAACTGCTTTTGACTACGAAGTCTTTGCCCAGGTAACCTTCGATGGTTTTGGCCTTTGCAGGGGACTCGACGATGACTAAATTTTTTGACATGTGCTGGCTTGAAATCGAACGCAAAGAAAGGGACGGAATTTCAATTCGAGCAAATTGTGTTCTGAGCAGAGGGTGTAATTTCACGCCGAGAACATGAGCGAAAACGCCGCAACTTCTTCCATTTCCCGTGTGGATTTCAAAGCCAAAATGATGTTTTGGTTCGGAGCGTTGTTGTTGATTTTCGCGGTTTACGATTTGGGGCACGTCTGGGACAAATTGCCTTATGGAATGCACCAGTGGCGCCAATGCGATGCCTATTCGATGGCCTTGAACTACGCGGTGGAGCCGCGCGGATTGTTCCAACCAGCGATTCATTTCCAGCACGGCACAGTCGGAGGAGAGGCCGTTGGCGAATTTCCACTGACGTATTTCATCAATGGCAAACTCTGGAAAGCCATCGGGCTTCAGCCATGGACCCTCCGATGGACCCATTTGGCGCTTTTGCTCCTCGGTTGCTGGTGTCTGTTCCGCACACTGAGTCAATTTGCATCGCTACGCAGTGCACTTGTGGTGACGTGGTTTACGATGGCATCGGGACTCATGGCGTTTTACGGCCCCAATTATTTGGTCAATGCCGCGGGATTGGGCTTGGTGTATATCGGGTGGTGGGAAGCGTATAAATGGTGGCGCTCGGACTGCATGAATCGAAGGGCGCAAGGGTGGATGATCTTGGCTTTTTCCTTGGCGTTGTTGTTTCGTCCCACGCTGGTAATTGGTCTGATTCCACCGGCGCTGGCCGTATTTGGAACCAAGCGGTGGTGGCGATGGGCGGTGTCGCTCAGCATTCCTGTAGCCATCGGAGTGACGTGGGTGGTTTGGACCAAATGGCTCAACAGCCAAAACGAGAGCGTGTATTTCTTAACGACCATCCGGCCGCTCTGGGAAGCTGATTCAATCGATGCCACGTGGCGCGCTTTTCGCGAAGATGTTTTACCGCACTGGTACCATCCGTATGTGTTGATGCTTGTCGGAGCCGCGCTTGCTGCTTCGGTTGTGCGATCGGTGAGTAGGCCCACCCGAAACACGAGGTGGGCCAACGCTTCGGCTGGGCTGCTAGCGGTGGCGTCGTTCGCCTACAGTGTGTTGTGGTTCGAAAACCTGAACGTCCACGATTACTACTTGATCGAATTGCAGGTGGGGGTTCCCGTTGCCGGTGTTTGGGCGGTCAATTGTTGGAGGAGTGAAGAAAGGAAGGGGAAGCGCATGGTATGGATGGTCTTTATGGCCGCGCTGGTGCTGCAACTGGTCGACGCTGGGTTGCGAACACGGATGAAACACCGCCCGATTGGTGGGTGGTTGTACGAACAAGTGGTGCCGTCGCGGGAGCGCGACATTTGGGCTTGGTTCCACTGGGACCAGGACCGGCGCTTCGGTCAGGTGAGCGAGTGGACCGGCGTCCTGCGATCGGTGGGGATTGAACGTGAGGACTTGGTGCTTTCAGTGACTGACCCTAGTCCCAACATCTCTTTGAGTTTGATGGATCAAAAGGGGTTTACCGACTTGTACGATGACGCCTTTCAAGGTGAAGAGCGCGTTGCCTTTTATGTGGGCAAAGGGGCCTCCTACCTGGTGTGCAACGATCCCGATTGGTATGAAGCCCACAAAGAGAGCCGTTGGTTGACCCAACAAATGACACAACTGGGAAACTTCCGCGTGTTCGATTTGTTGAATTCTGACGCAAATTTGCAAACGCAAAACGCGGTCAAGAATCAATAGCGCCAAGCGTCATCCATGGGGTTGAAATCGATTTTTTCGAAGGAGAAGGGCAAAGAATACCGCAAGGTTTTCAAAGAGCAGGGCTTCAAAGGCCTGGTAAAGAATTACGGCTGGAAATTGGTGGTGGCGGTCTTCATGTACTACCTGATCCGCGATTCCATTTTGTACATCTTGATTCCCTACCTGATTGCCAAGGGGCTGTTCGGCGCATAGCGCTGGTTTTGTTAAGGACTGACAAACTGTCAGTTTTTTCCATGGAATCCGTACATTTGCAGTCTACTTGATTGCAACCATGGCCAACGAATCCTCGCATCCACAGGAACACAACCACGAACTCATGCACGAATCGCTGCAGGGTTCGCCCACCGTGATTTCAAGCACGCCTTCGAATGGGCGCAAGCTCTATTTGGAGAGCTATGGGTGCCAGATGAACTTCAGTGATTCGGAAATCGTGGCGAGCATCCTCAACGAAGCGGGTTTTGCTACCACACGCGATGAGCAGGAAGCTGATTTGATCCTGTTGAACACCTGCGCCATTCGAGAGAACGCAGAGCAACGCGTTCGCAGCCGCCTGCGCCAATTCAAGAAAGCAAAGAAAGACCGGCCGGAGCTGGTAGTTGGGGTGCTGGGTTGCATGGCAGAACGGTTGAAGGAGTCGTTGCTGGAGCAAGAAAAATTAGTCGATTTAGTGGTCGGCCCGGACGCCTACCGTGACATCCCCAATCTGGTGGACCAAGTGCACGGCGGACAAAAGGCAGTGAACGTGTTGTTGAGCCGAGAAGAAACCTACGCAGAAATCAGCCCGGTGCGGTTGGATTCAAATGGAGTCACGGCCTTCATCAGCATCATGCGGGGCTGTGACAACATGTGCAGCTTCTGTGTGGTTCCGTTTACCCGAGGCCGCGAGCGCAGCCGGGATCCCGAAAGCATTGTGCGCGAAGCCCATGAATTGTTTGAGGCGGGCTACCGCGAGGTGACGTTGCTGGGCCAGAACGTGGACAGCTACAAATGGAATATCGACAACAAAGGGAACGTCAAAGATGAAAGCCAGCCTGTGGTGCGATTTGCCGAATTGATGGAGCGCGTGGCAGCAGTTCACCCGGATTTGCGCATCCGTTTTTCGACGAGCCACCCCAAGGATATGACCGATGATGTGCTCCATGCGATGGCGCGCCACGAAAATATTTGCAAGTACATCCACCTCCCCGTGCAGTCTGGAAACAGTGACAACCTGAAGCGAATGAACCGCGGCTACACCCGGGAGTGGTACCTCGAGCGCATCGATGCGATTCGCCGTATCATGCCAGATTGCGGGATTTCAACCGATATCATCGCAGGGTTCTGCGGCGAGACGGAAGAGGAGCATCAGGACACGCTGAGCCTGATGAAATCCGTGCAATACGAAATGGCCTACATGTTCCAGTACAGCGAGCGTCCGCGAACGCTGGCCCAGCGCAAGTTTGAAAACGACGTTCCGGATGAGGTCAAGAGCCGTCGATTGCAAGAAATTATTGCCCTCCAAAAGGTGCATGGTGCCGAACGTACCAAGGCGCTTGTCGGTCAAACGTACCGAGTGCTTGTTGAAGGAACCTCGAAGAAGAGCGATTCGGATTACTTCGGACGCACGACGTACAACAGTGTCGTGGTCTTTCCGAAAGGGGATGCACAACCCGGCACGTACGTAAACGTCCATGTCCACGACTGCACCACGGTCACTCTGTTAGGGACCATCACTGACGAACCCGCCGTCGCTTAAACACCTCGCCATGGATGCACTTTCAATCAAACGGCGATTTGGCATCATCGGGACGAGCCCGGCGTTGGACCGTGCGGTAACGGTGGCGTCGCAGGTGGCACCGACCGACCTGTCTGTTCTCGTGCTCGGAGAAAGTGGTGTGGGAAAAGAGGTGATGCCGCGCGTGGTTCATCACTTTTCACGCCGCAAGCACGGTCCGCTCATTGCCGTCAACTGTGGTGCCATTCCGGAAGGAACAATCGACAGCGAACTGTTCGGCCATGAAAAAGGGGCGTTCACGGGAGCCACTGAATCCCGCAAAGGCTATTTCGAAGAAGCCAACGGTGGAACCATTTTTCTCGATGAGGTCGCCGAACTGCCCTTGACGACGCAAGTGCGTTTGTTGCGCGTCTTGGAAACAGGCGAATTCATCCGCGTCGGTTCGTCCAAGGTGCAGAAAACTGATGTCCGAGTGGTCGCTGCGACCAACGTGGATTTTGCCAATGCCATTCAACGCGGTCAATTCCGTGAAGATCTGTATTACCGTCTGAGTCAGGTGCCGATTGACGTGCCGCCGCTGCGCGCGCGTGCCGGAGATATTCATTTGCTCTTCCGCAAGTTCACCACCGACTTTTCTGAGCAATACCAAATGCCGCCGCTTTCGCTGGCTGAAGATGCTGTTGAGGTGCTGGAAAATTACCCTTGGCCCGGCAACATTCGCCAGCTGAAAAACACCACGGAGCAGATGTCCATTTTGGAGATCGAACGCCGGATTGATGCGGATACCTTGCTCAGTTATTTGCCCGAATCGCACCGGAGCCGATTGCCCATGCGGGAAGCGCCCGATGCAGCTTCAAACTTGAACGAGCGCGAAATCCTGTACAAGGTATTGTTTGACATGCGCCAGGAAATGCAAGACCTCAAAAAACTCGTTTACGACCTCATGCAAAGCGATGCGTCGCACGTGAGTCCAGAGCTCGCACAGCGGGTGTTCAATCAGCCGCCGCCGTCCCTGAAAGGACTGCCGGTTGGGCGGGAGGACGCAGAGCCCGATGCCGAAGATGCGTTTGAAACCGAGTGGTCGCCTTCGCGCTGGCAAGGAGGATCATCACTGCAACCCACCCCAGCATCGTCCCACGACGATGTTGAGGAGGCGCAAGAAGTGGAGGAAGTACTCTCGTTGCAGGACTCAGAACGTGAGTTGATCCGAAGGGCGCTCGCCAAGCACCGAAACCGGCGCAAATATGCCGCGCTTGAACTGGGCATCTCTGAGCGGACGTTGTACCGCAAAATCAAAGAATACGGCCTGAAATGAGCACCCCCCGCCACATCGGTTGGGCCCTGTTTGTTGCCGTAGCCCTGTGCACGGGCAGCTGCGGCATCTATTCACCATACGGCGCTCAAACCTCTGGGGCTTCGACCTTCTCAGTGGCAGCCTTTGAGATGTTGACGCCTTTGGCGACGGCGTCGAGCTCACTGGCACTGACAGAAGCATTGCGGGACCGCATCCAGCGGCAGTCCACCCTGCGTTTGGTCGATTCAGCCGGAGAACTCCAGTTCACAGGAGAAATCATTACTTGGGAGGTGACCCCAGTCAATGTTCAGGGCGACGAAACAGCGGCGTCGAACCGATTGACCATCGGGCTTTCCATCCACTATGAGAACACCAAGGATCCCGAGTTGGGGTTTGACCGGAACTTCTCTCGCTTCGCAGATTACAGCAGTGATTTGGACCTTTTGCAAGTGGAGGACGCGCTCGTGGAAGACATCGGTGCGCAGCTTTCCCAGGACATCTTCAATGCTTCTTTGGGAAATTGGTGATATACTTGAATTGAACGCACTGCTGCCATGCAAATCCAACGCCTACAAGAGCTCATTCAATTCCCAGAGCGGGTGGAAGCATCCGACTGGGAGGGGCTGAAGGCGTGGAGCCAAAAGTACCCGTACGCAGGCGCCATCGCAATGCTCTTGGCTCGGGCGAGCGCCGTAGGAGGACACATGGAGCAAGAGGCGGATTTGTTGAAAGCAGCAACCCACGGGACGTTCCGTCAGCCGCTGTACGATTTGCTCATCAAGGAGCGGTTGAAAGCCGAGGCCAAGGCGGTGGAACAATGGGTGGAAGAATTGCCAGGAGAAGATGCTGGTGTCGAGGATCCCGTCGAAGAGGTGGACCCAGCGCCCCATCTGGACCCTGAAGCGCCCATGGAGCGCGAGGCCCTTATTGCGGCGATTGGTCGAACCATCGAGCGTGAGGTTGAGCCAGCTGCAGCGGAGCCGACTGCTCAAGAAACGCAGGACATGGACCGCATCCGTGCGGCTGCATCGTCGCCATTTGCGGCCTGGTTGGCTCAGCGCGCGGCCGCGGTGGGATTCGGTGAAGCTGGCCAAGGATTGCCAGGGGCTATCACTTCAGCTGAGACCGAAGGATTGGATGCCAATGCCTTGATCGACCGGTTTATCGAACAGCAACCTCGCATCGGGAAGTTGCGGGAGGTCGAAGCTCCTGTGGAGGAATGGGCCAAGGCCAGCGTCATGGAAGACCCCACCTTGGTAACGGAGACCATGGCCCGGATTTTTGCACAGCAAGGCCAAATCGGTAAAGCGAGGAAAGCTTATCGCCATTTGGCATTGACTTATCCAGCAAAAAGCACTTATTTTGCAGCCCAATTGAAAAAACTCAACCAACGCCAGTGAGGTTGCTTGGTCTGAACGAATAAAAGGAAACCATGGGATACTTTTTGATGGTCGTGATTTTGATAGTCTGCGTCTTGCTCGGCGCGGTGATTTTGGTTCAAAATCCGAAAGGAGGCGGCTTGGCGACAGGCTTCCAAGGTGCAGGCCAAATGGGCGGAGTGCAGAAAACGACGGACTTTCTGGTCAAGGCGACTTGGTACTTGACGGGTGCCCTGTTCGTGTTGTGCATCGTAGCTGGTGTTTACTTTGGTAACGCTCGTCAGGACACCGGCATCGAAGGTCGTGGCATAGCGCCTGCAACAGCAGTGGATGTGCCGATCGCGGAATAAACAAGAAACGACTTTAAAAAAGCGCGTCCCCTTCAAGAGGTGGCGCGCTTTTTTGTGCCATTACCTGACATCTTTGCCTGCAGTTTGTGCCAAAATATGACGGGGTGTCAGAGAAGGAATGCAGTCAACGCGTTGGCATGGAAATCGCTATTTACAATCAAAACCAAATACCCAAAACTACAGACACATGTCAGTAAACATTCAACCACTCGCAGATCGGGTTCTCGTTGAGCCCGCAGCTGCAGAAGAAAAGACAGCAAGTGGCATCATTATCCCTGACACCGCCAAGGAGAAGCCACAGCGTGGTACCATCGTAGCGGTAGGCCCCGGCAAGCCCGAGGAACCAACAACCGTGAAGGTGGGTGATGTTGTGTTGTACGGCAAGTATGCCGGTACGGAACTCCAGGTCGAAGGAGTGGATTACATGATGATGCGCGAGAGCGACATCTTGGCAATTGTTTAACGAATCGAAATCAACTGAATTATGGCAAAAGAAATCCAATTCAACACGGATGCACGCAACGGCTTGAAAGCTGGCGTGGACCAACTGGCCAATGCGGTCAAGGTGACACTCGGTCCGAAGGGACGCAACGTGGTCATCGAAAAGAAATTCGGCGCACCCTCTGTCACCAAAGACGGTGTCTCGGTAGCGCGTGAAATCGAATTGAAGGACCCCTTGGAAAACATGGGTGCCCAAATGGTAAAAGAAGTTGCCTCTAAGACTGCAGACGTTGCGGGCGACGGAACCACGACAGCGACGGTGCTTGCTCAGGCATTGATCGGTGAAGGCCTGCGCAACGTTGCTGCAGGAGCGAACCCCATGGACCTAAAGCGTGGCATGGACAAAGCGTCTAAGGCAATCATCGAAGAATTGAAGAAGCTCTCCCGCGAAGTGGGCGATGACAATTCCAAGATTGAGCAGGTGGGAACCATCTCGGCCAACAACGACGAAACCGTAGGAAAGCTCATCGCTGAGGCCATGCAGGTGGTTGGAAACGAGGGTGTCATCACGGTTGAAGAAGCGAAAGGCACCGAAACTGAAGTGAAAACTGTCGAAGGGATGCAGTTCGACCGCGGCTATTTGTCGCCGTATTTCGTAACCAATAGTGAGAAGATGGAGGCTGAGTTGGAGAGCCCTTTCATCCTCATCTACGACAAGAAAATCTCAACGATGAAGGATTTGCTCCCAAGTCTGGAGCAAACCGCCCAAAGCGGACGCCCGCTTCTCATCATTGCAGAAGACATCGACGGTGAAGCCCTTGCGACCTTGGTCGTAAACAAGATCCGTGGTTCGCTGAAAGTAGCTGCGGTGAAGGCACCCGGATTCGGTGATCGCCGCAAGGCTATGTTGCAGGATATTGCCATTCTGACTGGTGGTCAGGTAATCTCGGAAGAGACGGGATTGAAGCTCGAAAATGTAACCCTCGCTGACTTGGGCTCAGCTGAGAAAGTGACCATTGACAAGGACAATACGACCATCGTCAACGGCAGTGGAGCAAAAGAGCAAATCGAAGCGCGCATTGGACAAATCAAAGCGCAAATCGAAACCACGACTTCGGACTACGACAAAGAAAAACTGCAAGAGCGACTCGCAAAACTAGCAGGAGGTGTTGCCGTGCTTTACGTCGGCGCGGCCACAGAAGTAGAAATGAAAGAGAAGAAAGACCGTGTGGACGATGCGTTGCACGCGACCCGCGCAGCAGTCGAAGAAGGCATCGTTCCCGGAGGGGGCACCGCGTACATCCGCGCTGCTGCACAAGTCGGAGGTCTGACGGGTGTCAACCAAGACGAAACCACGGGCGTTCAAATCGTCATCCGTGCTGTCGAAGAGCCGCTTCGTCAAATCGTTGCCAATGCAGGCGGCGAAGGAGCCGTTGTTGCCAATGCGGTACGAGATGGGGAAGGAGATTTCGGCTACAATGCGCGCACTGAAGTGTACGAGAACCTCTTCGAGGCAGGCGTTATCGATCCCACAAAGGTCACCCGCGTTGCTCTCGAGAACGCGGTCTCCATCTCCGGCATGGTACTGATCACTGAGTGTGTTATTGCAGATGAAGAGGAAGAAGCACCCGTTGCGCCTCCAGCCGGAATGGGCGGAGGCATGGGCGGCATGATGTGAGCCTTTCCAAACCGACATGAAAAAGCCACTCCAACCGGAGTGGCTTTTTTGTTCCCTTGTGAATCATCGTACCTTCGCTGTTGATGTCGGTGTCGGTTAAAAATGTGAAGCGCATGTTCGGTGAACAAGCTGCCCTTGACGGGGTAAGTTTGGAGGTCCCGAGCCCGCAAGTACTTGGGTTACTGGGTCCAAATGGGGCGGGGAAATCCACGTTGATGCGGCTCATTTCAGGTTATTTGCCACCGAGTGAAGGGCGCGTAGAAGTATGTGGGAAGGACGTCGAGGAGCAACCAATTGCTGTTAAGCAGCACATCGGATACTTGCCGGAACATAATCCCATCCACCTCGAGATGTACGTGCGCGAATACCTTGATTACGTTGCGCATCTGTACCAGCTTCCTGACCGGAAGGCCAAGGTGGAAGAAGTCATCGAACGGGTCGGATTGCCCCCTGAGGCCCACAAGCTCATTGGCCAACTTTCGAAAGGCTACCGCCAACGCGTGGGATTGGCCCAAGCGTTGATTCATGATCCAGAGGTTTTGATTTTGGACGAGCCGACTTCGGGGTTGGATCCCATCCAATTGGTTGATATCCGCAACCTGATCAAGGAGGTCGGTAAGAAACGCACCGTCATCCTTTCGACCCACATCATGCAAGAGGTTGAGGCGATGTGCGAACGGGTGGTCATGATTCACCGAGGCCAATTGGTCGCCGATGATACCGTGGCCAACCTGTCCAGTCAACCCGGTGGCTTGGAAGCAGCTTTTCAATCCTTGGGCACTTCAGCTTGATGGAAATCCGGAGAACACGCGGCGTTGTGTTGCGTTCCACGGGCTCGTGGTACGAAGTGCGTGAATCCGAGACGGGCGGTGTGTATTCCTGCCGAGCGGGAGGGCGTTTGCGCTTGCAAGGCGACCGTTCGACCAATCCTTTTGCCGTGGGAGATGGGGTGGTGATTGAATTTCATGGCGAGGATGAGCCGCCGCTGATTGTTGAGCGCGAGAAACGACGCAACGCGATTGTGCGCCGTTCGGTCAACCTATCCAAGCAAAGCCACATCGTCGCCGCCAACCTGGACCGGGCCTTTCTTGTCGTCACCGTGGCCAGCCCAGAGACGAGCACGGGCTTCATTGATCGCTTCCTCTTGACTGCTGAGGCTTACGGGGTTCCGACCACCTTGGTCTTCAATAAATGTGATTTGTACGCTGGCCAAGCCGATGCCTTGGATCGCCTCGAATACCTCGAGGAAGTATACCATCAAGCTGGCTACACGACCCTGCGCACTTCCGCTGAAACCGGGGAGGGCTTGGATGCATTGAAGGCAGCGCTTGCTTCGGCGGGCATTAACCTGTTATCCGGGCACAGCGGCGTGGGCAAGAGCACCTTGATCAACCGTTTGCTGCCGGGCCTTGAATTGAAAACAGGCGACGTCTCGAGTGCGCACCAAAAGGGCAAGCATACGACCACATTTGCCGAGATGTTTGCCTTGCCTGAAGGCGGCTACCTGGTGGACACTCCGGGCATCAAAGGGTTTGGGTTGGTTGAACTCGAACGGGACCAACTGCACCACTACTTCCCCGAGCTGTTCGCGAAGCTCCCCGCATGCAAGTTTCACAATTGCCTGCACCGTTCGGAGCCCAAATGCGCGGTCCGTGCGGCCGTCGAGGAGGGCGAAATCGCAGAGGAGCGGTACGTCAATTACCTCGATTTGTACGAAAATTTCGAGGCGGATACCGCTTACCGTTAACCTTCACAAACGAGAAGCGTAGAGGTTGCCCACGCGCAGGCTCATAGAGTTGTAGGAAAGTGGCTGGTTGGTTTCGCGGTCACGAACGACAATGCCCATGCTGCGTAAAATGCCGTCGCCTGCTGCGCAATCCCATTCCATGTACGAGGCACTGCGCGCGTGAACATCCGCTTCACCCGTTGCCAGCAAGCAGAACTTCAAAGCGCCACTGACGGCCTCCATGTGAAAGGCATCGGCATTCAAGGATGGAGGGAGCAATTCTTCTTTGCTCAGGGTTTCATTCCAGCTTGTGACCAGGCGGTACGGCTGGGTCGCCGGCTGAGAAACAATGGGGTGCTGCGTGTTCAGGTCGGCGAGTGAAACCGTCAACGGAGGCTGGGACGAGGTGCCAGCGAAAATCCGATCGGACAGCGGATCGGCGACGACACCGAGGATGGGCCCAGAGGCATCGCATAGCGCAATGTTGATGGCAAACCCTTCCCGGTGATCGAGGTACGACTGGGTGCCGTCGAGGGGGTCGACTAGCCAAAATACCGGCCAGTTGGAACGCTCTGCGTAGGGAGGCAGTTTGCCTTCTTCGCTGATGATGGGAATGCCATGCGGAGCCAGTACGTCTTGGATCGCCGCGTGGCTTTCGAGGTCCACGGCTGAGACGAGACTTCCGTCGCGCTTGGCCCGGATGACGAGGCTTTCGTTTTGGTGGGAGAGGTGGTGGAGGAGCACCGCCGAGCCGGCCGCAGCCGCTTCAAGCGCAGCGTGTAACAGCTGGTCAAGTCGCTCGTTCTCCATGGCGACAAGATACAGATTTGACGTACATTTGTCCCGTCGCAGGGGTGCCTCGATTCCGAGTGCTGAGAACATACCCTCATAACCTGACCGGATAATCCCGGTAGGGGAGCTGAGCCAGGCATGAATGCCTGAATTGGGGTTGTGCCCCCTTGCGTCGTTTTTGTTGAATGAACCTCTAAAAACGATGAATCGATTCACCATCGCCTTGCTTTGCGCTTTGGCCTTCAATGGACCTGTTGCTGCTCAAGTGAACACCGCTGTAGAAGCGGACTCCATTTTGAAAACCGTCCAACTCCTACCGGCAACGGTTTCGGCCATTCAGGCGCCGGAACGCGCACCGTTCCCGACGCAAACGGTTGGAGCCGTGGAACTCGCCAAGCGGGATGCTTCCATGGACATGCCGTTCTTGTTGCGGTTTACGCCTTCATTGGTCGTCACCTCTGATGCCGGTGCCGGCGTGGGGTACACCTCGATGCGCATTCGGGGTTCGGATCAGACTCACATCAATGTGACCATCAACGGGGTGGCCCTCAACGACGCCGAATCGCACCAAGTGTATTGGGTGGATTTGCCAGATCTGGCCAGCAGCGTCGATAACTTGACCATCCAGCGTGGGGTAGGCAGTTCGTCCAACGGGGCAGGTGCGTTTGGTGCTACGGTGGCCATCCAAACCATGGAATTCAACGAAGAGGCTGGTGGCCGTGTGGTGCTATCCGGCGGGTCGTTTGGTACGTTGCGTAGCATGGCGCAGTGGAATACCGGAGAGATTGGTTCGGGTTTTTACATGGAGGGCCGCGCATCGCGCATATTATCGGATGGGTACATGGACCGGTCGGGAAGTGATCTGTCGAGCATGCAACTGGGCCTCGGCTACCGCTGGGATTCCGGGCAGTTGGCGTATTCGGCGATGCTGGGCCATGAGCGCACACAACAGGCATGGTACGGCGTTCCCCGGGTTGGATTGGATGCACCAGCTGATTCCATTTGGGCTTGGGCTGCCAATTCGTACGAATACGGATACGGTGCTGACTCAGCGCGCATTGAGGATTTGATTGCCCAAGGACGCCAACACAATTATTACAACTACGCCGACCAGGTCGACGATTACCGCCAGGACCACCACCAGCTGCATGCAAGCCAGCGCGTTGGCGATTGGGATTTGGGAGCGACCGTGCATTACACGGCGGGTGCGGGATATTACGAACAGTACAAGGAAGGCGATGACATTGCCTTGTATGGGGGAACGCCTGTGGTCACGCCTGAGGACACCATCACAACTGCAAATGTCATCCGCCGTCGCTGGTTGGACAATGATTATTTCGGTGGCATCCTGCAGGGCAGTCGCGCGTTTGAAAAAGGCGGCATCCAGTTCGGATTGGGAGCTTTTCAGTATGCGGGTGAACATTTTGGCAACCCCATTTGGATGGAGGCTGGCGGGCAATCCCTCTCGCCGCAACACCGCTACTACGACAACCTCGGTGAGAAATCAGATCAATACGGATTCATCAGCGGCGACCACCGCCTGGCCGACGGCAAGGTCAACATCCGCGGCGAAGTCCAAGTGCGCCAGGTGAGTTACACCGTGAGCGGCACCGATAACGACTTGCGCACCTTGTATGTCGACACGGCCATGGCCTTCATTAACCCCAAGCTCGGCTTCGATTATATCCTCAGCCCAAGCAGCCGCGTCTTTGCTTCGGTCGCGCATGGAAGCCGAGAGCCTGTTCGCAACGATTTCATTGATCGAATCACCTCGGCTTACCCCAAGGCGGAGCAGCTGACGGACTTCGAATTGGGATGGGAAATCTCAACACCGGAATGGAGCATGCAGGCCGTGGGCTATTACATGCAGTACGAAAACCAACTCGTACTCACCGGGGCGCTAAATGATGTGGGTTCTCCGATTCGCCAAAATGTCGCAAGCAGTTACCGAGCAGGACTGGAGTGGACCAACGTATGGCGTCCGGTCAACGGCTTCCAATGGTACAGCACCGTGACCGCTTCGCAGAACCGCATCACCGAATTCGGGTTCGGCTTGGACATGGAACCGGCGGACATCAGCTTCTCGCCCAACTTCACGGCATCGAGCGTCGTGACGTGGGAGGCGGTCAATCGCCTCAACGAAGACGGGGTGGGATCGACCTGCTTGCTCGAGTGGTCAGCCCGTCACGTTGGGAAGCAATACTTGGACAATACCTCGAGTGACATGCGCTCCTTGGAGGCGTACAACGTTCACGACGCCCGTGTTCGCTGGATGTGGAACCGCCCGAACGGCTCGTACGTGGCTATTTCAGGGTACCTCCGTAATTTCTTGGATGCCCAATACAGCGCCAATGGTTGGGCCTATTTCTACGAATGGGGCGGGGAGGAGATTTCGGAAGTCTACGTCTACCCGCAAGCGGGACGCCACGGACTCGTGGCCCTGGAGTTCTCGTTCTGAACCCGCTCGTTTAGAGCTGCTCCTCAGCGGGATTGGACTTCATGCTGAACGCCTCAGGGTGCGGCAACCAATCTAGCTGAAAGGGGCGGCTTTCGATGGCGTGTCCGATGACCACCAGGTCGGCTCCGGCTTGCCAAGCGGCTTCAATGCCAGCGGCATCACAGATGCCTCCACCGATGATGATCGGGCAATCCACGGCATCACTCACGGCGCGAATGGTAGAAGGTGAAATGCCTTGTTGCGCGCCGCTTCCGGCGTCCAAAAACAAGGCGCCCAGCCCGAGCATTTCGCCGGCAACAGCTGTGGCCACGGCGATTTCTTTTTTAGCAGATGGAATGGGTAAACTGTTGCTCATGTACGCAGCAGTGGTCAATGATCCATCCCCAATGAGCATGTAGCCCGTCGGGACCACGTCCATCCCCATGTCACGGATGCGCATACCGCTCTCGACGTGCCTGCCAATGAGCAAATCGGGATTGCGACCAGAAATCAACGAGAGGAAGAGCACGGCATCAGCCCCGGGGGTCACTTGTTCAGGGCTCCCTGGAAACAGGGTCACACGTCCATTGTAGTGGGCGCGCAGCGAATGCAAAATGTCTTTGACGTTGCGCGCAGTGAGGAGGCTGCCTCCAACGAATATGTCGGTGATGGGTGAAGCATTCAGTCCATCCATGAACCGGGTCCAATCGCGACCGGTTGGCAAGTCATCGGGATCGAGCAAAGCGGCGAGGCGCTTGCGCCCATGGCGCTGGTCGTTTTGAAGGTCGTGGAGCCAACTCATGATTCGAAGATACAGCGAACAACTTCATCCATCGTTTCGGGTTTGAGCAGGTTGTGGCCGGACCGGACGGTTTGATACGAGACGTGTCGCTGATTTCGGGTCATGCGCCGAAGCCGCGTGGCGTTGCCCGACGGAATGATTTTGTCAAATTCCCCAAAAACAAGAGTGGCACTTGGCACCTGTTCAAGGGCAGCCTTGATGGCCCCATGCCCAGGCCAACAGGCCCGGTGGCTTCTCCAGCCTTTCCACACCATCATGCGCATGGCGTGTGACGATGAATGAAAGTAGATAAACCCGTGCAGGTGTTTCGAGATGAGCCCCCATTTGAACAACGCATCCGACCACTTCCAGACCCATTGCTCGTTCTGGTCCATCCAAAACCACGCCCACCTTCCCAAGCGGGTGTGCACGGTGATTGCGTAAAAGGGCGATTGCTTCAGCCCATCGGGGGCCAACAGCACCACGTTGTGCCAAGTGGCAGGACGGTCGACCAAAAGAGCTAGCGCAATCCTGCCCCCGATGCTGTACCCCAGCAAGGTGCGGTTTCCGGCGTTTGGAATTTCACGGGAGATGATGGCGTCGACGATGCGGTTGAATGCCTCGGACTCTATGGGGCGGTCTTCGGGTCCGCTCTCTGGAAGCGGCCGACTGGCACCGTGATGAGGCAAGTGAATGGAGACCAAGGCGTGCGGGTGCGGCCACGCTTGGTGGGCGGCGCGTAAATCTTCCAAAGGGCGTGCAAAACCGTGAAAGGCGACCACCACCGGGACCTCTCCCTGCGGCTTGTCGTCAGTTGTCCAAACGGCGTATTCAATTTCCCAGCCTTCGCAAACGATTAACGACCGCTGCCCTTGCTCCTCGGGTGTTGCAAACTCCATGATTCAAAGGTCGGGTGCAATGTGAATAGCGCGTGGAAATTGTGGATGACTTTTTTCCGAAGGATTGAAGGCGACGTGTAATTTTGTGCCCGGAAATGTCCCCAACTGTCTTAAAAATTTACCGCCCGTTGGCCTAGTGCGAGCGGGGTAAAAAAAAAATGCCCAAAGACAAAAGCATCAAATCGGTCCTCCTCATTGGCAGTGGACCAATTGTCATTGGACAGGCTTGCGAGTTTGATTATTCTGGATCACAAGCCCTCCGATCCCTTCGCGAAGAAGGCATCGAAACCACCCTCATCAATTCCAACCCCGCGACCATCATGACCGATCCGGTCATGGCGGATCACGTGTACCTCGAGCCGCTGGAACCTGCTTCCATCGAAAATATCCTCGCGAAGCATCCGAACATTGATTCGGTATTGCCGACAATGGGCGGACAGACGGCGTTGAACTTGTGCATTCAATGCGATGAGATGGGCATTTGGAAGGATCACAACGTGCGGATGATTGGTGTGGATATTGATGCGATTGAGATCACCGAAAACCGCGAACGTTTCCGCGACCTAATGGAGTCCATGGGCATTCCCATGGCTCCGCAAGCCACGGCCAAGAGTTTCCTCGAAGGCAAAGAGGCGGCCCAGCAATTCGGATTCCCGTTGTGCATTCGGGCGAGCTACACGCTTGGTGGAGCCGGCGCAAGCATCATCCACGACCCGGCCGATTTCGATGAAGCCTTGACACGGGGCTTGCATCTGAGCCCCATCCACGAAGTTATGATTGACAAGGCGGTCATGGGCTGGAAGGAATACGAGCTGGAGCTCTTGCGCGACAGCAACGACAACGTGACCATCATCTGTTCGATCGAGAATTTCGATCCGATGGGTATCCACACGGGAGACAGCATCACGGTTGCCCCAGCCATGACATTGAGCGACACTACGTTCCAGCGCATGCGCGACATGGCCATTCGCATGATGCGTGAAATCGGTGATTTTGCCGGTGGGTGCAACGTGCAGTTCGCCGTGTCCAATGACGAGAACGAGGACATCATCGCCATCGAGATCAACCCGCGCGTTAGTCGCTCCTCGGCTCTTGCGTCGAAGGCTACTGGCTATCCGATTGCTAAGATTGCCGCGAAGTTGGCCATCGGCTACCACCTCGATGAATTGCCCAATCCAATCACCGGCACGACCAGCGCCATGTTTGAGCCCACGCTCGATTACGTAGTGGTCAAGGTGCCGCGTTGGAACTTTGATAAGTTCAAAGGGGCAAACCGCGAACTGGGGCTGCAAATGAAGGCCGTCGGTGAGGTCATGGCCATTGGCCGTTCCTTCCAAGAGGCGCTTCAAAAGGCCGCCCAATCGCTGGAGGTGGGCAGGAACGGGCTCGGATGCGACGGTCGCGAACTCCGTGATCAAGACGCCATCTTCAACAGCTTGAAGCACGCCAGCTGGAACCGCTTGTTCCACTTGTACGATGCCATGAAGTTGGGCATTCCGATTCGGAAGATTTACGAGATCACCAAAATCGATCCCTGGTTCTTGCGCCAGATCGAGGAACTCGTTCACTTGGAAGACGAGATTGGTAAGTACACCTTGGACACGATCCCCGAAGTGGTGATGCGCGAGGCGAAGCAGAAAGGCTACGCAGATCGGCAAATCGCCCACATGCTCGAGTGCCTCGAGTCGGAAGTGCATGCGCACCGCGTTAACCTTGGCATCATTCGAACGTACAAGTTGGTGGATACCTGTGCGGCGGAATTCCCAGCGCAAACGCCTTACTACTATTCCACGTTTGAGGTAGAAAACGAGAGCATAGTCACCGACAAGAAGAAGATCGTGGTCTTGGGCAGCGGCCCCAACCGCATCGGTCAGGGCATCGAATTCGATTACTGCTGCGTGCACGGTGTGCTCGCCGCAAAGGAATGTGGGTACGAGACCATCATGATCAACTGCAATCCTGAGACGGTTTCAACCGACTCGGATACGGCGGATAAGCTGTATTTCGAGCCGGTTTTCTGGGAGCACATTTACGACATCATCTTGCACGAAAAGCCCGAGGGGGTCATCGTGCAGTTGGGTGGCCAGACCGCACTGAAGTTGGCGGAAAAGCTCGAGCGGTACGGCATCAAAATCATCGGCACTAGCTACCGTGCGTTGGACTTGGCAGAAGATCGTGGTTCGTTCTCATCCTTGCTGCGCGACGAAGGGGTTCCTTACCCAGACTTCGGCGTAGTGGAAACCGCCGACGAAGCCAACGAATTGAGCAAGACGCTCGGTTTCCCCTTGCTGGTGCGACCCAGCTACGTGTTGGGCGGACAGCGTATGAAGATTGTCATCAACGAAGACGAACTGGAACGTCACGTCATCGATATTTTCCGGGACATGCCGGACAATAAAGTCCTGCTGGATCATTACCTCGATGGCGCCATTGAGTGCGAAGCCGATGCCATCTGTGACGGCGATGAGGTGCGCATCATTGGCATCATGCAGCACATTGAGCCTGCGGGCATTCACAGCGGCGACAGCTATGCGGTATTGCCGCCATACAATTTGGGTGATTTAATCATCAGCCAAATCGAGGAGTACACCAAGCGCATTGCGTTGGCCCTTGAGACTGTGGGCTTGATCAATATCCAATTCGCTGTCAAGGACGATCAGGTGTACATCATCGAGGCGAACCCACGTGCTTCTCGCACAGTGCCATTCATCGCGAAGGCTTACGGTGAGCCTTACGTGAACCACGCGACGAAAGTGATGATGGGCGAGGCCAAGTTGAAAGACTTGCCGCACAACCCTGAGCTGGAAGGTTATGCAGTCAAAATCCCTGTCTTCTCGTACGAGAAATTCCCCGAAGTCAACAAAGAGCTTGGGCCTGAGATGAAGTCGACTGGGGAGGGCATTCGTTTCATCCCCGATTTGCGCGATCCGTTCTTCCGCAAGGTGTACAGCGAGCGGAACTTGTACCTCAGTAAATAAGGCGTGGGGCTGCTTCGACTCATCGCGACGGCCGCGTTGGTGTGGTTTGTGTTCCGCTGGCTGGACCGCTTGTTCGGTGGCCCGCGAAATTCAGGGCAGAAGCGCACGCGCTCGACGAGTCGCGGTCCTCGAGATGGAACCCGAAATCAGAATTCCCAACCCAAAGACGACGGGTTGGGCGACTATGTGGATTTCGAAGAGATTGACGAGCCTTGAGGGCGTTCCCCGTAACTTGGGCCTAAATCTGTATTGCGCATGGAACGATTGAAAGCACATTTCCAAAAACATGCCATGCACTACGTTGCAGTGCTTGTTTTTTATGCCTTGGCATCGGCCTTGCTCTCCAAGTCGTTTGATGGGTATGTGGTGCGCCAAGGCGACATCCAAAATTGGGTGGGAATGAGCAAGGAGGCGAGAGATGCGGCGGTTCTATTCGGTGAACAGCCAGGCTGGACCAATTCTATGTTTGGGGGGATGCCCACGACCCACATCTCGCCCGTAAAGCCATCGTTTGATGTGGTAAGTCAATCCAAGCGGGTGATCAATTCACTGGTGGGATACAATGGCATCTCGGTGTTTTGGTTGGCCATGATCGGCGGGTACATCTTGGCCCTCGCTTTGGGCGCTTCACCTTGGATTGCCCTGCTGTGCGGGGTGGGGATGGGATTGAGTTCATTCGAAGTCCTCTATTTCTCTGCCGGGCACAACACGAAAGTGCAGGCCATCGCGTACATGCCATTTGTGCTCGCGGGTGTCGTTTGGGCGTACCGGGGTCGCTTGTTTATGGGCTGTGCTTTGGCCGCTTTTGCGACGGCCATGCACGTATCATCCGGTCACCCGCAGATGACCTATTACTTGCTTTTTTTGCTTGTCGCCATTGGGCTTGCGGAAACTTGGCGCTTGGGCGTGCAAGAGAAAAATTGGCCCCTTGCGTTGCGCACCAATGCCGTCGTGCTATTGGCGGGCATCATTGGGGTGTTGCCCAGCTATGCTAATTTGAAGGAAACCCAAGAATACGCGCAGTACACCATCCGAGGCGAACGGATTCTTGAAGATGTGGACCCGACTGAAGCGGCCGAAGGATTGGACCGGGATTACATTTTGGAGTACAGCATGGCAGATGGAGAGTGGCTGTCCATTCTCTGCCCGGACATCAAAGGCGGGAATAATCCGCTTTATTGGGGAGAGCAGTCCTTCTCGGGCGGTGCGTTTTACTTCGGCGCCATCCTCGTGGCGTTGTTTTTTATGTTCCTCGTTGCCGGACGTGACCGGTTGCGGTGGCCGCTCGTCGTCATTTCCCTTTTGGCGATCTTATTGAGCCGGCGGGACGGCGGTGTGCTGATGGATTTCTTCTTGGATCACGTACCAGCATTCAGCAAATTCCGCGACACCAAAATGATGTTGGTATTGGTGCTCATGACGGTTTCCATGGGAGCGGCATTGGGCTTGAAAGAATTGGTGAGGGAGGCGACACAGCCGGGCGGTATGCCGAACAAGCGCCGTTGGTGGTGGCTGGGAAGTGCGTTGGGACTGGTGGTCCTGTTTGCGGGTTTTTATGGGGTTCCAGAGGCGTTTTTCGATTTCCAATCTTCCATTCGCCGGGACGTGGCGGTGGAGCAGTTGGGGTACCAAGAAGCTTTGAGCCGACGACTCGAAGTGTTCCGGTCGGATGTGCTTCGCACCTTGGGATTGCTGGTGATATTATCGGGAATTGTCGCTGCCATGGCCTGGAACAAACTCAAACCAAACGTGGCGTTGCTGGCGTTGGTCCTCGTGACTACGGGAGATTTATGGAGCGTGGATCGCCGGTATTTCAACGACGAAAAGGTCAATGGGATGTACCGCAACTGGGTCAAACAGGTAGACCATGCCTTCCCATTCTCACCGGAGCCACAAATGATGAAATTGCTGGCTCAGGACTTCCGGAGCAATCCGGTCAACGCGGAACGTGCATCGCTGCTGTATGACCATTACCTGGAACGCTTGGATGGCATTCGCTTGACGCGCGCAGAAAAAGACAGGATTCAGACCATCAGCCAATTTGGGGCATTGCGTTTCAGTTCGCCGTACCGTGTACTCCGCTGGGAAAACCCCTTTGCGGATGCTTCAGCCTCGTATTTTTTCCAAAGTGTGGGCGGCTACCATGCGGCGAAATTGCGTCGCTACCAAGACTTTGTTGAGCGGGTATTGACCCCCGAGCGCGCTCGGTTTGTAGAAAAAATCCAAAGCGGAGACACGGAAGGTGCATTTGCTTCACTTGTAGGGCACCAAATGCTGAACACCCGGTATGTCCTTGTTGGCCAAGCGCCGGATGCTGCAGCGTTGCCCGGTGCAGCGGGATATGCATGGGTGGCATCTGATTGGCAATGGGCCACTTCCCATGCCGATGAAATCAACAAGACCGCGGCATTGGAAGCTCCAGTACGCGCCGTGGTCCATGAGGAGTTTACAGGCAGGCTAGCTGGCATTTCAGCCGGTGCTACGGGCACCATTCAGTTGGTAAATTACACCCCGGATTACCTTGAATACGAGGCGAATCTGTCCGCAGAAGGACTCGGTGTGTTCTCAGAAATTTGGTACCCCGAGGGTTGGTTGGCACGCATCGATGGTGAACCTGTGGAAACCTTACGCGCCAATTACGTGTTAAGGGCATTGAAGGTTCCTGCCGGTGAACACACCATCACTTGGGAGTACGCGCTTGAGCGCTCTTCTTGGATGGATGTGCTATTCAATGTGCTTTTGTTGCTCTTTGTATTGGGCGCGGCCTGGTGGGGATGGAAAGGGTCAAATGACGAAATTGAAGCACAAGCCGAGCGGACATAAGGTTACCTTCCTTGCCGATGAAACTGAGGCCTCATGGCACTGGGGTCATGGTGCCATCGAAGCTGTCGATTGGAGCGTTTGGGATGCTTTTTTGACTGCTACTGCGCAACCATCGGTTTTTTTAGACGGGCGGATGATGCGCTCGCTGTTGAAGGCTCCGGACCGACCGGTGGCTGCCGTGCAGTGGAAACGAAACGGCACCCTGATTGGGCTGGCGTGTATCGAAGACTCCACAGCAGAAAGCGTCAACCTCGACAGCCATGTGCAATCCGAGCGCAGTTGGTTTTCGGGCATCAGTAAACTGCTCCATGGAAAGGACGGACGGTTTCATTTCCGCGTGCGCGTGGTAGGGACTGTCTTGGGGAGTGGAGAACACGGGCAGTGCTGGTCTTCTGCGGTTTCAGCTACAGAGGCGCGTCGATTGCTCACCGAAACGGTGTTTCAGCCGCATCGTTTGGACGGCATGCAGGTGCCAAGGGTGGTCATGATCAAAGACCAGCCCATCCACGGCGATGCAAGGCGGGAAGTTCAGCACCAAGGCTGGACGCCCTTGGAGTTCGACCCGGAGATGTTGTTTCACGTCAATCCGGAGTGGAACCATTTTGACGACTACATGCAGGGGCTGAAAACCAAGTCTCGAACGAAGATCAAGCGCATCATGGCTCTGTCTGCCGACTTCGAGCTTCGAACGCTCTCCAGGGCAGAATTGACCGAACGTTGCAACGAACTTATTGCACTGTACCAGAGCGTTTACGAACGATCCGGGTTCCGCTTGGGGTCGCTGCACGCAGCGGAATTGCTCTCCTCCAAAGCGGAGTGGGGCGATGATTTTGTTGTGACGGTCTACGAATTGGACGGCGTGCTGAAAGGGTTTCAATGCGCCTACGTAGGAAGCGAAGAGACGGAAGCATTTTTTGTGGGCTTCGACCCCGAATTGCGCAAGACCCATGCCATCTACCAGCGCATGTTGGTGGAATTCATCTGCCTCGGGGTGGAGCGCAGGAGCAAGCAGGTCAACATGGGCCGAACCGCCCTTGAAATCAAGTCCTCAGTGGGGGCGCTACCCCGGCGCTTGATGTGCGAAGTGCGGTTCAGAAATCCGCTGTTCCACGCCGTGGTGGACCGGTACACACGGGGCTACAACCCCGTAGTGCCGAAACTACGCCAGCCCTGGAAGGCCGATGCGCATGCGCTGTTGGCGCACTCAGAACTCCATACCCTCTGAGCCTCCTCCGCCATAGCCACCTCGGCTGCCGCTCGGGCGGCGCCGCTCTTCCAACTTTCCTATTTTCCAGGTCGCCGTCAAGAAGAGGTTACGGGATTCGCGTTTGAAGCGGTTTTCTTGGTAGAGGTTGGCGAAATCAGAGAGGTAGGACCACTCCCGCGTGTCGAACACATCGCTCAACTTGAGCGCTAGCGTCAGGTCCCCATCTAGGAGGATCCGCTGGATGTTGGCGTCCATGAATGCGTATCCATTGAACTGACCTTGCGGCGTGATTGAAGGCCCGCGGTACATGCCGTTGATCTGCCATTTCCACTGCCCATTGCCTCCCAAGGATTGGTTGGCAAAGAAGTTGAAGTCGTATGACCATCCGGTGGCGTCGTTGGCAAATTCGACGTCGCCGACGCTGTTTTGTAAGTGATACACCGATGCGGTCAGCCGGGCTTGGCCGCGTCCGGGTAAGGGTGCCATTGCGATGATTTCCAGCCCTTCGTTTTGGCGTTGCCCCTGGTTGATCCAGCTGGAGGTTCGCACGCCCTGTGCGTCAATGCTGGAATACCGCTGGATGATATCGTTGGTGATCTTCCAAAACAAAGATGTCGTAATGGACAGCCGGTTCCGCGTCCATTGGTGTCCGATCTCCATGCTGTTGGTGTATTCAGGGCGCAACTCGGGATTGCCCGTGCGGATGTTGCGGCTGTCGCTGTCATCGATGAACGGCGTGACGGAACGGCCGCGTGGTCGGTTGACGCGACGGCTGTAGCTCGCAATCCAACTCACTTCGTCGTTGCGTTGCTTGGAAAAGTTGAATGACGGGTAGGCCGAGAAGTAGTCGTTGGAAAACGACTGGTCGCCTTCCCATAGCGCCTCGGTAAACACCTGCTCCAGTCGCAGCCCGCCTTGCACGCCGTAGACGCCGTATTTCCGGCCCAACGTGGAGTAGACGGCGTGGACGTCTTCCCGGTAGGTAAAATCAAACGCCGCAGCGACCGGCTCAACCGGGACCAGAATGCCTTCCTGCCAGATGGCTGTATCTGAAGCCAAATATTCGAAGTGATCATCCTTGATGGAGAGGTTCGATTTCCATCCCCATTCCCACTTGCCTTCGTTGGCCAAGGGTTTTTCAAAGTCGAGTTGAGCGACGGTGCGGATGGACGAATTCAATTGGATGTTCGTATCCAAGGCCATTGGCCCGCCATCGCTTCCCCGGACCCATTCCTCAATGAATTCATCGGAACGCGATTCGGAGCGCGAGTGCCTGATTTGAGCTGACAAAACGTGCTTGGGGTTGTTGTTGAACTCCTTTCGGTAGTTGCCATCCACGTCCCATCCTTGTCCATTCGATCCTTCAGTGGAGCGGCGGTCGGTGGCAAAGGCGGTACCGGTGTCCCATTCCTCGCTGTTCTCCAACAGGTTGTGGTAGGACCGGTCGTTTTGGTTGACGTTGACGTTCCACCCAATGACTTCCGATGCAGACGGGTACCACTCCATTCCGAGGCGCCCATTGAGGCTTGTTCGGAGTTGATTTCCGTCGCGCACTTGGTCGGTTAAGGATGAACTGTCTTGACCCGTCAGCTCTCGGTAGGTTTCTCCGGCACGGAACATGTCCCGGTGGTTCCAGCTCGCGCTGCTGAACACCGAAAACTTCTCATTTTTATAATTGAGGGAAAGGGAGGCGTTGTGGTTGCCACCTGTTCCGGGTGTGGCTTGGGCCTGCCCGTGGAAGCCTTGCAGCTTGTTTTTCTTGAGGATGATGTTGAGGATGCCCGCCATGCCATCTGGATCGTATTTCGCAGATGGATTGGTAATAACCTCCACCCGGTCAATGGAGCTCGCAGGGATTTGTTCGAGGAACGCGTTTTGAGCGGCACCGGTCAGCCCGGACGGCCTGCCGTCGATGAGGATTTGCACTTGCGAAGAGCCCCGAAGTGATACGTTGCCATCGATGTCCACGGCCACAGAAGGAACGTTGACCAGCAGTTCGCTGGCCGTGCCTCCGGCGGCGGAGAGGTCATTTCCGACCTTGAATATCCGGCGGTCGATGAGCATTTCTAGGGAGCTTGCTTCTTCTACAACCACTGCTTCTTCCAAGGCGTTAATGCGTGGACTGAGGGCGATGGTACCGGCATCGAAGGACGTCGTCGTCCGTGGGGACAGCATGATGGGTTCCGAACTGTACGGGGCATAACCCATAAAACTCACCTGGAGTTGGTACCGACCAAAAGGCAATTCCGTCAGGCTGAAAGCACCGTCCTCGCCTGTCAGTTGGCCATTGACAATGCTGCTGTCCCTCAGGCTCATAAGGGCGATCGATGCGAAGGGGATGGCGGTGCCGTTCTCTGTTTCAGTCACCGTTCCAACCACCGTGCAAATGGAGGGTCTGTCGCCTCCAGAACGACCCGGAGCGCCACCTGGTCGTTGGCTCCAAGCGGGCGACGTGAACAGGAGGGAACAGAGGATGAGCCAGCCTGCACAAAGGCTCCACAGTGCAGCAGGTGATTGATGAGTTTCTTGCATGTCCTCTGTATAAGACGTTTGAATGTCCAAATTGTTTAATCCGAACAAAAACGCCCGCAAAGATGGGAGAATTCACGGCAGCGGCCAACGGTCGTGCACTACAATTCCACGCACCGTTTCCCTGCATACATCGCCTTCACGCTCGACCATGGCCACCATGCAGGCTCGGTTTTTGAGAAGATCTGCGGGTAGCGTATCCGAGCTTTTCAATTCCACAACGTCCGCCGCGTTGTGCCTGACGCGTAGCCAATGCTGCGGAGCGATGGCCACCCAATCCCCAGCCGCTGACCAGATTTCGAGCCAGTCCTTGGCATGGCACCACCACCCAACGTTGCAGTTAAGCGCGGCATTTGTTGGTAGGACGGGTGCAGCCATGCGCGTGAAATGTTCGAAGAACCACCCTTTCATCCATACGCTCCGTTCGTCCACCTCCCAACCGAACTGTTTGAGGTGCAGGGCGACTTCTGGCTGCGCACTGAGGGCGACCTGTGTTTTGAATTTATCCAGTTTGATGTCGAGACGGTCCACGGGATCTACCCCTACCCACGTCTCCCATCGCGCAGAACCGGAAGTGCTCAAATAAAATTTAACCGCCAACTCGAGGTGCAGGACTTCGCCTGCCCGTTTCACCAGCAAGTCGATTTCACCTGCCGTTCGTTTGCCCAGTTGCACCACGTGGTTAGCGGCTTCTATGGTCCATTCTGGGTGGTGGCGGAACCACACAGAAACGCATGTTTCGAATCGGTGGCCTAGGCGCCGGTTGCTCGGCCCTTGTTCGAGCGGTTCGCCTTCAAACTCCGCTGAAATCGCACGTCGGATCCATGCCTCAAAGCCCAGTCGAGCTGCTTCTGCGGCGGCCTGTCCGCTGTGGTGCACCCCGGGACTCGACTCCATCAAAGGAGGGCTTCCAACGCACCACGCGATTTCTTGTAGCCCACGCGTTGGACAGGCGTTGAGCACGTCGTCGAGTGGTGGGGGCCAATTGCGCTGAATTCCCATGGTTGAAGACCTATCTTCGCGCTCAAGTTACTCGATATCCATGCGAACCGTCGCCCACGTACCGCACCCGCTGATGCGTATCACTATCAACCATTGGAACGACAAGTACCAGTTGCGTTACGAGTTGGACCGGTTCGAACAGACGTACAAATTCGATGCGGAAACGGTTTCCCTCGAGGACGTTAAGTCAAGTGCCGAACGCATGGCCGAGGACGTGCTCAAATGCTTTATCTCCATGCGGGCGCTGTTGCTTCAAGACACCCCATAACCTCATTCCATGAACAACCAGCTTGTTTCCATTCTGATCGCCTGCTTGGGCATTTGGCTCGCCATCTTGACCTACATCCAAGTTGGTAACACGGCCCCTGAACTCTCCGGATCCCTGAAAGAAGGGCAAGCGGCAACCGTGGCGTATGTTCATGGAGACTCCATCCAGGCCAATTACGAATTCATCGCCGAACGTGAACGGGTGTTGTTTGTCGCGGTTCAACAAGCCCAAATGGCCGTTGAACGCATGGCTACACCCCTGCAGGAGGAGGCCCAAGAATTGATTGCTTACGCAAGTGGACCCAATGTAGCTGAGGATGAGGTGCAAATCGCCCAGTCGCGGTTGTACGAGATCGAAGCGCAGCTCGCTCAGATCCAGAACGAATCGCAAACGCGCTTGGTGCAGTTGGAGAATCAACTCCAAGCGGAAGTGGCGGCGCGGTTGAGCGAAGAGGTTGCCGTGTTTGCGGAAGAAAATGGATTGGAAGTGGTGTTGAACTGGGGTTTGTCCGGCGAAGGCGTCCTGTACGGAGCACCTGATTACGACGTCACCAATGCCTTGCTGGAATTCATGAATGACCGGTACCAGCCACCGGCCGCGGAAGCGAATACCGAGGAGACCGAAGAATGAGCACCGCCGCAGCCAAGAAGAACGCCCACATTGTCGAGTACGTTTTGTACGTCTGGCAGATGGAGGATTTGGTGCGCGCTGCCCAGTTTTCGGAGACAGCCATTGAAGGCTTGTTCAACGAAGAGGGCGGGGTTGATTGCGATTGGCTGCTGAAGCTCAATACGCAGATGCAGCGCGAAAAACTCGAGGAAAAAGGCCACATTTCCGATGTGCTCGAGGTGCAGACTGAACTTGCCTTGCTGCACGATCTGCTCACCGGTCCCATGGAGGATGAGATTTACGTCAGCGCCTTCCAGACTGCTGAGCCGATTTTGCAGGAATTGGAGCAAAACAAAATGGGGGAGGGCATGCGCCATCCGACGGAAACCATGCTCACCGCGTTGTACGGTTGGCTAGTGCTCAAAATGAGAAAAGAGGATGTGACACTGGAAACCCAATCGGCTTTGCAGCCCATCCGTGAGATGGCCAATGCGTTGGCACGCGGTCACGTCAAAATTTACCAGGGGAAATAGGCCTCAACGGCGCTGGAGTCGTCGCATGTGGCGGTTTCGACTGATGGCGATGCGCAACACATGCGATTCGTTTCGCAGCCGATCGATGACAGCTGTGGAGAGGGCCTCTGATGACAACGTGATGGTGTTGGTAGGCCACGCTTTCGAGTCGGCCTCGCCTATGATCATGCACCGGAAATACTCATGCGCTTCAGCAGCGAGCTTGGCCAATGCTTTGATGGTGGAATCGCCCTGCATCTCTTGATCGACAATGAGCCAGGCCGATTGGTGCTTGGCGTTGGCATGAACAAATTCCGCATCCGACACATCGGCGTCAGCGAGGGCATGGGCTTCGGAAAAATCCCGAATGCGTTCCGCAAAGCTTTCGCTCTCGGCGTTGGTTCCGAAGGCGACCCAAATGAGTGGGGTGGAATTATAGGGTGTCATGCAGCGTAAATCGCGTTTGGCGGAGGTTACGAGTGTGGTCATGAAAAGGTTGCAGATTCCCACAGCGGCCGTGTTCAAAACATAATAGGAACCGCCCTCCATCCTGTGCTTTACCCTCGAACTTCACGGGTCAAACGCTATGACCACCGACGTCCCCTCATTCACTACACAGCCCGTACTCTACCGGCTGGAAAACCGCGCAGAACGAACGGCCTGTGAAGAGGCTATGCGGCACCGCAAAGGCGAAGTGGTCGACACATTGGAAGAGCAGCTGGTTGAATGGTTGGTGACCAAAACACCCGCCTTGCGGCAGCAACCGGACGGGCTGGCTCAAGCCATTCGAGATCAAATTGGCGAAGCAGGTTGGGAGGTATTCGGCACGTGGGCCTGGTTCCCTTGGCGCCAGACGTGGGTGCGATTGTTGCCCGAAGCGGCATTCATCGCTGTACGTACCAACCGCAACCGCAATAAAATCACCTCCGAGGAGCAGGACATGCTCGCTTCGAAATGTGTGGGCATTGCCGGGCTTTCGGTGGGCAGTGCACTGGCCATGACCTTGGCCATGGAGCGCACGTGTGGCAAGTTGAAATTGGCGGACTTTGATGTGCTTGAGTTGTCCAACCTGAATCGCATTCAAACCGGTGTGCACCATTTGGGGGTGCCGAAAGCGGTGGCCATTGCACGCGCCATTGCTGAAGTTGACCCCTACTTCGAAGTGGAGCTGTTTCCGGATGGATTCACCGCAGAAAATGCCGAGGCATTCATGGAAGGGTTGGATTTCGTTTGCGATGCTTGTGACCAAGTGCGCGCCAAAGCCAATCTGCGCTGGCATGCCAAGGCCAATGGCATTCCCCTCATCATGGAAACCTCCGATCGGGGCATGATTGACATCGAACGCTACGATGAGGTGGACACGCCGTTCTTGCATGGCCGGATATCCAACACCATGTTGGAAGCCATGCGCAATGCATCGGCCTGGCAGCCGGAGTTTTTCGACGCGTTCATCGATGTGAGCCAAGCATCGGAGCGCGGCGTGGCGAGTTTGCAAGCCGTCGGAACGACGCTGGTCGGCTGGTCCCAATTGTATACCGATGTTGCCGCAGGGGGAGCCCATGCGGCTCAAGTCATCCGAAGCATTTTTCTCGGTGAGCACGTTCCAGATGCTCGCCATTACCTGGAATGGAATGAGCAGCTCCTTGAATCCGTCAATTGATCGCGCCCGGCAAGCAGAACGCATTGCCCAGGCTGAAGTGCATGTATTTCGTGCCGACCAGCATGCGGACATCTGCCACGAATTGGTGGATGGCCACCAGGCGGTGCTTCAGGCATACGGCATCAAGAAGTTGACCACTTTCAACCGCGATTGGATTGGCAACTCCAACGTCATTGTCATTGCGGCGGTGGGGCAAGGAACGGGAGTGGATGGCCGAAGCAGACGGGTGCTTGGCGGTGCCCGTATGCACGGTGCTCCAACCGTTGACCAACTGCCGCTGATGAAGGCCATTGGGGGTCAAGACCCCCAACTCGGCAGCTACATGGAGCGGTACGTGGAGGAAGGGGCTTTTGAATTGGGGGGTATGTGGAACAGCATTGAAATGGCTGGGATGGGAGTGGAAGCAACCTTTATGATCCAGGCCGCCATGGCTACGTTGACCATGGTGGGAGGCAGGCATCTGTTTGCCTTGACATCACCGGTTACCAGACGCATGCAAAAGCCGCTCGCTTTTTTCACAGAAGAGGGCATCGGAGATGGCGGATACTTCACGTACCCCACGCCAAAGCTGCGAGCGACCATCGCTCGTTACACTTTCCCTGAACAGCTCGCGGAGGTCCAGCCGGAGGTCCGGGCATTGCTCGAAGGCATTTGGCAAGACCCCGAAGGCATGGTGCACCAAGTGCACGGTCCCAAAGGGGAGCTGAACCTCAAATTCAGACTGGAAGTGTGATGGCCGTTGCCACAGGAACACGGCAGTGGCGCGCGTGGTGCGTATTGGTGTTCATGGCGGTGGCTACAGCCGGTGTAGCACAATCGCTCATCGGAAAGCGGGTGGAGGTCCTGCAGGATTCTCTGCAAGCCGACCTGATGGGACTGGCCGAAGTTGTCGAGCATGAAGCTTGGGATCCGGCCAACCAGACTGTACCGAGCATGGGTTTATCCGATGACGTGAGTTGGATCCGGTTGAAGCTGGACAGCCGCAGCGAGAACGGCCAACTCATCGAGATTCAAAACGCCGGCATCGACGAGTTGACGGGCTACATGGTCTGCGACGGCAAGGTGATTGCCACCTACAACCGCGGTGTGTTGCAAGATGGAGCCAATGACGGATCATTTGGCACGTATCCTACTTTTCCCATTCCACTGGTCGAGTGTGGGGAATTGTATGCGGTGTTCCGCATGAAGTCCTCCAAACCGCTGCTGTTGCCGATGCGCATCGCAGGTCCGCGTGAGGTGTTGAACGACGCCCACATGCGGGACATCCTGTTCGCCGCTTATTTCGGGGTAATTCTGGTCATGCTACTGTACAATCTCTTCCTGTTTTTCAGTGTGGGGGACCGGAGTTACCTCGAGTACTCGCTGTTCATTTTCATGATCGGCGGTACGCAGTTCGTACTCAACGGGTACGCGCCGTATTTCAACGTGGAAGCGTGGCCCTGGTTCAACACGCGTATCACCCATTTTTTCGGCGTGTTCAGCGGGTTGACCACCATTGTCTTTGCCCAAAATTTCCTGCGGCTGAGCCGCTACGTGCCTTGGCTGCACAAGCTGCTGAACGGATATTTTGTCGTTTACCTCGCGGCGCTCGTGTTGGCCATATCCGGCCAGCTTGTTTGGGCGTACAACGTGATCAATTTCTGTGCGGCTGCCATTTTCTTTTTCATTCCCGGTGCCATCATCACCATGCGCAAAGGGTACAGCCCAGCGAAATACTTCCTGCTGGCCTTTTCGATTTTCATCGTGGCCGTGGTGGTCTTTGTAATGAAAGATGCTGGGGTCATTCCGTACAATGCGTGGACCTTTTTCGCCTTGCCTT
>JBELBV010000010.1:51419-52383 GCA_042095135.1 Flavobacteriales bacterium | reverse complement strand
GCATCCGCCACGGCGGTACGCAGCTCGGTGCTGCAAACGAAATAAACGGTTTGACATTGGGCGGTGTCGGTAACGGCACAACCATCAACCACGTTGAGGTCATCTCAAACGACGACGACGGAATCGAGTTCTTCGGTGGAACCGTAGAAGTCAACAACGCAGCCGTAGCCTTCTGCGGCGACGACGCATTTGACTACGACCAAGGCTTCTCTGGCGGTGGCACCAAGTGGTTGGTCATCCAAGACCAAGGCGTAGGTGACCGCGGTGGTGAGTTCGACGGGGACGACAGCCCGGACGTAACGGCCGACGGCATGCCTTTCGCAATTCCAACCATCTCTCAGGCGACCTTCATCGGAAACGGTATCGCCAGCGGCAAAATCGGCATGCTCTTGCGCGCTGGAGCCGGTGGACACTTCTCCAACTGCATCGTTGCCAACTTTGACGAAGGAATCGAAGTCGAAGACAAGCAAGATCCCTCTGACGCTTACGACAAGTTGTTGGCAGGCGACCTCAGCTTCGCAAACTTCGAATTCGACGGCGTTGATGACCTCATCGACTACGACGGCATCCAGGACCCGAACGGTGACGCCGACCTCGATGCTTACGCTGTATCCAACAACCTCGTTGCTACAAGCACAGGAATTGACTACGATTGGGCAGCCAATGCCAGCGGAACGGCATTCTCCAACCCATTCAATCCCGCTCCTTCAAATGGAACCAGCAACGGTGCATTTGTTGGCGGTGAGAACTGGTTGGAAGGTTCTTGGAGCTACCTCGACGTATCGGGTGCTGCAGACGTAACCTACCCATCAAACGGTGGTGGCGGTGGCAACACCGGTTGCGACTGCCCTCCGCTTGCTGACAGAAACGAAGTGGTCATCTCAGACTCAGGATTCGGAACAGGCTCAACCACATGGTCATGCGATAACACGTACCTCCTCGACGGATACGTATTCGTGAACAA
>JBELBV010000010.1:0-51319 GCA_042095135.1 Flavobacteriales bacterium | reverse complement strand
GCATCCGCCACGGCGGTACGCAGCTCGGTGCTGCAAACGAAATAAACGGTTTGACGCTCGCCGGTGTTGGTAGCGGAACAACTGTAGACCACGTCGAGGTATTGGCCAACGACGACGACGGCATCGAGTTCTTCGGTGGAACCGTTGAAGTCAACTACGCAGCGGTAGCGTTCGTAGGCGACGACAGCTTCGACTGGGACCAAGGATACTCAGGTGGTGGACACCACTGGTTCTCGATCAACGATGCTGACGCTGGTGACCGCGGCGGTGAGTTGGACGGTGATGACAGCCCAGACGTAACAGCGGACGGCATGCCTTTCACCCTCCCTACCGTGACCAACTGGACCATGATCGGCCGAGGCGCTGATGCCGGAAAGCAGGGTATGCTCTTCCGTGCTGGCTCGGGTGGACACGTGAGCGATGCATTGATTGTTGACTTCCAAGAAGGCATTGAGATTGAGGACAAGCAAGATCCTTCTGACGCTTACGATAAGTGGCAAGCAGGAGACTTGACGCTCTCGAACATCCATGTACAAGGCGCTACGGAATTGATTGATTACGACGGTATCCAAGACGCAGACGGAGACGCCAATTTGGACGAATACGCTGCTAGCAGCAACATCCAACTCGCTGATGTTGGAATTGACTCTGATTGGTCAGCGAACGCCAGCGGTACGTCCTTCCCCAACCCATTCGATCCTGTACCAACCGCAGATGTTACGTCTGACGGTCCATTCGGATACATGGGTGCGTTCGACCCCAACGGTGAGAACTGGTTGGCCAATTGGTCCTACCTCGACATCTCAGGTGCTGCTGATGTGGACTTGACAGACGAGGGAACCAACCCAGACGAAACATGTGATTGCCCTTCATTGGACATGCGCAACGAAGTCATCATCACAGACGATGGCAACGGAACGGGCACGGCCACTTGGACATGTGACAATGTGTACTTGTTGGATGGTTATGTATTCGTGAACGACGGTCAAGTTTTGACCATCGAGCCGGGTACCGTCATCAAGGGCATGGCTGGTCAGGGTGCTGATGCCGCTGCATTGATTGTTGCACGCGGCGGTCAAATTTTCGCTGACGGTTCGGCTTCTTGCCCAATCACCTTCACCTTCGAAGCGGATCCACTCGATGGATCGGTGAGCTACGACACCCGCGGCCAATGGGGCGGTGTGATTGTACTCGGAGACGCTACAACCAACTTGCCAACAGGCGAGGGACAAATTGAAGGTGTACCTGCAGACAACGACCGCGCAAAGTATGGCGGATCGAATGACGAGGACAACTCTGGTGTTCTCCGCTACGTGAGCATCCGCCACGGCGGTACGCAGCTCGGTGCTGCAAACGAAATCAACGGTTTGACATTGGGTGGTGTCGGTAGCGGCACAACCATCGAGCACGTTGAAGTGGTTTCAAATGACGACGACGGCATCGAGTTCTTCGGTGGTTCGGTCAATGTTCGCTACGCTTCGGTCATGTTCTGCGGCGACGACAGCTTTGACTGGGACCAAGGGTACCACGGTAAGGGACAATTCTGGTTTACCATCCAAGGACAGGACGCTGGAGACCGCGGCGGTGAGCTCGACGGTGACGACAGCCCTGACGTAACAGCGGACGGCATGCCATTTGCCATCCCAACGGTAGCTAACTGGACAGTGATTGGACGAGGCAGCAATGTGGGCAACCAAGGCCTTCTCTTCCGCGCTGGTTCGGGTGGCCACGTATCAAATGCGATCATAGCGAACATCACCGAGGGCATCGAAATCGAGGACAAGCAAGATCCTTCTGATGCCTTTGATAAGTGGTTGGATGGAGACCTGAGCCTCGCGAACATCGCGTTCGACGGTGTGAACGAAGTCATCGATTACGATGGCATCCAGGTCGCCGACGGTGACGAGCAATTGGACGCGTTCGCTGAAACGGCGAATTTGACAGCGATGACCACGGGCATTGATTACAACTGGGCAACCAACGGAGCTGGTACAGCCTTCTCTAACCCGTTCAATCCCGTTCCAAACGCTTCTGTCTTGCTCGACGCAAGCGCACAGCCTGCCGATGCTTGGTTCGAAACCGCTCACTTCATGGGTGCTTTCGATCCCAACGGTGACAACTGGTTGGAGGACTGGACTTACGCGGACGACTCAGGCGCCATCGAAGAAGAAGTGGTGGCTTGCGACTGCCCTCCACTCGGTGACCGCAACGAAGTCATCATCTCCGATGCCGACGGCAACGGTACAGGCACGACCACGTGGACGTGCGACAACACCTACTTGCTCGACGGATATGTATTCGTCAACGACGGTCAGGCATTGACCATCGAGCCTGGTACAGTGATCAAGGGTATGGCCGGTCAGGGTGCTGATGCCGCTGCCTTGATTGTTGCACGTGGCGGTCAGATATACGCTGACGGTACAGAAACCTGCCCAATTACCTTCACGTTCGAAGCGGATCCACTCGATGGATCGGTGAGCTACGACACGCGCGGTCAGTGGGGCGGTGTCATCATCTTGGGTGATGCTTTGACCAACTTACCAACAGGCGAAGGACAGATCGAAGGGGTTCCTGCGGATAACGACCGCGCGAAGTATGGCGGGTCGAATGATGAGGACAACTCCGGTGTTCTCCGCTACGTCAGCATCCGCCACGGCGGTACGCAGCTTGGCGCAGCGAACGAAATCAATGGTTTGACATTGGGTGGCGTTGGTAGCGGAACTACCATCGAATACGTTGAAGTCATCGCGAACGAAGACGACGGTATCGAGTTCTTCGGTGGTTCGGTTGACGTCAAGCACGCTGCGGTTGCCTTTGTAGGTGACGACAGCTTTGACTGGGACCAAGGGTACCACGGTAAGGGCCAGTACTGGTTCGCTTTGAATGATCACACCGTGGGTGACCGCGGCGGTGAGCTCGACGGCGACGACAGCCCGAACGTGACCTCTTCAGGCCAGCCTTACGCGACACCTGAAGTGTACAACGTGACCATGATTGGCCGAGGCATTGCCGCTGGCAAACAAGGCCTCCTCTTCCGTGCTGGATCAGGCGGTTTCGTCAACAACATGATCATGGCCAACTTCCAGGAAGGCATTGAGATTGAAGACAAGCAAGACCCTTCCGATGCCTTTGACAAGCTCGGAGCTGGTTTGCTTGGCCTCAAGAACATTTGCATGGTCGCCGTGGAGGAAGTGATCGATTACGATGGCAACCAGGTGGAAGACGGTGACGAGCAATTGGACGCCTATGCGGCTGCCAACAACATCGCACTCGGCGATCCCGGCATCGACTTCGACTACGGCTTCGACGGTGCTGGTGTTACGGTCGTGAACACCCTCGACCTCACACCAGCCAACGACGTGTCAGTAGAAGCTGCAGACTTGGCGACGGACGCATGGTTTGATGCCGCAGCCTACAAAGGCGCGTTCGGACCATCCGAAAACTGGTTGGATCAGCCTTGGAGCTACCTCGGTCAAGTCGGCATCTTCGCGGAAGGTGAAGTCTCTGTATTGGGTTGCACGGACGCTGAAGCAGACAACTACGACGCTGAAGCGACAGCTGACGACGGTTCTTGCCAATACTTGGGATGTACCGATGCTGACGCTGACAACTACGACGATACAGCCAACACGGACGACGGCTCGTGCTTGTACACCGGTTGCTACGACCCTGAAGCCGAGAACTACGATGCTGGAGCCAATACAGGTGACCAAGACGCATTGTGTCAGTTCAACGGTTGCACAGACCCAACGGCCAACAACTACGAAGAAGGCGCCAATACCGACGACGGCTCTTGCCAGTTTGACGTGACGTTCCGCGTGGACATGTGGCACGAGGGAGGAGCCGGCTCTATTGCTGGTGACTTCTCAGCGGATGCTGTTGTTGAAATGGTCTACGCCAACTACTCCGTATACAAGCTGACCATCTCGGCCTCTACAGGCACCATCGCTTACGGCTTCTACAACGAAGCCGGCGAATCAGACGGCATCGAGCGTTCCGTTGAAGTATCGGGCGCCCTGTCACTGCCTGCAGTTTGCTTCGGCATGGAGACGGCATGCGACGGCTGCACGGACCCTGAGTTTGCAGATTATAACCCGCACGCCGGTGAAGACACCGGTTGTGAGTTGAATCCAATCCTGGGCTGTACATACGCAGATGCGGAGAATTACAATGCAACGGCTACCGTGGAAGATGGATTATGTGAATTCATCACCGGCAGCGACTGCCCATCGGACATCAACGGAGACGGCCAAGTCGGTACACCAGACTTGCTCCTGTTCCTGTCCGCATTTGGACAGAACTGCGAATAAAATTCAACCTAACTTGAAGGAAAGGCCGGAGATTTTCTCCGGCCTTTTTTTTTACCAACTTCACATTGAAATTGCATTCTCTTAGCATTCGGGTAAACTGCTGCAAACCGAGGATATTGAATTTAGCGCCAAACCAAAAGCGCATGCGATTCATACTCACCGCAGCCCTCCTTTTCGTCTGTTCTGCGCTGCAAGCACAGGGAACAATTCGCGGAAAACTCACGGACGGCCAAAACGGCGAGGTGTTGATTGGAGCCAATGTTGTCATCCAGGAGCCCTACCGGGGTGTCATGTGCGATTTGGATGGCAATTTTTCCATTGAGGACCTTCCGTTCGGCACCTACGACGTCGTCGGCTCGTTCATCGGTTACTCGGCCCAAACCATCCAAGTGGTCGTCGCCAGCGACAAAGTAGTCATCCTAAATTTCACCCTCTTTCCAGCAACCTATGTCATTGAGGAGGCTGCGGAAGTGATCGCCAAGGTCGACCGTTCGCGAGATGTGTACATGGAGAACATCAAGAAAAAAAACGCCGCATCGCTTGATTACATCTCCAGCCAGCAGATTCGACGCACCGGCGATTCAGACGCGGCCTCGGCCATGCAGCGCGTACCCGGGGTATCGACCGTGGGCAATTTTGTGTTTGTCCGCGGATTGTCTGACCGTTACCTCAAAACGACCCTCAACGGCGCGGAAGTCCCTTCCATCAATCCGCGGAGGAATACCATTGAGATGGACATCTTCCCCACCAATTTGGTGGACAACCTCGTGGTAGTCAAATCCCAAACCGCCAACCTTCCAGGCGACTGGGCCGGTGCCTACCTCAACGTCATCACCAAGGACTTTCCGGAAACCTTCAACCTCCGGTACAGCTCGGCTCTGGGCTTCAACTCCCAAACCACGTTTCAAGACATCATCAGCTCGGAGCGATCCGGGACTGACTGGTTGGGCATGGACGACGGATTCCGATCGATGCCAGCGATTTTGCAAGGTAGAACGCGCGATGAATGGCCGAATTTGAACATGCCCTGCTTTTATGAAGGCCTGGTGTACATGGGGTATGGCGAACAACTTGCCGGCATGGGGATCGACGACTGCAGCGACATCGGCGCGGGCAATCCCATCGGCGGTGTGGTGAATGAATTGGGAATCACCGTTGACAGCCTTGAAACGTATGGAATGGTTCCGCTCAGTGCAGAGAGCAATGCCCTGCTGACTGAGATTGGGCAATCGTTTACGAAGACGTGGGAAAACACCCGGCGAACCGCACCGATGGACATGAGCCACAGCCTGTCTTTCGGCAACCAAACCAAATTATTCGGCCGCCCGCTGGGTTACATCTTCGGCTTCCAGTACAAGCGCAACTCCCGGTACTACAGCGGTGGAGAGTACGCTCGTTATCAATCCGGCAACCCGGAAACGACAAACGAAATGCAAATGCTCAAGCAATTTGCCGATGAGAAAGGAACCGAGACCGTCGCCTGGAACGCCTTGCTCAACCTGTCCTACAAGCTCAATGAATTCAATAAGGTATCGCTCATGGCCATGCCCAACATCAACGGCCAGAATTCATCACGCTACATGCTCGGTGTGAATCCGATAGATACCGACGAAATGCAAGAACAGCGCACGCAGCGCTATGAGGAGCGGCGGTTGAATATTTTCCAAGGACGCGGTGAGCACTTCCTGCCTGCGAGTGAAGGGAAAATCGAGTGGATTGTCAGTTACAGCGCCGGCAAGATGGAGACCCCCGATCTCAAGGTGTTTTACAACAACTACAGCGAGCGCGTTACCGCCATTGACTCGCTCGCCGAATTCACCTCCTCCAGCGGTACGGACTTGACGGACGAGGCCCTGGAGCTGATTGCCGAACTGATCGATGACGGCGCCATTCCAGAGAACTGGGCCTCCGACACCGAAGGCACGTTGGGCGCATTGCAAGCAGAAGGCTTGGACATTGTGGACCTCTCTGTCCCGGTTTCCATTGATACGGTCTACTCCATCAACCAGAGCTTCTACCCTTCTCCAACGCGCTACTTCCGAACTCTCGAAGAGACCAAGCTAGACAGCAAAGTCCACTATTCTCGTCCGCTCGGGGACAAGGAAAACAGCTTGGGCAAGTTCTCCGTAGGAGCCTCTTGGGTCAAAACCACGCGTGCCCATGAAGAAGCGGTATTCGGCATGGCTGAGCAAGGTGCCTTCTTCGACGGGGACCTCAACGCGTTCTTCGCAGACGAGAACATGGAAATTGTTCGGGGCGAAGACTACGTAGAGACCTTGCTGTTGACCGACCTCATCAACACCGATGAAGGGCGCATGGACGTTCTGGCCGTGTATGCGATGACTGATTGGAACCTGAGCGATCGCATCAAGCTCAACACAGGACTGCGCGTGGAAAAGACGGACATGAACATCCGGTCTTTGAAACTGGACCTCGCAGACGACCTGACTTCGCAGGAGATGCTGAGGCTGGAAGGTGGCCTGAACGAAACGGATTGGATGCCATCCGCCAACCTGGTATGGCAACTCGGCGAAATCGATCCGATCAAGTCAACGAACCTCCGGGCCTCCTACAGCCGCAGCATTGCGCGGCCTGTCTTCCGGGAAAAGTCCCCGTTCCGAGGGTTTGATTTCGAGACTTTGGAAGTATTGAAAGGCAACCCCTTGTTGGACGGCACGAAAATTGACAATTTCGACTTGCGCATTGAACGCTACCCCAATCTAGGCGAGGTATTCAGCGCTAGCCTCTTCTACAAGCGCTTCACCGACCCCATTGAGCAGACTTCCGTCCTCGAAGCCGTCAACACCGAATACACCTGGGCCAACGTCCCATACGCCAACGTGGTCGGATTGGAACTGGAAACGAAAACCAACCTCGGCAACTACATCAAGGGAGCTGAAGCGTGGAATGTCTCCGCCAACTTGACCTTCATCCGAAGCCGAACGGCCATCTTCGAAGAAGAATTGAACGTCATCCGGAACACGGACCCGATGCACCCCGATACGCGCCCGCTTTTCGGACAATCGCCGTACATCGTCAATGCCATTGTTACCTATGCGCCTGACTCCTCGAAATTCAATGCAACGGTAGCCTTCAATGTGCAGGGTGAAAAGCTCATCCTTACGACGAGCGGAGGCTTGCCGGACATCTACCAGCAACCAACGCCCTCACTCGACTTCCGCATGAGCCAACAATTGGGAGAGCGCTTCTCCCTCGGCATCAGAGCACGCAACCTGCTCAACCCCATCAACCGCAAAACCTACTTATTCAACGGCGAATTGTACGACTGGCTGTCCTTCACGACCGGACGCTCATTCCGAATTTCCCTTGCTTACACCATTTGATATGGCCAACTTCAATTCAGTCCTCATCCCCTTCGCCCTTGCGCTTGTTGCGCTCAGCGGCTGTACCAAGTACGACCAAGATGGTTCCCTCTTGCACTTGCGATCGCCTGAAAAACGCATCCTGGGCACGTGGGAATCTGTTCGTGTACAAGAGGTCGGTGTTGAAGCCGACACCAACATGACCGAGCTACTCGGCTCCAACAATTTAAGGTTGGACGTAGAATTTCGCGATGATGAGGGTGTGACCATCTTCAACGAAGGCGAAGAAATCACCTATGAAGGCACGTGGACGTTCAATGAGGATGCCTCCATCCTATTGCTCGAAGTGTCCAACATGGAGACGGTCGGACCTTTTTATCTGGATTCCGCCGGTGTGAATCAAAACGATCTACACGGCACGTATGCGGAATTGCTCGTGGTGCCCGACACCTTCATTTTTGAAACCGGCACTTATACCGATGTCACGGATGACGTCTGGGAATTGGCCCTTCAACTCATGTCGACATACACGGCATTTACCTACACCGGTGGCGGTGCATTCTTCGACTACGAGATCGGTGACGACGTCACAGGGGTCATGGGAGACTTCATCGATGACTTGATGTCGGAGGGTCTGATCGACTCCGCTGAGGACATTGAGGGAATCATTGCCGGAATGCTCGATGAGTACGGCGTGGAACTCACGGTGCAAGAAGTTAGCGCAGAAGTATCGGGATGGGATGACCCCAATTTGGCTGCTGCATTGCTCGCGGCCCATGGACTCCAAGTCGACATCTTTCTTGGCGCTTTAGCCACTTCTGCTTTTGATCCTGTTATCCTGGCCTTCATTGCAGACAACCTGGGCGTAAGCCTGTCCGAAACCTACACGGATCAGCTCAAGGAATTGAGCATCTATTGGAAAATCCTCGAGTTGGAATTAGACGATATGCAGGCTTACCAATTCCGCGAGTACAATGGTGAGGACATCTACGACTACTCCTATCTGCTTCGGTTTGAACAGGTGAACTGACACAAGTGCTTTCTACTAAAAGGGAGGTTCCACCTCCTTTTTTCATGCCCTTAAGTTGCCTTCCACATTTTCGAAGAATCGCTGGCCATGGACCGTGATGTTGGCCTCCTGTATGCACACTTCAGTCCGCTCCACCATGGCTTGATTCAAAAAAAACTGAACCACAGCATTCAGATGCGGATTCTCAATATGGTAAACTGCTGCATCGATCTGGCCGCGTACTAAGGCGTGAAGTACCCGCAAGGGCGAACCAATAACTGGCCTCAAAACCGAGTCATTGACCAACTCACGCATGGCCATCGGCACTACCTGCCAATCCTCTTCCGTGCCAATACCCAGTCGCATGGACCCACAATGTGCTTCTTTGTCTGAAACAAGGTGGCTCCTTAAAATGCGGTAATTGGAGCGCAAGGCTAACTCTTTCGTTGAGCCGTGTAAGACACCAACATCCTCACCCAGATAGGCAGCAGCGACCAACGGCTCACTATTTATTGAAGAACCATCACAACGATGAAAAGAGCACAAGGCGCCAATCGAAAATAACTTCAGCCTAGCGTTGAATGGGTTGAGCAGTGGAATCATGCGAAAACAGTATCCATTCCCTTTCAATTGAAAGCAACCTTTTGACCACTCGAACTCACCATTGATGGTGCCACTGACTTTACTTTTCATCGTCGCGAGTACCAATTCTTCGATGGGGCGAATGGCGCGATCGGGATGATCACTCTCCAGTGCAGCCAGAATCGAGGATTGATAGCGGTCGGCACACCTCGACCCAACCACCACCGCCTTCCGACATGCGTTCTGCACGAGAGCGAGATTCATGCGCCAATATTAAGCGTATTCTAGCCCTGTAGAATGAAGAGAATGTTTTCTAAAACTTACCAATAATTAAACAGGAGAACCACTCCTCACTGGCCTATGATGACCTGTTTATGGCCTTGACCATCGATGAATACCCCTTGGAGAAAACTGTGAGTAGGCATCTCACGTCCCATGAGGTCGTATTTCCCGCTGTACCGATTCACGGCACCCAATGCTACGGATAAGACGTCAGATGCATTCCGCACGTCCATGCAGATGACACCCGGGCTCACGCCACAATCGAAACTACCCACAATGCCACCCTCCTCGTCTCGAATCTCGACGAGACCGTAGGTGGTGTAATCCGTAACGGAACCGTACCAGTGGCCGCTCACCGGATCAATGGCCGCACCGTAAAAAGCAGGTGCATCATCCAACCACGTGCTGGATTCGTCCAAGCCGTCCAGCGCGGAGGTGCGCACGGCGTTTTCACCGGTGATTTGGTATTTCAATTCGCCTTGGAACACGGCTGCTGCCAGGCACCCAGCGGTCGCATCGGCGACGGCATGGGTCTGCACAGTGCCTGTGCCGGTCATGACCGAGCTCAGCGAAGAAGAACCATAATCGCGGTTGTTGACCGTAATGATTTGACCGTTGTCTGCGAACAACCGATTGGGGTTTTTGCCCTCCTCTCCTAAGTCGAATTCTGCGTAGGCATCCGTGGTCGCATCCCACTCTCCGATGAAACCCACTTCATTGCCCCAGTCGAAGGCGTTGTTCACGGCGATGTACAAACGGTCGTCGGACCACGCCAAGCCTTCCGTCGCGTATGCTGGACCATTGACTGTGGTTAGCTCACCGGCCCACGTCAAATCATTGGCATGGAACCATTGCAGATAGGAATCAAGCGGTAGGTTCATCCCGAACTCATCCACTTCGCCACGCGTGGCGTAAATCATGCCTTCGCGTTCAGCCAATTGGCGCACCCCTGTGACCGCGGCGGAAGCCAGTAATTCATAGGAGTCGGCGTCGAACTTGAGCAACTGACCGTCCGCAGCGACGAACAACGCTCCATTGACGAGGATGGCATCGGAAATGAATCCGGCCCCCTCGATGGACGCTACGGTCTCGTAGACGTTAAGGGCAGGGTCGTATACACCCAGGGTCGGCTGCACCAGCACTTCACCGGTCTGCCAGTCGGACCAACCTTCATTCAGCACGAACACCTGGTGCAGGTAAGCCTGCGCCCCAGCGGCAAATGCCAACCCCAACATTCCAAGCAATGCAACTCCCTGTAGACCCTTTATCATGGCTTTCTTCTTTCGAGCAAAAGTACTCCGGCCACCAAGCGCGCCCAAACAAAACGGGCCACCCTTCATAAGAAAGGCGGCCCGCAATGTGTGTTTTGTGCTCGATTAGTACGTTGTACCCCAAGCCAGCAAGAAGTCAAGCAAGTCTTGCGCTTGGACTTGTCCGTCTCCGTTGAAGTCTGGACAAATCTGGTACGTACACGTATCGTCTTCGAGGTTCGCTACTGGGTTGTAGTTGAGTGCTTCCGCATCGGTACATCCCGTCCAGACGCAATCGCCGCTGTCGACGGTGGCTTCTGGATCGTAGTTGCTCGCTAACGGATACGTACATCCCATCTCGGCGCACACCTCAGCTGGGCTGTCTGCAGCGCAGTAGTCAACTGGTGTGTACAGATCTTCGAGTGGAGTAGCCACCACGTTACACGCCTCCTGGACCCAATCTACACCGCCCCATTCCGGACCGGTCTGACCGTAGGCCAACAAGAAGTCGAGCAAGTCTTGGTTCTGCACCACGCCGTCGCCATTGAAGTCAGCGATTGGTGCGCTTGCACAATCACCACCCGCATTGGCGTAAGCATTGAAGTTGAATGCTCCGTCGTCCATGCAACCTTCGAAGAGGCAAGAGCCATCATCGTCGGTGGCACCCATGGCGTAGTTCGCAGCAGATGTATACGTACAGCCGGCCACTTCGAACTCGTCGCATACACCGTCACCGTCTACGTCGCTCAAGCAGTTGCCGTCGCAATCGTAGCCCATGTCAGCGTATTCACACGATCCGTCGTCTTCAGTGGCGTCAGCATCGTAGTTGCACGCATCAGGATGCGTACATCCGAACACTTCAAACTCATCGCACACGCCGTCGCCGTCTGCATCGTTCAGGCAGTTGCCATCACAATCGTAACCCGCATCAGCGTATGTACAAGAACCGTCATCGTCCGTTGCATCCGCGTCGTAGTTGCACGCTTCAGCATCCGTACATCCGGCCACTTCGAATTCGTCGCACACGCCGTCGCCGTCCATGTCGTTGAGGCAGTTGCCATCGCAGTCATAGCCTTCTTCAGCATACGTGCATGATCCGTCATCGTCCGTCGCGTCGGCGCTGTAGTTGCATGCACCAGCATCGGTACAGCCAGCAACTTCGAACTCGTCGCAGACGCCGTCACCGTCCGCATCGTTCAGGCAGTTGCCATCGCAATCGTAACCTGCTTCTGCGTACGTGCAAGAACCGTTGTCATCCGTCGCGTCCGCATCGTAGTTGCAAGCCTCTGCATCTGTGCAACCTTCGATTTCGAATTCATCGCATACACCGTCGCCGTCGGCATCGTTCAGGCAGTTGCCATCACAATCGTAACCTTCTTCAGCGTACGTGCACGATCCATCCTCGTCGGTCGCATCCGCGTTGTAGTTGCACGCCGTAGCATCCTGGCAACCGGCAACTTCGAATTCATCACATACGCCGTCGCCGTCCATGTCGTTCAGGCAGTTGCCGTCACAGTCATAGCCTTCTTCAGCATACGTGCAAGATTCGTCGCTGTCGGTCGCGTCAACGTTGTAGTTGCACGCCGCTGCGTCTTGGCAACCAGCGATTTCGAATTCATCGCATACACCGTCACCGTCCTCGTCATTCAAGCAGTTGCCGTCACAGTCGTAACCGGTCTCAGCGTAAGTGCAAGAACCATTGTCGTCGGTGGCGTCTGCGTCGTAGTTGCACGCTTCAGCATCGGTACATCCGGCGATTTCGAATTCGTCACACACACCGTCGCCGTCTGCGTCGTTCAGGCAGTTGCCGTCGCAATCGTAACCGGCATCGGCATACGTGCATGATCCATCCTCATCAGTAGCATCCGCATTGTAGTTGCATGCCGCAGCATCCTGGCAACCGGCGATTTCAAACTCATCGCACACACTGTCGCCGTCAGCGTCGTTCAAGCAAACGCCATCGCAGTCGTAGCCTTCTTCAGCGTAATCACATGATGCATCGTCCGTGTTGGCCGTGGCATCGTAGTTGCACGCCGCCTCGTCGGTACAACCTGGGTACAAGCACGAATCGTTTTCGTACTCTGCATCCTCGTCATAGTTCGACGCTTCTGGGTCGGTGCAACCGCAAGCGTTGCCCACACCAGAGGCTGATTCACCATCTGCGTTGAAGGTACCGGTGCCGTCGTACGTAAACGTCTTGAAGATTTCGTCTGCACCGACTCCGTTCGGGAAGATCTGCGCATTCAACGTACCGCTGATGTCACCAGCCGTCGTCATTTGCATGATCAGCACGCGCTGGTTCTCAGCATCGGCTACACCGTTGGTAGCACCGTTGGTGACATACCAAGCGCCGCCGTACCAGTCGTCAATTGCGACGTCCTGACCGCTCAAATCTGAGTTGAAGGCGAAGGCGCCCGTCCAAGGCTGGAACGCACTTTCGACTGTGCTCGCTGGTACTTGTCCAGCAGACACTTGGCTCTCTGCTCCGATCGTCACCCAACTGTCGTAAGCAAGTGTTGGGAAGAATCCGAGGAATGCAGGGTTGATGCCTTCAGCCGTCGCGCCTGTTGCGTATTCGTCGTTGTAGAAGCCGGTCGAAGTCGACAGGTTCAACGGGAACTCAAGGCTACCGTATATCGCACTCAAGAAGTCCGAGGCATTTTCCATGCCGATATAGAATCGGTACGTCGTCATGCCAGCGATGCCGTCCGCGGCATGCTCCTCAACCTCCAGCGTGTACCCGCTCAACGGCTCGCCGCAAGAGCAGTACTCACAAGAACCGTCCTCTTCCGAGTTCGCTTCGTCGTAGTTGCATGCTACAGGGTCCGTGCAGCCTTCGATTTCGAATTCATCGCATACTCCGTCTCCGTCGGCATCGTTTAAGCAAACGCCGTTACAGTCATAGCCTTCTTCTTGGTAGACACAATCGATTTCGTCGGTCGTATCCGCGTTGTAGTTACAGGCTGCTTCATCTAGGCAACCTTCCACTTCAAACTCGTCACATACGCCGTCGCCGTCTGAATCGTTCAAGCAGTTGCCGTCGCAGTCGTAACCCTCTTCCGGGAAGACACAGGCCTCCAGATCAGTTACGAGGGAAGGATCGACGTAGTTGCATGCATTGGGGTTGATGCAGCCGGCCACCTCGTCCTCATCGCAGACGTAGTCACCATCGGCATCATTCAAGCAGTTACCGTCGCAGTCATAGAATTCTTCTGCGTAGAAGCAGCTGCCGTCTTCGTCTGTGGCGTCCGCGTTGTAGTTACACGCCGCTTCGTCTTGGCAGCCGGCTATTTCAAACTCGTCACAGATGCCGTCGCCGTCCACATCGCTCAAGCAATTGCCGTCGCAATCGTAGCCCGCTTCAGCAAACTCACATGAACCGTCATCGTCCGTCGCATCGGCGTCGTAATTGCACGCTTCAGCGTCTGTACAACCCGCCACTTCAAACTCGTCGCACACGCCATCGCCGTCTGCATCATTCAAGCATACGCCATCGCAGTCGTAACCGGCTTCAGCATAGTAGCAAGAACCATCGTCGGTGTTGGCCTCTGCATCGTAGTTGCAAGCCGCCTCATCCATACATCCTGGGACCGCGTCGATGCACGTTCCGTCTGGATCGAAGTCCGCTTCAGGATCGTAGTTGATTGCGTCGGGGTCGTTGCAACCACACACCGCATCCAAGAACGAGATGTCCACACGGTCATCGTTTGCGTAATCGCCCTCAGGGAAGACCTGAGCTCGGAACGATCCAGAAATCTGGCCGTCTGTCGTCAATTGTGCAATCAGGATACGGGCGTCGTCACCGACAATCGCATTGGCTGCGTCGGGCACCACGTACCAACCGCCTCCGAATTCATCGTTGACGTTGACCGGACCACCGGCTTCGAACGACGCGGACCAAGGTCCTGGAACGATGCCTGTGTTCATTTCATCCAGTGATGTTGCTGGGCCATCCAATCCGATGGTTACGTATGAGTCGTAAGCCAATTCAGGAGCCACAGACAACATGGCTGCACTCAAGCCTTCAGGGGTCACCCCTCCGCCTGGGTGCTGGTAGAATGATGTGGTACTGCTCAAGTTGAGCGCAAACTCTTGGTCACCGACAATCGCAGTCAACACGTCAGAAGCGTTTGGCGTAGACAAGAACACCTGGTAGGTGGTCAAACCGGCCAATTCGCCTTCGGTGTGTTCCATGACCGTTTCAATGATCACGTCGTAACCAGCAATCGAAGCTTCGTTACCGAGGCATGAGCAGAAGTCACACTCACCGGCATCCGTTGCCGTTGGCAAGTAGTTACACGCCGTAGCGTCTTGACATCCTACTACCTCATCTGCGTCACAGATTCCATCGTCATCGGCGTCATTGTCCACGACCGTTCCGGTACCGTCCGTCTCACCGGAGCAGGTATCGCAGATGCCGTCAGGGTACACACAATCGGCCGCATCAGTAGCAAACTCATTGTAGTTACACGCCGTAGCATCTTGGCAACCTTCAACCTCGAACGAATCGCAAACACCGTCGCCGTCCTCATCGGCCAAGCAAACGCCGTCGCAATCGTAGCCTTCCACAACGTAGTAGCAAGAACCATCATCCGTGTTGGCCGTTTCATCGTAGTTGCATGCCATAGCATCCATACAACCGTAGTAGATGCAGCCGCCATCGTCGTACTCAGCGTGCATGTCGTAGTTGTCAGCGTTTTCATCGGTACAGCCACACGCATTGCCTACGCCACCTTCAGATTCGCCTTCGGCCGTGTAAACACCAGGTCCGTCAAAGGCGAATGATTTGAAGGTTTCATTGTCGCCGTTGCCTTCAGGGAAGATTTGGGCATTCATCACACCTGAAATCGCTCCACTGGCCGTCAACTGCATGAACAAGACGCGCTGGTTGTCGGCGTCAGGCAAACCGTTCGCTGAACCGTTGGTTACGAACCACGCTCCACCGTACGAATCGTTGACTGTGAAGTCTTGTCCTGCGATATCAGAACCGTAAGCGAATGATTGAATCCAAGGCTGGTCACCACTCTCAACAGTTGAAATAACTACCTCAGAGCCCTGAGGTGCGCTGTCGATACCAATGGTCACCCAGCTGTCGTATTCAAGCGATGGGAAAATCGCAATGAACGGCGTCAAAATACCATCGGCTGTAATCGCGCCGTACTGGTCATTGTAGAATCCATCCGCTGTCGACAACGTCATCGGATCCACGCTGGTTCCGTACATCGCACTCAAGAAATCCGTTGGATTTTCCATGTCGATGTAGAAACGGTACGTTGTCATACCCTCGATGCCATCAACAGCGTACTCCTCAACGGTCATGGTGTAGTTGGTCACGGGATCACCGCAAGAGCAGTAGTCACAGCTTCCATCCTCCTCCGTGTTCGCTTCGTCGTAGTTGCAAGCCGTCGCATCGGTGCATCCGGCAATTTCGAATTCATCGCAGACGCCGTCACCGTCGGTATCGGTCAAGCAAACGCCATCGCAATCGTAGCCGTCCTGTGCATAGAAGCAAGAACCGTCTGCTTCAGACGCATCCGCGTTGTAGTTACACGCCCCTTCTTCGGTGCATCCGAGGGTTTCGAACGCATTGCAGATGCCGTCGCCGTCCGAATCGAGCAAGCAGTTGCCATCGCAGTCGTAACCCGCCTCAGCGAAGTCACAGCTACCGTCGTCGTCCGTTGCATCCGCATTGTAGTTGCACGCACCTGCGTCGGTACATCCAGCCACTTCTTCGTCGTCGCAAATGCCGTCGCCATCTGCGTCATTGAAGCAAACGCCGTCACAATCCAAGTTGTCGGCTGGCGCGTAGTAGCACGATCCATCGTCCGTATTGGCACCAGGGCTGTAGTTACACGCTTCCGCATCGGTACAACCGCTGCAGAGCTGCTGAACGAAGCTGATGTCAACACGCTCGTCGTTGATGTTGTCGCCTTCAGGGAAGACCTGAGCACGGAACTGGCCGTAAATCGTACCGTCAGTGGTCAATTGGGCGAAGAACACGCGGTTATCTTCATCAACAAGTGTATTAGATCCGTCAGGAGTCACGTACCATCCGCTACCCGCCAAGTCATCAATCAAGATATTGTTGCCTTGCGCGAAATCGCTTGTCCATGAACCTGGCAGGGCCGTTGGATTGAGTTCTGTTCCCTGTGCGGGGCCTTCCAAATTCAACGTGACATACGAATCGTAGACCACATCTGGGAAGAAACCAATGGCAAACTCGGTCAACGCTTCAGAGGTCCAGCTACCCGCGGGGTGCTGGTAGAATGAAGTCGTTGTTGCCAATTCCAGAGCATACTCAGCGTTACCCGTGAACGACGTAACCACATCGGTTGCGTTCGGGGTTTCGAAGTACAAGCGGTACGTAGTCAACCCAGCCAAGTCACCAGAAGTGTGAACCATATGTGGCTCCACAATGACATTGTACCCTTCAAAGTTAGCCGTAGCCGTCTCGCATCCGCAGAAGGTGCACGAGCCGTCTTCGTCGGTTGCACTCGCGTCGTAGTTGCACGCCAATTCATCCATACATCCACCGACTTCCTGGCTATCGCAAATGCCGTCACCGTCCGTATCCACACCATTACCACCGCAAACGCCGCAAACATCAAGTTCTTGGCAAGAAGTGTTGGCAGGATCGTCGTAGTTGCAAGCGCTCATATCGCTGCAGCTGTCCGCCTGATCGCAGATGCCGTCACCGTCTGAGTCGCTCAAGCAGTTGCCGTCACAATCCACGAATGGAGCTGGGAAGACGCACTGCGATTGGTCGTTGTACAAGGCTTCACCGTCAAAGTTGCACGCAGCAGCATCCAAACAACCGAGGCAGCTTTCGAAGTCACATGAACCGTCATTGACCGTCGCCGCTGGATCGAAGTTACACGCAGCTGGGATAGTACATCCTGGCACGGGGTACTCGCACGAGCCGTCATCGTCCGTGGCATCGTTGTCGTAGTTGTCCGCCGCCGCGTCTGTGCAGCCAGCGACTTCAAATTCGTCACAAATGCCATCGCCATCCGCATCATTCAAGCAAGCGCCGTCGCAATCGTAGCCTTCTTCAGCAAACTCGCATGTCGAGAAGTCAGAGATGGTTGCCTCTGGATCGAAGTTGCAAGCAGACGCATTCATACAACCTGCGCACGACGTGTACTCGCAAGAACCGTCGTTGGTGTTCGCTGTAGCATCGTAGTTACACGCTGCAGGGAATACACAACCTGGGAACTCACACGAATTGTCATCCACCGTCGCCGTTGGATCATAGTTCGCAGCGTTCTCGTCCGTGCAACCCAAGCAAGAGGTGTATTCGCACGAACCGTCGTTGAATGTGGCATCTGGGTTGAAGTTGCACGCATTCAGGTTATCACACCCACCAACAGCACAGCTGGCATATTCACAAGAACCGTCATTGTAAATCGCATCCGCGTCATAGTTGCACGCATCCGCATCCGTACAACCCAAGCAAGAGGTGTACTCACAAGAACCGTCTTCTTCCGTTGCTGCAGGGTCGTAGTTGCAAGCGAAAATGTCCGTGCAACCTCCCACGAGCAAGCCACCCGGAGTTGGGCTGCCAGCCGTTGTGCCACAAGGTGGGTTAACACACATGGCATAGATTAAGTAGTCCGCATCCGGATCGTAGTTACAAGCAAACGTTGGCGAAGGAATGATGCAACCGCCCACAGGGCAAGAGCCATCATCTTCCGTTGCGAAAGGATCAAATCCAACGCCTGGTGTCGTACATCCGTAGATTTCTTGTTCGTCGCATACACCATCGCCGTCTGCGTCGTTCAGGCAGTTGCCATCGCAATCCTCAAATGGGCTTGAGGGGAACGTGCACTGGCCATTCGCTGCAATCGTCGCTTCAGGGTTGTAGTTGCAAGCGTTTTCATTCGTGCAACCTACACAGCTCTCGAAATCACACGAACCGTCGTTTACAGTAGCCGTTGGGTCGTAATTGCACGATGAAGAAATAGTACAGCCGTAGCAGCTGAAGTCGCACGAATCGTCTGAATCCGTGGCGTCTTCATCGTAGTTGCACGCATCTGCGTCTTGGCAACCAGCAATTTCAAATTCGTCACACACGCCATCACCGTCTGCATCGCTCAAGCAGTTGCCATCGCAATCATACCCTTCTTCCGCAAAGTCGCACAAGGCGTTGTTCGAGTATGTAACAGCCGGATCATAGTTGCATGCCGTCTCGTTCCCACAACCAACACACGACTCGAAGTCACATGAACCGTCGTTGAAGTTGGCAGTTGGGTCGTAGTTACAAGCGCTTGAAGCGGTACATCCGAGGTAAATGCAAGAACCATCTTCGTCTGTCGCTTCAGGCATGTATGAATCCGACTCGGGATCGGTACAACCTGCAATTTCGAGCTCGTTGCACACGCCGTCACCATCCGCATCGTTCAAGCAATTGCCATCGCAATCGAGGAAGCTGAGTGCCGGGTACTCACAAGAACCGTTATCCAACGTCGCTGTTTCATCGTAGTTGCACGCTTCGTCATCCGTACATCCAGCACACGTCGTGTAATCACATTGTGAGGCGTCGAGGTAATCGGCCGCAGCGTCAAAGTTGCACGCTGACTCGTCCGTACATCCAGCTACCAAGCAGCTACCATCGTCTTCCGTTGCATCTGCGTCGTATCCTGGGTTTTCCGGATCGGTACAACCCAATACTTCCAACTCGTCGCATACGCCATCACCATCCATATCGCTCAGGCAATTGCCGTCACAGTCATACGCTTCTTCAGGGTATTCACATGAACCGTTGTCTTGTGTATTGTCAGCTTCGTAGTTACACGCAGCCTCATCAGTACAACCTACACACGATGTGAAGTCGCAGGCACTGAAATCAAGGATGTCCAACGAGGGATCGTAGTTACACGCAAACGACACCGTACATCCTGCGTATTCACATGAACCGTCATCATAGGTAGATGCTTCGTCGTAGTTGGCAGCCTCTGGATCCGTGCAACCTGGGAATTCAAATTCATCGCAGATACCATCTCCGTCTTCGTCGCTCAAGCAGTTACCGTCACAATCGTAAGCAAATTCTGGCGCGTTGCCGTCGCAGTCGCAAGCTCCTTCTGGGATGCCAGCACCACCGCACACACCGCATTCGTCCAGTTCAGCACATGAACCGTCTTCCTCCGTGGCATTAGGATCATAGTTGCATGCTGCCTCGTCCGTACAGCCCGCTATCTCAAACTCGTTGCATACGCCGTCGCCGTCCGCATCGTTCAGGCAGTTGCCGTCGCAATCATAACCGTCTTCTGCATAGGTGCAAGACCCGTCCTCGTCCGTCGCGTCAGCGTTGTAGGTGCACGCCATTTCATCTTGGCAGCCCGCCACTTCGAATTCGTCGCAAACTCCATCACCGTCAGCATCGCTCAGGCAGTTGCCATCGCAATCGTAACCCGCGTCAGGGTATTCACAAGAACCGTCGTCATCAGTCGCGTCACCATTGTAGTTGCACGCTGCTTCATCTTGGCAGCCTGCCACCTCAAATTCGTCACACACCCCGTCGCCGTCGGCATCGTTCAGGCAATTGCCGTCGCAGTCATAACCATCCTCAGCATAGGTGCAAGAACCGTCTTCGTCCGTTGCATCGGCATTGTAGTTGCACGCTGCTTCATCTTGGCAGCCTGCCACTTCGAATTCGTCGCAGGTGCCATCACCGTCTGCGTCGCTCAAGCAGTTGCCATCACAATCGTAACCCGCGTCAGGGTATTCACAAGAGCCGTCGTTGTCCGTGGCTCCTTCGTCGTAGTTGCACGCTTCAGCGTCATCACAACCAGCGACTTCGAATTCGTCGCACACGCCGTCGCCGTCTGTGTCGTTCAGGCAGTTGCCGTCACAATCGTAACCGGTCTCAGGGTAAGTGCACGTTCCGTCGTCTTCTGTTGCGCTCGCGTTGTAGTTACACGCCTCAGCGTCAGTACAACCAGACTCTTCGAATTCATCACAAACGCCATCGTCATCCGCATCGTTTACACAATTTCCGTCGCAGTCGTAACCGGTTTCAGGGAGGGTGCCGTCGCAGTCGCACGTACCATCTGCAATGCCGTCGCCTCCGCACACGCCACACTCATCGAGTTGTAAGCATGAGCCGTCGTCATCCGTAGCATCGCCGTTGTAGTTACACGCTGTTGCGTCGGTACATCCAGCAATTTCGAATTCATCGCATACGCCGTCGCCATCTGCGTCATTCACGCAGTTGCCGTCGCAATCGTAGCCTGTTTCAGGACCGTTTCCGTCGCAGTCACAAGCGCCGTCAGCGATGCCGTCACCGCCGCACACACCACACTCATCCAATTCCAAGCAAGAACCGTCGTCATCCGTAGCGTCGGCGTTGTAGTTACACGCTGCATCGTCTGTACAACCAGCTACTTCGAATTCATCACACACGCCGTCGCCGTCCATGTCATTCAAGCAGTTGCCATCACAATCGTAGCCCGCTTCAGGGCCGTTGCCGTCGCAATCGCAGGCTCCGTCGGCAATGCCGTCACCGCCGCACTCACCGCACTCGTCCAACTGCAAGCACGAACCATCGTCTTCGTTGGCATCGGGATCGTAGTTACATGCAGTAGCGTCGGTACATCCAGGAACTACGTATTCACAGCTGCCATCGTCGTATGCAGCATCTGGGTCGTAGTTGGTGGCTTCTTCGTCCGTGCAGCCACACGCGTTTCCGCCCGTGCTGCCGCCACTCTCGCCTTCGGCATTGAAGGTACCGGTTCCATCAAATGTGAAGGTCTTGCGCAAATCGTTCGCGCCGTCGCCGTTCTCGAAAATCTGGATTGGCAGGGTACCGGAAAGGCCACCCGTAGTCGTCAATTGCATGATCAACACGCGACCGTTGGCGTCGGGCAAACCGTTTGGTGTGCCGTTCAATACATACCATGCACCACCTGTCTGCGTATCAAGTAAAATGTTCTGTCCATCAATGGCAGATCCCGATTGGAATGCAGCAACGAAGGGCTGATCAGAATCCTCAACTGTGCTGATGGCTACCTCGGCACCGGTGTTTTGGCTATCAATGCCAATGGTGATCCAGCTGTCCGCAGCAATGGTTGGGAAGACTGCGATGAAAGCTGGGTTGATGCCCGAAGCGACTGTCGCTCCAAAGGCGTCATTGTAGAACCCATCATCCGTGTTCAATACCAAGGGGTCTCCGTCGTTGCCATAAACCGAGCTCACGAAGTCGTCTTCGTTCAATACATCGATGTAGAGGCGGTAGGTGGTTTGCCCAGGTACCACGTCCACGGCGTGTTCCTCAACCGTCAATGTGTATCCACTGGATTCACCGGTTGATTCTCCACCGCATGAGCAGTAATCGCATGAGCCGTCGTTATCTGTCGCAGCAGCATCGTAGTTGCAGGCCGCTTCGTCCGTGCAACCCGCTACTTCAAATTCATCGCAAGTTCCGTCACCGTCCGCGTCGTTCAAGCAGTTGCCGTCGCAGTCGTAGCCTGCTTCAGGTCCGTTGCCATCACAGTCGCATGCGCCGTCGGCAATGCCGTCACCACCGCATACGCCGCACTCGTCCAATTCCAAGCAAGAGCCATCATCGTCCGTAGCGTCGGCATTGTAGTTACATGCCGCATTGTCTGTACAACCAGCTACCTCGAATTCATCGCATGTACCGTCGCCATCGGCGTCGTTCAAGCAGTTGCCGTCACAGTCATATCCTGCTTCAGGACCGTTGCCATCGCAGTCGCAAGCGCCGTCAGCGATGCCGTCACCGCCGCAAACACCGCATTCATCCAATTGCAAGCATGAACCGTCGTCTTCCGTAGCGTTGGCATTGTAGTTACACGCTGATGAATCAGTACAACCCGAAAGTTCAAATTCATCACACGTACCGTCGCCGTCCGCGTCGTTCAAGCAGTTGCCGTCGCAGTCGTAGCCTGTTTCAGGTCCGTTGCCTTCACAATCGCAAGCGCCGTCAGCAATGCCGTCACCGCCACACACGCCGCACTCGTCAAGCTGGAGGCATGAACCGTCATCGTCCGTTGCGTCTGCATTGTAGTTACACGCTGTATCGTCCGTACAACCGGCTACTTCGAATTCATCACACGTGCCGTCGCTGTCCGCGTCGTTCAAGCAGTTGCCGTCGCAGTCGTAGCCTGCGTCTGGACCGTTGCCGTCGCAGTCGCAAGCGCCGTCAGCAATGCCGTCACCGCCGCATACGCCGCACTCATCGAGTTGCAAGCAAGAACCGTCATCTTCCGTGGCGTCAGCGTTGTAGTTACACGCCGTAGCGTCAGTACAACCGAGTATAGCATACTCACAGCTACCATCATCATAATCCGCGTCTGGATCGTAGTTCGTGGCCGAGTCGTCCGTGCAGCCGCAAGCGTTGCCGCCCGTGCCGCCTGATCCTTCGCCCTCTGCATTAAATGTGCCTACACCGTCAAACGTGAAGGTCTTACGCAAGTCGTTCGTGCCGTCGCCGTTCTCAAAAATCTGAACAGGAAGCGTACCCGAAAGACCCGCTGAAGTCGTCAATTGCATCACCAACACACGACCGTCCGCATCGGATAGACCGTTTGGTGTGCCGTTCAATACGTACCAAGCACCACCCGTCTGGGTGTTCAAGGTGAAGTCTTGGCCGTCGATGGCAGAACCCGAATCAAACGCAGCAACGAATGGCTGAGCAGAATCTTCTACCGTGCTGATTGCCACTTCATCGCCTGTGTTCTGGCTGTCAATTCCAATCGTGATCCAGCTGTCACCTGCAATTGTTGGGAAGAACCCAATGAATGCAGGGTTGATGCCGGAAGCGACCGTTGCGCCGAATGGATCGTTGTAGAATCCGACGTCAGTCGCAATGCTCAATGGATCGGCGTCGTTGCCGTAAACAGAGCTCAAGAAATCATCCGCATTCACCAAGTCTACGTACAAGCGGTACGTGGTCTGGCCAGGGATGATATCAACGGCATGCTCTTCGACTGTCAGCGTGTAGCCGCTCGTCTCACCACCGGTAGATTCACCTCCGCATGAGCAGTAGTCGCATGAGCCGTCATCTTCGGTAGCGTCCGCGTTGTAATTGCACGCAGCGCTATCGGTGCAACCAGCGAGTTCGTCGCTGTCGCAAATGCCGTTGCCGTTGGCATCGGAAGTACAATCACCTCCGCATACACCCAACGCATCTACTGTGTTGCCTTCACAATCGCACGCGCCATCAGCGATGCCCTCACCGCCGCAAACACCGCACTCATCCAATTCCAAGCAAGAGCCGTCGTCTTCCGTAGCGTCTGCATTGTAGTTACACGCTGCATCATCCGTACAACCGGCTACTTCAAAATCATCACACGTGCCGTCTCCGTCTGCGTCGTTCAAGCAGTTGCCGTCGCAATCGTAGCCTGCGTCGGCGTAAGAGCATGAACCGTCATCGTCCGTTGCATCTGCATTGTAGTTACACGCTGTATCGTCCGTACAACCGGCTACTTCGAATTCATCACACGTGCCGTCGCTGTCCGCGTCGTTCAAGCAGTTGCCGTCGCAGTCGTAGCCTGCGTCTGGGAAAGTGCACGAACCATCGTCTTCGGTAGCATCTGCATTGTAGTTGCATGCAGCAGCATCGGTACATCCGAGAACCGGATCTGTACCGCCGCCGCCTTCGCCTTCCTGGTAGAATGTACCGGTGCCATCAAATGAAATCGTTTTCCGAATGTCCGTAGAACCATCACCGTTCTCGAAAATTTGGAAGTTCATTTGGCCGGAGAACGTGCCCGTAGTGGTGAACTGCATCACCAACACCTGCATGTTGTCATCCGGCAACCCGTTTGGTGTATTGTTCAACACATACCATGCACCACCCGTTTGGGTGTTGATCGTGATGTCCTGACCATCAATAGCAGATCCTTGTTGGAAGGCCGCTACAAATGGCTGAGCGGAATCTTCCACTGTGCTGATTGGCACCTCATCTCCTGTGTTCTGGCTATCAATCCCGATGGTGATCCAGCTATCCGCTGCAATGGTTGGGAAAAATGCGATGAACGCAGGGTTGATACCTGAAGCGACCGTGGAGCCGAAAGCGTCGTTGTAGAATCCGTCTGAGGTGGAGAACGACATAGGGTCGCCTTCATTCCCGTAGACGGAGCTCAAAAAGTCTCCAGAATTGATCATGTCGACGTACATCCGATAGGTCGTTTGACCAGGTACGATGTCAGTCGCATGCTCCGAAACTGTCAGTGAATACTGACCAAAAGTGAGTCCGGACATCAAAAATCCGGCGCAAAGCAGTAGGATACGGCTCATTTTCGTGATGGTTTATGGCATCGTAAATATAGCGAATTTTCGCACACTTATCGACATTCACGCCGATTATCTCGATTAAATCTGTTTTTTGTCCGCCTAAAAGCGATGTAATTCATACGGAATTGAACATAAAAAGCCGACAAATAAGGCAGAAAAAAAGGGAGCATGTTGCTCCCCAATTTGTTGCTATTCTGTCTGACTCAATACTCGTCTAAATCGTCAAGCCAATCGGTATTTTTTGGCTTCGATTTCTTCAATTTCGATGGCTTCGGACCGTCGGCGTAGATGTCGCGTTGGCCCTTTGGCTTGCTGCCCTTTTTTGGACTCGTTTTTTTGCGAAAATCACGCTGAGGCTCTTCAGGCGTACCGGATTGACGACTGAACTCTGTACCATCCGATCCTCGCGGTGAACGCGGACTATCTCCGGATGAATCGGGACGCCGGCCCGAACGTTGGTCACCTCCTGCCCCTTGCGCACGCGGGCGCTCTTCCGCTTCCTTAACGACCATTCGAAATCCCATTAACTCCGCCCCATTCATGGCTTCAATGGCAGCTTTTCCAGAGGACTCTTCTCGCATTTGTACAAAACCAAAGCATTTCGACTGACCGGTATCTCGGTCCGTGATGACCCGCGCATAAGCGACTTCACCGAATGCTGAGAACGCCTCAACCAAATGCTCATCCTGAACATCTCGGTTCAATTTGGCAACGAAAAGTTTCATCTAGAAAAAGGAGGGGTAAATAAACGTGGGGTTTGACCGCACGGGCGTGGCTTACTTGTCGACAAGTGCAAACATAGTTCAAATTCGAAAATCACCGTCCATCATGCGCCCGAGTTGCCCCAAAGCCGACTTCTCTCCTTTGGAGTTCCCTCCTGCCGCCGGAGCATTGGCTATAATACGATTGGCCAACCGGCTGAACGGCAAGGATTGCAACCACACCGTTCCCGTCCCCCTGAGCGTAGCGAGGAATAACCCTTCCCCTCCAAAGAACATAGACTTCAAGCCGCCGGCCGCCTCAACCGAATAATCGATTTGACCCGCGTAGGCCACAATGCATCCGGTATCGATGCGCAAGCTGTCGTTGTTGAGTTGCTTTTGGACGATGGTCCCACCGGCATGCAAAAAGGCCATTCCATCTCCTCGGAGCCGTTGCAGGATGAATCCTTCACCGCCAAAAAAACCGGAGCCCAAGCGCTTGTTCAGCGCAATGGACACCTCAGTGCCCCTTGCAGCGCACAGGAAGGCATCTTTTTGGCAGATCACCTCACCACCGAGTTCAGCCAACTGGATGGGCATGATTTTGCCCGGATACGGGGAAGCAAACGCCACCCGACGCTTGCCCAAACCGTCGTTGGTGAAATGCGTCATGAACAAGGATTCACCGGTCAAGATGCGCTTGCCAGCGCCCAACAGGGATCCGAAAAATCCTGAATCCACTGCAGACCCGTCACCCATCCGAGCTTCAAAACGGATGCCCTCTTCCATCCAATTCATGGCTCCTGCTTCTGCTACGACTGTCTCACCGGGATCCAATTCAACTTCTACAGCCTGCATGTCATCCCCATAAATCTGAAAGTCAATCTCGTCGCTCACGTTGCTCATGTTTCCGGTATTTTTGGGGAAAATAATCGCTGTTCCATGATTCACCAACCTGCAGCCCAACCATTCAAAGGCACAGTCGCTATTGCCATGGCATTGTGCGCCTCGCTCTTTCTCACCAATTGCCAAACCCCTTCGAAGCCGATGCAACGCGCTATGGACTATCCTCAGACCCGCACCGAAAACGTCAAAGACACCCTGTGGGGAGTTGAGGTTGCCGACCCGTATCGTTGGTTGGAAGACGACCGTTCCGAAGAGACCGTAGCATGGGTCGATAAGCAGATTGAATTCACCCAAGGCTACCTGAACGACCTCGCTTGGCGCCAAACACTTCGCAACCGCTTTGAAGCGCTCTACAACTACGAAAAAATCGGGATGCCCCGCAAAGTCGGCGACCGGTACTTCTTGTCAAAGAATGATGGATTGCAGAACCAAAGCGTTTGGTACGTGCGCGAAACCCTCGACGGCGAGGACAAACTCTTCCTCGATCCGAATGCCTTAAGTGAGGACGGCACCGTCACCGCGTCGCTCGGAAGTGCGAGCGATGACAATCGATACATCGCTGTGATTCAAAACGAAGCGGGGTCCGATTGGCAAGAAATTCACGTCTACGACCTGGCTACAGGCACACCTCAAGGCGATGTATTGCGTTGGGTCAAATTCTCCGGAACAAGCTGGGTTGGAAATGGATTCTACTACAGCCGATACCCAGCACCGGAAGGAAGCGAACTAAGCGCGGAAAACACGTTCCACAGCGTGTACTACCACGAGGTTGGAACAGATCAATCCAAAGACCGCTTGGTCTACCGCAACGACAACGAACCCAATCGTTACCACTTTGCATACGCGACCGAGGACCGGCATTACCTCATCCTCAATTCCTCAACTGGAACCGACGGGAACAGCCTGGACTTTTTGGACTTGACCGATCCCAACGCTTCTTGGCAATCGCTGATCTCCGGCTTCAACACCCGAAGTTCTGCAGTGGACCACCACAATGGTCGGTTCTTGGTGCTGACCGACGTCGATGCCCCGACGTACCGTTTGGTCGGGATTTCCGCCTCCAACACCTCCGACTGGGTGGATGTCATCCCCGCCGACGAGCACCTGCTCGAAGGGGTGCGCAGCACCGGCGGTCAACTCTTTGCAACCTACCTCAAGAATGCATGCAATGCGGTTGTCCGGATGGACATGGATGGCTCTAATCCACGTACCATTGAGCTGCCCAACGAAGCCGGTTCAGCCGGCGGTTTTGGGGGTAAAATCGATGCCACAGAATCCTTCTACGCATTCACCTCTTTTACCTACCCGACGTCCATTTACCGCTATGATATGGCAACTGGTGAAAGTACCCTGTTCGCTGCGCCAGAAGTGGACTTCAACCCCGGGGATTTCGAATCCAAACAAGTTTGGTATGAATCAAAAGATGGAACCCAAATCCCCATGTTCATCGTCCACAAGAAAGGGCTCGAAATGGACGGCAATCGCCCTACTTACCTCTACGCCTATGGGGGGTTCAACATCAGTCTGACTCCTAGCTTCAGCTCTTCGTTGTTGCTACTCCTGGAAAACGACGGCGTATACGCCATGCCCAACCTGCGCGGAGGCGGTGAATTTGGCGAGGAATGGCACGAAGCAGGCATGCTCCTCAAGAAGCAAAACGTCTTTGATGATTTCATCGCAGCCGGTGAATACCTCATCAACCAAGGGTACACCCAATCTAGTCGCTTGGCCATTGCGGGTGGATCCAACGGGGGGTTGCTGGTCGGTGCGACCATGACCCAACGTCCTGAGCTCGCCGGAGTTGCCTTCCCCGCAGTTGGTGTCATGGACATGCTGCGATACCACCAATTCACCATCGGCTGGGGTTGGATTCCAGAGTATGGTTGCGCGGACAGCTCCAAAGCAGACTTCAACAACCTCGCCGGGTACAGCCCGTACCACAACCTCTCTCCAGAAACCGCCTACCCCGCCACCATGGTGACCACTGCAGACCACGATGACCGCGTTGTACCTGCGCACAGTTTCAAGTTCGCCGCGCGGCTCCAGGCCTGCCAGGCGGGTGATCGCCCAGCGCTCATTCGCATTGAAAAAAATGCAGGCCATGGCGCCGGAAAGCCTACGTCCAAAATCTTGGACGAGCAAGCCGATAAGTGGGCGTTCATGTTCCACGAAATGAACGTAGCCCTTCCGCAGGAGTGAATCCCAGCAATACACCAGTGCATGTCGGGTTCGAGGACGAACACCTCTTGATTGCTTGGAAACCGCATGGATTGCTGACATCTGGGAACAGCGGTCGAACGTTTGTTCAAGCCGTGAATCGCATGCAGGCACATCGCTCTGGTGGCGGCTTTTTGCCGTGCCATCGCCTCGACTTTGGAACGAGTGGCTGGGTCGTGTTTGGGAAGACGGCACAAGCAGCGCGCGAAGTGGGGTTGCTCTTTGAGCAGCGGTGCATGACCAAGCGGTATGTGGCCTTGGTGCACGGGACCGTGCCGCGTTCGATGGCCATGGCTTGGCCGTTGGATCAAAAATCTTCCTCGACGCGTGTGGAGCGGTTGGCACAAGGCCAGATGGCCGGTGCCGGTCCCGTCAGTTTCATTCGCGTCGAGCCCATCACTGGGCGGACCCACCAAATACGGCGGCATTTGTTCGGTGCGGGCCACGGAATCGTCGGTGATGATCGGTATGAAATTCCCGGAGAACGCTACACCGGCAAGGGACTTTTTCTCTGTGCGTACAGCTTGGAATTTGAGCACCCTTTAGACCACCAAGTGTTGATTCAAGTCGAAGCCAAGCCGTCCAAGAAGTTCAGAAAATTGCCCTTCGTGCACCAGTCTGATTTCATCCAACGCTTCAGCCTATCTTCGCACGAATGATTGCGCGCTTTCTCCGTTCCAGCTACCGGATTCCCGGGTTTCTCCTGTTGAGTTTGGCGTACACCTTCAAACTGAGTGTCGTGCGGATTATTCATGGCGCAGATCGCCACCGCATTCACCGCATCCTCATCGAATTCATCCAACGTGTGTACGCCATGATGGGCATCCGGGTGTTTGTGGAGGGGGAGTTACCGGAAGAGCCGTCCATTCTGATGGGGAACCACCGCAGCTACGTCGATGCGGTGATGATTCCGGCGAAGACACCTGTGGTCTTTGTGGGAAGAGTGGAAAGCAAATCGTGGCCCATCATCGGGTGGGGCGCAACGATGTTGGGAACCATCTGGGTCAACCGGAAAAGCAAAGCAAGTAGGAAGGAGACACGTGAATCCGTCAAGCAACGTCTGCAGGATGGGTTTGGCATCGTGATTTTCCCGGAAGGGACCACCCACATGGGGCCTGATGTACTCGAATACCGACCTTCGATGTTTTACATCAGTGCCGAGGGTGGATTCCCCGTGACGCCTATTGCCATCGAGTACAAGGACCCGAACATCGCCTGGGTGGGCCAAGCGAAATTCGTGCCCCACGCATGGAAGCAATTCGGAGCCAAACACATCGACGTGAAAGTTTCTTACGGCCCGACCTATTGCCTCCCTGACGGCGGCGAGATGCTGGAAAAAACACGCGCGTGGACGAAGAAGGAAGTGATGCGCTTGCGAAACGAGTGGGACCAACAGATCGCTGAAGAGCAAAAAGGATGAGCACCCTCAAATCCATTTACCGGTTTGCATCCAAGCGGTGGCAGACTCTTCACTTGGATTACCGTGTGAATTTCACCCCACGCTCGCGACCCGAAACCGGCGAAGGTTTGAAGGAAATCCACACCATCCTCGACGAAAGGAAGCCGCAGATTGAGGGCGAAGTGAAACGCATTTTGAACTACACGGAACAACTGCATGTCATCCGCAAGCGGTCGGACGAATCGAATCCCCTCCTCCCTGCCTGGAACAACAACTTCCTTCCCGGATTGGACATCGCCGCTCTCTACATGTACATCGCGGAACGAAAGCCGAAAAAATACATGGAGGTCGGATCGGGCAATTCAACGCTGGTCGCGGCTGCAGCCAAAAACCAGTACAGCACCGACACAGAAATCATCAGCATCGATCCGTACCCCCGTGCCGATATCGATCAGGTGTCGCAGCGCATCGTCCGTCGGCCATTTGAACAGGTGGGAACCGAATGGGCCGATGAGCTCGAGGCCGGTGACATCTTATTCATCGATAACAGCCACCGCGTACTGCCCAATTCAGATGCGACGGTGTTCTTTTTGGAATGGCTCCCGCGGCTCAAACAAGGCGTCATCGTTCAGGTGCATGACATCTACTTGCCATGGGACTACGAGCAAGACATGTGCGAGCGCGGTTATTCCGAGCAATACGTATTGGCCGCAATGGTGATGAGCAATCCCCAACGCTACCGCCCAATCTTCCCAGCATTTTGGGTCGCACAACAACCTGAAATGCAAGCAATGCTGGCACCGCTTTGGGAAAACAAAAACCTCCAAGGCGTGGAGCGCCATGGAGGTTCTTTTTGGTTCGAAATCGGACCGGCTGTTGCCTAGGTCACCCGGATGGTGATTAACGCTGAATAACGACCGGAGCAGACGCTACGCTGCCGTCTTCCATGCCGATACGAAGCGTGTACAGCCCAACCGCCAAGTCTTGTACATTCAAGTTCATCCGCGCGTCAACAGCGGGCCACGTGCGAACCACTTGACCCCGGATGTCGATGAGTTCCAACCACTCTGTTGCGCGAACAGCATCTTGCATGGAAAGGGTAAGGACATCCTGCACCGGGTTCGGGAACAACGCCAAGCCCATCATTTCCAATTCACTGACCGCGTTCACCAACAAGTCCACTTCCACTTCCACCTGACCACTGCAGCCTGTGGTATCGGTCTCGGTAACCATTACCGAGCCGTTGCCAGTCGAGGACCACAAGACATCCACTGTCAACAGTCCAACGCCGCTCGACGCTCCTTGAATGGAACCGCCATCGACGGTCCATGCATACGTATTGTCGGCATTGCCATCGTAGGTGTAGGTCTCCGTGGTCATATCCGTTGCGGTCTGTGCACCGGCAAGGGTGCCTTGCCCCACGTAAAAACAGGAGCCGTCTTCCACATTGGCTTCCGCATCGAAATTGCACGCGGTAGCATCCATGCAACCGGGAACGGCTGACACACCCGCGCATTCGCAATCGGCAGTGTACGCATCCAGCACCGTTTCCTCATCGCCGTCATCGCAGGCATCGCCAACGCTGTAGCAACTCCCGTCGTCTGCATTGGCCTCGGCATTGAAGTTGCATGCTCCTGCATCCGTGCAACCGGGAACCACCGGCAGGCAGAAGTCGTGCGAAATCGCATCGCCGTAATCGGGGTCTCCCATGGCGACAATGACCGCACCGTCCACTGAAGTCAAAACGTAATTGCCGTCGACATCGCAAGAGCCCCATTGGCTTCCAAACATGCCGTCGCCGTAATCGTCTGTAATGGTGAGCACATAGCAACTGTTGGTGACGCACCCCTCCCAAACCTCATCAGTCTCTTCGTTCTCATACGTATCGGGTTCAACACTGGCCAGCACCTCACCCGTTTCGCTCACAATTTCCCACCCCACTTCCTCTGGCCAGCAGTCGGTCGTGATCGTGAACACCACATCGGTGCACGGGTACTCGCACCCTCCGTTATCGAGGGTCGCATTTTCGTCGTAATTCAAGGCATCGGGATCGGTGCAACCCGGAACCAAAGCGCCACAACTGGGCGTCTCAAAGCTGATGGTATCGCTGAGCAACGTATCCAAAACAAAATAAACTTCATACGTAGTGTTGGGGGTCAGGCCGGCCATCGTATACGCCGAAGTGTTGCTCAGAGCCTGCCCAGTAGCTTCCGTTAGTTCGCACGTCCACGACTCCGCTGCTGAATCTTTGAAACAGACGATATCTGCGGCGCAGAGGAAATTCGAGAACGAGGCATCCAGCGTGGCAAGCGTCAACACCGTATCCGCTCCCATGTCGTACACGCATTCCGCTGTCGCTGTAAACGACTCAATCGCGCAATCAACCGGGCCACATCCATCCATGGCAAGGTTGACCGAGTTGGCCACATTGAGGCGCCCTCCCGTGGCCACTTCCGTGAGCAAGTTGGGCACTAGGTCCACACCGTCGTATATGTAACCGAGCACCACATCCGCTGCGCCCTGTGGATTGGCGATGGCCAGCTCCGCAAGGTCCGGACAAGGGACGCTGTACACCAAAGCAATGGCGCCCGCCACACATGGACTGGCGAAAGACGTACCGCTCGTATTGCCGTAGTTGCTCGAGCCACTGGGCAAGTACACCTGTTCGCCGGGAGCGCCCAGGTCAATGCTTTCTACTCCATAACCGCTGAACGTTCGGACATCGTTGTCATTTGTCGCAGTAACGGAAACCATGTAGTCAGAAGAACATCCGGTAGGCATGTCACCGACGTTGTCAATGTTCCAAGCCTGGTTCGCCGTGGCACCGCAATTCAGGATGCCCGAGGCACCGAGTTCGTCGTAGTAGGCACACCACGTTGGATAGTTAGCCGGGTTGGCTTGGTCGATGCCCCAGGAGGCGTTGGTCGCAACGACAAAAGCGCCTTCGACTCCCCCCGTTGCGTTGTACATGTCCCGCAAGGTTTTGGGGTATTCGTAGGCAGCTATGACATTGCTCTCCGAAAGTCCGTTCGACATGTCCACTTGCATGATGTCAACGTCCCAGTTCACCCCTACACCGCCGGTGCCATTGTTGCCAGTGGCACCGATCATACCACTGACCGAAGTACCGTGGCCGCCCCCTGCGATGTTATCGCTGTTGTTGCCTACGTTCCAGCCGTTATAATCGTCCACATAGCCGTTGTTGTCATCGTCAATGCCGTTGTCGGGCACCTCACCAGGATTGGTCCAGTGGTTTTCGATGAGATCCGTGTGGCTGTAATTGGAACCGCCTCCTTCAAGCACGGCAACGACGATACGCGCACCGTTGCCGGCCACTCCACCCGTCGTCACATCCCATGCCAGGTCAGAATCGATGTCATGATCGCCCGACTCCACGTGATGCCATTGTTGGCCAAAATTGGGGTCATTCGGCACCGTCTCCCGCTCTGAGACCACGTGGTTCAACTGCGCCGCCCGGACATGGCGGTGGGACTGGAACTTACCCAAAGATTCCGCCCATCCAGGCCCGTCAACATGTAAGTGATAAATGTTAGTAGAAGGCGACGGAATACCGAGCACTTCAAATTCCACTTCTTTGGCTAATTCCGTTAGCACCTTATCCGGCTGCACATCGCTGGCCAACATGACCAAAACTTCGTGCTCGATAAAAGGGGTTTCATCGGACGCGATTTGTCCAAAGAGAGACGCATTGAGCCACAGCAATGCAGCAAGCAAAGCAACTTGAGGTTTGAGGAACATGGTTTCAAAATTTCTGAGGTAGCTCAAAGGTATCACCAAGCCGCGGAATTTAGTGGACCAAAATGTAACATCCGCTCCGCCTCATGCGTAGGCAGAGCAAAGTATAGTTTGACCATGTGTTCGATAACAGCAATTCTGAACTCCAATTCGCCATCGGATGAGCTCCGCTCGGCCGCCCTGTCCATCTCCAAAAGGCAACGTCACCGTGGCCCGGATTGGTCCGGCGTTTTCCAAAATGAACGCGCGGTACTCGCCCACGAGCGGTTGGCGATTGTGGATGTCACCAGTGGAGCCCAGCCCCTGTTGGATCCGGAAACCGGAACGGCGCTGGCTGTGAATGGGGAGATCTACAACCACAAGCAACTCCGAGCGCAAACGACTTCTTTCCCCTACCAAACCGGCAGCGACTGCGAGGTCATTCTTAGTTTGTACCGGGAGCATGGCAGCGATCTAGTCCACCGCTTAGATGGCATGTTTGCCTTTGTGCTGTATGACGTCGAAAATGACACGTGGCTGATTGGCCGCGACCCCATTGGGATCATTCCACTCTACTTCGGTCACACGGCCGATGGCGCTTTGATGGTCGCATCAGAAATGAAGGGCATCGAACCCTTGTGCGAGGATGTGAGTGAATTCCCTCCCGGTCATGTGTGGTCTTCTGAGGATGCCGCACCCAAGCGATATTACAACGAGGCCTGGATGGATTGGGAAACAGCTCCAAAGAAAGCCTACAAGAAGGAAGAATTGCGCGCCGCGCTGGAACAAAGCGTAAAGTCGCATTTGATGGGTGACGTGCCTTACGGCCTGCTCATCAGCGGCGGACTGGACTCTTCGGTCATTGCAGCCGTTGCGAAGAACTTCTCGCAAAAGCGCGTAGACGACGAAGACAATTCAGATGCGTGGTGGCCCCAAGTACATAGCTTTAGCATCGGCCTCGAAGGCAGCCCAGATGTCGCTGCGGCGCAAAAGGTAGCCGACCACATCGGCACGATCCACCACCCGTTGGTGTTCACCATCCAAGAAGGCTTGGACGCCCTTGAAGATGTCATCAAGCACATCGAAACGTACGACGTCACCACGATCCGGGCTTCTACGCCCATGTACTTGATGGCGCGGCAAATCAAGGCCTTGGGCATCAAGATGGTCCTCAGTGGCGAAGGCGCAGACGAGCTCTTCGGTGGCTACCTGTATTTCCACATGGCTCCGGATGCTAAGGAATTCCATGAGGAATCCGTCCGCAAAGTTTTGGCATTGAATAAGTACGATTGTTCACGGGCCAACAAGTCCATGATGGCGTGGGGCATCGAAACCCGTGTGCCATTTTTGCACAAGCCCTTTGTCAACTACGCAATGAACCTCGACCCGTCTGCGAAAATGGGCGGCAATGGTAAAATCGAGAAGCACATCATTCGCGAATCATTCGAAGGCCTCATTCCCGATGAGGTACTATGGCGACAGAAAGAGCAATTCTCCGACGGTGTCGGCTACGGCTGGATCGATGGATTGAAGGACCACGCAGAGCGCTTCGTCAGCGATGAAGAGATGGAGCGGGCCTCGGTTCGGTTCCCCATCAATCCTCCGGCCACCAAAGAAGGGTACTTCTACCGCACCATTTTTGAAAAACACTTCCCCACGGCGGCGGCGGCGAATTCCGTGCCTGGAGGCAAGTCTGTAGCCTGCTCAACGGAGAAGGCACTGGAATGGAATGAAAGCCTTAAAAATGTGGTGGATCCTTCAGGCAGGGCCGTCACCAACGTACACAACGCTGGCTACTCAGCAGAAGCGGATTCCTGAGCCTTGGCCAGTCGCTTTTGATAGCGCGATTGGACCAAATCCACCATAATGAGTACGGACACGGCGAAATAAAAAGTGGTCTTGTTGAGTGCATGCACCTCGCCTCCGAACAAGGTCAAATGGGCCAAATGACCGCCTTCAGAAAGCAACATCACCCCGACCAGCAACAAAATGAACAATCCTAGCACTTCGTAGGCTCGGTTTTTCTTTAAAAAAGCCGCCACCCGGTTGGCGAGCAACAGCATCACCACGCCGCTCAACAGGATGCTGACCACCATGACCGCCATGTTGTCGGTTAGTGCGATGGCTGTGAGAACACTGTCGAATGAAAATACCGCGTTCATCAGCACCAAGGCTACGATTGCAGAGCGAGCCGACTTGGGTGTGGTCGCCTCAGCGTGTGCATTCAAATCACCGGCGAGCATGTGCCAAACTTCTTTGACAGCCGTGTACACAATAAACCCGCCACCGACCATGGCGATGATGCTGTGGCCGTTGAAGGATGCTTCCAATACCCCTTTCCAATGGACCGTAGCAAAAGGCATCTGAAACCACTGAATCAATTGAACCAGAAGCAAAAGCAACGCCACCCGCATCACTACAGCTCCAATGATGCCAATTCGTTGAACACGAGTGCGTTCGGTTGGATCTACTCGACCGGATTCGATAGCGATGTAGAGCAAATTATCGATGCCCAAAACCGCCTCAAGGGCTACGAGCATGATGAGGCTAATCAACCAATCCATGGCTTGCTAGTGTTCATGAATAAAGTCTTCCTGCGGGAACCTGAACCGCTCGTTGTAGATGCCACCCTCGGCGCGTTTTCCCATGGAAATTGCCATGGTTATTCCGGCGCGACGGGGCAAACCGAGAAGCTGTTTCACACGTTTCGAATCCAACCCTTCCATGGGACAGGAATCAAAGCCTTCTGCCCGCGCCGCCAGCATGAAGGTCTGACACGCCAAGGCGGTCGTCTTGTGGGCCCAGACGTCCATGTGCGCTAGGCTAATGGGCTCGCGCGGTGTGGGCTGCCCCCAGCCTCGCACGGTGAACCAAATCCATTTGAATGGACGGAACACGCCAAGGGGCCCTTGGTTATAGACCAACTTGGTGATTTTCTCGAAGTACTGGAAGGCTTTTTCGGGAGTCTTCGGATTGGAGCGCAGGTGCGCGATCATGCGATCGTTGTTGCGGCGCCATAAATCTGGACGAGCGACAAACACAAACAGCTCCTGTGCCGTGGTTGCCGCCGGTTGGCCCAAGCAATATTCGGCCAGTCTCGCTTTTTTCTCAGCTGAACGCACCCAGTGGATTTCCCAAACTTGAAGGTTCGAGGAATTGGGGGCTTTCAATGCTGCATCCATAGCCCGTTGCACAACCTCCTCAGGCACAGGAACGTCCGCATAAACCCGAACACTGCGCCGGGAATCCACCACATCATAAAATGCCCCTGCATCGGTAGCGGGCGCCTCCAAGACCTGACGCTTCGACGCCTTGGCTGCTGAAGAGTCGAATACCTTGACCTTTACCATGCCGCAAACTTAGGCGGTGCGGTGTTCGATGACAACGGATTCTACTGTCGTTTGCGCTTTTTCTGAAAATTGGAAGGCATCGCGGATGCGGTTTGCCGCGCGCTCGTAATCGGCTTCGGTTCGTGCATGGACAACAGACAATGGCGTTTGGGAATCGGCTACCAAACCCAGTCGCATCCACCCAGAGCATCCTACGGTGTGATCAATGGATTGGCCCGCGTGGGTCCTGCCACCGCCCAAATCCACAACCGCCAAGCCAAGTTGGCGGGTATCGACACTCGAGAGGGATTTACCCCAATTTTCTTCGGTAGCGAGCACCGGACGAACAACGGGAGCATTCGCAAGGTGTTTCGGATTGGACAGCAAATCCGCAGGCCCGCCCATGGCCGCAATGGACTGAGCGAATCGTTCTGCAGCCATGCCGTTAGCAAGCACCCGGTCGACGGCCATTGCTCCTTCGGTCGCTGTAGCAAACAATCCGGAGAGGCAGCCGTTTCGGATGGCCAGTGCCTTCGTTACTTCATGCAGCCTTCCTTCAGTGATTTCACCTCGCAACAAGCTCATGGCCTCCTTCACCTCCAGTCCGTTGCCTGCGGCATCTGCCAACGGTTGGTTCATATCCGTGAGCAACGCTTCGGTGGGCATGCCGGCTTGGGTACCCACCGCACAAAGCGAGTCCGACAATTCACGCGCGACGGTCATGTCGGTCATGAACGCGCCGTTCCCGACCTTGATGTCCATCACCAATGATCCAAGGCCAGCCGCGAGTTTCTTCGACAAGATGCTGGCCGTAATCAATCCGTATTGCTCCACCGTCGCCGTCACATCGCGGGTCGCGTACATCCGACGATCGGCCGGTGCAAAATCATCGGTTTGGCCGGCGATGGCGAACCCGCAACGCTCGACCGCCTGGCGAAACGTCGACTCGTCCGGAGCGGTGTTGTAACCTGGGATAGACTCCAGCTTATCGATGGTTCCACCGGTATGCGCCAAACCCCGACCCGCAATCATGGGCACATACCCGCCGCAGGCCGCCAAAATCGGAGCGAGCACGAACGAAACCGTATCGCCCACGCCTCCTGTCGAGTGCTTGTCCAAAACAGGACCTCCCAATCGTTCCGCATCCCAATTGAGAACCTTGCCCGAATCGCGCATGGCCAACGTGAGGTCGGTGCGCTCGCGGTAAGAGATGTCTTGAAAAATCGATGCCATGGCGAAGGCCGCAATCTGTGCGTCCGTCACTTCTCCTTCGGTCACACCTTGCACGAAATGTTGGATTTCAGCCGTGCTCAAAGCATGACCATCCCGCTTCCTTCGTATGATTTCGGGGATCAACATGGCGAAATTTTAGCAGTTTAGAGCGACAAGAACAGCCCCGCAATCGTAGCCGACATCAGGTTGGACAGGGTCGCCGCGAGCACGGCCTTGAGGCCAAAGCGCGCGATGTCTTGGCGGCGCGACGGTGCCAATGACCCCAATCCGCCCAACAGAATGGCAATCGAAGACAAGTTGGCAAACCCACACAGGGCAAACGAAATAATGGCTTTGGTTTTCTCGCTTAAGACCACCTCAGCGCCTTCAGCGAGGTAGGGAGCGAAATTCAGGTACGCCACGAATTCGTTGACGATGAGTTTTTGACCGATGAATGAACCGGCCACGATGGCTTCATGCCACGGCACCCCGATCAAAAACGCGAGCGGCGCAAAGACGTACCCCAGAATCAATTCGAGGGTCAACTCGGGGTGATTAAACCACCCTCCGACGCCACTGAAGAGCCCGTTGACGAGGGCAATCAATCCCACGAAGGCCAGCAACATCGCACCAACATTCATCGCCAGCTTGAGTCCGGAAGCAGCACCACTGGCTGCCGCATCAATCACGTTCACTGATTGACCATCCAACTCCTCATTCATTTCTTCAGTTGACAAGCCCTCCTTGGGCGTCTCCGTCTCCGGATAAATGAGCTTGGCAAACAGAAGACCACCTGGGGCTGCCATGAATGAGGCGGCAATCAAGTATTCCAGCGGAACCCCAAGAGACGCATATCCCGCAAGGACAGAGCCTGCGACCGAGGCCAAGCCCCCCACCATCACAGCAAAGAGCTCTGAAGAAGTCATGTTTTTGATGAACGGACGCACAACAAGAGGAGCTTCCGTTTGTCCCACAAAAATGTTGGCCGTTGCCGAGAGCGATTCCGCACGCGACGTACCCAGTGCTCGCCGCAATCCACCTCCAAGCACATTAATGACCCACTGCATGATGCCGATGTGGTAGAGCACAGCGATCAGCGAAGAGAAGAAAATGATAACCGGAAGGACACGAACAGCAAAGACGAATCCGGATCCACCGAACAGTTCAAACATCTGGTCGGAATTCAACCCACCGAAAATGAAGGTGATGCCATCGTTTCCATAATCGATCACCCGCTGCACTCCCTCGGAAATGGAGATGAGCAGCGACTTTCCGAAGGGGAAGTACAGCACGAAAGCCCCGAAAAACAATTGGATGCCAAATGCTCCCAACACCGTGCGTAATTGGATGGCCTTCCGATTGTGCGAGGCAGCAAAAGCAATCCCCACCAAAACGACCATACCAACGAGACTCATCATCACTGTCATGGCAACGAATCTACAATGCATCCGAAGAATGTGGGCTACTCAAACGCCATTCTGCGCTTCAAAGCGTGACGCCGCTCCCATCGTGAGGCGGTCGACGCCTGCCACACCACGCCGCAGTGTATCCATCCAGCAGTCCAATCCGATCGCTGGTACCAACCGATGGGAAGGGCGTTGGAGCGCCAAACTTGCACCCCCCCGGCGACGAAGCCCCCAATATCCCCGCGGATGGTCCGCTCCAATCGTCCTTCACACACCCCGTGGTTGTACCGGTAGGCATCCCACCCTGATTCACCGTACACCGATTGACCCGAATTGTGCACACCATACCAGGTGCCTCGCAACTTACCCGCCCATGCCGCATATGCCCCCGCAATCCAGACGCCAATTAAAGCTCGGTCTTGGTTGTATGTGCCCCGCACAGCATCAACCCTGTGCATCCATCCCACATCGACACCTCCGCGCAGGCCGTGGCGCTCGGCGATATCCAATCGCACAATTCCCTCGGTCTCTGTCCACAGCCTGAATCCCTGCCATCCTTCTCCCGCGGCAGTGCTGGCTGCAGAACGCAAGTCAATCCCGTTTCCAACAGGTCCTTCGCGCAATGACCAATTATGAAATTGTAGCTCCTGGTGATGCACGACGACCACCAAGTCTGCTAGGTGATGTGTGCGGCGCTGGCCTATTTTGTTCAAGCGAACTTGTCCCCGGACGCGGGTTAAAATGGGAAGGCGCAATTCTGCCCCCACCTTGAATTCACCGCGATCAAAACCAATATTGGAAGCATAATTCCATGAGTGTTTCTCGACGTAAATGCGTCCTGTTCGCCCCTCGTTTCGGAGGACCATCCACCACCGTCCGCTCCAGTGACCAGCAGCAAAGGCGTGCCATTCCTCTTGAAAGCGCAGGCTTCGTTCCCAGGTCGTTCCTCGGAAACCGTTGACTTGGATACCAGTTTCCACGTTTTTAGTGAGGGCACGACGCAAGCCGATGCTGATGTCCGACCGAACTTGATTTGCTGCAGGTTGACCCGCGTACACCTCCCGGTCAAGCGTGCCCTTCCATTGAAGCGAATTGCGCCCAAGGCCTTCGCGACCCCAGCCCTTCAATGAAGCGACAGAGGAACGGGTAGATGCCGGCGCAGTCGACTGCATCGGATTCATCGCGAAACCGGTACCTGCATCGAATTGGATCGCGTGCCAAGATTGCTGACCGAAGTTCACCACAGGAAACGCCAAGGCTATGGCCAAGAGCATTCCTGAGCATACCCAATGTAAATGGTCCTTATGGCGTGAACACCGCATGCTGCGGTATACGTCAAACCGGGCTTAAGGGTTGCGGTGCGCAGGCAGCTTGAACGACAAGGGCAAGAACTGGGAAACGTCTGCCGAAACCAGCACATTTGACGCGCCCGTCTGCATCAAAAATCGAATCGGTGCACCCTGTCGATCTTCTGTTTCAATCATCACTTGTCGGCAACCGCCACACGGCGAGAAATCGAGTACGGGCATGGTGCTGTCGGTTACGACCGCCGCGGCTACGATAGGGTCATCCGGATGCTGTGCACCTGCGGCAAAAAAGGCAACGCGCTCAGCACACAACCCGCTGGGATAGGCCGAATTTTCCTGGTTACTACCAGCTACAATGGTCCCTGAAGCCAACCGGACCGAGGAGCCAACATTAAATTTCGAATACGGGGAATAAGCCGATTGGCACGCCTTGTGCGCGGACTGGAGCAACTCCAAATCGGAAGATGGAAGCTCGTTCGCCCGCCATTCCTCAAGGCGAAAGGACCGTTCAATGCGCTGAATCATGCCGCAAGTAAAGAAAATTTATTTGGTCGGGGATGCGTTACCTTGGCATCATGCGAACGAAACAAGACATCGTAACCAATTGGCTACCCCGTTACACAGGCATGCAATTGGATGATTTCGGAAGCCACATCCTCCTGACCAACTTCAGCAACTACCTGGAGAAGTTCGCCGAATGGAATGGATGTGAAATTGTGGGCCGCGAGAAAGCCATGCCCTGCGCGACGGCAGATGACACCACCATGATCAACTTCGGCATGGGCAGCGCCAATGCAGCCACGGTTATGGATCTCCTCTCGGCCATCGCACCGAAGGCCGTGCTCTTCTTGGGCAAATGCGGAGCCTTGAAGGAAAAAAATCGCATCGGTGACCTCATCCTGCCGTTGGCTGGGATTCGCGGCGAGGGTACGTCAAATGACTACTTCCCACCTGAGGTGCCAGCCTTACCCAGCTTTGCTTTGCAGCGTGCCATCTCCTCAACCGTTCGGGATTACAACCGGGATTATTACACGGGATCGGTGTACACCACCAACCGCCGGGTGTGGGAGCACGACGATGCGTTCAAAGCGTACCTGCGCAGTACCCGTGCTCAAGCCATCGACATGGAGACGGCCACCCTATTCAGTGTGGGATTCGCGAACCGATTGTCCGTCGGGGCGTTGCTGCTCGTGAGCGACGAGCCCATGACCCCGTCAGGAGTGAAAACCGATGCCAGCGACGCGAAAGTCACGGCATCTTTCGTAGATGAACACATCCGCATTGGCATCGACTCCCTCAAGGAAATCCAATCGGAAGGACGGTCGATCAAACACCTGAAGTGGCGTTAAAAGTCCGTGTCCTCGACGCGAAAGAAATAGGTATGCGACCAGCTGGAAGGGATGCGGCTTTCCTCTTCACTCACAATCCCCCAATTTTCTGTATCGGCCCAGTCCTTGGTACACAACGCTCCAGTAGCGGAGGTCACAAACAGCGTATCAATGAAACTGGCCGGATCCCACGGAATGGAATTGCCTCCGAGAACATCATTGACTCCAAGCAGGAAGGTCTCTCCTGCAGGTATGGACACCGTGTCGGGCGGGATGGAACTGTAATCCCAGGCCTTGTGCACGACATAAACATCTTCTGAAGAGTGATTTTGCAAGTTCCACTCGAGCCGGGTGTTGCCTTCGCATGAAAACAGCGAGATGGCCAAGGCTACAAACCCAATGCTCTTGATCGGAAAAAAGAGGCGTCCAAACATGGTTCAAAGTTTGGACGAAGATACACGGCCAAGCGCGTGCTTCACGCTCCTGCGTGAAGAACATCGTCATCGGCGAGGAAGCCCTGAGCGCCCATGAACCGGTGAAGGCGTGAATGACGTTGACCAGCGTCCAGCTCAATCCACTGCCCGTCTGGCGCCGGATTCAATGGCTTGTCAAATTGAACTTCCCGAATGGCTCCAAGGTCAACCAATTCGTGCCAAATGATGCTCGCGCTTTGCGCCTCAAGGTCTGCTCGGCCACAGCGCTCCTGCCAAGCAGCAGCGGCGGCATCAATCTCTGAGAACGGCAGTTGGCTTAGCAATTCCACAATCGGCCCTGAAACACGGGCAAACAGCCCGGAAGCCGGAATGCGCAAAATCAGCGAGTCGTTATCAAATTGAGGGAGGGCATTGGGGTTCCAGAGGTAAGCCATGGGATTCATTTTCTTGTCCGGTATACGGGAGTAAACGCCTTTTCGTTGCGTTGAAATAATTACCTTGCTCCAACCTATTGACTGACTTGAAATTGAAACGGCTGCCCCCCTTCGTGCGATTCGTGCTTATTGCTTGCCTGCTGAGTGGGTTGGGACGCACGCATGCGCAGGTGGATACCGAGTTCTGGTTTGTTGCTCCAGAAGTCTGGGCCAACCACGGCGATAGTCCAACCCTCCTGCGTTTTGCGACGTTCGATCAGTCGGCGATTGTCACCGTGGAACAGCCGGCCAACGGCGCCTTTCCCACGCAGACCATCTCGGTACCGGCGAACAGTGTGAGCTCCATCAGCTTGGCTCCATGGCTGGCACAAGTCGAAAACAAACCAGCGAATACCGTTCTGAATAAGGGCATTAAAATCAGTTCCACTTCACTGATCCAAGCCTATTATGAGGTCAATCCCTCCAACAACCTCAACCCAGACATCTACGCGTTGAAAGGTGCGAATGCACTTGGCACCGCCTTTTATGTCCCGTTCCAAAATTACTTGAATAACGGCTACACGCAGTCACCTGCTGGCTTTGATATTGTGGCCACCGAGGACAACACCACCATTGAAATTACCCCGCGAAAACCCATCGTCGGGCACCCGCAGAATGTCACCTTCACGATCACCCTCGACGCCGGCGAAACGTGGAGCGGTCGGGCGACATCCACGGCGGCGAGCCAACACCCGTTCGGAACCGTCGTGAATTCGGACAAGCCGATTGCCATCACCATCAGCGACGATTCCCTCAACGGGACCCCTTACGGCGGCTGTGCGGACCTCTTCGGCGACCAAATTGTGCCCGTAGAAATCGTCGGCACGGAATACATCGCCATCAAGGGCAACCTCAACGGACCGGACAAGGTGTTTTTTATCCCCACAGAACCGAACACCACCATCTCCGTCAACGGAAACGTGGTAACCACCTTGAACACCCTCACTTCCATCTACACGCATACGCTCTACGCCAACTCTGCGTATTACGAAGCGAGCAGTCCTGTTTACGCCTTGCACTTGACCGGATTCGGCTGCGAAGTCGGCGGAGCCCTTTTGCCTCCCATCGTTTGCACCGGTTCACAGGAAGTGGCCTTCATCCGTTCGACCAATGAGTTCATGGGATTGAAAATTTTGGTCCCTGCTGGTGGTGAAGGTGATTTTGAATTCAACGGGAACCCTGCCTTGATCAACGCGAGCCAATTCAGCGATGTGCCTGGAACGGATGGAGAATGGAAGTACGCCAACATCACGGCGTCTTCGTTCGTGCCCCAGTTGTCTGCTTCCCGATTGTACAACTCAAGCTCGACCTTTCATTTGGGGATCATCAATGGTGGAGCCTCTTCAGGAACACGCTACGGCTATTTCAGCAATTACGCCGCCCAAGCTTACGTCGTTCAAGTCAACGACAACACCCTGTGCGAAGGCGATGAGCTCGACCTGGAATCCAACCTGCTCCTCGGCGCGACCTACGACTGGACAGGGCCCAACGGATTCTCAGGGCAAGGCAATCCCTTTCCGTTTGGTGAAGTGGGGCTGGATGATGCCGGCGAATACGTGGTATCCGGATTCGTCGGGGCGTGTCCCATTGAAAACGACACGCTCAACCTATTGGTGTATCCATTCCCCGAGGCCCCCGAAATCCTAGGAGACTCGGTGGTGTGCGAAGGGGCACCGCTCGTGCTATCGACCCCCTCTGGAGAAACGGTGCAGTACCAATGGTCAGGACCCTCTGGATTTTACCCCAGTGCCGACAGCATCATGGAGTCAGCAGTGACCTTAGACAACGATGGCATCTACACCCTGGTGATTAACGACCACGGCTGCTTATCGCCACCGACTTTGTGGGACGTAGAAGTCACTCCCCAGCAATCACTCAGCATCGAAAGTGAAAGCGCTGCATTGTGCCAAGGGGAGAATTTCACTCTTGAAGCCTTGCCCATCGCCGGGGCCTCCTTGACGTGGACGAATCCAGAAGGCCAGACTGTGGGCAATCAACTGGGGATCCAAGTCAACAACAGCCAACCCGACGACTCAGGATGGTATACCGTGCAGGGCGAAGCCGAAGGATGCCCGCTGGTGCCGGATTCAACCTGGGTGGACGTTATTGAAAATCCGGTGATTCAGGCCGTAGAAGCCCCTGCGGTCTGTCTCGGCAATGAGGCCACGTTTTCCGCGATCTATACGGCATATGGAACAGCTGATGTGACGTGGTTCGACGCCAATGGCGACAGCCTGGGTTCCGGCAATCCATGGGTGATTGCTGATGCGAATTGGGAAGATGCGCAAACCTATGGGGTGAGCGTGGATTACTTGGGGTGCATCGCAGGGCCAGTCCCGTTTGACTTCAACCTCGTCCCCCCTCAAGACTTGGAAATCCTCGATGCCAGCGGCACGCCGATTGATGCCGATCAAATCTGCCAGGGCGATGAATGGATGCTGGACGGAAGCGGTCCCGATGGCACCGCTTGGTCGTGGAGCGGACCGGATGGGGTTGCCTCCAATGCACAAGCATTCACGCTGAACAACGCCCAACCCGATGAATCCGGCTGGTACGTCGTCAACGGCGCGGTCGGCACGTGCCCCATGAATCCCGATTCGGTGTACCTGGATGTATTCCCAACCCCTGCGCCTCCCGTGTTGAGCGGGTTCACGGAGATCTGCGAAGGGTCCGATTGGTCGTTGAGTGCTGAAGCCGACGGTGAAGGCACCATCCAGTGGTTCCATCCCTATTGGGGCAATTTCTCTGGAACGACGTGGCCATTAGATGCGGTACCGCTTGGCGCGGCCGGAACGTATGAAGCGTACGTGGTAGCCTCCAATTGCCCCTCTCCCGTTGTGACCGCTGAGCTTGAAGTTGCCCCGCTGCCCGAAATCATTGCGGCCAACTTCGGACCCATCGATGTGGAGCACTGCCCGGACAACACACCGGCCTTGGATTTGCCTGAATGGGATCCCCTGTACGCTGTGGAATGGACCTTCACCGACAGCGATGAAAACACCATTGAATTTGGTGAAGGCCCAGGGATGGTGGCCTTGTACGATGGTGTATATACCGCCTATTTGAACACGGGAGCTCCATGCAACTTGACGGCCGAGGGTACATTCGATGTGACGACCGTACTGTGCGCTTTGGTGGTTCCCAATGTAATCTCGCCCAACCAGGATGGGCAGAACGAACGTTTCGCATTGCCAGATTTGACCTATTTCCCCTTCAGCATGTGTCGAATCTTCAACCGGTGGGGCCAAGTGGTCTACGAATCACAAGACTTTGGAAATGCCGCCGGTTGGGAGCCCACCTCGGAAGAGGCCGTTGAAGGCACCTACTACTACGAGGTCGTTATCAACCGCAACGAGGGCGATTTGAGCATCACGGATGAAAACGGTACAACCACCTACACCGAACCGGGTCCCATCCGTCTCGTGGGCAGTTTAACCCTCGTTCGATGAACGAATACACACGTCCCTTCGGGCTGATCGCCCTTGCCGCGGCGTACATCGCTTTGAGTGGGGCAGGCGTAGCGTGGTCGGACACCTTTCTCGGGGTGCTGCTGATGCTTGGGTTGTTGGCTATCGGCATTCCACACGGTGCGTTGGATGTATGGACGCATCGCCACCGATCACCCGACCGGCATTCCGGTATCTACATCGTGCTGTACCTGCTGGCCATCGCTGCGGTACTTGGCGCTTGGTGGATGTTTCCGCACGCGGGCCTCCTCGCCTTCTTGCTGCTGAGCGCTTGGCATTTTGGTCAGGCGGATTTTGAACGGTGGGGAATTTCAAAAGGCCACATGGCCTGGGGCACGGTGGCATTGGGCATGATCTTGAGTTGGCACGTGGAAGAAGTCAACCCCATCATCGGCCAAATGGGCATTGGCTCGAATGCGCTCAACGGAATTCTTCACCTGCAGGAGGAATTGCAATTTGCGTTCACTGCCGGGCTGATTTCATGCGGCATCGCTGCCATGCGGATGAAACATGGGGCATGGGGGCTCGCCATCGCTTTGATTGGAATGACTCCGTGGATTCCCGTGTTGCTGTCATTCGGATTGTACTTCGTCGGACAGCACAGCGCCTCCGGCTGGCACCACTTGCGCCAGCGGTTGGGGATGTCCTCTACATCCCTGTGGCTGAAAGCCCTGCCCTTCACCGCTGGAGCCATTGCGCTCATCGGCCTCGGCATTTGGGCATTCGGCAATCCGGAAACCGTGCAGTCGGATGCAACGGTTGGTGCGTTTTTCATGTTATTGGGTTGCATCAGCATTCCCCATATCTTCGAGTCGCATTGGTTTCTAATGTCTACAACCAAGCGCCGACGTTGACATTTCCCCACCAATCCCCTATGACCGCCCGTCTTTTTCGACTTTTCGTTTCGTTATGCGTGGCGCTGACGTGCAGCATGCAAAGTGCCATGGGTCAGTTGGATACGGAGTTCTGGTTTGCTGCGCCCGAAGTATGGGCCAACCACGGCGATCAGCCCATTCTGTTGCGTTTTTCGACCTTGACAGCGGCGGCTCAAGTGACCGTCGACCAGCCGGCCAATCCCACGTTTCCGATTCAGACGTTAAATATCGCGGCCAATGGAACGCAAACGCTGGACTTGACGCCGTGGATTGACGACATCGAAAACACGCCCTTCAATACCGTTTTGAGCCAAGGGCTCCACATCACGTCCGATGCACCGGTGACCGCCTACTACGAAATCAACCACAACCTCAACCCGGATATTTTCGCGTTGAAAGGAGCTTCGGCTTTGGGCAACGAATTCTACGTACCCTTCCAGAATTACCTCGATAATTTCTACACCCAATCCAAAGCGGCCATGGACCTGGTCGCCACGGAGGACAACACCGAAATAACGGTCGTGCCGACGGCAGCACTCGTTGGCTATCCTGCTGGTGTACCCTTCACCATCACCCTGAATGCGGGAGAAACATATGCGCTTCGCGCGGCCAACGCCCAAGCTGAAAACCACCCCGCTGGCACCTACATCACGAGTTCCGCGCCCATTGCCATCACCATGAGCGACGACAGTGTGCTGGGTTCGGCCTATCCTCCGGGAAATTGCCAGGACATTTTAGGTGACCAAGCTATTCCCGTGTCCATCGCAGGCACTGAATACATCGCCGTCAAAGGAAACCTCAATGGACCCGACAAGGTCTTCATTTTGGGTACCGAGGACAATACATCAATTTCCATCAACGGCACCAACGTTTGGACTGTCGATGCGGGAGAGACCTACGCTCATACATTAAGCGCTCCGGCCGCTTTTTATGAAACGAGCGCACCTGTGATCGCGCTGCACATGACCGGCTTTGGCTGCGAAGTCGGCGGTGCCATCCTCCCGCCCATTACCTGCACCGGATCCGATGAAGTGGCCTTTGTGCGTTCGAGCAATGACTTCATCGGCATGAAAATCATAGTGCCAACCGGTGCTGAAGGCGACTTCACGTTCAATGGAAATGCCGGGAACATCAACGCGGTGAACTTCAGCGATGTGCCAGGAACAGGAGGCGAATGGATGTATGCCAACATCACCGCATCGGGGTTTGTGCCCACCGGGGGTGCCTCTCGACTGGTCAACGGCACGGCGAAATTCCACCTCGGAATCATCAATGGCGGTGCCTCCTCTGGCACCCGCTACGGGTACTTCAGCGATTTCGCCAACTACCAGCACTCCACGTTCACTTCAGACAATCAACTGTGCGCAGGGGAGACAGCCAATCTTTTTGCCTCCCCCATTTTGGAGGCCTCCTACGAATGGATTGGACCCAATGGATTTGAAGGCGAAGGCGATGAAATCACCATTGGTCCGTTAACCGTTGACGATGCCGGACTGTACGTGGTTTCGGGCATGGCCGGCGAGTGCGAGATTTTACCGGATACCCTCGAGCTATTTGTGGCTGCGCAGCCTCCCGCACCGGATGTAGTGCCCATCGATTCGCTGTGTGAAGGAGATGATTGGTCGTTTATTTCCTTGACAGCGGCGGACAACTGGATTTGGGAAGATGCTGGAGGAAACCTTATTTTCGAAGGAGACAGCACCGCCTCCTATTCCAATGCCGATCCTTCGGACGCGGGGGAATACACGTTGGTCATCGAGACCGAGTCGTGCCTTTCAGAGCCGACCACATTCGAACTCGTGGTGACGGAAACGATTCAAGCGCCATTGGACCCGGAGCCTATTGAAATTTGCGAAGGAAGCAGCCTGACCCTCGAACCCAACAGCACCGTGCCCAATGTTGCCTGGGAATGGACGGCACCTGACGCATCAGTGACGTTCGATGAAGCGTTGTTCATCGCTGTGACCGCTTCAATGGATGCCGGCACTTATACGTTGAGCGGCACGAGCAACGGCTGTCCAATGGTGCCCTCCGAAGTCGAGGTGAGCCTTAGCTCTCCCGAACCGGTGGAAGTCACCGCTCCTGAATTCGTATGCAACGATGCGGCAGCGGTGCTGTTGACAACAGACGATCTGTACAGCGGGTTCTGGACTGGAACCTGCGCGGACTGCCTATCGTCCAACGGACAATTGACCCCAGCGGATGCTTCACCGGGGGCCGTGAGCATCACCTACTCGTCCGACAACCCTTGTGCGCAGACAACCACGGTGGATGTAGAAATCGGCAGCGTCCCGGACGCTGCCATTGAAGACCAGAGTTTCTGCGAGGGTACCGGGGAAGTGGTAATGGTTCCCGTCACCAATGGCGGCAGTTGGACCGCAGAATGCACCGGTTGCTGCACCACGGATGGTGTATTTGACACCCAATCGGCAGGTACGGGAGCCTGGGACCTGACCTACACCATAACGGGCACCTGCCCATCAACCGGGACAGCCACATTCACGGTCACCCCCAACACGAGTAGCGCATTTGTCTTAATTCCCGAGTATTGCCTCGACCACGACCCGGCCATCGCCGCGCCTGAAGAAGTCGGAGGGAATTGGACCGCATCGTGTACCAACTGCATTTCCTCCACTGGACAATTCTCGCCAGCAACTGCAGGCGCCGGAGTGCACACCGTTTCGTATACGATTCCCGGCGCGTGCGGGACCTCGACCGACGCGACCGTCACGGTACATGGACTGCCAGCAGCCGACTTCTCCTACAGCCCGGCTGAGGGGTGCGCCCCCGCCGTAGTGGCATGCACCGCTCCTGCCAATCCGAGCATTGTGGACTGCCAATGGACGTTCAATTCCAATGGTGTGGGGGCTTCTATGGCCTGCGACGACAACACGTTTGTCATTGAAAACCCCGGCTGCTACCTCATGAGCCATACAGTGTTGGACAACAACGGCTGCACCAACACTTCCACAGCAGAGGAATTGCTTTGCTTGAGTGCGCCGCCCTCATCCGCATTCAGTTTGACACCTGCTCAAGCTTCGATTTTCGACACCCACATCGAGGCCTGGGCCTCAGATTCGATACCGACGAACACATACAGCTGGAATGTTGGCGATGTGCCCATGGGCGAAGGTTCTTACCAGTCGTTTCCCATTCCGGAAATTGGATTGGACGTTTTCCAACTCTGCATGGAAGCCTCGGACAGCGTAGGATGCTCGTCCCTAACATGTGCGTTGATTGACCTCACGGAAGGATTGAATGCCTTCGCTCCCAATGCATTTACCCCTGACAATGACGGCCACAACGATGCTTGGCGCATGTACACCAGCGGGGCTGTGACGCGTTTTGAGTTGTACATCTACGACCGCTGGGGTGCGCTCGTTTTTGCTTCAGAAGACCCGGAAGCGTATTGGGTAGGTGATGTGCTGGGTGGTGATTACTTCGCCCCCGACGGCGTGTACCACTACGAGGCTGTGCTGCGCGACGATGCCTATTCGCTTAAAACTTTGCATGGGCAC
>JBELBV010000009.1:31575-55270 GCA_042095135.1 Flavobacteriales bacterium | reverse complement strand
CTCAACCGCTCGCGTACGGCGCGCAACATGTCACGGGTCGATTGCCCTTGACGCTCTTGGAACTTCACAAAGTTCACCACGATACGGGCCTTGTGGGGGGTGTTCCCCAATGACGGACCCTCCTGCGGATCACTCGTACCGTTGCCCACCTGACCGATGACCGAGTTGGCCATGTAGGACTGGAGCTCACCGGTCTCCGGATTGAGGCGCTTGAAGCGGTCCTCGTTCAAGACTTCGAGCACCATGCCTTCGATCTCCCGCGTGACGCGGTTGGTCTCCTCGATGTCCGTGCCAATGGGTTTGGTAATGAAAATGTTCAGATACTGCGGTTCGTTGCTCGGGAAGAACTCAACCTTGGGCGGGAATGCGCCGAGAAGCGCAAACGCCAACACCATCAAGCTGGCCGTCCCAAAGAAGAAAAACCAGGGCCGGCGTTTTGCCAAAGTAAACCGCAAGAACCGCTCGTAGCTCCGCTCCAGGCGAGGCAAGAACCGGTTTTGGAAGACCTGAGTAGCCGGGCTCAGCACGTACGCATTTAACGCTGTCATCAAACCCGCGATGATGAGCACATTGCCAAAGGCTGTCGCGCCCAATGCCAAAAACACAACGCCAAAAACAGCCAGCGATAGGCTCACCCGGTTGGACCGGCGCTTGTTCACGGCTTCCTCTCCCACGCGCATGAACACCGACGTCAAGACCGGGTTAATGACCAAGGCCACAAACAAAGACGAGCTCAAGACTATGATCAGCGTGATGGGCAAGTACTTCATGAACTCACCAATCAAGCCCGGCCAAATGGCCAGCGGTAAGAACGCCGCAAGTGTCGTGGCAGTGGAAGCGATGATGGGCCAAGCCACTTCACCAACGCCAAGTTTCGCAGCGGCAATGGCAGATTTGCCCTCATCCATCAAGCGGTAGATGTTCTCCACCACCACAATACCATTGTCCACCAGCATTCCCAGCGCCAAAACCAGCGAGAAGAGTACCATCACATTAAAGGTGATACCGAGTGCACTGAGCACCATGAACGACATGAACATGGACAGCGGAATGGCGACCCCAACGAACAGCGCGTTGCGCAGCCCGAGGAAGAACAACAAGACCCCGACCACGAGCAAGACCCCGAAGATGATGGAGTTCTGAAGCTCCTCTACCTGCGTGCGGGTTTGGTCGGATTGGTCGTTGGTGATGCTTACGTTGAGGTTGGAAGGGAGATAGGACGCCTCGGCTTCGGCGATGATGCGGTTGATGCCATCGGAAGCTGCGATGAGGTTTTCGCCAGCGCGCTTGATGATATCGAGTGACACGACCGGCTGAAGGTATTCCCGCGCATAGCTCGTCTTTTCCTGTTCCACGAACCGGACCGTCGCAACGTCGCGGAGGTAGATGGGAGCATCTGCTTCGCTTTTGATGATCACATTTTCGATGTCTTCCATAGACTGGAAATCACCGACGACTTGCACGGTGCGGCGGTAGTTGTCGACCAGCAGGTCACCACCAGAGATGGTCACGTTTTCTTGTGCAATCGCGCCGGAAATGTCGTTGAAGCTGACCTGCATGGCTTCGGCCCGAAGGTGGTCAACGACAATCTCAACCTCCTTGTCCATGACTCCGCGGATGTCCACCTTGGAAATCTCTGGGAGCTCTTCGATGTCCTCCTCGAGTTGTTCCGCGTAGCGCTTCAACTCATCCAGGCTGTAGTCTCCGGAGAGGTTGACGTTCATGACGGGCAACAACTCGGTGAAATTCAGTTCGAACACATTCGGGTCGGCAGGCAAGTCGTCAGGGAATTCAGGGTCCGCCTTCGCCTTGTCCACCGCATCCTTCACTTTGCGCAGCGCCTCGTCCGGGGTCACATCGAAATCAAACTTGACGTCGATGGCGCTATAGCCTTGAATGGACGTCGAAGAAATTTCGTCCACACCCGTGATCGTATTGATTTCTTTTTCGAGGGGGCGCGTGATGAGCTTCTCGATGTTGATCGGGCTGTTGCCCGGATACGGCGTGCCGATGTAAATCTCAGGGATCACCACCTCGGGGAAACTCTCCTTTGGAACGGTGATGTAACTGTACAGGCCGCTGATGATGATGATCGCCATCAGCACAAAGACCGTGGTGCGGTTGGTGACGCTCCACGAACTCAGCCCGAATTCCCGGGTGCCTTCTTGGGGTTGAATGTCTTCCATGGGGGCTTACTCCTGGATGATGCTTACGGCTTGTCCGGAAACCACTCGGGTGGCGCCCTTTGAAATGACGTCTTGGCCGAATGAAAGGCCGCGTTCCACGAGCATGACGTCGCCAGAACCCATGCCCATTTCGAGCAGGCGCTTTTCGACTGTGCGTTCCACGCCTTCGCCCGCGGCCACAAAGACGAAATCATCGCCGTTGATGTCCTGCTGAACGAGGGAACTCGGAAGCACAAGGGCGCTATCGAGGTTGACGTCTTCAAGCCAAACGCTGGCAAACATGTTGGGCAAAAACGCCGTGCCTTCCGGGAGCGACAAGGTGATTTCTAAGGTGCGGTTGGCCGGGTTGATGAATTGGCCCACGCGGCCAACGGTGGTCTCGATGGTATCAACACCGCTCACGATGACCGTGGCAGGCATGCCCGTGTTGATTTGGCCTGCGTAATGGTCGCTCACCATCGCCCGAACCTTCATGTCGCTCAGGTTCACGATGCGGACGAGCGGTGCTCCTGGCACAGCAAATTCACCGGTCTTGGCGAGGCAGCGGTCCACCACCCCTGCAAACGGCGCGCGCATCACGGCCATGTCCTTCTGTTCGGTCAAGGTTTCCATCGAACGCTGGAGCGACTCGAGTTGCGTCTTGGCCTGTAGGTATTCAATCTCTGAACCAATCTCCTGATCCCAGAGCCGCTGTTGGCGCTCAAAAACAACCTCGGCCAATTCCAGTTGGGTCTTGAGCTCGGCCATCGACCGCTCGATGACATCGGTGTCGACCTTGGCCAGGGGGTCTCCCATCGCAACCTGCGCACCCTCACGGACATACACATCTTCAATGCGGCCACCGAACTCGGATGTCAGCAGCGCATTGCGGTCGGTTTCCACATTTCCTTGGACCGAGAACCGGTGTGTGAACAGTTGTGGGGTGAGCGGCATAACGCCGACTTGAACGGGTTTGGATACCGCCGGTTCAGCGGGAACTTCAGTAGGGGCTTCGGCTTCACCGCAGCCGGTCCAAAGCAGGACAGCTACCGCCATCAGGGGCAGCGTTCGGAAAGAAATATTCATGATAGAATTCATCGTTTTTTCATTTTTCAAAAGCAGACAGAGCCGCTTGCAAGCCCACACGGGCATTCAACCAATCGAATTCAGCGCCGAGGCGTTTGCCTTTGGCCTCGAGCAACCCATTGCGCGATTCGTTCCACTCGAACGAGGACACAACACCTTCGTTGAAACCAATCTCCGTTTGAGTGTAAATCTTCTGGGCGATGTCCTCGGCGCGGCGCGCGTTGTTCATCACCGCGGTGGCATTCGCAAACGCCGCTTTGGCATTGGAAAATTCCATCTCTGCAGCTTGCGTCAACTGAGCCAGTCCAATGCGGGCCCGCTCTTCCTCAATCTTTTTCTTTTCTACGGCTTGACGCCCGCCAAAACTGGTCCACAACGGCATGGAGAAATTGACACCCCAAAGCTGAATGGGGTACCACTTCTCGTCCGCATCGAAAAAGTTGACCGCGTCCCTTTGGGCGTTGGATTGATTGGTGTAGAACGCCGCAATCTGCGGCCACCCTTGGGCCTGTTGGTTTTTGACATTCAAACCCGCCAAATCAAGGTACACTTGCTGCTCTTGCAATGCGGGCAGCGCATCAGCATTGAACGGACGGCTCGCCCATTCCAATTCCGTCCCGTTTTGAAGCAAATCGCTCATGCGGTCGGTTACAGTCAGTGCATCTGTAAGTCCAATGCCCATTTGGAACGCCAACAGGCCCTTAGCCAATCCAACTTGCTGTTGGGCATTGAGCACTTGTGCTTCCAGTTCGGTCTGGGCCAATTCGAGGCGGTCCACGCTCAGGGCGTCGGCGAATCCTGCCTGCTGCAAGGCCTCCACCTCGGTTTTGCTTTCCACCAGCAAAGCCACCGCCTGCTCCGCCATCTCCAATCCAGCCTGCGCCCCCAACACCAAGTGGTACGCTTCGGCTACCTGCTGCATTACTTCATCCGCTGTTCGCTCCGTCGCACGATCACGCGCTTCAACGAACAGTTGAGACGCTTGCAGCCCAACGAAGTACGAGCCGCTAAACACCAATTGGCTCACCTGAACACCGACGTTGGCCGTATGCGCCTGTCCAAACTGAAATTCGGAAATGGCATCGGGATCGACGGGCGGTGCATCCAACGGAACCCCGGTCTCCTGCGCTACCCCTCCGAGAAACGAGGTCAAGTAGTCCGGGAATCCGAACACATCACCACCGGCTACCTGTGTGGGAATGTCAATGTACTGGCTGTAGTCGGCAACTAGGTTAATTTGAGGCAAGCCAGTCGCGAGAATTTCCTTCACATCCCGATCCGCCTTGGATCGGTCCAGTGCCGCATACTGCATGGCAAAAGCGTTTTCAAGTGCAATGGCTTGCGCCTCTTCCAAGGACACCGCGTAGGTGGCTTGGGCCGCGGCCTGTGGAAGGGACAACGCGGCCAAAAAGACCAACGCCCAACCCGGGGTTTTCGTTAAGAGGGTGCTCATGTAAAGAGGTTTTCTTCTTTGATTTTTTCTTCGAGGAACGCAACGCCCTTCGCGGTGGCGATTGCGCGAATGTGGTACAGTGCAGACTCGAGATACAGCTGCGAGAGCGGGATTGAAATAGAGGTGTCCTCAGCCATGGCGCGAACCTCGCGGCTTAAGCTAATGAGGAAGCGCGACGCCACTTCGGGGTTCACGTCCTCTCGATACAAACCTTCGGCTTGCCCTCGGCGAATGTTTTCTTCCATGGTGCCCCGGAGGATTTCATCGCTGCGCTCATTCACCATTCGAAACGCCTTCGGGTGGTACTTGTTCAAGTCGAACAACACGCTGGGGTGCATGTCGGAAGTAATCTGGTGGATGAACCGAATCAGTTTCAATTCCGCCTCGATGGTGTTTTCACTGGTGGACTTAGCCTCCTCGATGACGTGCTCCATCTGGGAACAATGCCAGGCCATGCACTGCAAAATGAGGTCGCGTTTGTTGCTGACGTATTTGTACAGCGTCTTCTTAGAAATGCCCAGTTCGCTGGACACGTCCGCCATGTTCACCGTCCTCACGCCCAAGCGCATGAACACCGATGTGGCCCGTTGAATTAAAGAATCCTTGGGTTCAAGTACGGTTGTATCTGCGGCGAGCTGTTCCATTTGCGGATGCAAAAGTAGGCCACAGAGCACCCTCGGGAAACGAAAACAACGTTAAAACGTTTCCAAAATCAGTCGTCCCGAAGGTCCAATCCCCATTGGTGGAGAAGGCCCTTGAGCTCTTCCTTCTGAAAACGAGCCCCTTTGACTTGGTTCACAGCCGGGTCGATCGTCCATTGCTCCGCTGCGCGGAAATCAGCCTTCTTCAAGTTCGTGCGTTCGAACACGGCTTGGAGCAAGTCGCATTTGGCGAAATTGACCCCCTCGCAATTCGCGGCCGTAAAGTCCGTGTATTGGAGCTTGCATTCCTGAAATTGGAATCCACGCACGTCCATTTCTTGCCAAGTTGAAGCCTCCAAGTTGCAACGTTCAAACCGAACATCCAACCCCAACGGATTGCAAACCTCAAAGGCGACGCCCAGCAATTTGCACCCCACAAAATGCACGTCCTGGAAACTGACTCCGATCGCCTTGATGTTGGACAAATCACAATCGGTGAAGATGCAGTCCTCGAAACGGCTTTGGCGCAAATCCACCCCGGCCCAACTCACGTTGCGGAACGTACACGCCTCGAACCGCGCACCCTTCAAGTCCTCCCAGGCGCTGGACGGATCGTACGTTTCATCGTAGGCATCAATCATGCCCCAACGCCTTGCGCACCAAGTCGTCGTCCGCGTGGGCCGGTATGGTCACCTTCAAGCGCGGCTCCTGCTCCATGGCGCGGCGAATCGCCCATTCGGCGCCTTCGTTGCGCGCCCAACTGCGCCGTGCGATGCCGTTGTTGACGTCCCAGTGCAGCATGGAGGTCAGGCGGCGTTCCGAATCGGCGCTGCCGTCGATGAGCATGCCGAATCCGCCGTTCACCACCTCACCCCAACCGACGCCACCGCCGTTGTGCAGGGAAATCCATGTGGCGCCGCGGAAGGCGTCGCCAGCAAAGTTCTGCACGGCCATGTCCGCCGTAAAAGCCGAGCCGTCGTAAATATTCGAAGTCTCCCGGAACGGCGAATCGGTGCCGCTCACGTCGTGGTGGTCGCGGCCGAGCACCACAGGACCGGCCAAGCGGCCTTCAGCGATGGCATCGTTGAACGCCTTAGCAATCTCCATGCGGCCTTGGGCGTCGGCGTAGAGGATACGGGCCTGTGAACCAACAACCAATCGATTGGCCTTGGCGCCTTTGATCCACCGGATGTTGTCGTCCATCTGCTGTTGAATATCAGCCGGAGCTTCTTGCTTCAAACGCTCCAACACCTCGCAAGCAATGGTATCGGTCAACTCCAAGTCCTCCGGCTTTCCACTCGTACACACCCAACGGAACGGTCCGAAACCATAATCAAAGCACATAGGCCCCATGATATCCTGCACGTAGCTGGGGTACTTGAAGCCGTCGCCTTCCTCATTCATTACGTCCGCGCCAGACCGGGAGGCCTCCAATAAAAAGGCGTTGCCGTAATCGAAGAAATACGTGCCACGTGCGGTGTGCTTATTGACTGCTTCGGCGTGACGACGCAATGAGGACTTAACGTGCGTCGCAAAGGCATCCGGATCATTGGCCATCATCTCGTTGGCTTCGTCGAAGCCTAGCCCAGCCGGGTAGTATCCGCCGGCCCATGGATTGTGCAACGAGGTCTGATCGGACCCGAGGTCGACAAACAATCCGGCCTCCGCAAAGGCTTCCCAGACGTCGACCACATTGCCCAGGTAGGCATAGGATACGGCTTCTTTGGCGTCCACCGAAGCGCGCACCCGAGTCGTAAGCTCCTGAACATCCTCGACCAAATGGTCCACCCATCCTTGCTCGTATCGTTTGCACGCCGCCGCGGGGTTGACTTCTGCAGTGACGCTCACCACGCCAGCGATGTTGCCCGCTTTGGGCTGGGCGCCGCTCATGCCGCCGAGTCCGGCGGTCACAAAGAGCTTTCCGGCTGGCCCGGAACCGTCCTTATCGTTCATGCGAACGGCGTTCAGCACCGTGATGGTCGTACCGTGAACGATGCCCTGCGGGCCGATGTACATGTACGAGCCGGCTGTCATTTGGCCGTACTGAGAGACGCCCAACGCGTTCATGCGCTCCCAATCGTCCGGCTTCGAGTAATTCGGAATCACCATGCCATTGGTCACCACCACCCGTGGCGCATCGGTATGCGACGGGAAGAGGCCCATCGGGTGCCCACTGTACATGACCAACGTCTGCTCTTCGGTCATTTGACTCAAGTACTGCATGGTGAGGCGGTACTGGGCCCAGTTTTGGAAAACTCCGCCGTTACCGCCGTAGGTGATGAGCTCTTCCGGGTGCTGTGCCACCGCGGGATCCAAGTTGTTTTGGATCATGAGCATGATGGACGCCGCCTGCGCTGATTGCGCGGGGTAGGCCTCAATGGGCCGGGCGTGCATGGCATAAGACGGGCGCAAACGGTACATATATATGCGGCCGTAGCGCTTCAGTTCCTCAGCAAATTCTGGGGCCAATTCGGTGTGCTGATTAGCGGGGAAGTAACGCAAAGCATTGCGCATGGCCAGTTCTTTCTCTTTTGCCGTCAGGATGTCCTTGCGAACCGGGGCGTGGCTGAGAACGGAAGAGCGCGGTTGAGGCGCAGGCAACTGAGCGGCGATTCCCGCCTTGATTTCCGCTTGGAACAACTGCAATTCGTTGGCGCTTGTGGCTGAAGTCATGCTTTCTTGATTTTCCCGGTGCGCTTGTCAAACCCATAAGGGCAATGCTTGCAACCGCTTTGACAACAATGACCGCGCTTGAGGTGGTATTGTTCGGTGAAAACAATGTAGCCCTCTTCGTTGTGGTAAAAGTCCCCCGGTTCCAAATCGCTCCGCATGTTGCAAATTTACCACGTATGAAATCGATGCCCGATTACAAGACCGAACGCGTCACGTGGTCCGCTGCGGAAGCGGCCGGCGTCGAGCTCTGGGTGCGGCGCTTGGACGCTGTGGATTCACCGGCGCCGGGCAACAAAGCTTGGAAGCTCATGTACCACGTCGAGCGAGCGCTGCTCCAACCGCAACCTGCGTTGCTCACCTTCGGCGGCGCTTGGTCCAACCACCTCCACGCAACGGCGGCCTTGGGGGCATCAATCGGGTTGCGCACCATTGGGGTGGTGCGGGCGACCGAAGCCGAGTTGGCCCACCCCACACCGACCCTGCAAGACTGCATGGATTTCGGCATGGAGCTCTTTCCGGTTTCCCGTTCCGAATACAAGGAAAAGGACGCGCCGTTTTTCAAGGCTTGGTTGCGCGACCGTTTCGACAGCCCATGGATCGTGCCAGAAGGCGGCAGTGGTGCGCTCGGCGTGATGGGGTGCAAACACCTCATCGAAAACTCAGACTTGGAGCAACCATGGGATGCTGCGGTTGTCGCCGCCGGTACCGGGGCCACTGCCGCGGGGCTGCTACTCGGACTCAAGGGAACCACCAACCTGTATGTGGCCAACGCGCTGAAGGGGTTCAATATGGAACCGGCCATCGAGCACCAATTAAACCTAGCGCTGAACGATTCCGCATGGTCGAGTGAACTCGCCGCCCAATGTCCCGTCTGGAATGACGCCCACCTCGGCGGGTTCGGCCAAATTCCGGAATCCCTGCAAGTGTTTATACGCAAATGGGAGACTGAAACGGGCATTCCCTTGGACGCCGTCTACACCGCCAAAGCCCTCCATCGGTTGCAGCAAGCGTGGCGCGAAGACCGCGTTTGGCAAGGCCGGCGTGTCCTGTTCATTCACACCGGAGGACTGCAGGGAAACCGATCGTGGCGGTGAGGGTTGAAAAATAATTCCGCGCTGTGCAACAAGCCGATTGGCGGAGTAAATTTGCCCCTCAACCAACGCGCAGAACCGGCCGGCATGAGCGACTTTCTCCAACACGAATGCGGCATTGCAATGCTTCGATTGAAGCAGCCATTGCAGTACTACATTGATAAATACGGCAGTGCATTTTACGGACTGAACAAGATGTACCTGCTGATGGAGAAGCAGCACAACCGTGGGCAAGACGGAGCCGGACTCGCCAACATCAAATTGGATGTTCCGCCGGGCAAGCGTTACATCTCCCGCATTCGCTCAGTGGACTCGCGGCCCATCCAAGACGTTTTCAGCCGCATCATGCCACGGTTCGAAGGGTTGACCACCGAACAACTGCAAAACGGCCCGTTTTTGCAAGAGGAAATGGCATTCACAGGCGAAGTATTCCTAGCGCACCTGCGGTACGGCACCTACGGCAAAAACCAAGTCGAGAACTGCCACCCTTTCCTTCGTCAAAACAACTGGCGCACCCGTAACCTCGTCGTTGCCGGCAACTTCAACATGACCAACACGGACGAGCTGTTCGATAAATTGGTCGGGCTCGGGCAGCATCCCAAGGAGAAGGCCGATACAGTCACCATCCTCGAGCGCATTGGTCACTTTGTCGACGTCGAAAACCAGCGCCTTTTTGATCAGTACAAACAAGAAGGCCTGGAAAATGAGGCCATCTCAGAACGCATTGCCGACGAGATTGATCTTCCGATCGTACTCAAGCATGCCGCCAATTCGCTTGATGGAGGTTACGTCATGTGCGGCATGATCGGCCACGGTGACGCGTTCGTCATGCGCGATCCGAACGGCATACGCCCCGCTTTCTTCTACGAAGACGATGAAGTGGTGGTGGTCACCAGTGAACGCCCTGTCATTCAGACAGCCTTCAATGTTGGCACCGAGGAGGTCCACGAAATCAAACCCGGCCACGCTCTCATCATCAAGCGCGATGGAACGGTTTCGATGCCTGAAGTCAAGCAACCCGGCGAGCGAAAAGCGTGCAGCTTCGAGCGAATCTATTTCAGCCGCGGCAACGACCAAGATATTTACACCGAGCGCAAGGAACTCGGCCGTCAGCTCGTTCCCCAGATCTTAGAGGCAATTGAGCACGACCTAGACAACACTGTCACCAGCTTCATTCCGAACACCGCAGAAACCTGCTTCTACGGTTTGGTCAAAGGCCTTGAGGACCACCTGAGCCAGGCAAAAATTGCACGTATCATCGGGTTGGGCGCCAACCCCGACCCGGATGAAGTGAAGTCCATCTTGGACGAGCGAGCGCGCATCGAAAAAATCGCCATCAAAGACGCGAAGTTGCGGACCTTCATCACCGAAGACGCCAACCGCGACGACCTCGTTGCCCACGTCTACGACATCGCATACGGCACCGTCAACCCAGGCAAGGACAACCTCGTCGTCATCGACGACAGCATCGTCCGCGGCACTACCCTCAAGCGGTCCATCCTGCGCATCCTCGATCGCCTCCACCCCAAACGCATTGTGGTCGCCTCCAGCGCGCCGCAAATTCGTTACCCGGATTGTTATGGCATTGACATGGCGCGACTCGGGGATTTTGTCGCCTTCCAGGCGGCCATCAGCCTCATCAAGGAGCGCGATATGGAGCACCTCATCGACGAGGTGTATGCCAAGTGCAAGGCTCAGATCGAACTGCCCAAGGAGGAAAACACCAACCAGGTCAAAGCAATCTACGAGCCGTTCACGACGGAGGAGCTCAACGACCGAATTTCACAGTTGCTCACACCGAAGGGCATGAAAGCCGAGGTGAAGATTGTCTTCCAGAGCATTGAGGGCTTGCACGCCGCCTGCCCCAACCACCAAGGCGATTGGTACTTCACCGGCGACTTCCCCACGCCAGGTGGCCACAAGGTCGTCAACCGGGCGTTTGTCTATTACGTCGAGGGCCGAAACGACCGGGCCTACTAACGCTGAATCACCAGCTGCTGAGCGGCGCCTTCGCCGCAGCGAACAACGTACGTACCAGCGGGCAAGTCACTCACGTTCAAGAGCTCCGCGAGCAGCCCGGGTCGAACCGTCTGCCGTTTCCACTCCCGGCCATCCATTCCATACACCACGACATCCTCACCGGCCTGAAGCCCAACCAAAGTAACGTGGTCTCTAGCTGGGTTGGGCACCATAGCAAAGGCCGGCACCTCCATCTCGGGAGCATCAACAACGTATTCATCAATCCAAACGCCCACTGCTGTCTCTGTAATCACCGGCTCCCCCGTGATGGGTGTGTCCACCGTCGAAACGTTCAACAATGCCGCAAGGGTAATTGGGTAATCTGCAGAAAAGAAATAATCTCCTGTAATCACTATTTCATACGTTCCTAAAAAGGTTGAATCCACCAGCACCTCTGTCATCTGGACGCGATATACATCTTCGTAGTAGACCAATCCAGGTAATCCAAGGGTTCCCGACGAAACACATTCGGCGGCCACATTTCCTGTGCGATAAACCGTGATTCCTGCCGTGCCGTATTCGCAAGCAAAGGTGTCTTCGGATGTGGCGCCAATCGCAAAAGGAAACGGGAAATACTCCTCCGTATCGCTATACGCCACGATGAGATTGTTTTGAACGCCACCGTGGTATTCGTACGAGTCCCCGTAAGAGTAGTAGGTGTACATGCCGTCCGCTTGCAGGGCAATGTCAGAGCCGGCGAACACCTTGCCATTTGGGGTTGATGCCACGCTAACGAAAGAACCATTCGACGAAGTCGCCCCCCAATCGGGATTGAACAAATAAGTCAAATCATACGATTGGCCAGGCCCGCCCGTGTCGTTGGTGATTTCAGCAAACCCATCTACCACCTTCTGAACAAAGGTTTCGCCGGCCTCAGGCGCGGGCGATTGCAACTGAGCCGAAACGAGAAAGGGAACGACAAGAGCAAGGAGGCCAAAAACGCATTTCATGGGGTCGAAATTGTGGGGTGTTCAATGGCCAAAACTAAACCAAAAAACGCCTCCACAAGGGAGGCGTTCTTTCAGTCTGTACCCGGAGTGGGAATCGAACCCACACTCCGTTAGGAACACGAGTTTGAGTCGTGCGCGTCTACCAGTTCCGCCATCCGGGCAAAGCGGACTGCAAAAATAGCACAGGATTTATAGTATTCTGCAAAAGTCTGTACGTTCTTCGCGCCGCGAAAGCAATTTCCCCTTCGCACTTCCACATGAACGGCATCCGAAACATCGCCATCATCGCCCACGTTGACCACGGCAAAACAACTTTGGTCGACAACATCATCCACCAATGCCAAGCGGTTGATTCACGCAAGGAAACGGGTGAACTGATCCTCGACAACAACGACCTCGAACGTGAACGTGGCATCACGATTTTGTCCAAAAACGTCAGTGCAAACTGGAAAGGTGTCAAGATCAACATCCTCGACACCCCCGGTCACGCGGATTTTGGTGGTGAGGTGGAGCGCGTCTTGAAGATGGCTGATGCCGTTCTGCTCGTGGTCGACGCCTTCGAAGGACCCATGCCGCAAACGCGATTTGTGCTAGGAAAGGCCCTTGAATTGGGGCTTAAGCCTATTGTTGTTGTGAATAAAGTCGATAAGGAAAATTGCACGCCTGAAATCGCTCAGGAAAAGGTGTTCGACCTGATGTTCACCCTCGACGCCACTGAGGAGCAACTCGATTTTCCGACCGTATACGGATCGGCGAAGATGGGTTGGATGGGGCCGGATTGGGAAAACCCGACCAGCGACGTCTCTCACCTCATGGATGTCATCCTCGAGCACGTGCCCGAAGCGCCGTACCGGGAGGGAACGCCGCAACTGCAAATCACGTCGTTGGACTACTCGAAGTACACGGGTCGAATCGCTATCGGGCGCTTGTTCCGTGGAGACCTGCACGCCAACCAAGATTACGCGCTCTGCACCGCCAATGGGGTGCGCAAGGTGCGCGCCAAAGAGCTCTTCGTTTTCGAGGGGCTGGGGCGGACCAAAGTCGATCACGTGCGGAGCGGCGACCTCTGTGCCATCACCGGTATGGACGGGTTTGAAATAGGCGACACCGTCAGCGACCTCGAAACGCCGGAACCCATGGAACGCATCGCCGTGGACGAGCCAACGATGAGCTTGTTGTTCACCATCAACACGTCGCCCTTTCTGGGCAAGGACGGTGACTTCCTCACCAGCCGCCACATCCGCGAGCGCCTCGATGCCGAACTCCAGCGCAACCTCGCGCTCCGTGTCGAACCCACCGACAGCGAAGACAAATGGAACGTCTACGGTCGTGGCATCCTGCACTTATCCGTCCTGATCGAAACCATGCGCCGCGAAGGCTACGAACTCCAAATCGGCAAGCCGCAAGTCCTCATGCGTGAGGTCGACGACCAGACGCACGAGCCGTTCGAACACCTCGTCATCGATGTGCCGAGCGAAGTGGCGAGCAAGGCCACTGAATTGGTCATGAAACGCAAAGGCATGCTCCAGGTCATGGAAGCCAAAGGCGACCTCCAGCACCTCGAATTCCGCATCCCATCCCGCGGCCTCATCGGATTGCGCAACCAAGTCCTCACCGCCACCGCGGGCGAGGCGGTCATGACGCACCGTTTCGATGGATACGAGCCTCATGCCGGCGAACTCGCGACGCGCCAGCTCGGCTCATTGGTCTGCATGGAAGCCGGTCAAGCGCGCGCCTACGAAATCGACCGCCTCCAAGACCGCGGCACCTTCTTCATCGATCCCGGCCAGGACATTTACATCGGCCAAGTCATTGGCGAGTGCGCCCGCGAAAACGATATGGAACTCAACCTTGTGCGCGGCAAGAAACTCACCAACATGCGCGCCTCCGGCGCCGACAAAGGCATGCGCATCGCCCCTGCCCGCAAACTTTCTTTGGAAGAATACATGGAGTGGATTGCAGATGATGAGTACCTTGAAGTCACACCAAAAGCCCTCCGCGTCCGGAAGGTGAAGTAATGATTTCACGAAAAGAGCTGCGAGCACGACTAAACCTCCCTGTCAGGAGGGTAAAACCAGGACAACTAGACGTCTTTGAAAGTCACAATTTCAAGGGTGGATTCGGAAACTGGGGGGACCATATCTCGGGAGAAATTGTAGCACACTTCTCAGGCGAAACACCTCCTGTTTGCACAAACCCATTGGTCGCAGGCAAAACACTTGTGGTGGGTAGTGTTATGTCACATGCCATGCCCGGAGATTGTGTTTGGGGTGCCGGGTGTATCGCTCCTGGAAAAACAGGGTATTCTAGAGGGAAACTGGCTGTTCGAGCTGTTCGCGGACCTTTAACCTTAAAAGAATTAAGGAAGCATTTCAACGTTTCCTCTGTCCCATTTGGTGATCCCGCACTATTGATGAGCCAAATGCACACGCTCCCCGCAAATCAAGTAACTAACGAGTACGGCCTGATTCCACACTGGATCGACGCTGGTCTGGCGGTCGTTGAGCGATTGAAAGCGCTTGGGGTGAAGGTCATCGACGTACGACAGCCAACTCAGTCGCTCATACTAGAACTGGCTTCCGTAAAAAAAATCTTGTCGTCAAGTCTACATGGGCTCATTTTATCAGATGCTCTTGGGGTACCCAACGCTCGGGTTAGGTTGAGCTCTAATGTGATTGGTGGTGATTTTAAATTCATCGATTATTGCTTGTCTGTTGGGCGCGAGCACTCATCTACGTCTTTGAATGATGGGGTTACCATTTCAAAACTCGATCAAATCAAATTCAATGACCACATTCGTTGGAATGCCGACCTAATCTTATCAAACGCGCCTTGGAATCATGAATAGAATGATATTCATCGGAGGTATGGGCCGCAGCGGGACGCACTATTTGGGGCGGATTCTTGGCGAACACCCCGATGTGAAACTTCGCCTTGAATCGAATTTTACTTTTTGGTCGATAACTAACCACGTCGCTTTCAATGAGAGGGCAAATCGGGCTAGGTTTTGGATTGCCGCCGCTTACCTTAAGTTGCTTGCTTCATTCAATTCTCGTGCAATTTGTGAAAAGACACACCCTTCCATTTGGGTAAAACACAAGTTGGACCGGTTGCTTCCGCAAGCCATGTGGTTGTGTGTCATCCGGGACCCGTACCAAGCGGTTGCCAGCATGAAGAAACACCGTGGAGTTCAGAAGTGGTACGATCGGTTACCTCAAGACACTATTAACCCTTTTCTTGGCATCAACGCCGAAAATCGAAGGGGGTTCCAACATTTGACATTGGTAGAAAAAGGTGCGTACAAATGGTTGTCACACATGAATCAAATGGACAAGATTCACCGAAATGCGCCAGACCAGGTTCTTCTTATAAATTTCGACGACCTAGTGAATGATCAGAAGGCCACCCTTGGGACAGTATTTCAATTCTTGAGCCTTGACCCCGTTTCTCCAATTGAACAGGGGGAATCGTCGACTCTTGAAAAAAAGAAATCACTTTCGGAAAAAGAGTGCTGGGCAATTTCCAGCATATTATTGGCTGGAAATCGCGGTGAATGGGCGAAATTCAATCCTTACTCATCCCATCTCGAAGAGAAAACACAGACCATTGAAGCCCCAGGTTCTATTCATTCTTGACCATGAGCTTCGACGTTGTGTGCGGCTCAAAAACCATGTTGCTGAATTAGCGCTCGACAATATTGAGTGTCATGTCGTTGAATTTCAATACTCCGGGTTCCAGCCCATCAAACTCAAAACAAAAGACGGGGTAAGCATTTACACCGTTTTTCTACCGTCGTTTGTTCATCACTTCAGAACACTTTCTGCTGAGCTGCCTTTCTTCCGTTGGACTGTGGTCCGTTCATTAAGGGCAATCAAGGCTCAATGGAATTTAGAGCCTGCGGTCATCCATTGCTACAATACGTTTGCGTGGCGAGGCGTAAGCCAATTTTCACGGCAATTCCAGAAGGTTCACCTTACTGTAGACTTCGCTGAGGATCTCCCTTCCATTATGAAGGAATACGACTATGTCAAACGAGGAATAGGAAAAGTTTTGGTCAGCCTGAAGCGATGGGAGGCACTGCAGTCGGACGCCGTCAAAAATGCTGATACCTGCCTTGTGGTCACCGCAGAAGCCGCTAACAACTACGTTCATCGTTATGGCGTCAATGCTTCAAAATTCATTCCCATCAACAACCTGCCCAGCACAAAGCTGGTTCAAAAAGCCCGGACCACTGCAAGAAAACCGACCAACGAGTTTTCTATTCTTTATTTCGGAGATACTTCGATAAGAAGGGGCACAGACCTTCTTATTCGCACAGCCCCGGCAATTAAGAAGACGATTCCTGAATATGAAGTCATTATTATCGGAAACAACAATCGAGAGCAACCACGGCTTCATGAAATGGTTGAAACATATGGGTGTGGTGCTTATGTGCGCCTTTTGGGCTATCAACCCGAAGACGATTTACCGAAATACATGGCAGTCACGGATTTAGGGGCGTCTCCCTTGAAAAGAAATCCTCACCATGACACAACACACGCCAATAAACTCTTTCAGTTTATGTTAGGAGGGCTTCCTTTGATCGTCTCTGATTGCACGGCGCAAGCAAACCTTGTTAATGATAATGGTTTAGGTGTCGTGTTTGAAGCTGATAACGATTCCTCATTTATAAAGGCGGTTAAAAAGGCTCATTTGAATGAAGCCCTTCGCGATTCTTGGGGGCAGAACTCTAAATCTTATATGTCAAAGCTGTCCTTGAAGAAAGCTCTTTCCCCTTACTCTGGGTTAATTCACCAACGACAATAAAAAATACCCACCATCTCCCTCCCCCACCTCGATCCGGCCGCCGTGGTACTCCTCGATGATGCGTTTGCAGAGGGAAAGGCCGAGTCCCCAGCCGCGGGCCTTGGTGGTGTAGCCGGGCTGGAAAATTTCTTTGCGCTTCGATTTGGGGATACCGGGGCCGGTGTCGCTGACCGTGACGAGCACGCCTGAATCGCTTTGGGCGACGGTGAGCCGGATTTGGCCATCCCCGTCCATGGCATCTACGGCGTTACGGATGAGGTTTTCAAGCACCCAACTGAAGAGCGGTGGGCTCAACGAGGCGGTCACAGCGGAGGGGGGTGCGTCGAACACCATCTCGACGTTTTTGGAGACCCGTGGCTGCATGTACTCCACTGTGTCGCGAACCACCTCAGCCACGTCGTGCGCCTTCAAGATGGGTTTGGAGCCGATCTTGCTAAATCGGTCCACGACCGTATTGAGTCGAACGATGTCGCGGTTCATTTCACCGAGGTAATCCGTGCGGACGCCCTCCGCTTCGAGCAATCCCACCCATGCCATTAAGGAGCTGAGCGGCGTGCCAAGTTGGTGGGCGGTTTCTTTGGCCATACCAACCCAAACTTGGTCTTGCTCTGCTCGGCGGAAACCGCTAAAAATCAAGTACGCAACAAGTGTGAACACCGCAATCAGCACCAACTGAACCAACGGGTAGTAGCGCAGTTGGGTGAGCACAATCGAGTCCGCAAAGTAGATGTACTGCCGGCCCTCCCCAGGCAAATCAACCGCAATCGGTTCGTTGGCCGAAGCCATTTCCGTAAGCAGCGATTCCAATCGCACCGGGTCCGCAACAGCAGCCGAATCGACGCGCTGATAATGGACGACGGCACTGCGGGTGCTGTCGGTCATGACGACCGGAACGGAGGCGCTGTTCAAGACCGTCTCGCTGATAAACGAGTCGATGAGGTCCTCCATCACGTCTTTCAACTCCCTGAATCGAAGGCTCTCGTTCCAGTAAATCGTGTGGCCCACGTCGTTGAAAACAATGGGCTCGTTGGCTGCCGTCATGGTGGCCTTCAACGAATCCAAGTTGACTCCCCGATCGACGTTGACCCGATAAAGGAGCTCGTCACTCTCGTCAAAAATCAGCACCGGAATGGTCTTGTTGGACCAGAGGTAGTCGGTGATAAACGTCAGGTCCATCCCGCGGGGCGGGTTGTTGATGAGGCGGTAGGCATCCGCGATGCGGTCGGCCTTCTGGCGCTCCTCACCCCCCAACTCCTCGAATAATTGCTGCGTGTAGCCCACGAGGGCAGCGCGCTGAACAATGGCCTCCGACCAGAGCTTGACTTTGGTCTGCTCCTCCACCCGAATGCGCTGCGCAATGTCATTGGAGTACCACAACGTCGCCACTACGATGACCGCAGCCGCGACGAGAAGCACCCGCTTCCAACGTTGTTTGTTGGAGTAGACGTTCATGAATCAGTTGTAGGCCGGGCAAGGAATGGTGCGGCCAGCCGGACGGCCGGAACACGCGTTGATGCCGATGACGAATTCGTGGGTGTTGGCACCTCCTGCCCCAGCGAGCGGAGACACGTTCAATTCATAGGCATAGCCAATGCTGAGGTAATCAAGCACCTTAGCCTGCGCCGCAACGATTAGCGCGCTTTGTGAGCGGTAGCCCAGGCCTACTCCGATCACTTGATCGTACTTAAAAAGTCCGAGCACCTCCGCTGCAGGTGGTACGCCCGAACCGAGGCGGGCTTGTGCGGAAGGGAGGAACATCCACTGGCCGTCGAGTTCCACTTCCGAACCCGCAAGCACCACCAGTTGCCGCCGCAGCTTACCGAACTGGCTGATCTTTTCCATGGATGGTTGGGTCACGTTTTGGATGGTGAGACCGGCGTACTTGTCGCGGTCGTAGTACCACAGGCTGGCATCGAGGATGGGCACGATGAATTGCTGGTCACCGAATACGGCGGGGTCATTCGCCACCTGAAATTCCGGCATGTCAAGCAAGCTAAATTCCAGGCGGTGTTGAAAGAAGCCAGCGCTGATGCCTGCTGCCAGTCTGGCGCCACTAGACAAGCGCAGGTTGTAGGCATAGGCCGCGTTTACCGAAGTGTAGCCCCAAGCTCCCGCCGCATCGTCTTCCACGCGAATACCAATGCCGTGAAAATCGTTGTTCTGGCCTTCCATCTGGCCATGGAGGTTGACAAACGACGTTTGAGGAGCGCCGTCAATGCCCGACCATTGGTTTCGGAAGCCCATGTGCAAATCCATGCAGCCCAAAACACCAGCCGCGGCAGCGTGGTCTTGGAAAGGGTTCATCATCGCCGTGGCGCGGACAGGGAGCTGTTGGGCTTGAACCGATGACAACGACAACGCCACAACAAGGAGGAGGGTGAATTTTCTCATCGGATGATGCTAATAAAGCCCGTGACCGTCTCCATGCCCACGAGCTGTGGGTCGTTGAAGTCAATGGCGTAATAATACGTTCCGACCGGCACATCGTTGCCCCCGTTCTTACCGTCCCAGGGCTGGGCGTAGCCAACGCTACGGAAAACCAATTGACCCCACCGGTCGTAGATCCGCACGTCTGCCTGGTTGTATTGGGACAGGCCGTCGATGCTCCAGAAGTCATTGATCAAATCTCCGTTCGGCGTAAAGCTGGTAGGTATCCCCACCGGATTCCCCACCGTGATGGTGACCGCGTCCGTGTACTGGCAACCACCAAAGAACCCTGAGACCGAGTAGGTGGTGGTGACCGAAGGTGAAGCGATGGTTTCGGCCTCAGTGGTCGACGACAAGCCCAAGTCGGGAAACCAGGTGTACCCGAGGTCCTCGTCCCCGCCGGTGACCGTGAGGGTCACGCTTTGACCGGGGGCGATGTTGGTGGTGCAGCACGCATCGATGGACACGGCCGGGCCGGAGAGAAACAACGTCAAGTTGCACGGTGTCAAGGAGGGGTCGTGGGCGGTACCAACCACAATCAAGTATGTGGTATTGGGAAGCAGGTCGTCAGTCACCACCGTGAAGGAGCCCCCAGTTTCACCACAAGTAGCCACCAATTCATAGGCGTCCTCATCGCAGAGCGCTTGCGGATCCGGCTTCACCACCACCAATTCAATCACATCGTCCACGCCATCTGTTTCACACGCAACACCGCCCACTTCAATCGTGGCGTTCCCGGTGTTCACCACATTGCCATTGGTCATGAATTCCAGCACCGAAACGTAGGGGGTGTTGACGCAAGCCACCTCCAGCGATTGGACAAAACTCAACGACAGTGGTTCTGGGATGTCACCGCAAATCGGGATGGGATTGTCGCAACTTTGGCCCAAAACCGGCCCTGCGGAGCAAGCCCCCAGTGCGACCATCAACCAAGCCCCTAAGGAGTTACTCATGTTCTTCAAACGCATGATCAATTCGTTTCATATGTAACCAACGCCGCGCCTTTCTCAACGGCCGCTCCCACCTGAGCGTCCACCCGTTCGATTTTACCATCGCGCGGAGCACGGAGCACGTTTTCCATCTTCATAGCTTCAAGGACCAACAGCGCATCGCCTGCTTCAACCTCATCGCCCGCGGCCACTTTGACCTCGAGCACTTTGCCCGGCATGGGTGCCTCTACCGCTGATTCAATTGCTTCAGCGCCGGCGTTCATACCCATCGATTCCAGCAACATTTTCTGGTCATCGAGCACCTGCAATTGATGCTCCACCCCGTTCACACGGATACGAACCTGGCCCTCAGCGTCAGGACCCTCTAGTGTTTCGATCCGAACGTTTTTGGTTCCCATGCGCACATCGTACACACCAGGACCCGCGGGTTTCCAATCCCACGCTTCGCCCGCCTGAGGCGAAACGCGCTCTGCCCGTCCATCGGGCCAACGAACTTCCCATTCCATGAGAGCAAGTTAGGTGGAATTTGGAGCGAACTTAGGGGCATGTTTGGGATTTACATTCACATTCCATTCTGCAGAACTGCATGCCATTACTGCGACTTTCATTTCTCCACCAATACCCAAACGATGGAGGCGATGGAAGCGGCTTTAGTCCGGGAATTGGACCTGCGCATCGCCTCGTCAGCCCCTGACTTCGCCCAGTTGCAAAGCATCTACTTTGGAGGGGGAACACCCTCCCTTTTTCACCTGTCTGGACTGGAGGCTTTATTGAAACAGATGCTCCCTCATGCACCGAATTGCAGGGAAATCACCTTGGAAGCCAACCCGGAAGACGTGACGTCGGAGCGGCTCGAAGCGTGGTTGGAAATGGGCATCAACCGCCTGTCCATCGGCTTGCAATCGTTTGATCAAAACCAACTCGATTGGATGAACCGGCAGCATTCCGCTGAAGACGCGGCGATAGCGGTTCGCCTCGCGGCCGAGGCAGGGTTCAACCACATTTCCGCTGACCTCATCTACGGGCTACCCAACCGAAAATTGTCCTTTGAAGACGAGTTGAAGCAATTCGTCGCTTTGCCCGTTAATCACCTGTCCGCGTACATCCTCACGGTAGAAGACCGAACCGTGTTGGGACGCCGAGTGGAGCGGGGATTGCAGGGCATCCCAGAAGACGATGCGGTAGAAGCCGAATACCACCGGTTGTGCCAAGCTATGGCGGACGCTGGGTTCGAGCATTACGAAGTGTCCAACTGGGCGAAACCGGGGGGCCACGCCGTGCACAACCAGCACTATTGGTCAGGGCTGCCGTACTGGGGTATAGGTCCGGGGGCGCACGGTTTTGATGGAGCACACCGGTATGCCAATGTGGCCAACAACCCAAAGTACATCCGGGCCTTGTCTTCTGCATCCAGCACAGCTGACTTACCGTGTGAAACCGAGAGCCTATCCCCCACCGATCGCTACAATGAATCCCTCATGACCGGTTTGCGCACCGCCCGCGGTATTGATTTGACCCACCTTGCTAACCGTTTTGACCTGCGGCCAGATGCCACGGAGCCTGAAGCTTGGAAGCGCTTCTTAAGCCAAGGGGTGCTACAGGAAATTGGCCCCGGGGTCTACCGCATCGCCGAGCCACATTGGGTGATGGCCGACGCCATTTCCGCTGAGCTTTTCTTGGCCTAAGCCCTTTTCAATCGGGCCCGGCGTTTGAACCACGCATCTACGAAAACCGCACCAACAATAATAGCTGCGCCGAGGTAAAACCCGCCGTGCATCCGCTCTTCATCCCCAAAAATCAACGCGGCCAACACAATTGCATACACCGGTTCCAAATTGATGGCCACTGCCGTGGTAAACGGAGAAAGTTCCTTCATGACCTCGATGCTCATTAGAAACGCAAACGCGGTGGCAAGCGTTGCCAACAATCCCAACCACACCCAATCCTCACGCGGTACGATCCAATGTGCGGCGTACAATCCCTTGCCTTGTGCCAAGAACAAAGCGGCCAAAACGACGGCTGCACTGAGCAATTCCACCCGCGTCAAATTCGCTGAATCGTGGGTGCGCACCAGGACCGAATTGAGCGTAGCAAACACCGCAGCCAATGCCGCTGACACAAGTGCCAGCCCCACGCCCCGGTAATACTGACTCAAGTCACTCACCGCACCGTCCGGCGCCGGACCCCATAACAACACCAGCAATCCACAAATAATCACCACCCCTAAGACCACCTCCCGCACGTCCAATCGGCGCTTGTGCACCAGAGGCTCCACCACGCTGACAAACACCGGCGTCGTGGCCAGCGTCGCCAACGCCACCGAAACGTTGCTCACCTTGATGCTGGCAAAAAACGCAATCCAATGCGCTGCCGCAGTGCACCCCACCAAGGCCACCTTCCACAGGCTCCGTAATGGGAACCGTTGAACACGGCCTCGCACCGCGAGCCACAACCAAACCAATCCTCCCCCTAACAACACCCGCCAAAACACCAGCCGATCCGCATCGAGCGAGATGAGTTTGCCTAAAATCCCCGTGAATCCAAAAATCAGGACAATGAAGTGCAGCATCAAAGTGCTTTGGCGACGATTCATGCCGGCAAATCTACCCGTAACTTGCTTGCACTTTGATCCAGCTCTGCATGAAAAATCTCACCCTCACCTTCCTAGTGTTCCTCACCCTCCCGGCCTGGGGGCAAATTCAATTGGATAACCAATTTGAAGATTGGGGTGGCATCCCACACAGCACGGACACCGAAGGTGGTCCATTTGTAGCAGGGGCGATCACCAGCAACGCCGAGTGGCTGTACCTGCACATTGAAATGGTAGAAGAGGTGGCGCTAGATGAAGATGTCCTGCCCAACGATTTTCGCATCCTCCTCGACCTCGACGATGACCCCAATACCGGTGTGGACTATGCAAGCCAAGGACTCGGTGTTGATTTGCTCATCAACTTGGCCACCCGGCAAGCGATCCGCTACACGAACGGTTCGGGTATTGAGTCGTTCAACGAAGTAGGTATGCGGGCAGCCCCCACCTACAGCGGAAAGGAATTTGAGATTGCTTTCAACCGCGAGATGGCTCAAGTCATTGGGCCAAATGTGCGCATCAAATGGTACGACAACAGCACGCAGGTTGGTTTCCCGGAAGCCGGGATTGGCCACACCTTGATTGAATCGCCCGAACCCTTCCTCCCGATGAGCATCGAACGGCCCGAAGGAACCCTCAACCGCATCGCCTTTTGGAACATGAATGGCCGGATGGATCAGTCGAATGCCCAGCAGGCCATGGAGCGCATCTTACAAGTTGTTAGCCCGGACATCCTCGCGTTGTCTGAGGTGTCTGATGTCAGCCCAACCTACGTCCAAAACCTCTTGAACGATTGGTTGCCCATCGAAGGTGGGGGTTCATGGAACGTGGTGGAAGACGACTGGGA
>JBELBV010000009.1:0-31475 GCA_042095135.1 Flavobacteriales bacterium | reverse complement strand
ACCGCGCTCACCGAGCAGCCACTCCTGCAAACCGACCACCCGTTTGACTTCACGTGGATGAGTGGAAACAGCAACTCCGAGTGGATGCCGGGGAAACTCGATTACCTCATCACTTCCGACGCTTCCATTGATTTGAAGGCGGGGTTTGTCGTGCGCACTGCTGACATGAGTGCGGCACGGCTCGCCGAGTTGGGCCTGCAGGCCGATGATGCCCTCGACGCTTCCGACCACTTCATTGTTGTGGGTGACCTCGGATTGGGTGACATGCTCGGTTCTGCGCCCGATTCAGATGAAGATGGGGTGGATGATTTCGAAGACAACTGCACCTACGCCGAAAACCCTAACCAAGGGGACTTCAATGGCGATGGTGTGGGGGATGCATGCAGCGACACCGATGGGGACGGATTGAGTGATGCGCTTGAAATCAACGTGTATGGCACCGATCCTTTGGCCGCTGATACCGATGAAGACGGGGTCAACGATGGGTTGGAATTATGTGTGTGCAGCGCCCTGGACTTATGCCCCGGCGACCTCACCAACGATGCTGTGGTGTCGGTAGCCGACCTGTTGTTGTTGCTCGGACTGTTCGGTGCGACCTGCTGATCAGCGGGCAGCGCGAATGAGTTGAACCGACTTGACGCCTTTCGGTGTGGTGATGCGCGCCACATACACCCCTGCAGGCCACTCAGATACATCCAATGCAAAGCGCGGTTGAAGCGGTGAATGGGTTGCCAGCATGCGGCCGTCCATCCCATACAATTCGATTTGATTAATCGTGACGTCAGATTCAAAGATGACCGCGCCTGTTGCAGGATTGGGCCACATGTTGGCTTCAAAACCAAGCTCATCCACAGACACAACGATAACATCCACTTCCACGACCGCTTGATCTGAGCAGTAGCCGTCCGTACTGTACACCGTGAGGTACACCTCGTAGACCCCTTCTTCGGTGTAGCTGTATTCCGGTGTCTCCTCCTCGCTGGTTCCGCCGTCGCCGAAGGTCCAGTAATACCCTGCGGCCCCAGTACTGAGGTTGTCAATTTGGAGGTTACCGTCGAGCAAATTCCAAGGGGAGACCACTGTAAAGGCCGCGTCCACGGGTTCCGTGATATCCGATTGGTAGCGTGGGGAAATGCGGTAACCCTCAAAGTGCGGCGCATCGAAATCGCGCTGGTCGCCAATACCTGTCACACCAAACACTCCCACCGGCGGTTCCGTTAAGAACAGGTCCGTGTTGGCGTCAATGCGCATGGTGTAGATATCTGCTCCGGTCGTGATGTCCACCTCAAAGCTCGGCGCACTGTTCGTCCATTGCGCCGGATCCACCAACTCCACGCACTTCAGTCGAATAACGTGGGATTCCGTGTCTTCGTTGAGTTCTTGAACGAGTTCCGGTTGTTCGGTGAGGAAGCCCGACCCCTCGTAAATCACGGTATCCGCAATGATTTGCGTCAAGCCCGCGAATTGCGTAATGGTCCCTCGGATGCGCAGGCTGTCGCCAGGAACCACTTCTTCGTAGCCAAAATCAGAGAGTGGGCTGAAGACGTTGATGCCGTGGGTAGAGTCGATCAAGGTGAATTGGAGGCCCGACGGGTAGTCGTTCCAACCGTGCGCGATGCCGCGCAATTCGCACGACACACCCAAACTGTCCGTGACCCCGGAAACGAAGTCAACCGACCGCACGGTAGCGATGTCGTACACTGGGTAGGTCAAATCCGATGGTTGAATGTGGATGGTGACGGTATCAATGAGTAACACCACCTCCCCGGATGTGACCTCAATGGCCAATTCAACCGTTTCCTCTCCTTCCGGCTCCTCGTCATCAATGGCGGCGAACGTGAAAGTCTGATCATTCAGCAAACCGATGGGGAACGAGAATTCAGGAAGCGGGAACACCCCGGGGAAATCCTCCCCTGGTGTAGCTGTTCCACCCACAACGTCCACCACAACGGTAACGTCTTGCAGCGGATACGCCACCTGCATCACCACTTCCGCTCCTCCCCCTTCAAACACGTACAAATCGGTGGAGGCAAAACCCAATTCCATATCCGGGGTGCCCGTACACGTTGCTGAATGGTAGCCGATGAAATCGAAGGTGTCCTGGGGGTATACGTCCCATTGGTATTGGCCTACTTCCCAATCGGTGCTCCCTTGCGAGACATTGGCCTTGCGCACCAGGGTGTATTCGGCCATTTCGCCCGCGCCTCCGTCCACCGTAAATGGTGAACCCGGGTCCGGGCCAAACTCACCCATCTGGTCGATGATGACTCCGTCGTGGTACAGCACAATAACGTCGTTCCCATTGAACCACGTCACCTGGCTTTCGATGTCCGCGGCTTGGTATAGTTCAGGAGCGGCCAGCGCATTCATGATGACGAACACGTCATTCGGCTCAATCACCCCTTCCAACAATTGCGTATTCGTGGGTTCAGATGCGCCGTTGTTCCATGTTTCCATGTGGTACCCCTCCAAATTGATAGCGACCGGCGATGGGTTGTAAAGCTCCAACGCTTTGTTGTTGCTGTTGCCCTCCACGTATTCAGAGATGAAAATCTCCTCGCAAAAACTGGCGCTTTCGCAATCCAAGATTTCGACTTCCAAAAACGAGTTGCTCAAGCTGTCGCATTCCACGCCGAGAATGCCGCTCAACGTACCGCCCGATTCAAGTGTTGTTCCGTTAAATCCACCCAAGCCACTGCTTCCCCATACCTGGTAAGTGCCCACACCGAGGGCGGTAAAGTCGTACTGCGGGAAGCCCACCGTATCCAAGATGACTTGCGCCTCGTCGGTGATAACAAAAATGTACTCTGCGTCAACCGCTTCTGACGTGTAACCAAACGTAACCACCGCGTTTTCCAAGCCCAAACATCCCAGCGCGGATGGCGTTCCCGAAGCGTCCGTCACGTTGCCCCCATCGCATGCGGGTGGATCACAGGTCTCGCCGATAATTTCAATTGAATTGAACGCGAACGCATAACAGCCCTCACCTTCAATGCCCTCCACGGGCTGACCTGTAGCAAGCGTCGCGGCCACCAATGGTGCGTCATGTGAAATGCCAAATACCTCCAGGACGCCGTCTCCCATCCCGGCCACGTTCACCGCGGGCCCATCAAAGGCGGCAATGATCAATCCCGTTTCCGCATCGGCCACCACCGAAGTGAAGGCCGCTTCCGGCACGTCGTTCGTGTGTGAGAGTTGGATCAACACCAACTCACTCGCGTCCGTGCACACCTCGCTGTTCGCCGCATTTTGAAGGGCGATTTGCCCCCCATCGCACACCAACACATTGCTGTACCCTGGGGTCGGGGCTTGCAAGATAAAATCGCCCGGGGTCTGCGGGTCACCGCCATCGGGCACACGGGATAAACTTTGATAATCCGCAAGGCCTACAGCACTTTCATTCAATTGAATGCCATTGGGTGTTAACACATCCAACAAGCTCAACATCGGTGGTTGATTGTTGCCGTAAACCACAGCGTCCAAGATATCTTCATCGGTCACGGGGGTCCCATTGGGGAAGTTCGCGGCATCCGCATCGTACAAAGCGATGCCCTCTTGACCCACCTGGAGCCAATTGGTTGATTCAATGACCACGTCCGCGTCTGGCAAGCCGGGGCCACCGATCAATAGGAAACCATCGGCATCGAGCGACAGCCCGGTCAAGTCCACCGTCAAATTCGATTGGGCGTTGGAACCGTTGAAAATGACCAAAGCGTAGCCGGAAAGGTCTTCGCCCGGGGCGCCGAACAACTCGACAAACTCCTCGGTATCTGTACCAGGACCCGATGGGTCAAATTCGTTGATCACTACCTGTGACCACCCGCTTGGAGCGGTGATCAGGGTTGTGAAAAGGGCAAAAACTACGGTCCGAATGACCAGTCCTGGGGCGGTAAAAATTGTGCGCATGTGAATCGTGGCTACCAATTTGAGGGAACCAAAAGTACACACATTCCCTTTGACCGCTTTCGCACACATAATAAGCGCAGGTTAAACCCGTGTTGGATTGTAACTTCGTAAGGCTATGGCCCAACGCGGAAGCCTCATCCAAAAGCTCGATGAATTCATCCGAGCCTACTACCTCAATCAACTCATCAACGGAGCCTTGCGGTCCTTGGCGGTGTTGTTGTGCGCGGGCATCGTATTTGCGCTCTTGGAGTTTGTTGGGCGATTTGGCATTGCTGGGCGGACCGTGCTGTTTTGGACGCTGTTGACCGGTAGCTCCATTTTGCTGGTGGTATGGTTGGTGGGCCCGTTGTTAAAGTGGGCCCGAATCGGCAACGGGTTATCCTATGAGGAGGCTAGCGCTTTGATTGGTCAGCATTTTCCCGAAATCAGCGACCGCTTGCTGAACGTTCTCCAGCTGCAGCAGCAATTGGGGGAGGGCAAACAATCTACCGACACTTCATTGCTCGAAGCGTCTATCGAAGAGCGCACAACGGCGCTGCAGCCCGTTGTGTTCCAACGCGCGATTGATTGGGAGAAAAGCAAAGGCTTGTTGCGGTATGCCGCCCCTGTGCTCGTCATCGCTTCCGGATTGTGGGTGTGGAGCCCTGCCCTGGTAAAAGAGCCCGCGGGCCGCATCTTGGCGCACCGACAAGATTTTATCCCACCTCCCCCCTTCTCGTTTGTATTGGATAGCGACCTGCGGGTGCCGGCTATGCAGCCATTTACACTGACGGCCACCACGTCGGGTGAGGTTGTTCCTGAGGTGGTCATGGTCGAGGTGGGTGAAAGCCGCTACCGCATGGAGCGGGTCGGCAACACCTTCCAACACACCTTTCCATTGGTGCGCGAAGACATCCCGTTTCGGTTGACCGGTGGTGGGGTAGTTTCATTGAATTACCGGTTGATTGCGCTGCCGGTTCCCACATTAGTGGGGTTGGAAATCACCACCACCCCGCCGTTATACACTGACCTGCCGCGTGAAACCCTGGTGGACGTTGGCAACCTGCGCGTTCCGGAAGGCACGACTGTTGAGTGGGCCGTTCGCAGCAAAGACACCGATTCCTTGCGCATCGAGGCGCCGGGCCAACCCTCCCCGGTGCTCAAGGGTGCCGCAGGGGTATTCACTAGTTCCTTGCGAGCCACCGAAAGCGGGCCGTACTGGCTGGTTCCAACCAACCAAGCCGTGGGCGCCCTGGACTCCTTGCGTTACTTCATCCAGGTGCTCGCCGACCAACCGCCGCGCATCACCGCGTCAGAGCGTGTTGATTCCACTGCGCAATCCATCCGATATTTCAATGGTGAAGTTTCAGATGACTATGGATTCAGTCGGCTCACCTTCACCTACCAGTGGTTGGAGGTGGGCGAACGTCCTGAGGAATTGTTCGTCGCCGAATCCCCCGACCTCAACACCACGACCCGGATTCCCCTGGATTCCCCCAACGGGCGTTCCAACCGGTTTTTCTTCGAATGGTCCTTAGTGGAACTAGGGATTGTTCAGGGGGATGTGCTAGAATATTGGTTTGAGGTGTGGGATAACGACCGTATCCATGGCCCGAAAATGGCGCGATCCACCCCTCGCACATTCGCTCCTCCCTCGGAAATGGACATCCGAGAGGAACGCGACCAAGCCAACTCAGACATCGAAGAACAAATTCGGCAAGCACGGGAAAGCGCGGCTGAACTCCGCGAGGAAATGGAAGAACTCCGCAGGCAACTAGCGGAGGATTCAGAGATCGACTGGAAGGATGAGCGGGCCATGGAGGAGTTGGTAAAAAAGCAAGAAGAGCTCCGCGAGAACCTTGAACAACTCCAGCAACAAAACAGCGAAAAAGACGAACGGGCCAACGAATTCAGCCCTGAAGAGGAGCGCATCCTCGAAAAACAAGAACAACTCCAAGAGCTTATGGAACAAGTGATGAGTGATGAGCTCAAGGCTATGTATGAGGAAATGCAGCGGCTCATGGACGAGATGGATCCAGAGGTGTTGGAGCAAATCCAAGAACAGCTCGAAAACATGCAAGTGGACCAAGAGTCCCTTGAAAAAGAGTTGGATCGTGCCCTCGAACAATTCAAGCAACTGGAGTACGAGGTAAAAATGGAGGAGGCCATCGAGGACCTCAAGGAGCTCGCTGAAAAGCAAGAGGAATTGGCTGAAAAGACAAGAAATGAGGAAAACCCTAGTGACAGCCTCAAAGCCGAACAAGACGCTTTGAACGACGCGTTTGAAGAAGTCCAAGAGCGCCTCGACCAACTGGATAAAGACAACAAGGAACTTGAGAACCCCAACGCGACCATGGACCGCGCGGAAGAACGCGAATCCATTGAGCAAAAAATGAACGAAAGTTCAGATCAACTAGAGCAAGACAAGAACAAAAAAGCCTCCCAACAACAGCAAGAGGCCGCCGACGAGATGCAGCAAATGGCTGAACAGATGGAGAGTATGATGCAACAGCAAAGCGAGGAGTCGTTGGAAATCGACATGGACGCCTTGCGCTCCTTACTCGAAAACATCATCGACCTGTCGTTTGACGAGGAGGGGTTGATGGAGGCATTGCGCACCACCAGCGACAACGACCCTGCTTACGTCATGCACGGACAAACCCAACGAAGGCTCAAAGACGATGCGCGCATGGTGGAGGACTCCTTGTTTGAGTTGAGTATGCGCATCCCGCAGTTGGCGCCCGCCGTCAACCGGGAAATTGGCCTCATCAACCACCACATGCAACAGGCATTGGGCGGCTTCGGCGACCGCGAAACCGACCTCATCACAAGCAACCAGCAGTACGTGATGACCAGCTTCAACAACCTGGCTTTGATGTTGGATGACGCGCTGCAGCAAATGCAGCAGGACATGGCGCAAAAACAGCCGGGCAGCGGCAACTGCGAAAACCCTGGTGGCAATGGCAAGCCCAAACCCGCGCCAAGTGCTGGCGACATCAAAAAGATGCAGCAATCCCTTAGTGAGCGCCTGCAAAAAATGAAAGAGATGATGGGTGAAGGCGCCAACGCCGGGCGCGACGGACGCCAACAGCGTCAACTCAGCAAGGAGCTCGCACAGATGGCCGCCCAACAAGCCGCATTGCGCCAAATGGCCGAGCAAAAAGCGCAGGACCTCAACGCCGACGGATCAGGCGATGGCACCCAAATGAGCGACATCGCGAAGGAAATGGAAGAAATTGAGCGCGACTTGGTGAACAAGGATGTGACCATCGAAACCCTTGAGCGCCAGCAAGAGCTCTTGGTTCGATTGCTTGAGGCCGAAAAAGCAGAGATGACCCGCGGTGAAGACGACAAACGGAAGTCGACAACCGGCAACCAAAACCTCGCCACCGCCCCTTCCCCATTGCTGGAGTACCTCGACCAAAAGGCACGTGAAGCTGAATGGTTACGAACAATCCCCCTTGAATTGCAGGAATACTACCGAGACCGAGTCAACGATTATTTCAATAATTTGGACGACACAAAGCCCGTCCTCGAGCTTCAACCCGAACGCTAGGCATTATGATTGAGACCATGCACAAATTGGAATTTGCTTCCCAGCCGGAGAACATTGCGATCATTGAGCGTTTAATCGATGAAATTCGAGACAACAACGCGTTCGATGATGAGTGCTATGGCGACGTGTTAATCGCGATGACAGAGGCGGTCAACAACGCTATTGTTCACGGCAACAAACTGCAAGACGACAAGACTGTGGTGGTGGAATACGAGCTGCAGGCACGCAACCTCTACTTCAAAGTCACCGACCAAGGCGCAGGTTTTGACTTTGAAAACGTCCCGGACCCCACCTCGCCGGAGAACATTGAAAAACCCAACGGGAGGGGTGTTTTCCTGATGCGCAGCCTAGCCGATGAGTGCACGTTTGACGACGATGGTCGTATTGTTGAGCTCACCTTCAACGACGTCTTCGCGGCGTCTTAACACCATTTCCTTGGCATTCCAATTTCACAATGCCGACCACGCTTTTCGGTGTCCCAGCCGGCGAAACATCCGGGCGTGGATACACGATTTTGCAGCTGCCTATGGAAAAACCATTGGCGACGTCGGGGTGGTTTTTTGCTCAGACGATTACCTCCTCGAGGTAAATAAAACCCACCTCCAGCACGATTACTACACCGACATCATCACGTTCGACTACTGCGAAGCGGATGAAATCTCAGGAGATTTGATGCTTTCAATCGACCGCATCAAGGAGAACGCAAAACAACACAAACAGCTGTTTTTCAAAGAGTTACTCCGTGTTATCATCCACGGACACTTGCACCTTATCGGATACAAGGACAAAACAGACTCCGAGCAAAAAACCATGCGTACCCAAGAAGATGATTGGATTGCACGCTACTATGAACGCTACGCATGATCCACGACACATATGACGTCATTGTAGTTGGAGCAGGACACTCAGGCAATGAAGCTGCTGCCGCTGCTGCAAACCTCGGAGCCTCTACCCTGCTCATCACCATGAACATGGGGGTCATTGGCCAGATGTCTTGCAACCCGGCTATGGGGGGGATTGCCAAAGGCCAAATCGTCCGAGAAATTGACGCCCTGGGCGGGTATTCAGGCATTGTCAGTGACCACAGCGCCATTCAATTCCGTATGCTCAACCGGTCAAAAGGACCAGCTATGTGGTCTCCCCGCACCCAGAACGATCGCATGCGTTTTGCTGAAAAATGGCGGCTCATGCTGGAGCAAACACCGAAGTTGGATTTTTGGCAAGACGCTGTCATCGAGCTGCTCATCGAGGATGGAACCTGCGTGGGTGTCAAAACTCAACTCGGGGCATCAATTCGCGCTCGATCCGTCGTGGTTACCGCGGGCACCTTTCTCAACGGCTTGATGCACGTCGGCGAAAAACAATTTGGCGGCGGCCGTGCTGGGGAAAAAGCCATCCAGGGCATCACAGAGCAGTTAGTCGAGCACGGGTTCAGTGCCGATCGAATGAAAACCGGAACCCCGCCCCGTGTGGACGGCCGCAGCATCAACTACGCCGTCATGGAAGAACAAAAGGGCGATGACAATCCCCAGCGTTTCTCCTATACAGAAACCCCTTTGCTGGAGCATCAGCGCAGCTGTCACATCGCCTACACCAACACCGATGTTCACGACTTGCTGCGTGAAGGGTTCGACCGCTCCCCCATGTTCAATGGACGCATCCAGGGTTTGGGGCCTAGATACTGCCCCAGTATCGAAGACAAAATCGAACGGTTCAGCGACAAGGATGCACACCAATTATTCGTTGAACCGGAGGGCTGGGACACCATTGAGGTCTACGTCAACGGGTTCAGCACAAGCCTGCCAGAAGACATCCAGGTGCGCGCGCTCCGAGCAGTTCCTGGATTCGAAAACGTCAAGTTCTTCCGCCCGGGTTACGCTGTGGAGTACGACTTTTTCCACCCCACTCAATTACGGCACAGCCTCGAGACCAAAACCATCAACAACCTCTTCTTTGCGGGACAAATCAACGGAACCACAGGGTATGAGGAAGCGGCGGCACAAGGTATCATGGCGGGCATCAATGCCGCGCGTTCCACGTGGAACAAGGAGCCTGTCGTGCTCAAGCGGAACCAAGCATACATCGGCGTCCTCATCGATGACCTCGTCACAAAGGGCACCAAAGAACCTTACCGCATGTTTACGTCCCGCGCCGAATACCGCATACTCCTGCGTCAGGACAATGCAGATCAACGCCTAACCCCGTTGTCCCACAGCATCGGATTGGCCAGTGAAGATCGACTGCGCGACCTCGAGCATAAATGCTCTCGTGTCAACACCATGCGCAAAGGATTGGAAAAGCTCAGTGTCTCTCCCGATGACGCGGCAGCTTTGTTGGCTTCAAAAAAATCTGCGCCCTTGAAGCAGAAACAAAAAGCCATCTCTATTTTGTCTCGACCCAACATTGGTGTCAACGACATGATTCGTCACATAGAGCCCGTAGCTGAGCTTTGCGATAAAAACGCGTTGACGGCTTCTGACCTCGAAAGCATGGAGGTCGAGATTAAGTACCAAGGCTACATTGAAAAAGAACAGGCTGTGGCGGATAAGCTTCAGCGACTGGACTACGTAACCATCCCGAAGGGTTTTGATTACCATGCGCTCGAATCGCTCAGCAGTGAGGCCCGGGAAAAACTTTCTGCTGAACAACCCGACACGCTCTCAACAGCTTCAAGAATCTCCGGGGTGAGCGCTTCGGACTTGGCTGTGCTCCTCGTCCGACTCGGTCGGTAAGGTGTTCCACGTGAAACATTGTGTGAGGGGCGGTTTTCTCGCTTGTAGCCGCTCCAAAACGTCTCCACAGGTAATACTCCGAAGGTTTGCTTAAGATTGATTTTTGTAAAACTTTGATTATCAGTTACTTGGGTGGCTTTGTTGGCCAAAACCCACCAAACTACCTTTGCGCCTGAATAATTCATCACCATGGACATCCAAAACATCCTCCGCGAGCTCAACATTCAATCTGTCAATCCCGGTGTCATGATCGGTACCGAAGCTTTTGGCTCTGGGCCTACCATTGCATCGATCTCTCCTGTCGACGGCAAGGTCATTGCTTCTCTTACAAGCGCGACCGAGGACGAATACGAACGTGTCATCGCTGCGGCACAGGCGGCGTTTGTTGAATGGAGGACTGTACCTGCGCCCAAGAGGGGAGAGGTGGTCCGCCAATTCGGAGACGCCCTCCGTGAGAAGAAGGATGCGCTGGGCGCATTGGTGAGTTATGAGATGGGCAAGTCGTTGCAAGAAGGTTTGGGTGAGGTGCAAGAAATGATTGACATCTGTGACTTCGCTGTTGGCCTGAGCCGTCAACTCTATGGAATGACTACGCATTCCGAGCGACCTGAGCACCGCATGTTTGAGCAGTACCACCCACTCGGTGTGGTTGGCATCATTTCAGCCTTCAACTTCCCCGTCGCCGTGTGGGCTTGGAACACAGCACTTGCGTGGATTTGCGGTGATTCGTGTATTTGGAAGCCTTCTGAGAAGAGCGCGCTTTGCTCCATCGCTTGCCAACACATCTGGAATGATGTGGCCGCGGCTAACGGCGTTCCCGCAGCTTTATCGTGCGTGGTCAACGGCTATGCCAACATCGGAGAGAAAATCAGCGCTGACGGACGCATTCCGTTGGTAAGTGCAACAGGAAGCACACGCATGGGTAAGGCAGTAGGTGCTACGGTAGGTGCCCGTTTGGGCCGTGCGCTGCTCGAGTTGGGAGGAAACAACGCCATCATCATCACGCCGGATGCCGACCTTGACATGGTTGTGCCAGCTGCGGTATTTGGTGCCGTAGGAACATGCGGTCAGCGTTGCACTTCCACACGCCGATTGATTATTCACCGTTCGATCTACGATCAAGTTAAAAGTGTTTTGGCCAACGCCTACAAGCAGTTGAGCATCGGCAACCCCCTCGATCAGAACAACCACGTTGGACCACTCACCGATGAGGCTGCGGTTCAGATGTACCTGGATGCGCTTCAAGCTGTAGAAGACCAAGGGGGTAAATTCGTGGTCAAAGGCGGCAAACTCGAAGGAGCTGGGTACGAAAGCGGTTGCTACGTCAGCCCTTCGATTGCGGAAGCCAACAATGATCTAGCGATTGTCCAGCACGAAACCTTCGCGCCGCTCCTGTACATCATGCCATACGATGAATTGGACGAGGCGATTGCTATGCAAAACAACGTCGCACAAGGACTTTCTTCTGCCATCATGACCAACAACGTCCGAGAAGCTGAGGCTTTCCTGTGTGCGAGCGGTTCCGATTGCGGTATTGCCAACATCAACATTGGCACTTCCGGTGCTGAAATCGGTGGGGCATTCGGTGGAGAAAAGGAAACCGGTGGAGGCCGAGAGTCTGGTTCGGACGCTTGGAAAGCCTACATGCGCCGCCAAACCAATACGGTCAACTACGGACGCACCTTACCGTTAGCCCAAGGCATCAAATTCGATCTCGGTTGATGCGCGGGTTTTTCCTGGTTCTCGCAGTTGCTTTATTAGCTGCGTGTGGAACACCGCCTGCGCAAGCTCCGTCGCATGAGCGTTTGGTGTTTGTCTTGAATGATTCCGTTCAGGCTTGTTTTCCTCTCGTGGTAGGCGATTCCGCATGGATGGTGAGCAATGGGGGAGAGGCTATCCAACTCAATCAAACCACCAAGGATACGTATCACGTTCCGGTATTCAACGGGACGCTCACATTGGTGTCCGCTTCAACCGGTTATTGGACGGATTCCCTGCGTCCGAAAACCGAAACCGGCGCGTACCGCGTTCCATTCAGATTGACCGAAGCAGCAGCAATTACGGATAGCCAACCCGTCGCGGGTTGCTGGGATGTCTGGTTTGGAGAGAGTAGTACTGAACAAGAAGGAACAGCTGATGCACAACTCGACCTGCGATCCAACAAGGGTCAAATTGAAGGCACCATGCGAACACCTACCGGCGACTACCGTTACCTCACAGGCCAGTTCGATGGGGATGAACTAACACTCCAAACGTTTGATGGCGCACACCTGTTTTACTTCGGCGCCACGTTTACAGACAACCGGTGGACCAGTGGTCATTTCTACAGCGGCAATCACTACCACACGACTTGGACTGCGGCCCCTGCGAAACCCTGGGATTTAGGTGTCACGTTGACCCAATTGAACCCGCCTGTGGATTCCTTGTTCGTTCGCCTCGTCGATGCGGATGGCACTCCTTATGTGCGCAATTTGTTGCCCGCGAAAGGACGTGTAACCGTCTTGGACGTCCTCGGCACATGGTGCCCCAACTGCATGGATGAAGTACGTTTGCTATCAGCCCTCCCTATGGACCATGCCGACCAGTTTTCCGTGGCGTTTGAGCGGCCTGATTCCGCCGCTGAGGCCTATAAACGCTTGGATGCATTTCGCTCTGAAATGGGAGTGGATTGGGACGTCATACTTGGCGGAAAAGCCAACAAACAAGTGGCAGCAGACGCATTCCCGTTTTTGGACCGCATCGTCAGTTTTCCGACAACACTGTTCATTCAAGACGACGGCACCGTGCACGTTCACTCCGGGTTCAATGGCCCAGCGACAGGCGAGGCGTACGAAGAAGAGGTTGCCGCATTCATGCGGTATTCCGCACCCGCTATTTCGTTGGAAAATCGTTGACCCGATCGACCTCGATGCGTTTCGTTTGATTCGTTAATTGCCAGGCTGTGTAAAAAACGAGCTGCCCAATTTCCGCCGTCTTATCGTAGTGGATTTTTTCTGGATCATCTCCCGGTCGGTGGTAGTCCTCGTGGACACCACTGAAGTAGAAAATCACCGGAATGTTGTTCTTGGCAAAATTGTAATGATCTGAACGGTAGTAGAATCGGTTGGGATCATCCGGTGCATTAAATGTGTAATCCAAGGCTAAGTTCGTGTAGGTCGAATTGGCGTTTTCGCTGATATCATGCAACTCCGAGGAGAGTTTGTCTGAGCCAATGAGGTATACATACCGATCGTCATCCGGATGCGCCTCATCTACGCGACCAATCATGTCAATGTTCAAGTTGGCGACGGTTTGTTCCAAAGGCCAAATCGGGTGATCAGCATACCATTCGCTGCCCAACAACCCTTTTTCCTCGCCAACCACCGTCATCAACAAAACACTGCGCTTCGGGCCTTTACCTGCCTTCACCGCCTCCTGAAATGCCTCGGCTAATTCAAGCACCGATACCGTTCCCGAACCATCATCGTCCGCGCCGTTGTGGATTTCACCTTCGATGATGCCGACATGGTCGTAGTGCGCTGTAATCACAATCAGTTCCTCACGCAGCAGTGAATCCGAACCTGGAATGTAGCCGAGCACGTTTTGGCCGATGATGGCTTCTTCTGTGCGATCCAACGAAAAGTTCCATGTGGCATCCACCAAATCAATCGCATCGGGAGCCTTGCCCTTCGTTAATTTTTTATTCCACTTCTTCCATGACTTCACATCCGAAGCGCTCCACCATACATCCGTGGCAGCCGCATCCACCATGAACGTAGGAATCCGCGTTCCTTCTCGTTCCCTTGGTTCATCACGATCCAAACGCAACGACTTGCGCATCAACCAAGGCTTCAAACGGCTTCGAAGCGTACTGATATCATCACTCACAACTATTACGGCCGCAGCACCATTCGCATTGGCTGATTCACGCACATCATTGAGTCCATCGGTTCCAGCAACCACTACGGCTTTGCCTTTCACATCGGTCGAGGCAACAGCTTCAGAACCACTCACCACGACCATAGCTACATCTTCAAGCGCCGAAACCTTCAATCCAGGATAAAAGAGAAAATCATCCAAGAATGTCAGTGCATCGCCTTTAACAGAAGCCTGACCTCCGGTAATCTGCGAACGGGTCAACTTCACCGGTTGATAGTATGTCGCGCCATCATAAGGTGCAATACCAATGCTGTTGAAGTGGCTGGCGATATATGCCGCGGCTTTTTCCGCACCGCGTTCTCCCGTCTCACGGCCCTCAAACGCATCGCTTGCCAATACCGTTAAGTGGTTTTCTAAATCTTCCGCGAGAATCGTGGAGGCAAAGGGTTGGGGGTCAGCCACTTGAGCCCATACTTGCACCGACGGAATCAATGACAGCAAACACAAGGCCACCGCGCAGGCGATTTTGTTTACCCGACGTTCATGTCGTCCCCCCTCAAATTCTTCTTCCATGTAGGCTTTCAAAATATCCAATCCTTCAGTCTCGGTGACAAACCGTGCAGGAATGCACAGCACATTAGCATTGTTGTGCTGCTTCACCAACTTGGCTACTTCGCTATTCCAGGCCAATCCAGCTCGAACGGACTGGTGTTTGTTAGCCGTCATTGCTACACCGTTGGCAGAACCGCAAATCAAGATGCCAAAATCCACCGCTCCATTCGCCACATCTTCAGATACCGCATGAGCGTGATCAGGGTAATCCACACTTTCCAGGGAATCTGTTCCCCGATTGATAACTTCGACACCTCGGGATTCCAAGTGTGCTGTCAGGACCTTTTTCAAGGCAGGTCCAGCATGATCACCTCCTATTGAAACGCGCATATTCTCGAATTTGAGCGGCAAGTTAATTCACAACTTAACGGTTGATAGCGTGTTTCTTGTGTGAAGAACTCCACAACAACTTCACTTTCGATTTCATTGATTTCGTCTAAGCCGGTGAACCCCTCACAATTCAAAATTTTTAGCCACGAATTTTCACCTTCATTTTTCCTGATGATTTCGAAGGTTATTGACGATTCGCGTTGGCATAAATTATCCGATGCCGTTGCTATTCACAGGGTGTTTAAAACCATCTTTAAGCTTTGAAAATCAACGATTCATTTTGCAATACGCTGTTCAGAACCGAGACGTTTGTCGTGAATAAGATGAAAATCCAAGCAATTGCCGTGCGGCTTGCCAACACAATTAACAGCCCTATTACGATGGATTTATTTTCTAAGAAAAAGAATATTCTATTGTTGTGTCTGTGGATGACAACTTGGTGCTCTGGGCAGGAAAATGCCGGTGAATGCAACTGGACGGTGTATACCTTTCCGAATGGAAAAAAGGCAAGTGAAGGATGTTTAGTCAATGGTCAACCCGAGGGTGTTTGGACGGCGTTCCACGAGAATGGAACGATCAAAAGCAAAGGCAATCGCCGCGAATTTTTACTGGATGGCACATGGGAGTTTTTTGACACGACAGGTGTCAAGCTTCGATCGGTTGAGTACGTTGAAGACTTGAAGTCGGGGTGGGAACGCAGTTACTTTCCCGATGGAAAAGTGAAAGTGGAGAAGCACTACGAATCCAATCAGCGTTCCGGTTGGACGTATGAATACGACCGGGAAGGGCAACGGCGAAAGGCCATTCCGTTTCGCAATGATGCTGAGGATGGAAAGGGAAGGGAATACGCTGCAGATGGGCGAATCATTGCGTTACTGGAGTATAACAAGGGGTATCTACGTAATGTAGAAAAGGTCAATAGATTCGATTCATTTGGGCAGAAAACGGGTGTTTGGATGGAGTGGACTGGCAATGGGATTTTGCAGGAACAAGGACCTTGGGAAGCAGGTAAGCGCAATGGTTTGTTTCGGTTTTACGATCAATGGGGCCAGCTCGAAGACGTCGTTAAGTATTTCGAAGGGGAAGTGGTTTTGGATGCGGTAGAAACCCAGGAAATTGACATTCGAACAACCATCCATACCAATGGAAGTATTGCCACGCGTTCGACCTACGAAAACGGTATACGGGTGGGGGTTTATACCGAATACGATGAAACTGGAAACATTACTTCCGGAGCATTGTACGAACAAGGAATCAAAATTGGAGAAGGAGTGACCAACGCCGAGGGTAAGCGCATCGGGGAGTGGAAGCAATTTTATTCAGACGGTGCACTCAAATCCAAAGGGGCCTTCAGCGAGGGCCAGCGCGAGGGCCAGTGGAAGTTTTACGCAGAGACAGGCCAATTGATTCAAGAGGGGACCTACCGGGATGGTGAGTTTCACGGGAATTGGAGGTGGTACTACATCGATGGTTCCTTGCACCGCGACGAATCGTACCGCAAAGGCAAAGCCGACGGAAACTTTTTGGAATTGGATCGCGCAGGTAAAACACTAGTGGAAGGCCGTTACGATTATGGGTTGAAACAAGGACCTTGGGTTGTGGATGTCAACGACCACAAGGAAGAAGGCTCGTACGTCGATGGTGAACGGCACGGTACCTGGATTCATACCTTCCCGAACGGTACGGAGCAGTTCAGAGGCGAATTTGAGATGGGTTTATCCGTCGGTAAACACGTGTACAAGGATTACAACGGTTCCACCGAACGCGTCGAACGCTACAACCTTGGACAGCGGGAGGGCAAGTGGCTCTATTACGGCCCGAATCAACTATTGCTACAATCCTTAGAATACAAGCGCGGTGAGTTGGTGCGAATCGATGGTAAGCGAATCAAACCCGCTAAGGGTTAACTTAGAGGGATAGCATGGAAACCCGGGAACAAATGGTGGTGTGGACGGATGTGTGGACGGATCCCACACTGGTCTTCAGTGATGCGGGATTATTGTTGCATACCAATGCAGCCGCACAGCGGGTTTTTTCCGATCCGGAACGCGAAGAAGCGGCAGGGGTGTGGAAGCACATCCAAGCACATCCAGAACTCCATCCCTTTGCGTGGTCGAATGCCGCTGAATCTGCGGTGTACACGGTTCATCCCGGTCGGGTCGATGAATGTTATTTCGCCGTATTCAAAGACGCTCGTGAGCACGGTGAGTTGGTGGCTGCATTGAACCATAATAAACTCTTATACAGTGGGTTGGCCAACGGAACCATTGAGGGATTGGCCTTGGTGAACCAAAGCAAGGTTCTGGATTCGAATCCACAGCTTTGGCGGGTAATTGGTGTATCCAATGCGCTTGAATTGGCAGAGGTAAACCTCGAGTCCCTTCTTGGTGTCCGCAATTGGAAGCGGCTAGCAGTTCGACTGGGTGAGGTGCTTGAATTTGAATTTGTCAACCTCTTGGGTCAGCAGTTGGTGGTAGAAGGAAGGATGACTAAGGTGGGCCAAGGCAGCGAGAATTTTGCGTTGGCGTTATTGGACATCACAGAGAAAAGAAAGATTTCAAAAGATCTACTGCAAACAAAGGAACGGTTCCGGTTGCTTGTGGAGACCAATCCATTTGGGTTGTTTTTGGTGGTGCAAGGCGACATCCGTTACACCAACCAAGCCGGCTTGGAAATCCTGGCAATTCAAGACGAGGAGGAAGTGTACAACCAGCGACTGTCCAACTTTTTCGAGGCTGGTGACCAAGTGCGGATTGCAGAGGATATGGAACGCATTTTAGCCGGAGAAAAAACCGCTTACATGGAAGTTTCCATCCTCCAAGCGAATGGGGAGGTGCGGGAAGTCGGCGTTCAAATGGTGTTGAGTTTTTTCGATAACCACCCAGCGGTGCAGGTTACAGTGAATGATCTTTCCACGCGCATGCAATTGGTGCGCGAACAGATGCGGCGTTCATCTGCGGAGGAAGCCAACGTCTTGCTCAAGGAGGAAATCAATCAACACCGCAAGACGCAGAAACAGTTGATGCGGGCGGAACGGTTCAATCGCTCCATCATCGAAAGCTCCATTGACATGATCATCGCCTTCGATGTGGAGGGCAAAATCATCCAATTTAATCACGCAGCATCCGTGGAATTTGGCATGACGGCCGAAGATGCTATGGAGTTGAAAGGGTTCGACTTTCTTGAAAATCCGGAAGACCTTAAGGTCATAATGGAAGATTTGCAGAAGCAGCGGTACTACGCGGGTGAAGTTGCGGGCCGTCGGGCGAGCGAAGAGGTGTTTCAGATGCTGATTTCCATTGCGGCTTTGCAAAACGAAGAAGGAGAGGGCACGGGGTTTGTTTTGGTGGGTCGTGACATCACAGATATTCGTTTGGCGGAACAAGAATTGCGGCGCAGCGAGGAGCGGTATCGGGATATCTTGGACAACGCCAGCGATTTGGTTTTCTTGGTGGATGAGGGGGGGATAATCACGTACGCGAATCCAGCGTTCTTCTCCACACTGGGGTACGATGCTAAAACACTGAAAGCGATCAAAATCCAAGAAATTGCCTCGCCCCCAGATGGCCAAAAAATCGAGGATTGGAAGCACTGGTTGGTGGGCGACCGCAACGAATTAACCTTCAAAAGCAAGGATGGTTCAGAGTTGAAAATGCTTGGTGGTGGTTCGGTTCAAACCAACCCCAAAGGCCAACTTGTCGGACTTCGGTGCATTTATTTGAACGTATCCGAAGTCCGCGCCTACGAGCGTTCTGCCTTGGTACAGTCGGCCAAATTGGAATCGATTTTCAATTCGACCCGCTACCTACTGATGTTCACTATTGACCAAAAATTCAATGTGACCTCGGTGAACCAAAATCTCGTGGAGGTGCTCAAGGAACAGTTTGACTTTGATACCATCGTAGGAACCCCCATTATTGAATTACTCAAAGAGGTGGTATCTGAAGAGTTTTACAAGGGCCAATTCCAATTGTTTGTACGTGCAGCTCAGGGGGTGCAACAACAATTTGAGTTGCCGCTGGTGAACCAGCAAGGGGAAGTGGTGTGGTACCAACTGTTCGTCAACCCAGTGCAATACGACGAAGGCACCAAAGAGCTCAGTTGCATCGCATATGACATCACCGAACGCAAGGAGATTGACAACCAAATCCGGGAGGCGTTGAAGGAGAAAGAAATCCTGCTTCAGGAGGTGCACCACCGGGTCAAAAACAATCTGCAGGTGATTTCAAGCATGTTGAATTTGCAGCGGCGGTTTGTGGACGACGCGAAGATGTTGGAGGTGTTGGACGAGAGCCAAAACCGCATCTCAACCATGAGTTTCATTCATGAGAGCCTCTACAAGAATTCAGATTTCAGTTCGATTGGCTTCTCGGATTACTTAGAACGTTTGACCCAAAACTTGATTCACAGCTATTCACATGTGACGACCGGGGTTGAGTTGATTTCGGAACTCGATGACGTGCATATCAATCTTAAGCAAGCCATTCCCTGCGGGTTGATTGTGAATGAGCTGGTTTCGAACTGCTTGAAGTATGCATTTAAAGGCAGGTCGTCCGGCAAGATCTACCTGCGTGTAAAGCGCGTAGGGTCAACACTGGAGATTCAAGTATCAGACAACGGGGTGGGGCTTCCGAATGATTTCGATTTTGAAACCAACGAGAGTTTGGGTGTTTATCTAGTCCAGGCGTTGACGGACCAACTCGACGGAACGCTTACTGTGGATAACAAACACAGCGATAATACGTTAGAATGGAACACAGGGGCCTCATTTTTGGTTAGTTTTACCCCATTGACCGACTAGAACCACTTGACATGCCTATCAATATTCTCGTAACCGAAGACGAAAGCATTGTTCGGAAAGATATCGAACGCTGCCTTGGCAACCTTGGCTACAATGTTGTTGCGTCTGCCGATAATGGCGAAGATGCCATTAACATGGCCATGAAGCACAAGCCCGACTTAGCGTTGATGGACATCATGATTAAAGGTGATATGAACGGTATTGCCGCGGCTGAAGAAATCAAGCGCAACATGGATATTCCCGTTGTGTTCTTGACCGCCTACGCTGACGAAAGCACGCTCAACGAAGCCAAAATGGCCGAACCCCACGGCTACATCTTGAAGCCATTCAAGGACGTTGACATTCAGACTGCCATTGAAATGGCGCTGCACAAGCACGGTAAGGAGCAAGAGGTTCGACAAGAGACCGAGTTCCTGCGCAGCCTTGCGGAACACAAGGAGGATTCGGATATCATCTTTGTGAAGAACCGGAGCCGACTCATCCGCGTGAAGAACGAAGACCTGTTGTTCGTGGAGGCACTCAAGGACTACGTGGTTGTGCACACAACGACGGAGAGCTACACGATTCACTCCACGATGAAGGACGTCGAAACCAAGCTTAGTGGATCGGACTTTATGCGCGTGCACCGCAGTTATATTATCAACATCGAGGCCATTGAGAGCATTAAGTATTCGATGATCACCATCCGAGGCATGGAGAAGGAAATTCCGGTGGGCGGAAGCTACAAGGACGCGCTCGCTCAGCGAATCAATTTACTCTAAACGAATTAAGACATCATAAACGCAACAGCGCCTATCAGTGGGCGCTGTTTTTGCTTTTAGTGAGTTGCATTTCAAGCGCACTGAGTGGTCGAAGCAGCGTTATTTTGTGCTTGAATTGAGCCTGAATTTGCGGAGAATCCGATTACTTTTGATGGCTCAGAGTAGAAACCAAAGTCACGGGAAAATGAGCGACGATCAATCAAGAAATACGTACAACGTAAACAGCGAGTCCAAGTGCCCTTTTCTGGGGGGCTCCCTGAAAAAAAGTGCGGGCGGTGGAACACGAAACACCGACTGGTGGCCAAATCAATTGAACCTTAGCATTCTTCGCCAGCATTCAGCGCTTTCGAACCCCATGGGAATCGACTTCGACTACAAGAAGGCGTTTGAATCATTGGATTATGCGGCGCTGAAGGAAGACATCAATAAGTTGATGACTGACTCTCAAGATTGGTGGCCAGCGGATTATGGACACTACGGGCCATTTTTTATTCGCATGGCTTGGCATAGCGCAGGCACGTACCGAATTCAAGACGGACGCGGTGGAGCTGGCGCAGGAACCCAACGATTCGCACCACTGAATAGCTGGCCGGACAATGCCAATTTGGACAAAGCACGCTTGTTGTTGTGGCCGGTGAAGCAGAAGTACGGCAACAAAATTTCATGGGCAGACCTGATGATCCTCGCAGGCAACTGTGCGTTGGAGACCATGGGATTCAAAACATTTGGTTTTGGCGGCGGCCGAGCGGACGTTTGGGAACCAGAAGAAGATATTTACTGGGGTTCAGAAGGCGAATGGCTAGCGGACCAGCGTTATTCAGGCGACCGTGATTTGGAAAATCCGCTGGCAGCGGTACAAATGGGTTTGATTTACGTGAACCCAGAGGGCCCCAACGGAAACCCTGACCCGCTTGCAGCAGCGCGGGACATTCGGGAGACATTCGGACGGATGGCAATGAACGACGAAGAGACGGTGGCGCTCATAGCGGGTGGACACACCTTTGGAAAAACCCACGGAGCGGCTGATCCCGAAAAGTACGTGGGCGCGGAGCCTGCTGGCGCGAGCATTGAAGAGCAAAGCATGGGGTGGAAAAACACCTTCGGAACAGGCGCTGGCGGGGACACCATCACCAGTGGTCTGGAAGGGGCCTGGACTACAACCCCCATCCAATGGAGCAACAACTACTTTGAAAATCTCTTTGGTTTTGAGTGGGAGCTGACTAAAAGCCCAGCAGGAGCCCAACAGTGGAAGCCAAAAAATGGTGGAGGAGAAGGTGTTGTTCCCGACGCGCACGACCCGTCAAAAAGCCACACACCGATCATGTTGACCACAGATTTGGCGCTTCGGATGGACCCCAAGTATGCGGTTATTTCAAAGCGGTTCTACGAGAAACCCGAGGAGTTTGCTGATGCGTTTGCCCGAGCGTGGTTCAAGTTGACGCACCGGGACATGGGGCCGATTCATCGTTACTTGGGCCCAGAAGTCCCAACGGAAGAGTTGATTTGGCAAGACCCAACCCCTACAGGTGACACCATCAGCGCCAGCGATGTTGGGGCCCTGAAAGCCAAAATCATGTCGTCCGGCCTGAACGTTTCAGAGGTGGTTTCAACAGCCTGGGCTTCCGCGTCAACATTCCGAGGAAGCGACAAACGCGGCGGTGCCAATGGTGGTCGGATTCGATTAGCCCCCCAACGTTACTGGGAAGTCAACAACCCAACCCAATTGAACCGGGTGTTGGACACACTTGAGGGAATTCAAAAGGAATTCAATGGTGCCGGAGGCGCCCAGGTATCAATGGCAGACCTGATTGTTCTGGGTGCTGCTGCTGGCATAGAACAGGCCGCGGCAAATGCAGGTCACTCTGTTGAGGTGCCATTCACCTCAGGAAGGGGTGACGCTACAGACGCACAAACCGATGTAGAGTCCTTCTCGGTGTTGGAGCCTCGCGCAGACGGCTTCCGAAACTACCGAAAGTCCGGGGTGGGCGGAACGACCGAAGAAATGTTGCTTGATAAAGCGCAGCTACTGACGTTGACGGCGCCCGAAATGACGGCGCTGGTTGGTGGATTGCGTGTGCTCGGCACAAACTACGACGGCTCAATGCACGGAGTGTTTACAGACCGCCCGGGCGAATTAACGAACGACTTTTTTGTGAACTTGTTGGATCTGAATACGACGTGGAAGGCTGTGGACCCGGTTTCTGAAGGGTTTGCGGGAAGCGACCGTGTCACAGGTGCAAACAAGTGGACGGCGTCACGAACAGACCTGATTTTTGGTTCCAACTCGGAGCTTCGCGCCATTGCAGAGGTTTACGGATGTGCAGACGGAGAAAAGCAGTTTATTCAAGACTTTATAAAAGCGTGGGCGAAAGTCATGGACTTGGACCGTGCTTAATCCAGTACACCAATAAGAAAAAGGGGCTGCGAAGCCCCTTTTTTTGTTGTCTGGATTGCTGAATGAACCAATCGGTGCAATTTTGATGGCACATAGGAATACTTTTAATATCCATAGGGCGCCCGGTTTTCCAACCAAACAATGGAGCGAACAACGGAAGGAATCGGCGCTTCAACCATTGATCCATTTTCAACCATGAACACAGCACCAATCATCGCTGGCACCATGAAGTGGGGTGTGTGGGGAGCGAACATGACGGTTTCCGAAATGGCGGCGCACATTGAGACCGCAATAGGAGAAGGAATCCACACCTTTGATCACGCAGACATCTATGGCGGTTATACAACAGAAGCGACATTTGGCGAAGCCTTCGCCCACTCCGCTGTATGCCGAGAAGATGTTGAGTTCATATCAAAGTGCGGCATCTGTTATCCTGAAGAAGGAACACCCCATGCCGTCAAACGGTATGATTATTCTGCGGCCCACATACGCCGTTCTGCGGAAAACAGCCTACGGAATTTGCGAACATCCTATATCGACCTGTTTTTATTGCATCGCCCAAGCCCTCTTTTGGACCCTCGTGAAGCAGTAGACACCCTTGAGTTGTTGCAACGCGAGGGGAAAATTCGGTCTTGGGGTGTTTCCAATTTTACACCATCACAATTGGCTTTAGTTTCAAAACATGGCCGGCCGGCTTGGAATCAAATCGAGTGCTCACTAACCCATACAACACCGATGACCGACGGCACCCTTGATTATCATCAGGGCCATGAAATAGGAACCATGGCTTGGTCTCCCATGGGAGGGGTGTTTTCAGAGGACTCCCCTCAAAGCCAGCGCATTCAAAAAACGATGCTCCGGTTGAGCGAGCACTACAATACCCCACAAGAGGTGCTTTTATTGGCCTGGTTGATGCGCCACCCAGCGGGAATCATACCCGTTGTCGGGACCACCCGTTCTGAGCGTTATCGCACACTGGTTTCAGCCAAGGACATCTCCCTCTCGGACGAAGATTGGTTTGCGTTAACGGAAGCCAGCTGGGGGCACAAGGTGCCTTGATTAATTCTGAGCTGTAACGGTGATCTTCTGTGTTCGATCACCCCAATGCAAAAAATACATCCCTGGTGTACAAGGGGAAAGGTGCAGCGATTGCCCGCTTTGAAATCGCTCCTGTTGAACCAGCCTTCCCTGCGCGTCAAAAACACGCAGATTGAACGGGATATCATTCACCCCCTTAAACACCAAGGGCTGTCCAGCGGTGAGGACGGAAGGATAGAAGAAAGCATCCTTCTCCCCAAACCCATCCACAAGCGTGGGGTTTCCATTGAAGATGACATTGTCATAGTAATAAGCGGTTGTTCCCGACAAGTACCCCGGATTTCCGAAATCAAAGAAGAGGGAAAGGATGGAGTAGTTCAAATTAAAATTCAAAGCGGGCGTTCCCGGCACGGGCTGAGACAAGTCAAAGGTTAGCGTCTCCCATTCGTATGCTGTAGTGGTGGTTATTTGTGTTTCCACACTGTTGGCCATATTCAAGTATTCCTCCGCCTTCAATCGGACAGCGATGCCCGCAGCTGGGGAGAAAACATCTACACTGATGGTGGTGTATCCGGGCTCAAACCCAATGGGTTCAACCAACCCCAAAGGGGTGCTTACGGTTGTTCCTGCGTAATCCAAGGCTGACCAATGCTTGGTCACCTTGGTCACGCTGTTGGTTTCGTCGACGGGGTCGAGCGCTGTTTCAGAGAAATTTCCCGCAAAAGAAGTGGTTTGGTAATGGACCATCTCATCTTCATGGGTGATAGGTAAACTGACTTGGAGGAGCTCACCAGCACCATCAAACAACTCGACATCATCGAAATAAAATGTAGACAAGCCGCTTCCATCTCCGTACAACCCAAAATCCAACATAAAAGCCACCTGGTTGAACACGCCGACTGGTGCACCGGTAAAATCCCACTCCAGGGTTTCCCAGTCATTCGCCACCGTTGTAATTGCATCGAGCTCCCCAATAGCCAAACCTTCCAACTTGAGCTTGACGATGGTTCCGGCTACAGGTGAGTGAATCTTCAATCGGAACGCCCCCACTTCAGACAAATCCAAATATGCAGGCAACGTGACAATGGACCCAGCCCAAATCTCTCCGCCTGGATTCCGAACCATCTTCGCCACAAAGGCCGAGGGGTTGTTGTCGTTGATATTGGGGTTAGCAACAACGGTTGTTTCAGCCATTTCGAAATCAACAAATTCAGGGGTTGATTCGGGGGTCTCAAAATCAAAAGGCAGGTCGATTTGACCAAAAGAAGCGGTGGATGAAAGAAGAAAAATCCAGAAATATCGCATGGTGATGGGGATGTGCGGCTCACCAGGCATTTCAGGTGGGTTGCAGTCGCGTTCGAACTGCAAGTTAAAGCATCTTGTATTTGGTATTTACTTCTTCGTACCCTTGTTTGAAATAGGAGGTGAATTCAGAGGCCTCTTGTCCCACCCTTGGACGTCTTGAACAATCCTACCGACCACTACCTTTAACCACCATGAAGAAGACGATCCTTATGCTTGCCGTTACAACACATGTGTTGACCGCATTGGGTCAAGTTGCACAAACCGATTGGACCCTTGTGGACCCCGACCGCGAAGACCGTGAAGTGCCCTGCATGGTGTGGTATCCATCGGACACCCCGGGCCCTTACCCGGTGGTTGTGTTCGCACATGGGTTTGTGATGGCACCTGACGATTACGAAGGGCTGGCAGAAGCACTTGTGGGGGAGGGGTATGTGTTTGTGTCGATTGGCACGGAGCAAGGCTTCGCGCCGAGCCACGAGGCTTATGGCCAAGATTTGGCCTTTGTCGCTGAAGAAATCTCAACCAATGCGGTGGATGGAGTTTTGGAAGGAGAGTTCGATGGCCGCATTGCGATAGGTGGACACAGCATGGGTGGTGGGGCGTCTTGGTTATCAGCGGAATCCAACCCGCCGGTGGATGCCTACGTTGTATTTGCTCCAGCGGAAACCGCCCCCTCCGCGATTTCCGTGGGTGCTTCCATTGATGCCCCTGCCATGGTGGTGTCCGGGACGGACGACGCGGTCACCCCACCCGCGACGCAACACGAACCCATTTATGAAGCGGCGGTGAATTCGCCGTGCCGTGCATTTGTCTCCATACCTGATGGCGGCCACTGTGGCTACGCGGACCCTGGGACGTTGTGCGATTTTGGGGAACTAGGGTTTCAAGGATTGTCCCATGAGGAGCAATTAGCCCTGTCGGTCAGCGTTGTGTTGCCGTGGCTCGACGCCTTTCTGCGTGACGACCCGTCTGGACTGGACGCGCTAGAGCAAGCCGCTACATCTGGTGGGTTGGATTTGACGTTGTCATGTGCGTTGACGGTGGAAACACAAGAACCGGAAGCGCTGGAGGTGTTTTACCAAAAATCACCGTCAGGCCTCACACTGTTCAACCCCACCAACCATCCCATGCAGGTGACGCTATGGTCAATGCACGGTCAACAAGCTGCGCAATACACGCTTGAGCCCACAACTCAGTGGGTCCCGCCCGTTCCTAATGGGGTGTATGTAGTAACGAGTGGTGGCGCCGTGGCCCGCACGGTTATCGTGCAATAAAGACAATCAGTACACCAGCGTTTGCATGGCGTGCGCTGGAATGGAAGCTCGAGCCTCCTGATCGTCCACAACCAACGTGTAGTCCAACGCTTCGTCTGTTCGGTTCATAATCACCGTGACCAGGCTTCCATCAGGGTTCTGGAACGTCGTGCTCTCGATGGTGCTGCGGCTGGCTGACGTGCTCACCCGCAAAGCGCCGGGCTCAATGAACCGGGAGAAATGCCCGATGTAGTAGTAGGTCGGCGTGAAGATGAGCGAGTCGTTTTGGGTGTCGGCGTGAATGGGGGCAAAACAAAGGTTCTGCACATGGTTGGGTCCGCCGGTTTCGTCGAGGAGGATGTTCCAGTCGGTCCAACCTACGGTGCCGCTGTTGAAGTCGTTGATCATGGAGTTGCCGTAGCGCTCCGCGTTGGACCAACGCTCATAATGCGCGGCATCGAACCCCTCTTGACACCCCTCTGTGAACAAGAGCTGTTTGTCGGGGTAAGCCTCTTTGATGAGCTTGAGATTCTCGTACTTAGGGTTGCCACCGGTCCAGGTTTCATACCAATGAAAGCCGGTTCCCCAGGCGTACTTCGAAGCATCAGGATCGTCAAAAATTGTGTTCGCACGGTGGGTGATGAGGTCGCGGTTGTGGTCCCAAACAACGATTTTCTTGTCCCCATATCCAGCAGCTGCCATGGTGGGGCCGAGGTTGTTTTTCAAGAAATCCCGCTCTTGCTCTGCGGTGTAAATACACGACTCCCACCGCTGCGTGGCCATGGGTTCATTTTGGATGGTCACCCCCCACACTGGCAGCCCTTCCGCCTCGTAGGCTTCAATGAATTTAACAAAGTAGTTGGCCCACGCCTGGTAGTATTCAGGCAGCAACGAACCACCGCGCAGCATGTTCTTGTTGGTTTTCATGAAGGCCGGCGGGCTCCATGGGCTCGCGTAAAACACCACGTCATCTCCAATCATCGACGCAGCTCGCTTGATCATTGGAATGCGCTTCACGCGGTCGGGCTCAATGTCAAACGTGGTCAGCGCTGAATCACCTTCTTCGATGTAGGTGTGGCTCCCAAGCCCAAAGTCGCAGCTGTGAATGCTCGTTCGCACAATGTTGTAGTTGATGCCACCCGCCCCGAAGTAGGCGTCCATGAACTGGGATTGTACAGGCGCGCTCAATTTTGAAAAAACCTCGGCTGAAGCGTCCGTGATGGCACCACCGATTCCCATGAAGGATTGGAAGGTGTTGTTGGGGTTGATAAAAACAGCTATTTCAGTTTCTAAAGGCTGCTTTGCCGGGGCGAAGGTCAGTGCTTCGGCTTCGGTCAGCCGAAGCGCCGTGTTTTCAGCGGTGACGGTCAATTGGACGGACGTGCGAACGGCGTCTGGAGCGGGTGTTGCGGATTCTGAAGGGGCAGAGGGTACGCTACAAGCAATCAGCAGCACAACCGAGAAAAGGATAGTTGTTCGAAACATGGCTGCAAAGTCGCACGGAACAAGGAGTTCCACAAGGGTTTGGTGTTGAGGAGGATCAGAATGAGTCAAACGCTTCCGCGCGCTGGGCATTATAAGCGGGGCGCAACACCTCAATCAAGTGCAGGTCAGACGCACCTGCATTGAAGATTCGGACCTTGGTGTTTGCGGGAACAATGAAACCTTCGTCTTTTTCGAATACAAGCGTTCCTTCCGCAAACTGCATCCCCAGCGTGCCACCAATCACAATCCCGCGAAGCTCGAATTGCAGGCGAACAATTGGTTCGGTCCAACCGACTGGAGCAAACATTTGGTTCAACCCTAATTCACCACTTGTGGTGTAGTCTAGGATGGAGCGCGCAACGTTGTCTGTGATTTGAATCGTTTCCGGCGCGATTCGCAAGCTATCTTCAGAAGGAGGGCTAGGTTGAGGTGTGGCTTGAAGGAAGGAGACGAAAACAAAAACGAAGGCGGCAAGGGCGCGAGCAAACATGGGGCAAACAAAAAGCGGTTACACCGTGAAGGTATAACCGCCTTTCCATTTGTTTAGCTCCCCCACCTGGACTTATCTCAAATCCACAGATTGGCCTACCTTCGATAGAAGAACTGCCACCCCCGATGCCTCAAGCGCCTATATCTCCATTTTCGTGCCGATACTCCCCACAGCTTCCTGAGTTACTTCAAGCCCTTGAGGCAACGGTGGCCCTCTCAACCTATCAGGCTGGCAAGTTGGTTTTGTTTTCAGCGAAGGACAAGAACTCACTTGTTCAATTACCAAGGAGTTTCCGAAAAGCCATGGGCGTGGCTGAGGACTTGGCAACTGATCGGTTGGCTATCGCCTGCCAAGATCAAATTTTGGTCTTTCGGAATTCAGCTGAATTAGCTGAACATTATCCAAAATCTCCTGGGAAGTATGACGCCTTGTACATGCCGAGGGCTGCATATTTTACGGGCCCGTTGGATATCCATGACGTACACTTTGGTTCTGACGGAGAATTGTACGCGGTGAACACACTATTCTCTTGCATAATGCGTGTGGATGATCGATCAAGTTTTACGCCGGTTTGGAAGCCACCATTTATTGATGCTGTTTTGGGCGAGGACCGTTGCCACTTGAACGGTCTTGCTATGGAGGGGGGAAGGCCGCGCTACGCCTCTGCATTCAACCAAGGCAACACTCGCCAAAGCTGGAGAGAGGACATTGCGAATACAGGGGTAATAATGGATGTTGATGCTAATGAGGTGGTCGCGCAAGGCTTGGCAATGCCTCACTCACCGCAGTTGATTCAGGGAGAGTTATATGTCTTGACCTCTGCTGACGGTCAATTGGTTCATATCGATCGATCAACCGGCGCGAGCCGCTCGGTGGTTGATTTTGGCGGATTTGTTCGGGGTATGTCGCAGTACGGCGACTACCTTTTTGTGGGCCTCTCCAAATTGCGCGAGAAGTCTAAAATATTTCGAGCCATCGCAAAGAAGTTGCCGAATAATCGGTCTGGCGTTATGGTTGTTCACCTACCGACCATGAGTAAAGTAGGGTTGATCGAATATCAATCTTCCGTAGAGGAGATATACGATGTTCATATATTGGGGGGGAAACAAAGGCCCAATATTCTTGGGCCGGATGATAAAATGCATCGCGATGGAGTGACGACTCCAGATAGTACCTTTTGGCGCAAGCCGTCACCACAATAGATACACCATGATTCACCACGCTAGAAAACAACGACAGCTCAAAAACTTAGCTCGCCGCATTGCAGATGAGCTCGCCGCAAATGGGGGCCAAACTACGCTTCTAGCCAACAAATGGATGAATCAGTTACGCCGAACGTATGAATCCCTTATCGGCAGTATTTCCAGCGCATCTTTGCGTCGACTTGCTCTTAGCTTGGGTTTGATTTTGACGGTGCACGTCACAAAAGCCCAATCCTTTGCGCCGAGCATTTTAGACCCTCACGGACTTTCGGGAAATGAAGGGAGTCAAGCTGCAGAGTTTGAGTTGGTGGACATCGATGGAGACGGAGATTTGGACATGATAAGTCGATTTAGTGGCTACTACGAGGGCACGGTTTTTACCTTTCAAGAGAATTCAGGTACCCCAGAGTCACCAAGCTTCGAGCCAATTTCGACACCCTTTGGGTCCCAAACTATTGATGGGCTTGACGCCTTTTATACGTTTGGCGGTAATGCATTAGAGATTGCCGACATTGATGGTGACGGCGACCTTGACATACTGACCGTTGACGGTGCGATGTATGGTTACTCCTACGACCCTTACTTGTATGTTAACGAGATTTCGCCGGTGATATTTTATGAGAATACAGGCACAGCTCAGTCGCCCGTATTCGAGACTGGATTTATAAATCCATTTAATCTGTTATTGGCTCCAATTGCGGAATCAGGCTGGGCGATTCAATCCATTCAATTTAGTGATCTTGATGGTGATAATGATTTGGACCTACTCGGATCAGCGAGCCAATTCTCCTTTACAGGCAACACTCAACACTTTTTCTTTGAGTGTGAGAATGTCGGGACAGCCGAATCCGCAGTTTTCGACACACCTGTCGACGGGCCGTTTGGATTGCCCGTATTTCCCGATCCATTTGAAGGGCTAGGAAGTGAGGGCCTTGTTACAAGCATGGATTTTGTTGATTTGGATGAGGATGGCGATCAAGATCTAATGGTCTCAGTAGTTGGGGTAGAGGATTTATATAGCTACAGCTTCACGAGCAACCTTCACTATTACAAGAACACAGGTTCATCGTCTGCGCCAGATTTTAGCACACCTCCGCTTATCTCCCCCTTTGGTTTAGAGCAGGTGAATTCATTGGCTTGGGTTCAGTTTGCGGACATTGACGCCGATAGTGATAAAGACGCGTTTATCAGCAGCGCCGACATGCAAAGTGATAACACGGTAAACTTTCAGGAGAATATTAGCCCAGTGTCGGTTTTAGACAACGATTGGTCACCATCGGTTAGGGGATTTGTGTGGCCGAATGTATTGAGTTCTGATGATCCCGTTCAGATTCGTTGGCCAGGGCCGGCGGCATCAGCCGTACAATGCGAAATCAGGGACCAAGCAGGCAGGCTAATTCAGACACTTCAGTTAGCGTCGTCTTCTGGGCACCACACGCTATCGCTGCCACCCGGGCACTATGTGGTGGTGGTGAGGGATGAATCGACGACTCGTATGTTCACTGACCGGATTATAGTCGTTGAGTATTGACAGGAGAGCGACTTCACTGCACGGACGTCGTCAGCCTACAGTCATCTTGCAATTTAATATGGCTCTTTATTGGTCGAAGCGGCCGAAGTGGTTGTTGTTGAAATTTAGCTTATGCTCAATGGCATCAAGCCTTTTGAGAGGGCACAAAAAAAACAAGCCTCGAAGAATCGAGACTTGTCTTGTTTAGCTCCCCCACCTGGACTTGAACCAGGGACCCTCTGATTAACAGTCAGATGCTCTA
>JBELBV010000008.1:0-62024 GCA_042095135.1 Flavobacteriales bacterium | reverse complement strand
CGCAACAACACCATCGATGGTAGTTTGCTGGAGTGGTCGCTTCGGGACGATTTGAATCGCCGCGCTCCACGGGTCATGGCGGTGCTGAACCCCATTCGCCTGGTTGTGCTGAATTATCCGGAAGGCCAGACGGAGATGCTGACAACTGTCAACAACCCGGAGGATGAGGCAGCAGGTACGCGTGAGATTCCTTTCGGGCGTGAGCTGTGGATGGAAGCTGAAGATTTCAGGGTTGATGTCAACAAGAAGTGGTTCCGGTTGGCTCCAGGACGAACGGTGCGCTTGAAATCTGCTTACATCGTTGAGTATGCGGACCACATCGAGGATGAACACGGAAACGTGACTGAAGTGCATGTGAATTACATTCCGAACAGCCGCAGCGGCCAAGACACTTCAGGCGTAAAGCCTAAAGGCACACTCCATTGGGTAGCTGCGGGTCAAGCAGAAGAAGCGGAAGTGCGGTTGTACGACCGGTTGTTCCGGGAGGCCTTGCCAGAAGCAGATGGGGATTTCATGGACGCCTTGAATCCCAATAGTTTGGATGTTCTCAAAGGGTGTAAAGTGGAACCGTCACTCGTCCACGCCGAAGTGGGGGCGGTCTTCCAATTCACTCGACTGGGCTATTTCACCTTGGATTCGAAATACAGCACCCCAGGAGCGCCGGTGTTCAACCGCGCCGTGACGCTGAAGGACGGCTGGAAAGGATAAATAGCTCCCTTACTTTGGTGAGAGGCCCATTTTGGCCGCTAATTCGAGCATAAGTTCTTTTGCCGGTCCCGGCTCATTGGGAATCTTTCCGTCCAGGATGGCTTCTTTGATGGCGTTTTTCAAATCGCCAATTGGCTTGCTTGGTGGAATGCCAAACGTTTCCATGATTTCTTGACCAGAGATGGGCGGTTGGAAGTTCCGCAAGTGATCTTTCTCCTCGACGTCTTTCAACTTCTGGACTACGATGTCGTAGTTGGTGAGGTACCGCTTGACGCGGGCTTCGTTCTTGGAAGTAATGTCCGCGCGGCAAAGGACCATGAGGGCGTCAATGTCATCGCCAGCGTCGAACAGCAGGCGGCGTACCGCGCTGTCCGTGATTTGGTTTTTCGTGAGCGCAATGGGCCGGAGATGCAAGAGCACAAGCTTTTGGACAAACTTCATTTTGTGGTCCAAAGGCAGCTTCATGCGCTTGAAGATTTTGGGTACCATGCGAGCACCCTTGTCTTCGTGTCCGTGAAACGTCCAGCCGTGTTTGCGCTGGAAGCGTTTGGTGGCTGGCTTTGCAATGTCATGAAGGATGGCCGCCCAACGCAACCAAAGGTCATTAGAGACTTTCGCCACATTATCCAATACTTCCAAGGTGTGGTAGAAATTGTCCTTGTGACCAACTCCGTCTCTCCACTCTATTCCTTTGAGTGCCTCCATCTCAGGGAAGATGATGCCCAGCAATCCACACTTGTCGAGCAATTTAAATCCAATCGAAGGCCTTGGGCTCAGGATGATCTTGTGAAGCTCGGTGTGGATTCGCTCTTGGCTGATGATCTCCATGCGGTTGGCGTTTTGCTGTATGGATGCGACGTTGGAGTCTGTGATGCGGAAGTGAAGTTGGGTGGCGAACCGAATCGCACGCAGCATCCTCAGTGGGTCGTCACTGAACGTGATATCCGGATCCAAAGGCGTTTGAATGCACTGGTTCTCCAGGTCTCGAACGCCAGCAAAGGGGTCAACGAGGTCACCGAACGTCGCCTCATTTAGGCTGATGGCGAGGGCATTGATGGTGAAGTCTCGTCGGTTTTGATCGTCTTCGATGGTGCCGTCTTCCACGATGGGCTTGCGGCTGCCACGTTCGTAGGATTCTTTCCGGGCCCCGACGAATTCCACCTCCCAGTCGCGGTAACGGAACATGGCCGTACCGAAGTTCTTGAAGACTGTAACCTTTCCCGCATTCAAAGCGATGGAGGCTTTCTTGGCCAGTTCGATGCCGCTGCCTTCAACCACGATGTCGATGTCTTTGCACCGGCGTTGAAGCAAGAGGTCCCGCACGAAGCCACCAATGGCGTAGGCTGACTTTCCTTCCTGGTCCGCGATTTTTCCAATGGTCTTGAACAGCGGATGGTTCAGGTGGGCCGAGTAGTTCATGGCTTCTGCGGACATGGGTTCAAAGTTACGCGGATAGCGTTAGCTCCTCAAAATGCGCATGCGTCCAGCGTCGTCAAAGAGGACGAGCATAGAGGATTGACTTGAATTCAGCTCCGCTCGGCGGTAATGGGCGTTGAAGTCCACTGCACTGGTAACCTGCTGGTCAACTTCATTGAAGGTATGCGGGGTAGATTGCTTGGCTAGGTTGGCGCTGGTGGAAGCGAGAGGTGCTCCGATTCCCTGAATCAGAAAACTCAGGTACGGGTCGGATATGAGGCGAACCGCGATGGATCCATCTTCCCGCACCATGCCCGGAGCAAAGGTGTGACGTACCTGACCGCCGAGCGTCCCCACGAGCGTGACAGGCCGATCACTCACTTCCAGTAGCTCCCACGCAGCTTCAGGCAAGTTGGGAAGCATTTGTTCCAATGCTTGTTCCGAATCCACCAGCATTAGCAAGGTCTCGGTCAAGGCGCGCTGCTTGATGTCAAAAATGCGCTGTACGCCCGTTGTGGACGTCGCGTCTGCAGCGAGTCCCCAAACGGTATCAGTGGGGTGCGAAATGACGCCGTCGTTGCGCAAAGCGCGCACGGCAGCGAGGGCATCTTGGTGCCAGTGCGGACGCTTCTTACCCATGGTTGTTGGTTGCAATCCACTCGGCTACGGCCTCTTCGATGTCGCGTTCCAAATGTTCAGAGGCCGCGCGTTCAAAGGGCCTTCCGGTAACTTGTTCGTAAAGTCCAATGTAACGGTCGGTGACTTCATTGACGAAGGAGTCCGGCATGTCGGGGACCGCTTGGCCTTCGAAGCCCATAAAGTCATTCTCCATCAGCCACTCCCGAACGAACTCTTTGCTGAGTTGCTTCTGTTGTTCGCCTCGATCTTGGCGCTCTTGGTAGCCTTCTGCAATGAAATACCGCGAGCTATCCGGCGTGTGGATCTCATCGATTAAAAACAACTGACCGTCTCGCAATCCAAATTCGTATTTCGTATCCACCAATATCAGTCCTTGTTTGCGTGCCATTTCAGTACCACGCTGGAAAAGTGCTCTGGTCACCCGCTCGAGCTCAGCGTATAGTTCTGACGATACGATTTTGCGTTTCAGAATGTCCGCTTTACTGATGTCTTCGTCGTGTCCTTCTTCCGCTTTTGTCGCCGGTGTGATGATGGGCTTCGGAAAGCAGTCGTGTTCCTTCATGCCTTCTGGCAGGGCTACGCCACACAGTACGCGCTTGCCCGACTTGTAGGTGCGCCAAGCATGGCCCGTCAGGTAGCCGCGGATGACCATCTCGAGGCGGATGGGCTCACAGGCGTGTCCAATCGTCACTTGAGGATGGGGAGTGTCAACCTTCCATGTAGGGACGATGTCGGAGACGGCATCGAGGAAGTAGCTCGCGATGCCATTGAGCACTTGGCCCTTGAATGGAATGGGCTTGGGCAGAATGACATCAAACGCACTGATGCGGTCGGAGACCACGGCGACCATCATATCGTTTGCAATGGAATACATGTCGCGCACTTTTCCGTGATAAGCACGGGTCTGAGTAGGGAATTGAAAGCGCGACGCGTGGAGGGATTGGCTCATGCTTTGGTGGTGGGTGGGGTTTCTTCGGATTTCTCAAATGCTTGGATGACAGCTTTCACCAATCGGTGTCGAATGACATCGGAACCGTCTAACTCTATGAACGAAATCCCGTCAATGTTGGGAAGTACGCGCTTCGCATACTTTAGGCCAGAGGCTTGCTTGTGGGGGAGGTCGATTTGGGAGGCATCTCCGGTCACGACAAATTTGGCCTCTTTGCCCATCCGCGTGAGGAACATCTTGATTTGAGCAACCGTGGTGTTTTGAGCTTCATCCAAAATGACAAATGCCTTATCCAGTGTGCGCCCGCGCATGAAGGCAAGCGGTGCAATTTCAATGACCCCTTTCTCGAGGTAATCCGCAACCTTGTCGTACGGCAGCATGTCCGTCAGTGCATCATACAACGGCTGCAAGTATGGATCCAGTTTTTCTTTCAAGTCGCCGGGTAAGAAACCGAGGTTTTCGCCGGCTTCGACGGCGGGACGGGTCAAGATTATTTTCTTGACGCGCTTGTCTTTTAAGGCTGCAACGGCCATGGCAACGGCGGTGTACGTCTTGCCTGTGCCGGCGGGACCGATGGCGAATACCATATCATCTTTGCGGATGGCGTCCACCAAGCGCTGCTGGTTGCGAGTGCGGGCTGTGATGCGGTTGCCATTCGGACCGTAGACCAGGGTGTCGTCTTTTTTGGATTGGGTCATCAACTGGGATTCGTCCGCGCCGATGAGGCGGTGGATGTCGTCTTCACCAAGTGCGTTGTACCGTTCGATGTGCCAGAGGATCATGCGCAGCACTTCATCAAACCGTCCCACATCCTCAGCCGCTCCTTGTGCGAAAACAGAATCGCCGCGAGTGATCAGATGCAACTTCGAAAACGCCGACTTGAGGATGCGCCAGTTGGTATTTTCTGGTCCCAAGAGCAACAAGGGATCAACACCTTCGATGGATATCTCTTTCTTTTGCATGTGCGGACACAAAAATACGTTCCCCACCTTTGTAAAATGCCAATCGTGACCCTTACATCTGACTTTGGTTTGGACAGCCACTACACGGCCGTCATCAAAGGGGCGCTGCACAAGCGTGTGAAGGATGCACAGATCGTCGATATATCCCACCGCATCCGAAAATTCGATGCTGTGGAGGCCGCGTTTGTGCTGCGAACGGTGTACCGTGAGTTTCCAGAGGGCAGCATTCATTTAATCTGTGTTCGCAGCGCTGAGACGCCTGAGAGTCCGCACCGGTTGGTGCGTCTGGATGGACACTTCTTCATCGGTGCGGATACCGGAGTTTTTCGGCTGTTGTCAGACAAACAACCCGAAGGCGTATTCGATTTTTCGGGGTTGAATTTGGACGTGTCCGCGCCCACCTTTCCTGAGCGGGAAGTCTTTGTTCCGGCCGCGGCCCACTTGGCGCGTGGAGGAAAGGAGGACCTTATAGGACGCTCTACGGGAGGACTCAAAGAAGCGCAACCGCGCCGTTTGAGTTACGAAGAGGACACGTTGATCGGCCATGTGGTTTACATTGACGATTACGGAAACGTCATCACGAACATCAGCCGAACGGCGTTCAAGGAATTTGGAAAGGGGCGGCCGTTTGAAATTCAATTGCGCACGAGCAGAATGTCCATTCGAAAAGTATCCGAGCACTACGAGGATGTGCAAGTCGGCAAAGAAGTGGCCGTGTTCAATTATGCTGGATTGCTCGAGATTGCAATGAACAACCACAGCGCTCCTGGCGATCGAGGTGGTGCAGATGCGCTGCTCGGCCTTAAGCGCGACCAAGCGGTACGCGTCCAATTTGAATCCGGAACCCTGTTGTGATGCTGCTTCGAATTGTGAAAATGGAATTCGACCCTGCTCAATTGGAGGCATTTGATCATTTGTTTGCTTGTGTTCAAGCCCAAATCCAGGCGATGCCCGGCTGTCGCCAAGTTCGCCTCCTCAAGGAGCATGGCGACGAACCGATTCGCACGACCTTGAGCTGGTGGGAACATGAATCCAATCTGCATGCGTACAGAAAGTCAGCGCTCTTTGGCGAGGTTTGGCCAAAAACGAAGGCCATGTTCAGCGCGCCACCGGTGGCTTGGTCCTCATTTTGGCCGGCAGATGAACCGATTCCGGGTGTGGCTGAATGATGGCTAGGCCTTAACTTCGTCCCTACAATGTTCGCACTGGTTCGCAAGGAATTTCAAGCCTTTTTCAGCACCCTCTTGGGCTACGTGGTTGTGTCCATGTTTCTCCTGCTCAACGGCCTGTTTCTGTGGGTATTCCCCGGTGAAACGAACATTTTGGATGCAGGTCAGGCGTCGTTGGAATCATTTTTCATCATAGCACCTTGGGTGTTGATGATTGTCGTCCCCGCCATAACCATGCGTTCTTTCTCAGAGGAGTACCGAACGGGAACCTTGGAGTTGCTTGCGACGAAGCCCATACGTCCCATGGAAATAGTCGGGGCCAAATTCCTCGGGTCCTTTTCCGTTTTGCTTTTTGCCTTGTTGCCCACGTTGCTGTTCATTCCTGTCATTGGCTGGTTGGGCCAACCGCAGTGGAATTTTGATGCAGGGGCCGTCAAAGGAAGTTATCTCGGATTGGTATTGTTGTGCGGTGCGTTTACCTCCATCGGTATCGCCATCTCTGCTTTGTCCAAGAACCCACTTATCGCGTACTTGATAACAATGGTCATGCTGGTGTTTGCTTTCATCGGATTTCAAGCACTGGCGAGCTTTGACGCCTTCGGGACGTGGGATTTGGCGTTCAGCCAGTTGGGCATGAGCACCCATTATCAAGCACTGAGTCGGGGCTTGATCGGTTCGAGCGATTTGGTTTATTTCCTCTTGTTGGTGGCAGTGTTTCTCTTGCTAGCGCGTTTTGCCTTTGTCTTCCAGCGCCTGCGAGGTCGGGATCAAGTCGTGGAGTGGGCATTGGGCACGGCGATCGCATGCGTGGTAGCATGGGGGTGTTCGTTTGCGTCATTTCAATTTGATTTTTCGGAGGAAAAACGATTCACGATGACGGAGGCGACCCAATCGTTGCTCGAATCATTGGAGGATGAAGTCTTCGTGACATGTTACCTCACTGGGGAATATCCGGCACAATGGAAGCGGCTTGAGCGGGCCATCCGCTACCAATTGGAAGACATGGCGGCTTGGTCGGGGGGCAACTTGCGGTTTCAATTTGTGGACATCTATGAAATTGATGACCGACAGACCATCGGCCAAAACGAGGAAAAGTTGGTGGAGCAGGGGCTGAATTATTCGCGCATCGCATTCACAGAATCAGGGGCCCAAGCGTTTAAGACGATCTGGCCAGCCGCGTTGATTTCGTACCAGGGCAAAACAGAGCCAGTGCAGTTTTTTCGCTCGGAAATGCCAGAGCCAACAGAGTCCATGATTCAGGGGTCCATTAACGCGTTGGAATACGAGTTGTCCCGGGCCATGAGGAAATTGATTGCGCAGGAGCGACCACGCATTGCGATCATCGAAGGTCATGGGGAATTAAATGAGGCGGAAACCGCGGACTTTGTGATGGACCTGGAGACCGATTACGACGTATTCGACGTCCGAATCGACGGTCAATTGAACATGCTGTCGGAAAAGATAGAAGGCATGTCGCGGCGCGTGAATCGCTTTGACCTGGCAATCATTGCAAAGCCGGATTCATTGTTTGACCCCAAGGACCAGGTGATCATCGACCAATTCATCATGAACGGTGGTCGTGTGATGTGGCTTGTGGATCCGATTGCCATTGATTTAGACAGCTTGGCGCGTAATCAATTCACAAGGGGGGTGACCAATGAATTGGGCATTTACGACCAACTGTTTCAATACGGTGTGCGGTTCAATCGCAACTTGGTGATTGATTTGCAATGTGCGCCCATTGTTATGGGAGCGGGGCCGTTGGGCAATCAGCAAAACATGCAACTCTTCAATTGGTACTATGCGCCTGTAGCCATGCCGCTCGGTACCAGCCATCCCATCACCACGAATTTGGACCCGGTGAAATTCGACTTCGCGTCGCGCTTGGACACGGTGGATGTAGGAGGCGATTTGCGAAAGCACGTATTGCTTGCCTCATCGGAAATGTCGCGAGAATACAAAGCTCCTGTTCGGGTTTCGAGCAATGTAGTGGAATTGAAGCCGGAGTATTTCACGCAAAATGCATTGCCCAACCAGCCGCTCGCGGTATTGATTGAAGGTACCTTCGAGTCGGCATTCCAGCACCGATTGCCGGACACCTTAAAAACCGATGATGACTTCGCTTTTCAATCCTCTAGCGTGCCAACTGCCCAAATCATGATTGGAGACGGCGATCTCATCCGCAATCAAGTCAAGGACGGACCCAACGGCCCGATGATCTTGCCACTCGGTTACGACCGAAACGCACGCCGGGTGGTATACGATAACAAAGAGTTTTTGCGCAACGCGGTTAGCTACCTGCTCAACGAAACAGCCTCTATCTCTGTGCGATCGCGCGCCATTGCTCTGCGTCCGTTGAATTCGGATAAAATCCGTTCGGAACGCCTGGGCTGGCAAGCCATCGCGTTGGCGCTGCCCATTGGCCTCGTTTTGGGCTTGGGGTGGGGCTTTACCATTCGCCGCCGCCGTCGTTTTGCCAAACGAATGCCTTCTGACGCATAAACTTGTACGCATGCACAAGAACCTTCGACTCTTTTATTTTCTTCTCCTCGTGACGGTGATAGCTGTGGGTGTGCGTTACATGGACACCCAGGAAGCAGCTGAGATTTCCAAAGCGGCGAACGCAGCGGACTTTGCCATAGCCGATACAGCAGCAGTCGACAAGATTTTCATCGCGGATAAAGACGGATACCAAGCATTGCTCGAGCGGTCATCAGGCCGCTACTGGAAGCTCAATGGCACCCATTTTGCGCGGAAGGATGCTGTGGATTTGTTGCTCAAGACCTTCCTCCGTGCTCGGGTCCAGCGGCCTGTTCCGCAGGGTGAGTTGGACAACGTAAACCGTTTGCTCGCGGGCCGAGGAAAAAAGGTGGAGATTTATCAGGGCGGTGAATTTCCGGTCAAAACATGGTACATCGGCACTTCGACCCAAAACCACACCGGGACCTACATGGTGCTCGCGGATGCCAATGGTCAACTTGCTGAGGAGCCTTTCATCGTGCACATGGAAGGGTTCACTGGATTCCTGTCCACGCGGTTTTTTACCGACGAGCGCGAATGGCGTTACACAGGCATGTTTGATTACCCGGGCAATTCTCTGCGTCGTGTCGAAGTTGAACTGACAGAGGCCGGTGGACGCCTGTATGCCATGGAAGTGGATAGCGCGGGAACGATTCGGGTGGAGGGGGCTCCGCTGACGAGCCGTGCTGATACGCTTTTCTGGCAGGACCGCTTCAATCGATTTCGCAAGGTCCACTTGGAAACGTACAACAATCACCTTACTGCAGCCGCTGAAGACAGCTTGCTGAACCGCTCAGAACCTGCTTTTCGCCTCCGTACGTGGGGACAAGACGAAGAGGTCCCCAATGAAATAGAGCTGTACTGGAAGGCGCCAATTTCCGATACCTATGATGACGACGGCGAACTCAATCAATGGGACGGTTCGCGGATGTACGCCGTGTACAAGGACGAAGCAGTACTCGTGCAACGATTCGTGTTCGATCCATTGCTCGAGGGACTACGCTGAAAGACACTTTTGGACGAAAGCAGCCCATGAAAACTGGGCGTTCCATGTAACTACGCTTGCTGCTTCAGCCGGTTCAGCGTTCAAGGCCGTATGGATGGCTTCCGTCAATGCATTGACATCCTTCGGCGCACAGATGTGACCGATTGGATTTCCATCGAAATACTCTTTTAATCCACCAACATCCGTCGCAACGACGGGTTTGTGGTAATGCATCGCGATGGCTGTGACGCCACTTTGAGAAGCCGAAGCATAAGGCAGGCAAACGAGGTCAGCGGCCGAAAAGAACACATGCACGTCTTCTTTGGGGATGAACTTCAGGTGGGTGTGGAAACGTTCTGGGGCAGGCGAGTTATCAATGATGCGTTGGTAAGGCTCCCAATCGGTATAGGGTTCTCCAGCAATGCAGACACACACATCTTCTCCATCTTTTTGCAATTCCGTCGCTGCGTTTAAGAGCCACGCCAATCCCTTGTAGGGTCGAATGAGACCGAAGAATAAGACCAACTTCGGTGCTGCAGGAATGTGCAATTGTTCGCGGGCCTTGTCCTGAGAAATCAACGAGTCGAAGTGTTCATACAAGGGATGAAACGCTGTAGTGATGGGCAGTTCCTTGCGTCGTACCTCCAGTTGCTTGGAAACGTCTTCGGACAACGTCCACGCTGCGTCAATGCGCTGCACCAACCGCTGCGTGAGTGAATTTTCCCATGGCCTGGCATCGTGGGAATTCGCGTTGTGGAACAATCCAACAACATGCGATGAAGGGTGCAAGGTTTTCACCTGACGGGCCACCGTCGCGAGAGCTGGAGCTAAAAAGGCGGTCCAAAATGGAATGATCACAACATCGGGCTGCTCTTTTACAACAAGGCGAGCACAGCGGTACCACGACATGGGGTTGATGGAATCGACTGCCTCTGTGCCCACGAACTGGGATAGGATTCCGTCCTCGTACTGATTGGTTCCAGGGAAAAGCAGGCTGGGGTATTGCCGGCTAAAATTGAAGCCAATGCATTCGTGACCCTCTGCTGTGAAGGCCTTGGCCATCGCTTCGTTGAATTGCGCAATTCCTCCGCGATATGGGGGGAATACCGAGACGATGGCGATTTTCATAGGGCAAAATACCATGGTTTTGCAGAGGGCCTTGACCGCATACGGCTATCTTTGACCAGACCAGCGTGAATAATATGGATGCATACATTGCCGACGGAGTAAGGACTCCCATTGGAAATTTTGGTGGCACGCTCGCTCCGGTACGGACTGACGATTTAGCTGCTTTGGTGCTTGAAGAACTGCTCAAGCGCAATGCGCATCTGGATGCGGCGGCCGTTGGGGATGTGCTAATGGGTTGTGCAAACCAGGCTGGTGAAGACAACCGCAATGTCGCACGCATGGCGCTGCTGCTCGCGGGCTACCCGCACACGGTTCCCGGAGAAACAGTGAATCGACTCTGTGCATCGGGGATGGCCGCAGCGGTGAACGGAGCGCGGATGCTGGCATGTGGCGATGCCGAAGTGGTGGTCGCGGGAGGAGTAGAGCACATGACGCGCGGTCCGTGGGTCATGTCGAAAGCTTCGAAAGCATTCGGTCGCGACAGCCAATTGCACGACACCAGTTTTGGGTGGCGTTTTATCAACCCCCGTTTGCACGAAGTCTACGGCACGGATGGAATGGGTGAAACCGCTGAGAACCTCGTGGATCAATACGGAATTAGCCGAGAGGATCAAGATGCCTTTGCGGCGTGGTCTCAGCAGAAAGCGGCCCAGTCGGCAGCTGAACGTGGAGCAGAGTGTGTCTCGGTCTCCATTCCTCGGCGCAAGCAAGACCCGCTGGAATTCAATGAAGACGAATTCATCAAACCCCAAACCAGCGCAGATGGCCTGAGCCGTTTGCGACCTGCCTTTCGTCCCGATGGTACCGTCACAGCAGGCAATGCATCGGGGCTAAATGACGGAGCAGCGGCGCTGCTTCTGGCCTCTGAAGCCGGGCTGGCAAATCATGGACTCACGGCCATGACACGCATTTGCTCCTCTGCCGTTGTCGGTGTAGAACCGCGGATCATGGGCATTGGCCCGGTAGGGGCTTCGCGCTTGGCGTTGGAGCGGGCAGGTTTGCAACTCAGTGACATGGACTTGATCGAACTCAATGAGGCCTTCGCTGCACAGGCATTGGCCTGCACCCGAACGTTGGGGTTGGATGATTTTGATCCCCGCATCAATCCGCAAGGGGGGGCAATTGCACTGGGGCACCCACTCGGCATGACCGGTGCGCGCCTGCTGTTGACCGCTTCCAAGCAGTTGGTGCGCACGAATAAGCGCTACGCCCTCGTGACCCTGTGCATCGGTGTCGGGCAGGGATACGCTGTGGTATTGGAAAGCATGCAGCGCTGAGGTTGCTATGATCCAGTCGTTCAAAAATATGATTCCTGTCGTCGACCCTACGGCGTATGTTCATCCCATGGCCGTGGTCATCGGTCACGTGACCATTGGTCCGAACTGTTATATCGGTCCCGGCGCGGTGTTGCGCGGAGATTGGGGCAAAATCACACTAGAGCAGGGCTGCAACGTTCAGGAGAACGCTGTGTTGCACATGTTTCCCCAGGACGAAGTGTGGCTCAAAGAAGGGGCGCACATTGGACACGGGGCGATGATCCATGGCGCTACCATCGGTGTTCAGGCCATGGTTGGTATGAATGCGGTCGTACTGGATCACGCGGAGATTGGAGACGGTTGCATCGTCGGAGCCTTGGCTTTGGTCAAAGCCCGATCAACGTGGGAGGAAAGAAGCCTCATTGTTGGCAATCCCGCGCAAAAGATTGGCGATGTTTCTGATGAAATGTTCGCGCACAAAGTGGAGGGGACGGCCTTGTACCAGCAACTTCCTCAGGACATGCAACTCCACGCGAAAGAGGTCCCAGCCTTGGGCGCCGATCCAGGCAATCGCGTAGAGGATTTTCCCGACTTTGAAACGTGGCAGCAACGCCGTCAGAAAAATTCCTAAAGCGTGGGTAGGTCAGGCAGGAGAAAGGTGGTCTTCAAGCAATTTGAAGTACACGATGCAGACTGTGCGATGAAGGTGGGAACCGATGCCTTGTTATTGGGTTCGTGGTCCGATGTGTCTGACGCTCGAAAGATCATTGATGCAGGCACCGGGAGTGGCATTGTGGCATTGATGGCGGCCCAGCGCGCACCGCTCGCTGAAGTCACTGGTGTAGAATTGGAGCCCAACGCCGTCGCAGAGGCGAAAGCGAATGGGGCACGAAGCCCATGGCCTAATCGCATCCGTGTCGTTGAAGGAGCCATTCAGGGGTTTGCAGCGAAAGCAGAACACCAGGGAAAATTCGATGCCTTTTTGATCAACCCACCGTTTTTCCACGGGAAGCCTAAGTCACCGGATGAGGCGCGGAACCTCGCTCGACATGATGACGCATTGCCGTATGCAGAATTCCTTGACGCCGCTTGGAACCTGTTGAATCCGGATGGAGCGTTGCAGGTGGTGTGGCCTTGGGACCGCTGGACAGAATTGAAAAATGGTGCCGAGATGCGCGGATTCAATTTACGTCGGCAAGCCGATGTCTGCAGCCGGGAAGGACATGAACCTCGACGTGTGCTCAGCCATTGGGGCAAAAACACACCGGATGGATCACCTCAACGTGAGGTGATTTGCATCGAACTTGGGGAACGGGTTGAAGGCCAACCGCAATTAAGCAGTCGGTACAAGGATTTGCTGAATCCGTATGTCTTGACTTGGCCAGAGCCTTAAGCGCCCAACACTTGCTTCAAGCGATCGACTTGCGCAGCCCATAATTCCTTGGCATCGTCGATTTCATCTTCCTCGGCAAAGTCTGTGACTACCAGCGCTGTATCCCCTGTTAGGTCATCAATTTTGATGCGGAATTCAAAGTAGCTATTGATGCCTTCTTCCTCGTCTTCCAGCCAACGAAATTTGGCAAACTCGTCTCGTTTCTTTGAGATCAACCGTGCGCTTTCTTCGCTGCCGTCCCAAATGAATATGTGAACGTCCTTCTTGATGTTAACGTCATCGCAAAACCACTCCGACAATCCACTGGGTGTGCTGAAAATGTTGAACAGTACGCCCTTCGAACTATTGATCGGAATTTCAATTTGAAACTTTTCTTTCTCCATCCTGTACCACTAAATCGGGGAAGAGCAATATAAGCCGAATTGTGCGAACCGGCGGACCCTTTTGGGATTTTTGTGGCAGCCATCGATATTCCTATACTCTGAACTATATTTGCGCCCGCTTGGCGGGATAGCTCAGCCGGTTAGAGCGCAGGATTCATAATCCTGAGGTCGAGAGTTCGAGTCTCTCTCCCGCTACATGAGGAAGCCATTGACCCTGTGTCAGTGGCTTTTTTATTCCCTTTGGGTACAGGCCGATACTTTTCGTGTTGGTAAATACGGGTGCAATTGACACAAAAAATAGGTGTAATTGGTTGTAGATGCTCCGATTTCATGAGGTAAAATTCAAAAGCACAAGCTATTTTCGCTGCGCTGTTAACGCACGGCACGGGCTGCATTTTCAGTGTTGCGATGACACAATCATAGCAGAAGCCCAAGGACAACCGATGACCACGTTGAAATGAGCGAGACCGAACAACGCAAAACCATATACCTCGGGCAACAGCCCTTGCACCCATCCAATGCTGCTTCATCAGGAGAGGAGGTCATCATAGCGGGAGAGACTTTTTACAAAATCATGGCAGTGGACCGCATGCGTCCTTTTTTCATGAGCATAGTAAGTCATTCGGACCATTGGATGTTCATCTCCAGCACCGGCGGATTGACCGCTGGTCGCAAAAACAGTGACTTTGCCCTTTTTCCCTACTACACCGACGATAAGATCACCGAGTCCGCTGAGACGACCGGAAGCAAGACCATTATTTTTGTGGAGCAATCCAATAGGGAGCTGCTCTGGGAGCCATTCTCGTCTCTATACCAAGGCGTTTACCGTATTGAGCGGAATTTGTACAAAAACGCCTACGGTAACAAAGTCATTTTCGAGGAAATCAATGCTGACCTGAACTTGGCGTTCCGCTACCAATGGGCACCCAGTGAACGCTTTGGTTTTGTGCGGCATGCTACGCTGGCATCAACGGCGAACGCGTCGATTTCGGTTCGGATACTGGACGGTGTCCAGAACCTCCTTCCGTACGGAGTCCCTCAAGGACTTCAAGGCGGATCAAGCAACCTCGTTGACGCGTACAAAAAGTGCGAACTCGAAGGGGATGCGCTCGGCATTTACGCCTTGAGTGCACTCATCTCGGATAAAGCAGAGCCAAGTGAATCGCTCAAAGCCAATGTGGTTTGGTCCTTGGGAATGGAGCAGCCGAACGTGCTTTTGTGCTCGAAACAGGTCCCGGCATTTCGAACCGGTACTACCGTGGTCACCGAACGGGATATCAAGGCAGAACGAGGTGCATACCTCATTCAATCAGACTTTGAATTGGAGGCCGGCGCATCCAAGGACTGGATGATTGCAGCGGACTTGGGTAAATCCATCCGTGACGTTATTCGATTGCGGAGCGACTTGGGGTCGGTTAAGTCATTGAAGCAGGATATTCTGGATGATATTGAAAATGGCACGAAGGGGCTGATCTCACTGATCGCGGCCAGCGACGGTTTGCAGTTGACAGCCGATCGCCGCCGCAATATTCGCCACTTTGCCAACACCATGTTCAACGTGATGCGGGGTGGGATTTTTGATGAAAACTACACGATCGAGAAAGCGGACTTCATGGCCTACATCGACCAGGCCAATCACAAGGTTTTCTTTAAGAAGTCCCCGGCCATGGCAGCCTGGCCTGACCAAATTGATTTGTTCTTCTTGCAAGAACAGGCGCGAGAGGACGATGACTTGAACTTTAAGCGGCTTTGCGCAGAATACCTGCCCTTGAAGTTTAGCCGTCGCCACGGCGATCCCAGCCGTCCTTGGAACAAGTTTAGCATCAACTTGCGGAACGAGGACGATGGTTCCAAAATCCTGGACTACCAGGGCAATTGGCGGGATATCTTCCAAAATTGGGAAGCGTTGGTGCATTCATACCCCGAGTTCATCGAGGGAATGATCTTCAAGTTCTTGAACGCGACGACGTTCGACGGGTACAATCCTTACCGGGTCTTCAAGGACGGGTTTGAATGGGAGACCATTGAGCCGGACAATCCTTGGTCTTACATCGGTTACTGGGGCGATCACCAGATCATTTACCTTTTGAAGTTCCTCGAGTTCTTGCAAGCTTATCACCCGGAGAAGATCGACGAATATTTCGCCAACGATTCATTTGTTTATGCTAACGTGCCGTACCGCATCAAGCCTTATGCGGAACTCCTCAAGGATCCGAAGAACACCATTGAGTTCGATCACGAGCGTGAAGCTAGAATTGGATTCAAGAAAGATGAAATCGGCGGCGATGGGGCCTTGCTGCGTGAAGCACACGTCTTCATCTACAAAGTGAATTTCGTTGAGAAAATTATGGCGACGATGTTGGCCAAAGTGGCCAATTTCATTCCTGAAGGGGGCATCTGGATGAACACCCAGCGTCCGGAATGGAACGATGCTAACAACGCACTCGTTGGCAATGGGGTATCTATGGTCACCTTGTACTACTTGCGGCGCTTCATGGTGTACTTCCAAAACGTGCTGGCCGCAACCGGCCAAGTGGAAGTGCAGGTTTCGGACGAATTGTTGGCGTGTTTCAAGCGCATGAATGCCACGTTATCCAACCAAGATGTCCTTTCATCCCCTCGCATGTCCAATGCAGAGCGAAGGACCATTCTCGATGGTTTGGGCGGTGCAGCGAGTGACTACCGAGAGCAGATCTACACTTCGAATTTCTCTGGGCATAAGTCGGCATTGAAGTTATCAGATCTCGCTGATTTCATCGACTCGGCACTGGTGTACTTGGAGCATTCCATTGCTGCCAACAAGCGGGAGGATGGGCTTTACCATGCATACAATTTGATGACCGTTCAGCCCGATGGCGGATTGGACATCACGTATTTGCCTGAAATGCTTGAAGGGCAGGTGGCCGTGTTGAGCGCAGGGTTGTTGGATGCAGAGGAAAGCCTTGGCGTATTGGACGCTTTGAAAGCGAGTGCGCTTTTCCGTGAGGACCAGTACAGCTACATTCTGTATCCCAACAAGTCCCTGCCGAGGTTTCTGGAAAAGAACAACCTTGACCGTGATGTCGTGGTACAATCGCCACTTCTGTCAACGCTCGTAGCCGACGGAAATGCGGACATTGTGACGAAAGACTGCAACGGTGGGTACCACTTCAATGGGAATTTCAACAATGTCAACGCCTTGCACGCTGCATTGAAAGCGCTCCCGGATTCCTACCAATCCCTTGTCTCTGCGCACCAAGCTGAGGTTGAGGCCGCTTACGAGAGGATATTTAATCACAAGGCATTCACAGGTCGTTCGGGCACATTCTTTGGCTACGAGGGGTTGGGATCGATCTACTGGCATATGGTGTCCAAACTCCGATTGGCAGCATTTGAGGTGACCAAGGCCGCAGTAGAAAAGGGCGCCAGCGATGATGTGGTGGGCCGCCTGTTCGATCATTACTTCGAAATCAACGCCGGCATCGGTGCACACAAATCACCCGAACTTTACGGAGCTTTCCCGACCGATCCGTATTCACACACGCCTGGCGGAAAAGGAGCCCAACAGCCCGGTATGACGGGCCAAGTGAAGGAAGACTTGTTGTGCCGCTTCGGGGAGCTCGGTGTTCGCGTCCGAGACGGGCAGCTTCAATTTGATCGGGCCCTGATGCACGCTGAAGAATTCCTTACTACATCTGTAGTATTCGAGTACGTTGATGTGGCGCAACAAACGCAAACCATTGAATTGGAATCGGGTAGCCTCGTGTACACCGTATGCCAAGTACCGGTTGTTCACCAACGTGGCGAAGAGCAAGGTGTCGAAATCTCATGGAACGATGGCCGCACAACCCATATTGATGGGTTGGTATTGGACCGCGAGACGAGCCGTAAGATTTTCCGAAGGTTGCACGAGGTTGTGCGATTGACGGTAACAGCATAATCCAGAGATGATGTGGCGATTCTCAGTTTCGAATCCTAGATTTATAGGCTTCAGGCTGCCGACAAGGACCCTGTGCTTTTCGGTGATACTTATGGGGGCATTGGCTTCTTGTGGAATGGAAAATGAAATGAAAACGACGAACGACCGTATGGCCGCTGACCTTCTTGGAAACCCGAGCTTTCCTGCGATTTCATACGGCGGTTACCGTGGGCTGAGTCGCACGGAACAGCCATCGCTGGCGGAGTTAAAGGAAGATATAAGAATCCTTCACGCCATGGGAATTCGAATATTGCGTACGTACAATGTTCAACTCCCACATGCCGGAAACGTGGTCCAAGCGATTCACGAATTGAAGCAAGAGGACACCACATTCGAGATGTACGTGATGCTCGGGGCGTGGATTGATTGTGCAGGCGCTTGGACAGATTCACCAGATCACACTGTGGAGGACGCGGAAGCCAACGCACAAGAAATCGAGCGCGCTGTGGCATTGGCTCAGCAGTCCCCGGACATCGTCAAGGTCATCGCGGTTGGCAATGAAGCGATGGTGCACTGGGCGGCTTCTTATTTTGTGTCACCAGGCGTGATTCTCCGTTGGGTAAACCACTTGCAGGCGTTGAAGGCGGACGGCGGCCTGCCAACAGACGTGTGGATCACAAGCTCGGACAACTTCGCTTCTTGGGGTGGCGGCGGCTCGGAATACCACAATGAAGATTTAAATGCGCTGATTCAAGCGGTTGATTACGTGTCGATGCACACGTACCCTTTCCATGACACGCACTACAATCCCGTATTTTGGAGTGGTGAAGCCTTGGATGGGGTGGAAGTTGGCAAGGGAAACAATGGTGCGGTGGAAAACGCCATGGCCAGGGCAGTCGCCTACAGCCAAAACCAGTATGCCCAAGTCGTGGCGTATGTGCAGAGCATCGATGAGGACAAGCCCGTCCACATTGGCGAAACGGGCTGGGCGACTATCAGCGATGGATTCTACGGTCCGGAGGGCTCAAGGGCGGCAGACGAATACAAACAAGCCTTGTTTTACCAAGGGATGCGCGATTGGACACAAAGTGCGGGCATTAGTTGCTTCTACTTCGAGGCTTTTGATGAACCTTGGAAAAGCGCCGCCAACCCCACCGATTCAGAAAATCATTTTGGCCTATTCACGGTCGACGGTGAGGCAAAATTCGCCCTTTGGCCGTTGGTCAAACACGGCGTCTTTGATGGACTCACCCGAAACGGACACCTTATTCAATGCTCGTATTCCGGGGAGACCGATCTGCTGAATCGTCACGTCTTACACCCTGCACATCATTGAGTCGATCATGAAAAACATTCAGCGAATCGCATGGGCCTTGGCTTCAGGAATTCTCATCACCTGTTGGGTTTCTTGTGGTTCGAATTCAGCCGGAAAGGTTTGGACTGCCGAAGGTCAACTTCAAACGGCCGACGGCATCCACCGCATCAAAGGCGTTTGCTACCATCCTGTTGCCATTGGAGATTCCACGCGAAGTTTTTCCACCTTGACCGAAGACCTGGGACTCATGAAAGAGATGGGGGTCAATACCATCCGCGTGTATGAGCCCATTGCCTCAAAACATGTGCTCGATGAAATCAGCGATGCCGGTTTGCGGGTCATCATAGGTTTCGGTTACAATCAGGGAGGTACGTACGACATCCAATCGGGTACTTACCTCGAATACGTAAAGCAATTCAAGGGTCATCCGGCCATTCTGGTGTGGGAATTGGGCAACGAATACAATTTCCACCCCGAGTGGTTTGGGGGCGACATCCAGATGTGGTATGCTGACTTGTCGGCTGCAGTTGATGCAATCCACGCGGAAGACCCGAACCATCCGGTAGCTACTGCCCACGGCGAAGTGCCAGAAGTGGAGTTGCTCGCTGCACTTCCCAACATCGACCTATGGGGACTCAACGTATACCGTTGGGATGTCTCATACACTGCTGCCATGGACTTTGCCAAGCTCAGCGACAAGCCCATGTACTTCTCAGAAATCGGTGCCGACAGTTACATGTCAACGTCGGCACTGGGCTACGAGCAAGGTCCCAACCAACGTGCACAAGCAGACGCCACACGAGCGCTGTTGGAGCCATTGTTCTCAGACTCGGTCCGATGCGCCGGTGCCGCGGTATTCTCCTTCACCGACGGCTGGTGGAAAGCAGGGCGAGCAGATGTGCAAGATCAAGGCGGAGTGGCCCCCGAGAGCAGCGGTGTGCCGTACGACAGCGACGCCAACGAAGAACATTGGGGGCTGGTAGACATTCACCGGCAACCAAAAGCGGCATTTGATGTGGTCAAATCCTTTTTCAACGCGAACAACCCCTCGTCCATGAAGAAAGGCAAACTCCAAAAGGCAGTGTACGAATCTAGTCGGCAAGGAGGCCGGTTTCATCAAGTTCCTGAGGCAGATGTGGAACAGCGAAATGCGTCGCACCCTGAAGAAATTCGTTTGCGCGTGCACACAGATCGTCGCAAGCAGAACATTAACGGTTTTGGCGGTTCGTTTACAGATGCATCGGCCTACCTCGTTCACCAATTGAGCCCTACTCAAAGGGCCAATATCATCGAAGCGTATTTCGCCGAGGAAGGGGCGAATTACAGTTTGACCAGGACGCACATGAATTCGTGCGACTTTTCGCGGTTCCACTACAGTTATGCAGAAGTGGAAGGAGACATAGAGTTGAAGCATTTCAACATGGAACAGGACCATGAATTCCTGTTTCCTATGATCAAATTAGCCCAACAGGCTTCCCCATACGGCTTCGAACTCATTGCCTCTCCGTGGACGGCTCCGCCTTGGATGAAGGACAACAACGCATGGGTAGGGGGGCGCTTGTTGAAGGAAATGCAACCTACATGGGCACAGTTTTTTGTCAAGTACGCCCAAGAATGCCATGAAAATGACATCCCATTGTGGGGCTTTACAGTTGAGAACGAACCCCATGGCAACGGCAACAACTGGGAAAGCATGCTTTACACGCCCGACGAAATGACGGAATTCGTCCAAGATTATTTGGGTCCGGCACTCGATTCGAATGGATTAGGGCACCTGAACGTTCTGGGCTACGATCAAAACCGCGCCGGTCTGGGCGAGTGGACGGCGTCGATGTACCGGGATTCCGCAAGTTCGAAACACTTCGCAGGCACTGCGGTGCATTGGTACGAAAGCACCTACGACTACTTTCCAGATGAATTGGATCGAGCACATGCAGCAGCCCCGGAGAAGTTGCTCATCCAAACCGAAGGGTGCATCGATGCCGAGGTGCCCGTTTGGCAAGACGATGATTGGTACTGGCGGAAGGAAGCCACGGACTGGGGCTTCACATGGCGCGAAGACGACAAAAAATACCTGCACCCCAAGTACGCCCCTGTCAACCGGTATGCTCGTGATATCATCGGCTCCTTGAACCATTGGGTCAATGGATGGGTGGACTGGAACATGGTGCTTGATCGCCAAGGCGGCCCCAATTGGTTCAAAAATTGGTGCATCGCGCCTGTCATTGTGGACCCGGAAAAGGACGAAGTGTATTTCACGCCCTTGTACGACGTAATGTGCCATTTCAGCAAGTTCATCCGACCCGGTGCAACAGTCCTGGCTAGTGATTGCGAAGACGCTGAGGTGATGGCCGTAGCAACAGAGAATGCGGATGGTACCCTCGTGATCGTTTGCTTCAACCCTGGTGAAATGGCGCGCACTGTGCACATCGACGGTCTTTCCGAAGACGTCCGCATCGTTCTTGAAGCCCAATCGCTTCAAACGTTGGTTCTAACCCCTCACGAAATCTGAAAATCAGTCGAATCATGTCTTCATCTTCTTCGGTACCAGCCTCAGCCGTTCCCATGGGGCAAAAGATAGCCTTTGGTTTTGGCATGTTGGCGAATCAGATGTTCCCCGCGGCTTTGGGTGTGTTCATCATCGTTCTCGTTCAAGACTTGGGGTTTGCGGCCATTTTGTGGGGCACCATTCAATTCCTTCCGCGCATTTTTGATGCCATTACCGATCCTGTCATGGGCTTCATATCGGACAACACTCGGTCCAAGTGGGGAAGACGTAGGCAGTACGTTTTCATTGGCGCCATTCTCATGGGCATAGCCTATGTGGCGATGTGGCAGCTGCACAAAGGGGATGGGGTGGTCTACAATTTCATTTATTTCCTTAGTTGGTCGCTGGTTTTCTATTTGGGGCTCACCATTTTCAGTGTTCCCTACGTTGCCATGGGGTATGAGATCAGCGAGGATTTCCACGAGCGGACGAACATCATGGCTGTGGCGCAGTTCATCGGACAGTGGGCCTGGGTGGTGGCACCTTGGTTCTGGGTGATCCTCTATGACCCTGCCTGGTTTCCGGAGGGCGCTGACCAAGGCGTGAGGGACCTTTCCATATGGGTGGCCATTCCCTGCACCATTTTCGCCTTGATTCCGGCCATTTTCATCAAGAGTAAATCCACCCTGGATCGGGATGATTTTGTCCCCATCAGTGCAGGACGCGTGGTGAGGAGCGTCAAGGATATTTTTACCGGTGCTTTTGAGGCGTTTCGTATTAAACAATTTCGCCAGATAGCTGGTGCTACCTTCTTGATTTTCAATTCATTCAATGTCATTGCAGCCTTCACGTTCTTGATCATTGTGCACTACATGTTCAACAGCGATCCGGCAAGTGCAGGGACCTGGCCAGCCATGCACGGATCGGTGGGTGCGTTGATCACTACGTTTCTCGTTATCCCGGTGGTGACGTGGATGTCCAAGAAGCTTGGCAAGAAAAAGGCCTTCATGGTGTCGCAGTTCATTTCTATTGTTGGCTACGTGCTGTTTTGGTTTTTATTCATTCCGGGCAAACCGTACATGTTTTTGTTTGCGCTGCCGTTCCACTCCTTTGGTATTGGCAGCCTGTTCACCATCATGATGAGCATGACAGCCGACGTCTGTGATCTCGATGAACTCCGAACGGGAAAGCGTCGCGAGGGCGTGCTCGGTGCGGTGTACTGGTGGATGGTCAAGCTCGGCTTCGGAGTCGCGGCGCTTTTGAGCGGCGCCATCTTGTCTGTCGTCGGATTTGATGCCGGTAATGCTACCGAATCAGCCGTTAACGGCATGCGTGCGTTTTACTCACTCCTCCCCATCGCGGGGGTAATCGGCGCTGTACTTATCATGAAGAATTATGATATCACGGAAGAACGAGCCGAGCAATTGAAAGCTGAATTGGTGAAGAAGCGCGCGGCCTGATCATTACACCAACCAAAAGACATAGTTAAACATGTCGTATAGGAAAGAGAAAATCATGTCCTTAACAGGACAAGAAGTCAATGGGCTCAATCGAACTGAGTTGCAAGAGCAATGCAACCAGTTTTTGAATGCCAAGATGCACGGCGTTTGTTTCAGCCCTTATGAAGGTACCCAAGAACCAGGAGACCCCATTTCAGAGGCCCAGGTTCGTCGAAAATTGGAGTTACTCGTGCCACACACGGATTGGATTCGTGTGTTTTCATGTACTCAAGGGAATGAGATTATTCCAAAACTCGCTAAGGAATATGGGCTCAAGACACTTGTTGGCGCATGGCTGGGCGAAGAGAAAGACAAAAACGAAGAGGAGCTGCAGGGATTGATCGCCCTTGCGAATGCTGGTTATGTGGACGTGGCGGCAGTGGGCAATGAGGTGATGTATCGTGAAGAACTCGAGGAGGAGGAGTTGATTGAATACATCCACCGGGCTAAACAAGCCCTGAATGGACTACCTGTCGGCTACGTAGATGCGTACTATGAATTTACCAATCGGCCTAAGATTACCGAGGTATGTGACGTGATCTTGGCGAATTGCTACCCGTACTGGGAGGCTTGTCACATTGATTATTCTCTGCTTTACATGAAGCAGATGTACTACCAAGCCGTGCAGGCAGCACCTGGCAAACGCGTCATCATCACCGAGACAGGTTGGCCGAGCTCAGGCGATGCCCTCGGTGCTGCTGAACCGGGATACGAGAATGCACTCAAATACTTTATCAATGCGCAAGAGTGGTCCCAACGAGAAGGCATCGAGATGTTCTATTTTTCTGCTTTTGACGAAGGCTGGAAAGTCGGTGCAGAGGGGAGTGTGGGAGCATTTTGGGGGCTGTGGGATGCCAATGAGAAACGTAAATTCTAAGGCGCTAAGCTCCTTTTGGTTTATGGCATAAAAAAGGGGGCAATAGCCCCCTTTTCTTAATGGTTAATGGTGTTCACGAACGACGTTCGCGCGATTCGCTTTCGTTGCAACGGATTTCTCGTCCCATGAGATCTTTTCCTTCCATGGCTTCGAGTGCCGCTTCGGCTTCTTCCTGGTTAGGCATTTCAACAAAACCAAAACCTCGGCTTCGGCCCGTTTCACGGTCGTGGATGACTTTGGCTCGTTCGACCTCTCCATGAGCTTCGAACGCTTCTCTCAGGGCCAAGTCATCGACTCCCCAAGCAAGGTTTCCTACAAATATGTTCACTAGTACAAAATTAAAGTGCGAAAATAGGGGTTAGAGCCTTCCAAATGCATGAAAGACGCAATAAAATGCAACCTTCAAGGATATGCTACCGTAAAAGGGGCGCGAGTGTTTGCTCTAAGACAAATAATGCATTAGTCGACAAATTTTGACCTTCAGTTTAAAAATTGTTTTAATTAGTCGTCTCTTTTTTGTATCTTTATTAAGAATTATCACTGCTCCAACGATGCGATCTATACTCTCCCTCCTCGTGGCATTGCCACTCATGGCCTCCGCTCAGCTGTGTTCTGAGCCATCTCCGGTGTCTTACGCTGGTTTCGGTTCTCAGCAAACCGGTGTTGATTATCTATCAGGCTCCGATTACCTGGATCCACTGAACAACTCTTCTTACTGGTCCTTAGGTACGGGGGTCTCTGATAACAACCTTTGTGTTCTCGAGAACAGCGATATTTCAACATTTCTCGGTGTCAAGTTGCGCAATACGACTGCTCCCAACGATAATGTTTCGAGCGATGGCAATGTGTATTTCGTTCAGCCTGGGTATAGCCCTGACACGCAAAACGGACCGGCAGGTTCAGGTCCGGAGGCCAAGTGGAATATTTTCATGTATGCAGGCATTGAAGGCGGCGCGTTTGATAGTGTTGAGGTAATTCTTCACATCGATTTTGACCCGTGTTTTGGATACACAGAATCGGATATGTATTCCATCAACATTGGGGAGGCGTTTGACTCGAATCCATTTACGCAAGCTCAAGACTTCTCCAGCTTCGGCATTAATACCAACTTGGGTTCTACTGAGATTGCGAATCTCAATCCAGACGGAACCGGCTTTGACGCCACAATCGAAGGCTACTACACGTTTGCTATTGAGGTGTTGAACAACTGCGGTGCGCGAAAGGCATGGAATGAGATTACGGTTTACGTTCAGTCAACAACCACCGATGGAGGGTCTGCGGTTGCTGATGCGAATGGAAACGGCGTTTATGACGACAACGAATCAGTGGGCTGCCAAAACGAAGCTGCTTGTAATTACGATTGCAATGCTACGACGAACAGTGGTTGTGAGTACGTGAGTTGCTCGGGTTGCACAGTGGCAGAAGCCTGCAACTATAACCCAGAAGCGACCATTGCCGATTCGGAGTCCTGTAACTATCCTTTGGACTTGTATGGAGCAACTCATTACGATTGCAATGGCAATTGTTTGAACGATACAGATTCGGATGGAGTTTGTGACGAAGACGAAATTTCAGGCTGTCAAGATGCAACCGCGTGTAATTATGACGCGACTGCAACAGATGATTCGGGTGCTTGCACGTACCCAGCGACTTACTATAACTGCACCGGAGACTGTTTGAATGACGCAGACAGTGATGGCGTGTGTGATGAGTTGGAAGTTGATGGTTGTACGAATGCTAGTGCCTGCAACTATGACGCTGCAGCTACAGACGACGACGGAACGTGTGAATACGATTCGTGTGCGGGTTGTACGGTGAGCGATGCGTGCAACTACGACGCGACAAAGTCGATCAGCGACTTGACAACATGCATTTATGCTACGGGTTGTGACAGCTGCTCCGGCGAAACAGACGGGTCAGGAACAGTTGTCGATGGTGATACTGATAACGACGGGGTCTGCGATGTTGACGAAGTCGGTGGTTGCACCGATTCAGCAGCGTGCAACTACGATTCGAGTGCTACCGATGACGATGGTTCATGTACGTCACTGGACGCCTTGGGTGTTTGTGGTGGAACGTGTGCTGCGGATGTTGACGGTGACGGCATTTGTGACGATGCAGATAATTGCACCGATACGGCTGCATGTAACTATAGCGATTCAGCCAATGAAGCATGCGAGAGCTTGTCTTGTGCTGGTTGCACGGTTGTGCAGGCTTGTAATTACGACGCAACTGCGACGATTAGCTCTGCTACGTGCGTATTCGCCACCGGTTGTGATTCATGCTCAGGTGCCACGGACGGCACTGGCACAGTCATCGATGGCGACACGGACAATGATGGTGTGTGTGATGTGTACGAAGTAGCGGGATGTACCTATTCTGCAGCGTGTAATTACAATGACACTGCTACCGATGATGACGGATCCTGTGAATCTCTTGATGCATTAGGCGTCTGCGGAGGTTCCTGTGCCGCTGATGCTGACGGTGATGGCATTTGCGACGATACTGACAATTGCACCGATACTGCAACGTGCAACTACAATGACCCAGCCAATGAGGCTTGTGAAAGCATTTCATGCGCCGGATGTACGGTTGTTCAAGCTTGTAATTACGATGCTAGTGCGACCATCAGCTTGAATACTTGTGTCTACGCGACAGGATGTGACTCATGCTCTGGAGCAACGGATGGAACAGGTCAAATTGTTGACGGCGACACTGATAACGATGGAGTGTGCGATGCAAATGAAGTTAACGGTTGTACGGATATGAATGCCCCGAATTATGATGCACAAGCTACCGAGGACGATGGTTCTTGTTTGCCAAGCAATTACGGATGCATGATTCCTTCCGATTGCAACTACGATGCTACTGCGACGTACTTCGAGCAGACGTTGTGCTCTCCAGCTAACGGTGGGTCAACGCCTTGTTCTGGAGGAATGGCGGGTAACCCTACGCCTCTTGGATTGATCACGACCTGCGCTATAGAAAGTGCATGTAACTATAACGAAGAAGGCGCCTGTGAGTGGACTTCATGCACAGGTTGCATGAACGAAGACGGCTGTGATTACGACGCTGGTAATCTTTACCCATTGCCTTGCGATTTCGTCACCTGTTACGGATGTACGAATGCGGCTGCAGACAACTACGATGCGGCATACACCATTGATGATGGTTCTTGCATCATTTCTGGTTGCACTAATGCGAACGCCTGCAACTACGATGCAAGTGCAACAACGGACGATGGTTCATGTGATTTCACCTCATGCGTAGGTTGTATGGACGCAACGGCATGTAACTACGATGCAGCAGCTACTTTGAACGAGCTATTGCAGTGTGTATACGCTACAGGATGTGATTCATGCTCAGGTGCCACGGACGGCACGGGAACCGTTGTAGACGGAGATTCCGATGATGATGGCGTGTGTGATGCAGATGAAGTTGCCGGTTGCACCGATAATGCGGCATGCAACTACGATGCATCAGCAACAGATGACGACAGCTCATGCCAATACCTTGATGCATGTGGCGTATGTGGAGGACCAGGAGTCGACACCGACAACGATGGCGTATGCGACACAAACGAAGTAGTCGGTTGTATGAATGACGATGCATGCAACTACGACGCTTCAGCCACAGATGACGCTGGATGTGAATTCACTTCGTGTGTTGGTTGCATGGATGCAACAGCGTGCAACTATGACGACACGGCCACGTTGAATGAACTGCTTCAATGCGTTTACGCGACTGGCTGCGATACATGTTCAGGTGAAACAAACGGAACTGGAACAGTGCTCGACGGCGATGCTGACGACGATGGAACTTGCGATGCAGACGAGGTAAGCGGCTGCACCGATTCTGATGCTTGCAACTACAATGAGAATGCCACCGACGACGACAGTTCTTGCCAGTACCTTGATGCCTGCGGCGTCTGCGGTGGAACGGGTGTTGATACGGATAACGACGGCGTATGCGACTCGGAAGAAGTCGTTGGCTGCATGAACAGTGCGGCTTGTAACTACGATTCGAGTGCTACGGACAATGCCGGTTGTGACTTCACCTCCTGTGTGGGTTGCATGGATGACACGGCTTGTACGTACGATCCAACGGCAACCTTAAACCAGCCACTCGATTGCGAATATCCTGATACAGGCTACGATTGCAACGATGTATGCTTGAACGACTCCGACAACGACGGTGTATGCGATGAGTTTGAGGTTGCAGGCTGCACGGATGGAGATGCGTGTAACTACAATGCTGCCGCAACAGATGAAGACGGAAGCTGCGCGTATCCCGCTGAGGATTACCTCGATTGCGCTGGAAATTGCTTGACAGATGAAGACGAAGATGGCGTATGCGACGAGGTCGAGGTGTTCGGTTGTGACATCACCACAGCGTGTAATTATGATGCTTCTGCCACGGAAAACGATGGCAGTTGTGAATTCACAAGTTGTGCCGGATGTACGGATGCCACGGCTTGTAATTATGACTCAACGGCTACGTTGAGCAACAATATCACGTGTACTTACATCCCAGCAGGATGGGAGGATTGTGATCAAACGATTTGCACAGACAGCGATAACGACGGCATTTGTGACTTTGATGAGCCCGCTGGATGCATTGGAGAATTCAATGAGCCACACTTAGGCTTGTCCGGAGTCGTGGAAACAGCAGTAGCTGTTGCTGATTGGGCAACCACCGGCTTTGCAGGTGCTGCCTCCGACGACACGGGTGTAGCCGGAACAACGTATGTTGACTATGCTGGACGTTTGGACGACGGTCGCTACAGTGTAACACGTGTTTACACCACGATCGATGTTTGTAACAATGTCAGCCAAGCCGGTCAGCTGATCATTGCTGATGCGTCACATCCTGCGGGATGCACAAACGCCAATGCAACGAGCTACGATCCAGCCGCTATCAACGACGACGGCTCATGTGATTACTCGCCCGCTTGCTTGGGTGATTTGAACCTCGATAACATTGTCGGTACATCTGACTTGCTTATCTTGTTGAGCTCATTTGGTCTCCCATGCCCCGAGTAATTCGGAATAGGACCAACTTAACCAACCAAAGAAAAGGCCCGCTTGTGCGGGCCTTTTTCATGCAGTAAAGTTGGGGCCGTTCAATAGGGGATTCCTTTGCGCTCCATTTCTTCCAGGCGTCCCAAAATGTCGCCCAGTTGCTCGGCGCCGATTTGCTTTCCGATGATTTTCTTGTTTTTGTCAAGCAAGAGCACCTTGGGCGTGGCAAACACATCGAATGTGGTGCGGAAGTTGAGGCTCTTCAGTGTTGTTACGCCTCCATAGATTAACGCTGAAGCACTGTCTTGGGCATTGATGAGCGGGTTGTCACTGACGTTGATCCAATCGGTGTATTCTTGCTCTTCAACGAACTTTTGCCACGGCTCGGGCTCGAAGTCGTTGCCAATGGCATAGATCTCAAGGCCTTTGGGATGCCATTCCTTGTACAATTCCTTGTACATGGGGAGTTCCTTCTTGCAGTGGCCACATGTACTTTCCCAGATGAGCACGGCGATGTATTTGGCTTCGATGTCGTACAGGCTAATCCAGGTTTGCTGGTCGAGGCCAGGCAAGATGATGTTGGGAATGATGCTGCCGCACTGGCTGTCGCGCAATTCATCTGCGCGGTCCATGACTTTCTTCAATTGCTCCTCGTTCATCCAAATCGCTTGACCTGTAGCGTAATACGTGTCAATCATGTGGACGAAGATTTTGTCCATGCACATGACCTGAGAAGACTCTGAATTGAAGGTGATGTAGTGCGTGATATACTTGAACATTTCATCGTTTCCTGAGGCCTTTGCGATCAAGCGGTCCGCAGAATTCAGTAACGTGTCGGGTACTTGAGGCAGCACTCTGGTCCAATACGTGTCCAGGATTTGGTGGAAACTCCCGTCGTGCACCAAGCGAGGGTCATCAAAGTCAACGCGGTCCCAGTAATGGTCTAAATACCAGCGGTATTGCAATTCTTGTGCATTCACTATGTTTTTCGGAGCTTCCGGTATGGTGGGTTCCAGTACCATGTTCAAGTACTTGGCGAATAGCTTATCCGCATGAACCTCAAGGATCCGCTGCTGTTCGGCGCCCACTTCTTGCCCGAGATCAGTCAACACTTGACGGGCCTCCTGAATGGCTTCCTCTGAGGCGGTGGAATCCTTCAAGGTCTGTTCATAAGGAGTAGCTATGGAGCGCCGCTCACCGATGAAACCGAGGAATTCATAGAACACCTTGTTTTCGTTGCTCTCGATGACGTTTACGTATTTGGACGGGTCGGAGGCTTTTGTCTCGATGACGATATCCTCTGTGACGGCCATAAATTCAAAGTACTTTGGTCCCGGAATGACGATGGCGTGCTTGCCGCATTGTTCGTAGGGACGTCCAGGGAAGGTCAAGCGACCTTCAGCATCCGTTACCGTGGTGTCAGAGTAGTAAAGCTTATTTCCATTGTAATGCGCCAAGTAGACGGTATCTTGGTTTAATCCCTCCACTTGAACTTGAATGGTGTGAGATGCTTGCGCGTGGCCCATCGTCGTTCCTGCAAACATCAATAGTGCGAATGAGCCCGACAGTAAGAGCTTAGTGGTTCTCTTCATTGCTTCCTGTTTCCTTTATCACGATAAAATTACTTCTCCCTGCCGGCTTCTGTTCTGCGTTGGGTATGGTCTTTCTCAACATCGTGGTGGCAATAACCGTACCGCGTTGCCTCGGACTTTTGTGAGCATAAAAAAAGCCCGCAAACGCGGGCTTTTCCAATTCGATATTCTAAAGAAGCTTAACGCTGCACAACCAAACGTTGCGTAGAACGCTTTGCTCCTGAATTTACTTCCAAAAAGTAGATGCCGTTGTCGAGGTCCAATTCAATGGTCTCACCGCGGTTCATGTTGTTCACGACTTGCTCGTGGACCAACTGGCCGTTCAAGGCGTGGATGCGCACCATGGCGTTGTCAGGCTGCCCCTGTAGGTTGATGTAAGTGGCTGCCGGGTTGGGGCCGAACGTAAAGGCGATGTCCTCAGTCACTTCACCAATGCTGGCAGGAACGGACAGGCTGATGTCATCTACGTAGTAGTTACCAATCGTTGTGCCGTCCCCGTATCCGAAGAAGTTTACCCCTCCGAACGGTGAGTCGAATGTAAAGCTTCCTACTTCAGTGCCTGCGATGGTGACCGTGATCATGTCGTTGTCCAAATCCAGATCATGACGCACTTCAAACCATTCGTCGATGGGGAAGGTCCCTGAACCAACAGTGGCTCCGTCCATGACGATTTGTAAGTCACCCGTAAAGGCGAATGTTACATCAAACGCCCAACCCACACCGGGTGCCTGGTCTTCTTGTACGTTGTAATACGCCGAGTTGCCGTCGGTGACATACATCATCCACGAACCAACATACACGCCTTCATCCAAACCGGCGAGCATCACTACATCCAATGGACCGCCTGCTGCAGCAGTCGCGAAGACGTGCAAAGAATTGTCACCGGTGTTGGCGTAGTCGCTCGAGATTTGGGCGTCACCATCGGTGCCTTCTTGACCGGCTGCCCAAGTGATCCATACGGGACTATCGGTAACGTAATCTCCGGCTGCAAAGCCTTCAAATCCTTCTTCGTAAAGGGTCTGGCCGAATGCAGTGAATGAGAATGCAAGGCCGAGTAAGAGTAGAGTGTTCTTCATGCGCTTTGTGTTTCGTAATTGCAATTTACTCAATTTCGTTCAGAAAACCTCGTAGCCGGGCGCCGCATTACCTTCGTGTTATGAATTGGGAAGGAAATTTGCGCAAGCTGGAAACTTCGGCTCAAGCCAATGAGGACGGCCAAGTAGACTACGTGTTACGGGGGGCAGATGTGCTCGAAATACTTGCTGGTGAGGGGATGAACGCATGGGTAGGTCAACGGATCCACATCCAATTTGATGGCCAAATTCACTGCCGTGTGACCGGACAGACCATCCGAAAAGCCTACGGAGAAGGCATGTCGTACCAAGCGTGGGCAGAGCATCCGGCGGCCGTAGAAAGCGTGTTGCGTCCTGAATTGAGTCGAATTCATGAGGGCATCGCTTTGCGCGACTTTGAATGGGAACAAAAGCATCACAACCAGCCGCATTACGTTTACGTCAGCCAGACAGGCGCATTCAAAGTCGGAGTCACGAGGACGACCAACCGACCATACCGCTGGCACGATCAAGGAGCCGTAGCAGCCGTTGCCATTGCGGAGACGCCGTATCGCCAGCTCGCAGGAGAGATGGAAGTGGCCTTGAAAGAGATTCTATCAGATAAGACGAATTTTCGCAAAATGCTTGGGGACGTGCAGCCGGACCTCCCAGAGCTAGAGGGCTGGAAGGAAGAATGCTTCGACCATTTGGGACCGGACTATGAGCCATTTTTCATCGATGAGCACCCGGAAGAATTCATGTATCCCGTAATGAAGTATCCGGCCAAAGTGAACTCTCTAACCTTGGATAAGGCCCCGCACATTGAAGGAACGCTTGAAGGCATCAAGGGACAGTACTTACTTTTCGATGGAGGACGGGTAATGAATGTGCGTCGCCACAGCGGTTACCGTGTTCTCATCAACATCGGTTGATTCGAAGTCAGTTCATGGACGGATCCGCTGGAGCATTTGCGATGTGGTCGAAACCGGCGCCCATCTCGGTAACCAACGATTTCCAAAGGACCTCGTCCTCTGCTTCGGTGTTCATGATGGTATCGATATCTGCGTTGGTGACGAACCAAGATCGGCTTCTGATTTCATCTTCGAGTTGCCCCGGTGTCCACCCGGCATATCCAATGAAGAAGCGGAGCCTGCCCTCGAGTTGCTCGCCCGCTTCCAAGAGGGAGCGCACCCAATCGAAATCGCCGCCCATGAACAGGCCTGGCTGTACAGCAATAGCATCTGGAGCTCCCTGTATGGTGTGGAGGTAGTAGAGATTTGAATTCTTAACCGGGCCGCCGAGGCTTAGCCTGCACTCCACTGACGGCAAGTCATCGAGTAATTCGTTTAAGCCTACCTCGATAAAATTGTTCAAAACAAAGCCAAACGAGCCTTCTTCGTTATGTTCACATAACAAAATAGCCTTGCGTCCAAAGTGCGGATCCGCCATGAATGGCTCAGCCAGCAGAATCTTTCCTGGCTCGGGTTTTCCACTGGATGACGGCGTAAAACGAATCATAAGCCAAAGTTCTGATTTTTGCAGTAGAATAAAAACCGCAACATGCCCTTAATTCCTCGCTTTCAAGTCTTGTTCCTGTGTGCCATGCTTTTGCTAGCAGCCTCTGGCTTCACACAAGAATCTACATTTTCTGATCCTTTGGTCATCGTGGACAACAACCGAACGCCAACTTGGGAAGAGACAATAGCTGTATTTGAAGGGTTTGCCGAAGCCTGCGAAGAAGCCCACTTAATCGAAGTGGGAAAAAGCGATGTGGGTCGACCGATCCATGCGTTTGTCTTGAGTCTTTCTGCGCTCGAATCCAACGACCTAAATGGCCTGCGCAACCTACGGAAATCGAGTAAACTGGGGCTGCTCATCAACAATGCCATTCACCCGGGTGAACCGTGCGGGGTGGATGCGTCAGTTGCGTGGTTTCGATCACTTCTAGCGGACAGCGAAGGGCGTCGTTCGGTGCTTGAATCCATGGATGTTGTGGTCATCCCCATGTACAATGTGGGGGGAGCGCTCAACAGAAATTGCTGCACACGGACGAATCAGGATGGGCCGGAGGAGTACGGGTTTAGAGGGAACGCCCGAAACCTCGATTTGAACCGGGATTTTATCAAAATGGACAGCCGCAATTCCGGAGCTTTTGTGGACTTGTTTCAGGCCTTCACACCGGAGGTGTTCATTGATACACACACCACCAATGGTGCGGACTATCCTTACGAAATGACCTTGATATCCACCCAGCCTGACAAGGCGGGCCCAGTATTGGGCAGCTTCATTCGGGAGCATATGGAGCCTGCGCTTTATGCGTCCATGGAACAGCGTGGTATTCCGACCAGTCCTTACGTTTATTCCATCGGCGATACCCCTGAGGAGGGCATTGAAGGGTTTTTGGAAACGCCTCGGTACAGTACGGGGTATGCAGCGTTGTTTGGCTGCATCGGTTTCACCGCTGAAGCGCACATGTTGAAGCCGTTTTCTGTACGGGTACAGGCAACGCAGGCTTTCATTGAGAGCGTTGTTGATTTCATCCGCTTGCGAAGCGATGACTTGAAGGAGGTACGAGCGGCAGAAGCAGCGCGTTGGGATGCCATCGAGAGGGCCCCGGTTCGGTGGGAACGAACTGAACAGTTCACGCCTTTGTCGTTTGAAGGCTTTGAATCCCGAAATGAAATCAGCCCTGTCACCGGTGAATTGAGACTCAAATACGATCGCTCAAGTCGGTGGAGCAAGGAAATCCCGTTCTATAACCACTATGCACCATCGGTGGAGGCTGAAGTTCCTGAATTCTGGGCAATCCCGCAGGCATGGCGGCATGTGGTGGAGCGATTGCAGCGAAACGGAGTGGAGATGGAAGCCATGGAGAATGATACAACAATGCTCTTGCGCGCTGGAGAGATTCAAGGATTCTCGTCTTCATCGCGTCCGTACGAAGGACACCACATGAATGCATTGGATTCGGTCGCTTGGTCGGTAATCCCGGTTCGGCTTTTTGCTGGCGATTGGATTATTCCAGCGGATCAAGTCCGCTTGCGCTATCTGTGCGAGGTGCTGGATCCTCGGGGCCACGACTCCTTTTTCACGTGGAATTTCTTTGACAGCGCTATGCAGCAGAAAGAGCACTTCAGCGGCTACGTTTTCGAAGAGACGGCTGCAGAACTGTTGGCTTCGGACAACTTGTTGCGGACTTCCTTCGAACAGGCGAAAGCGAGTGATCCGGAATTGGGTGAAAATGCTCGTGCACAATTGAATTGGCTGTACAGGGCTTCTCCGCACTACGAAGGAACAGCCAATCGCTATCCGGTATACAAATCCACGAACGACAGAGAATGAAGCCGACGCGTGTCACCGAATTACTTTGGTCCTTTCCCAAGCGGTTTTTGCGGGCGAGCCACCAGCTGGGACGGGTCGTTCGCCGCGATGTGGTGGGGATGAGTCCCGAACAAATCCGGGCTTCACTGGACGGATTGGCCCGTTTGTACCCAGGCCATTTCAATGTTGTCTTTGAACGTACGGTTTTGAATGGGATTCCCTGTGCCAAGCTGTACCCTCGGCACGGCAGCCAACGCAGCGAAGAACGGGAATCACCTGTCTTGGTCTTGGTGCATGGGGGCGGTTTTGCCTTTGGAAGTGCGTGGACACACCGGGCATTTGCGTCTGCGCTTGTTGTTGATTTGCATTGTGAGGTTTGGATCCCGGAGTACCGGCTGGCGCCGGAGCATCCGTTTCCTGCACCTTTGGAGGATGTTTTGAGCGTATTAGAAGGATTGACCAATCGAAGCAAAGACCTGTGGGTGCTGGGAGATTCAGCCGGCGGAAATTTGGCGTTGTCCGCCACTCTGGAGTGGACGCAGCGTTCCGGTCAAAACGTGCAAGGCATTGGGTTGTTTTCGCCGTGGCTAGACTTGAGCCCACATTCCAACAGCAACCGAAGCAACCACACTGACCTCAGCCCGTTTGAACGCCTCGACATGGTGGAATACGCCTCGCATTATCTGCAAGGTTACTCGGCTGAGGACGCCAGGGTAGCACCGCTTGGTCAAACGTTATCAGGCCTATCTAACGTGTACATCGAGGCATCAAAAGCAGAGTACTTGTACCCTGATTTTGAACTCGCTTGTCGGTCATTTCGAGATCAAGGTGTTGCATTCTCGGAACGATTGGAAACAGCGGCGTTGCACGGTTGGCAATTGTTTCCGGACGTTTTGCCCGAGGCCAAACGCAGCGTAAAAGCGTTCAGTGCGTTTGTGAAGTCTGTTCGGGGTTAAGCTTCCGCCTCGTCTATGCACGCGATGAGGGTGTCGAGGGCCTCGTGTAAGTCCGCATCACTGATGTTCAATGGTGGAGCAATGCGGAATGCTTGCGGTGTGCTTAAGAAGTAGAATACGAGTACGCCGCGCTTCATGGCTTGTTGAACCACGTGATTCACGGCATCTGAAGATGCCAGTTCTACTGCAATGTAAAGTCCGATTCGGCGAACTTCCCGAACATGCTTACATTGTTGCAAGGTCCTTTCGATGCTGGCGCCAACCAATTCTATCCGCTGCCAATCTGTAGCTGCGAGCAATGCGCTTGCCGCTGCTGAAGCAGCACAAGGAACAGGATGTCCCCCGAAGGTGGTGATATGGCTCAAAGAGGGGGAGTGTGCAAACTGCTGGAGATGGCTATTGTTTGAAACGAGCGCTCCCATTGGCATTCCACCACCAAGGGCTTTGCCTAAGCACAAGTGATCGGGCACAATACCGAAGTGTTCGAAGGCAAACGGACGACCAGTTCGACCAAACCCACACTGGATTTCGTCGAGCACCAAATGCGCTCCTGTATCTGAGCATTTATCCCTGAGAGCCTGAAGCCAATCGGCGTCTGGGATTCTGACACCCGCATCACCTTGAACGGTTTCTACGATGACTCCGGCGACCGCAGCGTCAATGGCATCAAGGCCGGTTGGTTCGTTCCATTCAATGAGTTCAATGTCCCCGACAAGGGGAGCAAACGGCAGTTTTCGTTCAGCATTCGAACTAACGGATAAGGCGCCGAACGTGTTCCCGTGGTAACCGCCTTTAACGGCCAGTATTTTGCTCCGCCCAGTAACACGTCGCACCAACTTCATTGCAGCATCGATCGCTTCAGCGCCGGAATTGACGAAGTAGACTGCATCCAATCGTTCGGGAAGCAATTCGAGCAAGCGGTGTGCAGCCAAATCCTGAGCAGTCTGGCGCATTTCACCGTAAACCATGACGTGTAAATGCTGGTCCACTTGTTTGTGGATAGCGCGGAGGATATCCGGGTGGCTATGACCAAATGAACTGGCCCCAACGCCAGATATGAAATCAATGATTTCACTCCCGTCCTCCAGTGTTATCCTCGAGCCATTGGCATGCAAAACCCGCAGCCCAAGTGGATGCAAGGTGGTTTGTGCCAATCCATCACGCAAAAGTTCTTCGCTCATGGTCAGTTGCTCTGAATGGATATTTCGTCCAAAAACACCCAGCTGGGGTTGCCTGCACCGAGGTGACCGTCCGGCAACAATCCGTGGTTTGCAACATCAAAACGAAGGTAACGGGCCGTTGTATTTCCGCTGATTTCGAATGTATGCCGAATGGGGGTCTCATCGGATTGATCGATCGCGTGTCTCGTTTCTCCAAAAGGAATCCACTGCTCTCCGTCCTGGCTGCATGAGATGGCAACGCGCTTGGGCAGAAAAATCCACGGCCGGATGTCACGCAGCGCGCCTACTTGGACGCCCTTGATTCGTTTGAGTTGCTTTAGATCTATGACGCCTGAAATATCGGTACCCCAGAACCCTTGCCAATCTCCCGTTTGATATTGATTCCCGCCCTCGATACCGTCAATAAGGGCCTGATCTCCACCCGCAGCGTATTGATTGCTCAAGGGGATGTCAAGTTCTAACATGTACGGGTGATTCACTTGCTTCAGTGCATGTTGAACAGTGCTCGAAGTTTGGTTGGTTCGCACAGTACGTGCGAGAATAATCGTTGAGGATTGGACAGTAAAGGGCCCCGTATAGTCTACCCATCCCGAAGCCTCTGGCGCTGCCTCTGTATCGGGCATAAGCTGATATTGGGTTGGATAGGGGTCATTGCTTTCGGTCGAAATGGAAACGGTGCACGTGGTTTTAAACGTGCGCGGTGCGTGGATGACAGGAACGGGGATGAATCCACTTTCGTCCCATCGCTCGATGGGCCAATCGCTTGCATCCGCTCCAAATTCACTGGGTTCATCTTGGCAGGCGAAAACCAAGGGACCGCCCATGCGCAACGCTTCCTTTGTAATGTGTGGGGGCAATTCGTTACCTTGGATGTGCGCCCTTCGAACGTAATTCCCTGAACCACTTTTGACAATAGCGAGTGCATCGTTAGCAATCGCCCCCTTTCTCGGCGTGACCGTGGCTCGATTAAACAGAGGCGTGCCCAAGATTAGTTGATCGCTTCCCGGGGTGACAGGGTACATGCCCAAGGCACTCCACACGTACCATGCACTCATTTGACCACAATCCTCATTGCCGGATAAGCCATCGGGAAGGGGGGAGTACAGGGTGCTCCGAATGCTATCTACTAGTTCTACGGTGCGGTGGTGCATGCCAGCAAAAGGATACAAGTAAGCCATGTGGTGGCTGGGTTCATTCCCGTGTGCATACTGGCCGATTAGGCCCGTGATATCGGCTTGGTTGCGCCCAGTAGTCTCGCTGCTTGACGTGAACATCTCCTCCAATTTGGCGGCATAGCCTGATGCGCCGCCAAGGAGCGCCATGTGGCCATTGACATCATGGGGAACGAAAAAATTGTATTGCCAGCCATTTGCCTCTGTGTAGTTGAAATTGACCTCCTTTGGATCGAATGACTCCAGCCATGCTGCCGAGCGTTTGGGTTGAAAGAAACCGCTTTGCTTGTTGTACAAGTTCCGGTAATTCAATGCCCGTAGACGAAACCGCTCTGCGAGTTGAAGGTCCTCGCCATGCTTGGTAGCGAATGCCGTGATGCACGCATCATCGAAAGCATATTCCAAAGTTTTCGACACGGATTCAGATTCCTCATTCAGCGGGATGTATCCCAATTCACTGTATGGTTCCAATCCGAGGTGCGCGCTGTCAGCCGCTTGGATCATCGCCTCCAGAGCCAAATTCACGTCATAGCCGTCGATTCCCCATGCGTCGGCATCTGCGATGACTGGCACGCTGTGGTAGCCGATCATGCAACCCGTGTAATTACCCGCCAGTTCCCAAACGGGCAATTGGCCGCCTTCGTTGTACATGCGCAGCATGGTCCGGATAAAATCTCGTGAGCGTTCCGGCTCAATCCAATTGAGCAATGGGTGAAGAGCCCGAAACGTATCCCAGAGGGAAAAGACCGTGTAATGGTCACCTTCATCCTCGCCCAGTTCGTGGACCCTCAGGTCCGTGCCGCGGTACTGTCCGTCCACGTCATTGGCGATGTTAGGTGCCGTGAAGCAATGGTAGAGGGCGCTGTAAAATGTCTCTGTCTCGGCTTCTGAACCACCTTCCACTTCAATGCGACTCAGTTGTTCGTCCCATACCTGTTCGGCAGCTCGTCGGTAGTTGTCGAATGAACCCAGTGTGGCTTCTGCTTCAAGGTTGGCCAGCGCTCCTTCGATGCTGACGAAACTTAGAGCCACTTCCGCATTTAGCTCGGACATAACCCCGAAATCTGCAGCGAACACAGGCACGTACTCCACTTCTTGAAGCAACTCACCGGCCTCACCGGTTCCGACATTGCGAACTTCCGTAAGCTGATCGCGCCACTCGAAAGGTTGGTCAAACCGGGCGGCAAAATAGACATGTTGTTCCTGTGCCCAATTGTCTGATACGCGGTGCCCAACCAACAGGGAATCACCGACCGGGTAGATGCTGTAATGAATCAATGCATCGCGGTGTTGCATATCAATGATCAAAGACAAGGTATCTGGTTCTTCCAGCCGATACCGGTGGATACCGACGCGTTGCGTGGTCGTCAGCTCCACATCGATGTGCTGGTCTTCAAGGTACACCTGGTAGTACCCGGCGTGCGCTTTTTCGTTCTCGTGCGAAAACCGACTAGCATAGCGTTCTGACCACTCCGTAGCGTCTTTATTAAACTTTGTACAGGGAGCAAAAAGGATGTCGCCGTAATCGGATACGCCAGTTCCCTGCAAATGTGTGTGGCTAAACCCGTAAATGATGCTGTCGCTGTAATGGTAACCACCGCATCCATCCCAACCAGTTAGCCGAGAATCTGGGCTTAACTGCACCATGCCAAAAGGAGCTGTTGCTCCTGGATAGGTGTGTCCATGTCCCCCGGTCCCAACAAATGGATTCACCAGCCGATAACGGGGGACTGCGGTGGATGAACACCCTGTCAACCCAACTAGTAAGACAGTGAGGCCTGTAATTGCCGTAAATCGTGAAAAATGCATCATGTTCAGCGATTTTGGTTTTGATTCATCCAGTCAAAGGCGCCCTCAAGCACGGGGTCCTTGCTTACTTTAATGTCCTGAGGGCTCGGGGTGATTGGGTGATCCACAAGCAGAGGGCGAGCTTCCCAGCGCACAGGTGTTTGGGTGAAGTAACGCGCAGAAGCGACGTTGATGACCAATCCGGTTTCAGGTAGTTGCAACCGCACAGGATTGCCGAATGTGCCACTCACGCTGCCCATTGGAGGTTCGCCAAAGGTTTCACCGCGTCCTGAACGAACAAACCACGAAGCGATAGAGACTGTGGCGGATGCGGACAGTCCGTCAAGCAGGAGGGCTGTGGTACCGGAGTATGCCAGTCGTTTGCGGGGCTGTATGGGTCGATCAAACGGAACAAAAGCGATTGAATCCCCTTCAATCCTAGTCAATGTAGACTTCAATACCTGAAGATTTTTGAGGTAGCTCTTGCCGCCAATGAGACCGAAGCGGCCAGTGCCCCAGCGTGATTTCGCTTCCTCGCTGGCCTTGATTTGTACGCCCGCTGGAAGATGAACAGGCACGGCAGTGAGGTAGGGGAGTAATTCAGCCATAATGGCAATGTGGCCGCCAGAGTTGCCACGCAAATCCAAGATGAGCCCAGCAAAAGGCACTTCTTCATCATCAGCCTGCAGCGCCTGGATGTATCTGAAACAAGCTTTCAGTTCTTTGCGAAAAGAGCGCACGTTTTCAGGATGGAAATGCTGAATGGTCAATACCACCGCGACCGTACTGTCGCTTCTTTGTTCATTCCAAAACAGCGGGGCTTCTTCGCTCTGATGAGCGTGCCAATTCTGGATGTCTTCGTTGTTCAAAACGGGCAAGCGCTCCGAACGGCCGGAGGCATATTCGATTAGGACCGAATCGGAAATTCCCACGCCAATGGCAAACGGTGCAATGTCGTTCCAAAGCTTTTCTGACATGCGAAGTCGAGCAATCATTGCATCACCTTCCTGGGAAACCAATGCCAATCCACCTCCCAATACGGAACGCACCGAAACGCCGTTGATCCGTTGAATTTCTTCACCTATCATCGTAGAATCGCCAATCGAGGAGGTGACAATGAGCTGATTGTTGACAGTTTGGATCTCGAGGGGCAGGTGGCCGTATTGCGCGCCGAGCTGGTTTGAGAAGGATTGAAGAGCCACACCAGTGTGGCTGTCCTTCAATACGTTGCACAGTCTTGCAGCCATTTGCGCGGCACCGTATAGGGTTCCTCCTCCTGCAAAAGTGGCTTTGGCGCTTTCCAGTGCATCATCAAACTCTACGGATGAGCAATGAACATATGGGGACGGATGAATGGCCATGATCCACGTTGCAAGTGAATCCATGTCGCGCTGAATTTGTGCACCGCTATAACGATCGGAGTATACCTGTGCGCAAGCGGAAGTGAGTTGAATGCAAACGAAAGCTACAACGGCCAATGAAGCGAGTCGAATCATTTGCATCATCCCTGTTGCTCGCGAAATTTCACCATGGTCAAAATGGTTGCGACCGCCACGCTTTCCCCAGTTTGATCGTACATGTCCACTCGGAATTTGACAATTCCCTTTCGAATGTCCTCGGCATCGCGTTTTTCCTGCTCGATTTTATCCTCAACCGTTAGGCGAACACCGACGGTCGTGCCTGGGTACACCGGTTTTGTAAATCGTGCTTGTTCCACACCGTAATTAAGCAGTACCGGCCCTTTTTTGGCATCAACAAATAGGCCAGCTGCTTTGCTCAGTAGGTAGTAGCCATGCGCTACTCGGCCTTCGAATATGGTGCCGTCAAGGCTGGTTTCATCGACATGGGCATAGAAATGGTCTCCGCTGACATTGGCAAAATTGACGATATCCGCTTCGGTAACGGTGTGTTTTGCGGTTGTCACCGTATGCCCGATGACCAAATCTTCGAAATGCTGTTGGAACAGGTGTGGCTGGGCTTCAATCTGCTTTCCACCCGGTTGGTATTTCTGCGCGATAGCGGTAAGAGCAGTCGGCGAACCTTGAACAGCGGTGCGCTGCATATAATGATGCACACCACGAACACCACCCATTTCTTCGCCGCCACCAGCACGTCCTGGTCCGCCGTGCGTGAGCAGTGGGAGTGGGGAGCCGTGGCCGGTTGACTCGTTGGCGCATTCCCGGTCCAATATCAAAATCCGCCCATGCATCGTGGCCGCGCCTGTAACAAATGCCCGTGCTTCAGCGGCATCATGGCTCACCAACGAGCAGCAGAGGGATCCTTTGCCTTTTTTGGTCAAAGCGATGGCTTCCTCCATGGAGTCGTACGGCATGAGCGTCGCCACAGGACCAAACGCCTCAATGTTATGGCAATGCTTTGCGTTCAGCGGATCATCGTGGCGTAAAAGCTGGGGACCTAAGAATGCGTCGGCAATGGCTTGTTCGCCAACCAAGTTCAGTGGGTGGGTGTAGACGCTGTGCGCTTCTGACTTGAGTAGATCCAATTTGGCGAGCACTTCCTCTTTCTGTCCCTTATTCACCAACGCCCCCATGCGAACTCCTTCTTGTTGCGGATCGCCCATCACAGCCTTGGACAAGGCTTGTGTTAGCGCTTCTTGCACGTTGTCCATTTGGCTTCTCGGAACAAAAACACGTCGTACAGCCGTGCATTTTTGCCCGGACTTGACCGTCATTTCTTTTCGTACCTCTCTAATAAATAGATCGAACTCTTGATCGCCAGGAGCGACACGTTCACCCAACACCGCTGAATTCAAGGAATCTGCCTCCATATTGAACGGAACCGCGTGTGCGAGCAAGTTTGGATGAGACCGCAACTTCAAACCGGTAGAAGCCGAACCTGTGAATGTAACGACATCGCGCTCATCGACTTGATCCAATAAGGTACGCGCCGGTCCACAGATCAATTGAAGGGCGCCTTCAGGAAGGATGCCCGAGTTGATGATTTCCTTAGCGACGACAGAGGTGAGGAAGCTTGTAGCTGATGCTGGTTTGACTACAGCAGGCATACCGGCAAGCCAATTGACGGCCACCTTCTCCAACATACCCCATACGGGGAAATTATACGCATTAATGTGCACGGCCACACCTTCCTTCGGTGTGAGAATGTGCTGTGCACCAAAGGTTCCTTGTTTACTCAATGGAATATAATCGCCGTCTAAGGCGAAGGGCTGGTCACCAAATTGCCTTCTGAGGCTAGCATAACTAAAGAGGTTGCCAATGCCGCCTTCGATGTCAATCCAAGCGTCTGATCGGGTGGCACCAGTGGCCCAGCTGGCTTTATAAAAAGTTTCCTTGTGTTTCAATAGATGCAGTGCCAAGCGCTTGAGCATCAACCCTCGCTGTTGAAACGTGAGGCAACGAAGGTTGGTGTTCCCAATTTCCCGGCCATAGGCTAGAATGGATTCAAAATCGAGGGATTCATTTCCGACGTGGGCAACGACCTGCCCGTTGATGGCATGAACGAGTGGGGTGGCATCTGCCGCAGATGGGCTGTACCAAGCTCCGTGTATATAATGTGCAATGGTCGAGGTGCTCATGGTAGATCGCTTTGGAAGCGAAAATACGCATGAACGAGCGCTGAGATTGAGAAAGCCACGTAAACGATACTTTTTGTATTTCTACTTGTGATACCTATCTTCGATTTGTCGGTGAGATATCGGGATACGTCTATGAATTTTTTATTAACTTCGACGAAGAAAGTTTGGGTTTAATGGTAGATTACCCTATCTTAGCCTCTACTGACATCAAAACTTGACCAGAAACATCAAATAATTCATTCAAATGAAGAACCTTTTCACACTGGCTGCGGCCTCTTTCCTCGCCTTCGGTGCGAGTGCCAGCAATGTTGAGTTGGTCGTCGAAGCTGTAGACAACGGCGGCCAAGTAGAAGGTAATACTTACCGCGTTTACGCAGTATTGCCCTCAGCAGAGCATTCTTTGCACGCTGTTTTTGCTGACGGCGAGCACGTATTGAACGTGGCGACTACCACAGATTTCTACCAGCACCAATACGGTAGCTTCTCGTCTTTGGACGTGAACGACCAGATTGTTGCGTTGGAAGGATCTTTGGCATACGACAGCTGGGTAACCATTGGCGCTACGAACAGCACAAACAACAACCTCTGGACAGTAGGTGTTGATTATAACAACTTCTTGAGTGGTTCTGAGTTGACTGTTACAGATGGTGCTTGGTTCGTTGTTCCTACTGACGTTCAGGCAGCAACAGAAGCTGGCAACCGCGTTTTGCTCATGCAATTGACGACTGACGGTGCAGCTACAGGTATCTTGAACCTCCAAGGTTGGGACGCTGAAGGAGCTGCATGGCGCGCCTACGACTTGACGTTCTCTTCTACGGACGCTCAGGTTTTCGGATGCACTGACGCAAACGCTGCAAACTTTAGCGCTGACGCTACCTACAACGACGGTTCTTGCTTCGGTCAGAACAATGGCGATAGCCACGGTTTGTCGAACATTGACAATACCACTGAGTGGAACATCTTCCCTAACCCAGTCTTCGAAAGCACGTTCAGCGTTAAGTTCGATCGTGAATTGAACTTGGGCGGAGAGAACATTATCCTCGAAGTAACTGACATGTCTGGTAAGGCTGTCATCTCTCAGGAAGTTGCTCAAGAAAACATCGTTGGCGGTAACCGCATCGTTGTAAAGCACGACTTGGCTGCTGGTAACTACACAGTATCAGTTGTCCACGCGAACTTCACTGACGCTCAAAACATTGTTGTAGCGAAGTAATTTTCCTGCACTATCGATTTGAAAGGGACCCTTCGGGGTCCCTTTTTTGTTTCCGTATGTTTGATGAAAATTCTTTCAATGCGTCATTACGGAATTTTCCTCGCTCTGCTTGCAATAGGCTGCAACCAAGTTTCTACTCATTCTTCTTCTGTAAATCTGAATGCGTCCCCAATCGTCGGTGATGTGGGCATGCGAAGCGCACGGATTTGGTGCCAGCTTGAAGCAGAGTCCCGTTCGAGTGTTCCAACGGTTAGCCTTCTTGATTCTACGGGACAAAGATTACGGGTTCGAACGATGAAACCCATGCGTCTCGGAAACTGCTTCCAGGTCGAGTTGAAAAATCTTACTCCGGGAACACGCTATAGCTATTTCATCGGTGACAACCACGGCGAATCTGTTAGCGATACCTTGTTCGTTGAGACACAACCCCTGTGGCAATACCGCACCGATCCGCCTGAGTTGAATTTTCTGGTAGGAAGTTGCACGTATGTGAATGAGCCGGACTACGACCGCCCTGGAAAGCCATACGGTGGTGGCTATGGCATATTTAACACGATGGCGGAAGAAGATTTTGCGGCCATGCTTTGGTTGGGGGATAATATATACCTCCGGGAAGTGGATTTTGGCAGTATAGCTGGTTTCGTGCACCGGTACACCCACACGCGCTCACTGCCAGAAATGCAATCACTGTTGTCCAAGGGTGCTCATTACGCTATTTGGGATGACCATGACTTTGGACCGAATGACTGCGACGGATCATGGATTCACGCGGATTGGTCGCGCGCTTCGTTTGAGGCGTTTTGGCCCAACCCTGTATCAGGAATACCTGCTGCTAAGGAATTGAACACTACTCATTTTTTGTTCGGTGATGTGGAGTTTTTCTTGCTTGACAACCGTTCCCATCGTGTCAATCACGGGATGGGGCCAGAAAAGCGTCAAATCCTTGGGGAGGCTCAGCGTGAATGGTTGTTGAATGCACTAAGGAATAGCCGGGCACCATTTAAGATGGTCGCCATTGGAGGGCAGATGGTCAGCGACGCTGCGATCTACGAGAATTTCGCTCAGTTTCCTGAGGAACGTGCACTGCTGTTCGATGCCATAGATGCATTGGATATTCGTGGCGTCGTGTTTTTGAGCGGGGATCGCCACAACAGCGAGTTGTCCAAGATGAAATTACCAGGAGGCAACTGGGTCTACGACCTTACAGTAAGCCCATTGACAAGCGGGAGCTACGACCACGAAGATGAACCCAACAGCAATAGAGAGGCGGGCACCATGGTGGGCATTCGCAATTACGGAGTACTCAATGTGTCGGGACCACGCAAAGAGCGGGTACTAACCATGACCGTGAAGGACGTCGAAGGTAATTCGCTGTGGACTCGCTCCATCGACGCGCGAAAGGGATATGCGTTGGAGTGATTACCAATCTTCATCCAATAGGAAATCTGTCTTCTTCGGACGTTGTTCCAGTTTGATCAGGTAATTCACCCCTTCAACACTTATTCGAATGGCTTTGCAAATCAGTTGCTTGCCGGGGATTTCGAACTCGAATGAATCGTCGTCGTATCCGTCGGGGTACTTGACTTGCAACGACTCGAGTACAGTGCTCGGCAGTTTGCGGTAGCTGATGATTAAATTGCGCATGATGCATAAGTTTTCACCCGCCTTTACTGCATTCACGTTCTAAGGGTTTCACTTCAACTGCATTTTTTATGTCCGACGCTGTTCGTTCTACTCGAAAAGACTACGCCAAAGGGGGGCTCAACAAGGCAGACCTTCCGGTTAACCCCATGGACCTTATGAGCCAATGGGTGGAGGCAGCCGCCTCTGCAGATCCAGAGGATTACAACGCCATGTGCGTTGCAACGCAAAACCTCGCTGGGGGAGTCAACGGACGCATCGTTTTGCTTCGGGCGATGGAAGGGGAATGCCTCCGGTTTTTCACCAACTATGAATCTGAGAAGGGAAGGGAATTGTTGGCTTCACCAAGCATTGCGTGTGTCTTTTTTTGGAAGGATTTGGAACGACAGGTGCGTATTCGTGGTTGTGCCACACCGTCTTCTGAAGCCGTGAGTGATTCGTACTTCGCTTCTCGTCCACGTTCCAGCCAGATAGGTGCCTGGGCATCGCAGCAAAGCCGAGCTGGCGAAGAAATAGTGTTGACAGATCGCATTCAGATGTACGAAGACAAATTCCGCGAACAAGCATCCATCCCAAGACCAAATTTTTGGGGCGGATTTGATGTGACTGTTGAAGAAATCGAGTTCTGGCAGGGACGCCCAAGCAGACTGCACAACCGCTACCTCTACGTCAAAACAGGGGATTCCTGGTCGGTGAAGCGACTGGATCCTTGATGCTAGTCCACCCTCAGCACGAGCCCTTTGAGGTATGAACCTTCCTGATGGAATGCGCTAACAGGATGGTCCGGGGGCTGGTGCAACCGGTGTAGGATGCGCACGTTTCGTTTGGCTTGAATTGCTGCGGCAATGACCGTGTGAGTGAACAGCCTATCATCGACCGCTTGGGAACAACTGAAGGTGAAGAGGATTCCTCCGGGCTTGATTGTCTCCAACGTTCGTTGGTTGATGCGTTTATACCCTTGAACAGCCGCGTGGCGTGCAGAAGCCGATTTGGCAAAAGCAGGTGGGTCCAGCACAACGATGTCATAATCGGAAACTCCGTTTTTCAAAAATACCAATGCATCTGCCTCAATGCTCTCGTGAGTTTTGGCATTGAAGCCATTCAGGCCAACAGCTTCCTCGGCCAAATCAAGTGCGCGACGGGAACTGTCCAAACTGGCCACGTGCTCTGCTCCGCCTTGCATCGCAGCAATCGAGAAGCCTCCGGTGTAGCTGAATACATTCAGCACGCGTTTGCCTTCTGCCAGTGTGCGAAGGAGGGTTCGATTCTCTCGTTGATCGATAAAAAAACCGGTTTTTTGTCCCTGTTCGAGGTCGATGAAGAAATTTCTACCACGCTCCGTAGGTTCCCATGAATCCGGTAAATCACCATAAACGAAGCCATCTTCCACATCGATCTTCCCAGACTTTCGCAAGACTTTTGCGGATTTGTTGTAGACTCCGATCAACTCGGGTAACGCCTGCCGTAATTCGTTAACAATATGGTTCAAACTCAAATGCATACCCAACGAATGGGTTTGGATAACAGCGACCCGATCGTAATAATCGACGATGAGCCCCGACATGCCATCGCCTTCGGCGTGGATCAGCCGGCATATTGAGTTGTCGCCTTCGAGCAAGCCAAGGCTACGACGCACCTCAACCGCATTGGCAATGCGCTCCTGCCACCAAGTGTCGGCTTCAAATTCGGTATCGAATGAGAGCATGCGCACCGCGATGGATGTTCGGGCGCTATAGTGCCCGAAGCCCAACGTCCTTCCTTTATTCGCGCACACCTCGACGAGATCACCCGTGACGGGCTGTCCTTCCATGCGCTTAATGGCACCTGAGAATACCCAAGGGTGTTGACGTAGCAAACTTTCTTCCTTTCGGGGTTTGAGGTAGATTTTTTTGTCCATCGGTTGGGCGAAGATACGGGTGCTAATCAGCTTTGAAGATGCGCCGTCGCTCAAAACAAATGCAGCCATTTTCTTCCGCATCTTTCAGGGTTTGTATGAACAAATTGTACTGGCTCGGGGGAACCTCCTTAATCAATGCATTGAAGTCCATGCCTTCATCCGGAATATTCTCTATGTATTGATTGGCGGCTCGCGGCAGATTTGCGAGGCAATTGTCACAATATCCGCACGGTTCTGTATCATCAAAACCAAAGTAATGGGCAATGGAAAGTTGCCTGCATTCAGAAGACTCAAGGAATTCGTGGAAGGCGGTAAATCGATTCAGTCCTCGTTCAAATGGAATGGTGCCGATTTCAGAAGGGATGGTGACGGCACCCGCCGCACGTGGCAGAGTCCATTCTACTTGTTGTAGACCCTGATGTTCAGTGAATGTCAAAACGCCCCATTCTTCTAAGCGCCGCAATGCTGCGATGAGCTGATGCCAAGCCAAATCGATTGATGCCAGTTCCGTTTGTTTTCTCAGCAGGGTCGAGTGAATCGCAAGTGGAGCTAAGTGCAGAGCTAACCTCCCTTCATCGGATGGAGTTTCCGAAATTTCGAGCAACTCTGACTGACTCCGTTCATTAAACGTAAAGCGCAGACTCACTTCCGAGGGTGACTCAATCAGCTTCACATAACCCGCTTGTTCAAGCAAATGAAGACTACGATTGAACGATTGGATGGAGTGACCGCGCTTTGATGCAAGTGCCATTGCATCAAAGGAAGTATGTGAATCTGGCTGAGTGCCAGTAGCGACTTCGCCTTGATTCGCCAAAAACTGATAGACTTCATCAATAGGTAGGCCGCGTGGATCTGCATCCTTCAACTGTTCCAATCGTCGCTCAAACATATCGGGATGCACAAAAGCGACACATTCGCTTCGCAGGCCATCTCGCCCAGCGCGGCCAGCCTCTTGGACATAGGACTCTAAATTGGAAGGAATGTGCGCGTGGTAAACCCACCGAACGTCGGGTTTGTCAATCCCCATACCAAAGGCATTGGTGCAGACGATGACTCGGATATCCCCTTGAGTCCACGCTTTCAGTAGTTGGGCACGGATCTGAGCGTCCAACCCTGCATGGTAAGGCTCGACACCGCCCTCAATGCCCTCGAGGCGCTTGGCCCATTTCTCGGCTTGATAGCGAGTTCCGACATAGACCAATCCTGATCCCTGGGAATTCAATACTGCCTGGTACAACATCGCCTCTGAATCTCGCACCGTACACACGGAATAAGTCAGATTGGCACGACGAGTTGACGCTCGGAATACAGACGGTTTTTTCAGCTGAAGGTTTTGGTGAATATCCTCAACAACACGCTCCGTGGCCGTCGCAGTAAAACAGCACCACGTAGCGCGGGCTGTAGCAGCACGTATAGAGACGAGGTGTCGGTAGGCCGGACGAAAATCATGACCCCATTCCGAAATGCAGTGGGCCTCGTCAATGGCCACGGTCCGGATGCCAAGCCGCTCCAAACGCATTCGGACCAACTTCCCTTGTAATTTTTCAGGCGATGCAAACAGGAAACACGGGGTACGCCGTTCGGCGTTGTTGAGGATGCGTTCAACGTCCCTTTTACTCGACACACCCGCCAAGGAAAAGGCATGAATGCCCCGTGATTTTAAATCATCGAGCTGGTCTTGCATTAAGGCAATCAAAGGAGACACCACCAAGGTGACGCCCCCTCGCACCAACCCTGGGAGTTGATAACACAGCGACTTGCCTCCACCTGTAGGCAGAACAGCAATTGTGTCATCGCCTGAACAAATGGCCTCAACAGGTCCCACTTGATGGGGCCGAAGCGCGTCGAATCCCCAGAATTCCTTCAGCAAAGAACTCCATGGAAGAGGCTGATTCGAATTCATGTGTTGTTGGCTAATTAATTCAATGGGATGAGCGAACTTGCGCGCGCAAAACGTAAAGGTCATGAAGAACATCGTAGCGGGAAACTGGAAGAGCAACAAATTGATGCACGAAGCATTGGAATTGATGAACGAGGTGAAATCGGGTGCAACGGGCGAGCTTTCAACGGAAGTCATCATTGCACCACCGGCGCCTTACCTGAGCACATTGGCCAATGAAGCTGGCGAAGTTCTTCAGGTTGCCAGCCAGCAATGCAGCGCGACGGGGTCGGGTGCCTTTACCGGAGAATACACAGCTGCGATGCTGGCCTCATGCGATGTGAAGTGGGTGATCATTGGTCACTCAGAACGCCGAGAAGGATACGGGGAGACAGAGGACGCTGTTCGCAACAAACTGAACGCAGCTTTGCAAGCAGGGCTGAAAGTATTGCTGTGCTGTGGCGAATCCCTTGAAGTCAGAGAATCTGAAACCCATTTTAAATGGGTTCAAAACCAATTGACTCACGCGTTAGAAGGCCTCCCGCAAGAAGCAATGGGCGGTGTGGTCATTGCTTACGAACCCATCTGGGCCATCGGCACGGGCAAAACCGCTACGTCTGATCAGGCACAAGAAATGCATGCGTTCATTCGGACTTGGCTCACTGGTCGATTCGATTCTGTTACCGCACAAAACTGCCGAATCCTATACGGAGGTAGCTGCAAGCCTAGCAATGCGGATGAACTGTTTGCTCAACCGGATGTCAATGGCGGATTGATCGGGGGCGCCTCGCTCAATGCCTCAGACTTCCTTGCCATCGTAGTCGCCGCGGAAAAGCACTAAACAGCATGGAGAAAGCCGATCGCTTCTTGCGCCTTCAACTTTTACTCGAACCCGTCTTGCCTGCTCGGGAGGTCGCAGTGGCGTACTTAAACGATTGCGGTTTTTCGATGTTCGAAGATTCGGAGAAGGGCCTCGTTGCCTTTGCCCGTGAATCGGAGTGGGATCAGCAAGGAATGCACGATGTGATTGGTCAGCTCGAGTCGATGGCGAAGGTGCAAGCTGAATCCACTTTTGTGGAATCTGAAAACTGGAATGCCCAGTGGGAATCGCAATACGAGCCGATTGACGTAGAAGGACGCATCATGATGCGGGCTCCGTTCCACCCGGAACCGACTTCTGGATTGGATGTCATCATTCAACCGGAAATGTCATTTGGAACTGGACACCATCCGACGACCTGGCAAATGATGCGGTGCCTCTTAGATCTGGATTTGACAGGCAAGTCAGTGTTGGATATTGGATGTGGCACTGGGGCATTGGCTATCGCTACACGAAAGCTCGGCGCCGCAGTTGTCGTCGCGATTGACTTGGACGAATGGTCGTACGAAAACACCTTGGCCAATTGCAAACGCAATGAATTGGGTGGGGAGGTGCACGTGCTGCACGGTACCATAACCTCCCTTGGGAACCAATTGGATATGTACGACGTGGTATTGGCGAATATCAACTTGAATGTGTTAACGGCTGAAATGGCTGAGTATGCTTGCCACCTTGTCGAAGGAGGAACCATCGCTTTCAGCGGATTTTACACATCTGATGTCCCAGCCTTACGGGTTGCTGCTGAAGCGGCCGGGTTGCAATGGGTCAGCGAGACCAGCCGTGAAGATTGGGCGTGTGCATTGTTCGTAAAGACCGGTTCTAGCGCATAAATCGCAGCAAAGGCGCGTTGTATTTTCGAGGCACCAATGCCCGTGAAATTGCCTCGATTTTCCCACTTGACTCCCTTGCTTATTTTCGCAGTCTTCATTGCGTCGAACCTTCATGTTACGGCGCAAAATGAAGCGTGCGAGTCTTGGGTGGAATCACTAGCGAATGAAGTCAAAAATATCTCCGTAGACGAGTCCAAATGGATCAAGAAGACGTTTGGACCGAATGTTTGCACAGGGAGCGTAACCACAGGGCATCTGGCGGACATCCAATCCACCGTTGACCTGCTCAAAACGCAGCGCATTACAGTGAGTAAAGGCCTGCTGGATTACCTCCACGCGGCAGATTCCATTCTACGTGCTGACACCACGCGATGGAAAGATTGGCATCGGGTCATCCACAGCATGGCTTCTGACAAAAAGCTGCGAAAACGTCTTCAACCCTTCCTGGCGAATTCGAAGGACTTGATCCTTCACGATATCGTGGGGCGTGGCCCACGTCATACTTGGCAATTGAGTGGAAAGCCCTGGTACTTCGAAACCATGGATTCCCGCAATTTGGTTCGGTTTGATTCATGCAGCTTGGCCCTGGGATTCGAAGGGGACACCATGCGTTTTGAAGGCGTTGCGGGCCAATGGGACCTCTCCGACACGGAGGGCGAAATATCGGCTTCAAACTTTCCATGGCTCGGCACCGTACACGACACACAGTCGACGTTTGCAACTTTGCCTCCGACGTCCTTGGATTTTTCGAAGGATGATTTCCGGTTGGACAGTGTTTTGTTTCATTCCTCATTTTCCCAGCGACCGCTATTGGGAAAGCTGACGGGAAAACTTGAACCCGGCACAGAACCTGCTGACAAGCGCTACCCTATGGTGCGTTGCAGCCAATCAACCGTTGTTTTGGACAGCCTGCACGGATGCTTGCGCTATCGAGGCGGGATGGACATCCGAGGCTCATCACTCCGCGGCATTGGCGAAGTGGACGAACCGGCAACCGTGGAGCTGGTTCAGGGAGACACCACGTTCATGAAATTTGCTCTGCTCGAAGTCACGTTCAATGACCGGGGGGTGACGGCGCCTCATGCGAATTTCGAATTGTACTACAAAGGCGACACCGTTCGGCATCCCGATTGCGCTATTCGATTCGACTTGCGCAATGAAATGATCTCCGTAACACGGCAACTGGAGGGCATGGGGCAGCAGTCCTTCCAAGACGGTTACCATGCACTGGAGTGGGACGTCGAGGGGTTTTCATGGAAAATCGGCTACCCCCAGATTGAAATCGGCTACCCCCTTGTCGACAAGGCCAAAGCTGGAGCATTCAAAAGCCTGAATTATTTTGAGAAGTCCAGCTTTGATCAATTGCAAGGCATTGATCCCATCCACCCAGTGGTCGAGTTGTATCGTTTTCAGAAATCAACTGGTTTACGGGTGTTCACATCGTTGGATTATGCGAAATACATCAAGCTCAGTGAGGTCCAAGCACGGGTGGCGCTCATGAACCTCGCCAATGCAGGGTACGTCGAATACAACGTGGACGAACGACTCGCACGCATCGTAGACAAGACCTTTCGCCACATCGGATATGTTTCTGGAAAACGTGATCACGACATCATCCGATTCCTTTCCAATCCTCGAACTGGCAACAATGCAGAATGGAGCTTGGCCAGTGGAGCTTTGAATGTCAATGGTGTTGAACGACTGGTTTTCAGTTCGGCACGCGAAGTACACATCGACCCAACAGGTGGCGAGGTAGGGGTGCTTGCAGGATGTGACATGGTGCTTGACGGGCTGGTTCACGCAGGCAATGTCAAGTTGAATGGGCAGGGTATGGAATTCTCCTATGAGGCCTTTACCATCGACTTCAATAAAATTGAGGAAGTGCAATTGAGTGTCAATGACACTGAAAACCTCGATTACCGTGGTAGGCCCAAAAAGAATTGGCTTCGAAACAGCCTCCAGGATATTTCAGGACAATTGGCCATTGATCGACCGTTCAACCGCTCGGGCAAAGACGCTGACGTGTATCCATCGTATCCGGAGTTTACGAGCAAGGAGACGAGTTACGTCTACTACGATCGGTCCGACCTGTTTGGCGGTGCCTACACAAGGGACAAGTTTTACTACGCAGTGGAACCGTTCAAGCTTTCTGGCTTGGACAATTTGACGGCTTCAAACTTCAAGCTTGAAGGAACGTTGGTGTCGGCTGGAATCGTTGCCGACATTGAGCAGCCCTTGGTGGTTATGGACGACTTCTACATGGGATTGACCTCCATAACGCCACCAGATGGTTCAGCGTTGTACCAGGGCAATGCCACGTTCACGTCAGTGCTGTCCTTGGACGGGTCGGGGCTACGGGGCGCCGGTGAAATTGACTTTCTCACCGCGCATGTAGATGGGGATGAATTGGTTTTCTTGCCTGATAGCATCATCGGTTCATTGACCGCCTTCGAAAATCAACAATCCATAGATTCGGATGTCCCCTTTGCAATTACGTCCAGTGGGCTCCTCTACTTCAGCCCTCATGACGAGCGCCTGGAAGTGACCACGCAACGGGATCCCGTCGGGCTTTACAATGGAGAAGGTGAACTTACTGGAACATTGGCACTCGATGCGTCAGGCTTGCAGGGTGCAGGTTACCTGAATTTGGCCAAAGCGGGACTCCAGGCCCGTGATTTTTCCTTCAAGCGGCAGAAAGCCACCACACAGCATGCCGCTTTTGAGCTTTACGGCCGAAACGAATCCTTGTCCGCCTTTGAAACGGGGGATGTGAAAGGTGAGTTGGATTTTGAAATGCGAAAGGGAGAATTTGTTCCGAATTCAGGCGAAACGGCCATAGAGCTGCCCATTCAACAATACCTCTGCTACATGGATCGCTTCCGTTGGTTTATGGATGAGGATGAAATAGACTTGATATCAGAGCGAAATCTAGAGTCCCTTCCGCTCAATTTCAGTGAGAACCGGAAGCTCTCGAATTTCATCTCAACAGAACCCACACAGGATTCATTGCATTTCCTGAGCACGCACGCCACGTATTTGGTTGGGGAGGATGTATTACAGTGTAAGGGGGTCAAAGAAATCGCTGTGGCCGACTCACGTGTCTTTCCTGACAGTGGCTTGGTGACGGTGCGCCGGGAAGCCGATATGGACGAATTGCAAAATGCCCGCCTCATCGCCAACGCAACCAGCCAGTACCACCTAATTGAACATGCCGTCCTGAAGATCCAAGGACGGTATGCCTTCCAAGGAGCCGGAGAATACCAATACCAAGGTGCAGACAAGTCTATTCAAACGCTCATGTTGGATGAGATTGCCGTCAACGGGTCCATTGAAACATATGGCACGGGCAGAGTCTTTGCGCGTGATGCATTCATGTTGGATCCCAACTTCAAATTTGCCGGTGACTTTTCTCTGCTGGCGGGCGAAGAGTTCTTGACATTCAGTGGTGGGGCCCAAATGACGAAGACCTGCAGGCAATTTCAACCCACTTGGATTCAGTTTGAAGCACCCATTAACCCGGCAGCGGTTGCGATTCCCATTTCCGAACAACCCTTGGATGTTGATAGCGACCCATTGGCTTGTGGCATGATGTTCTCGAGCCGGGCGCCCTTCACGCTGTATCCTGCCTTTATGGACCCTCTTTCAGACGACACGGAGCGTCCGGTTCTCGTGCCGGAAGGTGCCTTGCGGTATAAAGATGGCAATTACATCATCTCCTCTGAAGCAGCCTTCTTAGATGAGGACCAACCGGGGAATCGCATTGTGCTGGATGCGGCACTCTGCCAGTTGTCAGGCTCGGGATCGATAAACTTTCCACTGGACTTTGGGCTGGTTGACGACAAAATGGTAGGTCAATTTGAAATCGATCCACGTGGAAATTACCACTTTAAAGGTACAGTGCTGTTAAGCTATTACTTCCATCCCGACTTGTTTGAGCGAATGGCCTTGCAAATCCCATCGTGGCAATCAAGCGAACCCTTGGACATCGCTTCCACCAATTACGAACAAGCGCTGCGCACTTGGATTGGGGACGAGGACAGCCAAAAGCTCATTAACGATTTGGCCATGACAGGAAAATTGAAGAATGTACCGAAAATGCTGCAGCGCGGAGTGGTACTAACGGATGTTGATTTGGTTTGGAACGATCCGGAAGAAGCGTGGATCTCCAAAAGTGATTTCGGATTGGTATCGCTCGGCAAGGAGGCTTTGTTTATGCACATTCCGGGCAAACTGGAATTGAAGCGAAGCCGAAGCGGCGATGCGTTCACCTTGTATTTCCACGGAGATGAAGAGAACTGGTATTATCACGACTTCAAGTTGGACGGAAAAAACGGCCGTATGAACGTTACCACCAGCGACATGACGTTCTACGAGGAACTCGCGGACCTCAAGGCGAGTAAGAAGGAAGAAACCGCCAAAGACGGACAAAGTTTCTTCTTCCAATACATGGCTTCGCGTCGTAGAAGGGATAACTTGGTGGATTCCTATCGGGATTTCGATTGAGTCAGCACCCCACATATCCGCACCTGTTTTCCCCGTTACAAGTGGCACACCTTACACTGCCCAACCGAATCATTATGGGCAGTATGCACCTGGGTCTTGAAGAGGAGTCCGATGGGTTCTCGAAGTTGGCAGCATTTTACGCGGAACGAGCCCGAGGTGGAGCAGGCCTCATTGTCACCGGTGGCATCAGCCCCAATCGACGTGGTGTCTTGGGCCCGAATGGCGCTCGTATGCAGAGCATGCGGCATGCCAAAAAACACCAAGTAGTCACCAAAGCCGTACACCAAGAAGGAGGACGAATCCTTATGCAAATCCTTCATGGGGGTCGGTACAGCTATCACCCTTTTAACGTAGCACCTAGCGCATTGAAAGCGCCAATCAATCGATTCAAGCCACGCGCCTTGTCCGAACGAGGGGTCGAGCGTACCATTAAGGATTTTGTCCAATCAGCACAACTCGCACAAAAAGCGGGATACGACGGTGTGGAAATCATGGGATCAGAAGGGTACTTGATCAATCAATTCCTGGTGGCGTCCACCAACATCCGAAAGGACAAGTATGGCGGAAGTTTCGAGAACCGAATGCGATTACCGGTTGAAATCATTCGTCGAATCCGAGCGTGCATGGGCGATGAATTCGTTATCATGTACCGATTGAGCATGTTGGATTTGGTGGCGGATGGAAGCAGCTGGCACGAAGTGGTTCAACTGGCTCAGGCCATTGAAAATGCAGGGGCGAATATCATCAACACAGGCATTGGCTGGCATGAGGCCCGTGTTCCTACGATTGCAACGCTTGTGCCCCGTGGCGGGTTCACCTTTGTTACCAAGCGCTTGATGGGCTCCGTTTCCATTCCGCTTGTAACCACCAATAGACTGAACATGCCGGGCGTTTGTGAAGAGGCGTTGGAGACAGGATGTGCAGATTTGATTTCCATGGCGCGACCATTTTTGGCCGATCCCGATTTGGTGCTGAAGGCAAAAACGAATCGCACGGATGAAATCAACACGTGCATCGGCTGCAATCAAGCGTGCCTTGATCAGATTTTCAAGCAAGAAGTAGCTTCGTGCTTGGTGAATCCTCGTGCTGCGCATGAAAGCCATTGGCCTTTACGTGCACGCACCTCGCAGCCAAGAAGCATTGCAGTGGTTGGAGCAGGTCCAGCGGGTTTGAGTGCCGCTACGGAGTTGGCCAGAACGGGACACCACGTCACCTTGTATGAAAAGAGCGCCCAGATCGGAGGGCAGTTCAACATGGCCAAGCGAATTCCAGGGAAAGAGGAATTTCATGAGACCCTTCGTTACTTCAAACGACAGCTTGAGTTGCTCGGTGTGAAGGTTGAACTGAACAGCGAAGTCCAAGCTGGGGAGTTGCTCAGCTACGATGACGTGGTGCTCGCCACAGGTGTCAAACCACGCGTTTGGAATGTTCCTGGTGCCGAAGGAGATTCAAGGGTAATTAGCTATGTCGATGTGCTCAAAGGCAATGCGGAGTTGGGCGAAGCCATTGCCATCATAGGGGCGGGAGGAATCGGTTTTGACGTGGCCGAATACGTGGTTCATGATGATCGTCACAACTTCTACGAAACGTGGGGCATCGATACGCAACTTGAACATCGGGGAGGATTGAACGCAGCTGAAGATGTAACCTCGAAACGAACGGTCCACATGCTTCAACGGTCGACGAAGAAGATGGGAAGTAGCTTGGGCAAAACAACCGGTTGGATCCACCGTATGGGCCTGAAAAAGGCTGGCGTTCATATGCACACAGGGGTGTCGTATCACTCACTTTCTTCTGAAGGTCTTCGGTACATACAAGATGAAACAGAAAAGGTGTTGGTAGCTGACCATTTTGTGGTTTGCGCTGGCCAAGTGCCTTTTCATCCGTTGGCTGATGACTTAACGATGATGGGTAAATCAACGCATCGCATCGGAGGCGCTCTTAACGCGTCCAAACTGGACGCCCAACGCGCGATCAAGGAAGGCCTTGAACTCGCCTACTCTATGCTTTAATCAGGTGTATTGTTATTGGCTGCATGCCACGCTTTCATATTCGCAACAGACTTCTTGCCTTCTGCAACGAATACTTGCAAATCTTCTGCGCCATCACCATTCGGAGGCAACAGGGGCTTTCCGAAGCGAATGTGGATTGGATTCTTTCTCATGAGTAGACCTCCTTTGGGAAGTGCGGAGCGGGTTCCGTGAATGTGGAGCGGTATGATGGCGGTTTGTGACTTGGCAGCCAAATGAAAGGCTCCCTTTTTGAACGGTAAGAGTTCTCCGTCTTTCGAACGCGTACCCTCTGGATATACAATCACAGAAATTCCTCGGTTCAGTGTCTCCAACAATCGGTCCACCGATTGTTTCGCGGCTGTGGGATTGGATCGATCAATAAATACCGTTCCGACCCGTTCGTTCAGCAGTCCCAAAATCGGAACCTTCCGCACACTTGCTTTCGACAGATAGACAGTGGGATAGGGGATGGAAGCGGCGGAAGCGTTGATATCCAACTGGCTGCAATGATTCGCAATGAAGATGGCCGTACTTGGCCATTGGTCAAATTGGGCTTGTGGATCGTCGAACGTGATGTTGACTTGCTTATTTCCTGCGATGCGCAGCATATTCTTACTCCATAGATTGCTACCAATTCCGCTCAGGACAAATTTGGCTGCGTGCGGTCGAATCAAAATGGTGCAAAGCGCGTAAGTGCAACAAAAGGCCGACCAGATCAATGCGATGGATGTTCGCAACACTGAAGCAACGAGGTTCAACATCTTCATTGTTGCAAACGTAAAACTTCTTCGGCTGTCAACTGACGGCATTCACCGGGTGCCAAATGAAGTTCGCTCAATGTAAGCGAGCCGATACCGACCCGCATGATCCGCAAGGTGGGAAACCCGATCTGCGCCGTCATCTTTCGAATCTGCCTGTTTTTGCCCTCAGTCAAAACAACGGATAACCAAGATGTTGGGATGGAAAGGCGCTTGCGAATCGGGGGAACGCGCTTAGGTAAATCAGGAGGTGTTAGTAAGCTAGCTTCCGCTGGCTTGGTGGTGGTGTCTTTCTTTCGAATGCGCAGATGCATCGGTTGCCGCAGCGGCTTGATGTCTTCATCCGTCGGCGCGCCTTCTACTTGCACCCAGTAGGTTTTGCGGTGGCTACGCTCTGGCTCAGTCAATGTGCGCTTGAGGTGGCTGTCATTCGTAAGCAGCAACAACCCTTCGGAATCACGGTCCAATCGGCCTACCGGCCAGATATCTTTTGGAAGGGCAAGTCCCAAACTCAATATACCTGGAAGCCCATCTTCAGAGGTGAATTGGCTGAGTACCCCATAGGGTTTATATAGAGCAAACGTGCTCATGCATCATTTTATCCAATCGGCGACGAAAACGTTAGTGTTACGTGTACGGCCGTTGTTTCGATTGGATGAAAAGGCGATGCGCTTCCCATCAGGAGAGAACATGGGGAATGAATCGAATGCATTGTCAAAAGTGACCTGCGTGAGTCCTGTCCCGTCCGTGTTGATCATGAAAATGTTGAAAGGAAATGCCGCGGTCTTGTGGTTGCTTGAGAACAACACGCGGTCCCCATCGGGATGGAAGTAGGGTGCCCAATTTGCTCCGCCTAAATCAGTCAATTGCCGCGCATCCGTGCCGTCAGCATTGGCGATGAACAGTTCCATGGCAGTGGGTTCGACCAAGCCTTTGGCGAGCAACTCAGTGTAGTGGGCGACTTCCTCGTCTGTTTTGGGCCGACTGGCACGCCAAATCAATTGACTTCCGTCCGGTGAGAAGAATGCACCGCCGTCGTAACCCAACTCGTTGGTCACTTGCACCACATCACTGCCATCCAAAGCGCAGGTGTATAACTCCAAGTCACCGCTGCGGGTGCTCGTGAATACCATCCGGTCACCTGTTGGGCTCACGGTGGCCTCCGCGTCGTACCCGGGCTCAAAGGTCAACTGGGCAATGGCATTGCCTTCCAAGTCATAGGTGAAAACGTCGTAGCCCTCATAGATGGGCCAGACATACTCACCCTTCGGTCCGCGTGGTGGAACCTCGGGACACAAGGTGTCCGCCAAATGCGTTGAGGCGAATACAACGGTCGTATCGCCCGGAAGAAAGTAAGCGCACGTGGTACGACCTTGACCGTTGGAGATTTGGTTCAAGCCTTCCGCTTTTTCCGTGGCGTCCGCTTCCAAATCCATCCAGAAGATTTGGTCGCAACCTGTGCCCCAAGCGGGGTTGTTCGCTTGGAATACGAGTTTCTCGCTGTCGAAAGACCAGTACGCCTCGGCATTGTCGCCGCCAAATGTCAATTGCCGAACATTTCTGAGATGTACTTCTGCGTCGTAGCGAAGGGTATCGGTATCCGAATGGGCGGGGGGCTCCGCAACGGGGCTTCCGCAGGCGGTTATCAGCGCTAACCCGAAAAACATAAAACCGGTGAAGTGGTTATTCATGTGCAATGTCGAATTTTGCGCGAAAATACCCTGAAAAACACGTTTGCATGAAAATCAAGTGTCAAGAAACTGTACTGTATGCCCTTGCATTGGCCGCTTCGGTCAACTTCATCGGATGCGGTACCGATCCTGTGAGTTCAACTCAATATGTTGAGCATGTTGTCTATGCCCTAACCGACAGCACCTTCGAGGGCCGAGAAACCGGTACACCGGGTGAGGGTATGGCGAGTGCATGGCTCGACTCTCAATTTGTCGCACTCGGTCTGCAAGTCAAAGGGGATTCCGGATCGCGTCAAACGTTCCGATACAAGCCTCACCCACCGATGCAAGTACACGGAGAAGGTGAGGAGTCGCACATGGGTATGGCGCTGGTGACGGAAATCGTTGGTGAGAATGTCCTTTACAGCTTAGAAAAAGAAGAGACGCCTTTCTGGGGCATCGTAGGAGCGCATTATGATCACTTGGGTTATGGAGATGAGAACTCTTTGTTCCGGGGTGAGCCTACCATCCACTATGGCGCTGATGACAATGCCTCGGGCGTGGCTGGCATGCTGGAATTGGCCAATCGTTTTGACTCAAATGGATCCGGGCATTCCATTCTCTTTGCGGCATTTTCAGGAGAAGAGAAAGGCCTGTGGGGTTCCAATCAGTTTTGCGAAACACCCACCATCAACCTCGATTCAGTTCGCTACATGATCAATTTCGATATGGTCGGGCGGTTGCGAGGAGACACCCTTGCTGTTTACGGCACGGGAACGTCACCGGGCTGGATGGATTTGCTTGAGTCCTGCAATGAAGACAGCCTCATCTTGGTGCCGAGTGAGAGCGGCGTAGGTCCAAGTGACCACACGAGTTTCTACCTCGAAGACATCCCAGTGCTGCACTTTTTCACGGGCCAACATCCCGATTACCACAAGCCCACTGATACGCCGGATAAAATCAACTACGCAGGTATCGTGCGAATTGTGGACTTCGTGGAACGGGTGATCCGCAAACTGGATGCTGAACAGGAATGGGCATTCACCCCAACCAAAGATCAAGATGCAGACAGCACACCGCGTTTTAAAGTCACACTGGGTGTCATTCCCGACTATCTGTTCGACGGTGAAGGCATGCGCATTGATGGAGTCTCAGAAGGCCGGCCTGCTCAATTGGCAGGGCTGGAACGTGGAGATGTGGTACGCTCCATCGATACGGTGCAAGTCACGGATATGATGACGTACATGGGCGCATTGAGTCTGTTTGAGGCGGGACAAACTTCGGAAGTAGTGGTTTCGCGCGATGGCGAGACTCAGGCTTTCAACGTAACTTGGGACTAATAAATTGACACAATCATGTGAATTCACCGCTCCCTCGGGAGAGGAAAGTCCAGGCAACACAGAGCACCGCACTTCTCAAAAGGAAGGTGATACACAGGAATGTGTAGCAACAGAAAGTGCTGTAGAAATTCAAACCGCCGATGGTCCTCGGACACAGGTAAGGGTGAAAAGGTGAGG
>JBELBV010000007.1:0-70464 GCA_042095135.1 Flavobacteriales bacterium | reverse complement strand
GACCACGGCCACGATGATCATGCTGACCACGGTCATGACGATCATGGCGACCACGGCCACGGCCACGACGATGGTGCATTGAAAGCTATCCTTGAGGCGCGCATTCAGGAGATTGATCAGATGCTTGCCTCTGACAAGGTGACCATCCTCACCGACGCGGCGTACGAGGCCAAAGAAGACAAGCTGTACCGATTGCAGCGTCACCGCCAGCGGATTCAAGAAATACGTGAGTTCGATTTCGATGGCAACTTGAGCGCCTGGGAGGCGGGCATGGATGACCAAATTGTGAAAGGGGAGTTCCACTTGCCTGTAGGTAAAGAGGTGGAGTTTGTTTTTCGTTCACGCGATGTCATTCACTCGGCTTATATGCCCGCATTTAGAGCTCAGATGAATGCGGTGCCTGGCGTACCGACGCGATTCAAAATGACGCCAACGATCACAACTGATTCCATGCGTATGGTACTGAATGACCCTGAGTTCGACTATGTCCTTCTGTGCAACAAGGTTTGCGGCGCCGCACACTTTAACATGCAGATGAAGGTGATCGTAGAGACCGAGGAGCAATACGCGGCCTGGATCGCCGAGCAGGACGAGTTCTTGGTCAAGGAAGGTTCGGATGAGCCAGAAATGGAGCAAGCCGCAACCACAAAAGAATCTACTAACGTAACTGCATCGCTTTAATCATGGGAGCACACGCAAATCATCACGAAGAAAGCTTCATCTCGAAGTATGTTTTCTCGCACGATCACAAGATGATCTCCAAGCAGTTCTTGGTGACCGCAATTGTGATGGGAATTGTAGCCGTTATGTTGTCGGTTTTCTTCCGACTTCAATTGGGCTGGCCCGGTGAAAGCTTTGCCATTCTGGAGACTTTCCTTGGCAAGTGGGCACCTGGCGGTGTTTTGGACCGCAATGCTTACCTGGCATTGGTGACGATCCACGGTACCATCATGGTCTTCTTTGTTTTGACGGGAGGATTGTCGGGTACATTCTCTAACCTGCTTATTCCATTGCAGATTGGAGCGCGGGATATGGCCTCTGGCTTCTTGAACATGCTGAGCTATTGGTTCTTCTTCTTCTCAAGTGTCATTATGATTTTGTCGCTCTTCGTGGAAGGAGGGGCTGCCTCGGGAGGTTGGACGGTTTATCCTCCATTGAGTGCTTTGCCGCAAGCCATGCCCGGCAGTGGTATGGGCATGACGCTTTGGTTGATTTCCATGGTCCTCTTCGTCGTCAGTTCGCTATTGGGTGGATTGAACTACGTGGTGACGGTAATCAACCTGCGTACGAAGGGCATGTCAATGACACGCTTGCCGCTAACGATATGGGCCTTCATGGTGACTGCTATTCTCGGTGTATTGTCCTTCCCCGTATTGGTCTCTGCGGTGGTGCTCCTTTTGATGGATCGCACCATGGGCACAGCCTTTTACTTGTCTGATATATTCATCGGAGGTGAAGCACTAGACGTAACAGGAGGGTCGCCTATTCTGTACCAGCACTTATTTTGGTTCTTGGGTCACCCCGAGGTATACATCGTATTGCTTCCGGCTTTGGGCATTAGTTCTGAAGTCATCGCAACCAATGCACGAAAGCCAATCTTCGGCTACAAGGCCATGGTCGGTTCCATCCTGGGCATTGGCTTCTTGAGCTTCATCGTTTGGGGCCACCACATGTTCATTACGGGGATGAATCCCTTCCTCGGTTCGGTTTTCGTATTCACGACGCTATTGATTGCCATTCCTTCTGCTGTGAAAGCGTTTAACTACATCACCACATTGTGGCAGGGCAACATCCGGTTCACGCCGGCCATGCTGTTCAGCATTGGTTTGGTGAGCACCTTCGTGACGGGAGGCTTGACCGGCATCATTTTGGCTGACTCGGCCCTCGACGTCAATGTGCACGACACCTACTTCGTGGTGGCGCACTTCCACATCGTAATGGGCATGTCGGCTATTTTTGGAATGCTCGCGGGTATTTACCACTGGTTCCCGAAAATGTTTGGTCGCATGATGAATACGAAGCTGGGATATGCTCACTTCTGGGTGACATTGATTGCGGGCTATGGGGTATTCTTCCCGATGCACTTTGTGGGCATTGCGGGTGCGCCACGTCGCTACTACGAATACAGCAATTTCGATTTCTTGGACTCCGTCATGGATCTGCAGCCGATCATCTCGACGTTCGCGATTGTGGGTGCCATCGGTCAGTTGTTCTTCCTGTTCAACTTCTTTTACAGCATCTTTTACGGCCAGAAAGCCATTCAGAATCCTTGGAAGTCAAACACCTTGGAGTGGACCACACCCATCCAGCACGTACACGGAAACTGGGACGGACCTCTTCCAGAGGTGCACCGTTGGGCATACGATTACTCGAACCCAGCCCACGAAGATGACTTCGTACCGCAGACCACTCCGGCCTTGGCGGGTGAAGAAATCCATTGACGCAACGAACTTCATGAAAAGCCTCATCGGGTCAACCGGTGGGGCTTTTTTTATGGCCAACCGGATTAACTTGCAACCATGACCGAGGATTTTGATTTGAGGAACGAAGCGGAGCAGCCGTCAGACGGGGAACTAGATCGCGTGTTGCGGCCCGCTCGGTTCGATGACTTCACGGGACAGCGCGCGGCGTTGGAGAACCTCGGTGTATTTGTCCTAGCCGCTTCGAACCGCGGAGAGGCCTTGGATCACACGCTGCTGCACGGACCTCCCGGACTGGGAAAGACGACCCTTGCGAACATCATTGCAAATGAATTGAACGTTTCCATCCGGACGACTTCCGGACCGGTCCTCGACAAGCCCGGTGACCTGGCGGGACTTCTCACCAACCTCGAGAACAATGACGTGCTGTTCATCGATGAAATACACCGGCTTTCCCCAGTGGTGGAGGAGTACTTGTACAGCGCGATGGAAGATTATCGGATTGACCTGGTCATCGATGCGGGGCCGAATGCGCGAACGGTTCAGATCGAACTGAACCCTTTCACTTTGGTGGGCGCGACGACGCGTTCTGGGCTGTTGACCGCACCATTGCGCGCACGATTCGGTATCAACCTCCGGTTGCAGTATTACGATGCCAAAACGCTCACCGATATCGTTGAGCGAAGCGCAGGCATCCTCAATATGCCCATCGAACACGCTGCGGCCTATGAGATCGCCTCGCGCTCCCGAGGCACGCCCCGGATTGCCAACGCGCTCCTGCGCCGGGTGCGGGATTTCGCCGAGATCAAAGGCGACGGAACCATCGATCAGAAGATCACAGAATTCGCCTTGGATGCCTTGAACGTAGACCGCAAAGGGTTGGACGAGATGGACAACCGCATCCTGACAGCGCTGATTGACAAGTTCAATGGGGGGCCCGTTGGAGCCTCGACGATTGCGACAGCGATTGGGGAGAATCCCGGCACATTGGAAGAGGTCTATGAGCCTTATTTGATTCAGGAAGGCCTGTTGGTGCGGACGCCGCGCGGACGTCAGGCGACTGCTGCTGCTTATGCGCATTTGGGCCGCACACCGCAAGGGCAATCAGGCACCTTGTTTGGCGGCTGACCATGGGCAAACACGAATACACGGCACAGGATCGAAAGCGGCATTTGGTTCGCGAGGCCAAGGCATTGGGATTCGATGCCGTGGGCGTCTCGCAGGCGGGTTTTTTGGAGGAGGAGGCCGACCGGCTGGAGCAGTGGTTGCGCCGGGATTACCACGGCGAAATGGCCTATTTAGCGCGCAATGTGGACAAGCGACTGGACCCGAGGAAATTGGTCACAGGTGCCAAATCGGTTGTGTCTCTGCTGTACAATTACCACACCGACGCGCAACCGACGGATCCGGGGGCGCCGCGCGTGGCGCGTTATGCACAAGGACAAGACTACCACTACGTCATCAAGTGGAAGCTCAAGGAATTGATGAAATGGGCCCAGCGGGAGTGGGGCGAGGTCGGAGGCCGCGTATTTGTGGATTCCGCACCTGTTCATGAGCGGGCTTGGGCGGCCAAAAGCGGCTTGGGATGGGTCGGCAAAAACAGCCTACTGTTGAATCAAGGAATGGGCAGTTATTTCTTCATTGCGGAGTTAATCATCGATGTCGATTTGGAACCTGACGCACCGACTGCGGATCATTGTGGCACGTGCACCCGGTGCATCGATGCCTGCCCGACCGGTGCCATCATTCAATCGGGGGTGGTGGACGGTTCCAAGTGCATCAGCTATTTCACCATTGAGTTGCGTGGGGCCATTCCCGAGCCGGTGCACCAGCACTTAGCGCCTTGGGTGTTCGGGTGCGATGTGTGCCAGGAGGTGTGCCCGTGGAACCGCCACGCGCAGCCCAATCGCGAACCCCAATTTGCGCCGCATCCGCAATTGCTCGGGATGAAGCGAAGGGATTGGGAAGAAATGACCGAGGAGGTCTTTCACGATGTGTTCAAGGGCACCGCTGTGAAGCGGACAGGGTACGAGGGCTTGATGCGCAACGTCCAGGCGGCCTTCAAATCGCCGGGTACGGGCGGAAGGCCGATTCGATGAGTTCGGTATGTTGTCGGAAGCGGTCCTGACACCAGGCTTTTAACGCAAGTAGTTCTTCACCGCTGAGGTGTCTGATGGATTTCTTCAGTTCTCTGGCGAATAGCTTTTTGTTGGAGCTCACACGGAGCAGGACTTTTTTGCAGAGGCTAAGCATGTCTCGGTTCATTGTCGAGGTGGGCGGATTCAATTCCACCTCTAAAACGCTGCAAATCCCGTTATCGTACCTTTGCCAAACGTTAAATTTCTGACCCTCCGCGCTGGAGAGGCACTGTGACTTGTAATCGCATGAAGCAACAACTGCGCAATTTGGTCGACCGGAAGGTGCTTTTGGAGCGCATGCAAACAGATGAGGAACGTCGAACAACGGTTTCCTTTTACCAGTATGCGCGCATCCTGAACCCAGCCTTCTTTCGCGACTACTTGTTTTCCCACTGGGATGAATTCGGAGTTATGGGCCGCACCTATGTGGCGCACGAAGGCATCAATGCCCAAATTTCCATCCCGACCGACCGGCTTGAGGATTTCAAATCCCACTTGTACAGCATCTCGTTTCTGGACGGCATCCGCCTCAATTACACCGTTGACGAGGGCAAGTCCTTCTTCAAGTTGACCATCAAGGTGCGCGACAAAATCGTGGCGGACGGCCTCACCGATGAGGCATTTGACGTCTGTGAAACGGGCGTGCACTTGGATGCGGTATCGTTCAACGAGATCACGGCCAATGACGACACCATCCTCATCGACATGCGCAACCACTACGAAAGTGAGGTGGGCCACTTCAAAGGGGCCATCACGCCAGATGTGGACACCTTCCGCGAAGAGATTGAATTGGTCGAGGATATGCTGCAGGGCAAGGAGGACCAGAACATCGTCATGTACTGCACCGGTGGTATCCGGTGCGAAAAAGCCTCGGCTTGGCTCAAGCACAAAGGCTTCCCGAACGTGCACCAGCTCAACGGCGGCATCATTGAGTACACCCGACAAGTCCGAGAGCAAGGACTCGAAAACCGGTTCATTGGCAAGAACTTTGTTTTCGATGAACGGTTGGCCGAGCGCATTTCAGATGACGTGATTGCCCAATGCCACCAATGCGGCTCCTCCTGCGATGACCACACCAATTGTTCCAATGTGGGCTGCAACCTGTTGTTCATCCAGTGTCCTTCGTGCGCCGAGAAGTACGAAGGCACATGCGGAGAGCATTGCCAAGAAATCATTCACTTGCCCGAAGACGAGCAGCGGGAATTGAGAAAGGGCAAAAAAGACAGTGCGCACATCTTCAACAAAGGCCGCCTCCGCGCCGGAGGACGAAGCGGGTGTTCAGACGCTTAAGGCGTGTACTCGACGGCTCCGTCGAGGATGTAATTCATCTGGTACACGTCGTCCGAATTGAGGCGGAATTTGCCTGCGAAAGTCAATCGCTCGTCGGTTTGGTAGACGCGGGGTGATTTGCCCACGAAGCGCAGGTCAATGACCGACTCCGGTCCGGCGCCACCACAGAAGAAGCAGTTGGCAAATGGATACCGGCTGAGCACGTAAAAATCCTCATCCAAATCGACGGGAATCATGTACCCCGTGATGTGCACCTCTTTGCCTTCCAACCCATTGACGATGTCACCGAACGTGGGCTTCCAGTAGTACGCATCCAGCTCTTCCACGTAGACGTCTTTGAACTCGACGTCTTCGAGCATGCGCCACGTCAACTCGGCGTAGGCTTCCGTCCCCTCAACGGCTGCCGCTGCGATGCGGACGTCGGGCAGCATACCGGCTGCCTTGACCGCCGTTGCCGCGCGTTCACCCTCTTCAGTGGGGTGGCAGTAAGAGCTCAAGTCCAAGGCACTCAACGCAACAACCCCCATGATGCATACCCACCACGTGGGCCGCAGTTTCGGAAATGAAAAACGAGTGGTTTTCAGGTTCATTGGGCTTCGGATAACGTGCGTGAGGTGTCGATGCGGACGGCGGAGATGCCAGGAATGGCGGCCGCAATCAACCCGACAAAGATAGCCAAACCCACGAGGACGAATTCTTCGGGCATCACACCGATATTGCTCCAATCGTAACGGAATTTGTCTTCCACCAATTGCGCCAGTGCGACCAAACCGAGTCGGCTGAGGACCAAGCCCAGCAGGGACCCTCCCGTGCTCAGCAGTCCGCCCTCGAGCAATAGCAGCGAAAACAAGTCGCCGCGTGAGCCGCCCATGGTCCGCATCAATGCCAATTCATAGCGCCGCGCAAGCAAGTTGTCATAGACCGAGATGAAAATGCTCGCAAAGCTGATCAGCATGATGAGCAGGGCGATGGCCCGCAGGGTGTTCATGCCGATGCCGAAATTTTGTGTCAGGCGGTTGATCTCGATGGAGGGGAGGGCCACTTGCATGTTGGTCTTCCGGATGGTGTTTGGGATGGTCAGGACGGCGAGCGGGTTGCGCTTTTTCAGCAAGACTGCCGTGATTTCTCGGTCTTCTGGCGCCACGGCTTCTCCGTGCCCTTCGTGCACCTCCCAGATGGTTGAGATGGTGCACAGCAGCAATTGATCCAGAACGGTGCCACTGGGTTCCAAACGGCCAACGACCCGAAATACTTTGTCGGTATGGACGTCCGTCTCGTCCTGCAATCCGTGTGCACTGAAAAACTCATCTCCGACCTTTAGCCCGGTTGCTTCCGCCACCTTGGCGCCGACCACCACTTCAAAACTCGCTTCAAATGTGCGGCCCTCCGCCACTTCACCACCGTAGTGTGCAGTGTATGCGTCCGTGCTGCCCACGATGCGGTAGCCGCGGTAGTTGTCTCCGTAGGCCAACGGAATGCCCTCCGCGATGTACGGATGGCGGATGACCTTTTCCGCATCAGCGAGCCGAATGTTGCCTGTGGGGGCATCGACGTGGTAGACGTTGGCCAAGATCAATTGCAGCGGACTGCCTTTCGCTCCGAGCACCAAATCGATGTCTTTAATGTTGCGGTCAAACGTATCGCTCAGCTGCTTTTCCGACAGCATGAGCAAACTGACCAAGCCCACACCAAAGGCAAGAAGCACGAGACTCAAGGCCGTTTGTAGCTTCTTGAGCCCGATGTTTCGCCACGCGATGTACAACCCGTTCAATTTCATGCCGACTGGGGTTGAGCGGTGAGATCGAGGCGGTTGCCAAAGCGGTCCTTGAGCCGCTGATCGTGGGTGACGATGACCAAGGTCGCTCTGGCTGCTGTGGCCTGCGTTTCCAGAAGGTCCATAACGGCCGCTGTACTGCCGTCATCAAGAGCGCTCGTGGGTTCATCCGCAAGAACAAGGGCCGGCCGGTGGATCAATGCCCGGGCGATTCCGGCGCGTTGCTGCTCACCCACACTCAAGTCGCGCGGGCGGCTGTTGGCCTTATCTGCAATGCCGAGCTGTTCTAAAAGCTGGAGGCCTTCGTGTTTGTCGAATGCCGCTCCGTGCAGGAAGGCGGGCATGGCGAGGTTTTCTAGCACCGTGAGGCTTTGGAGGAAATGTGATTTTTGAAAGACGATGCCCACGTTTTGGCCGCGAAAAGCGTCGCGTTCTGCCTCACTCATCCGATCCAAGGCCTGGCCGTTGATCTGCACGGTACCTTGGGTAGGTTGTAGCATGCCACACAGCAAATGCAGCAGGGTCGTCTTTCCGCAACCCGATGCGCCGAGCAAGAGCAGTTGCCCGTGCGAGGGACACTCGACATCCGGGAAGGTCAGCAGAGGGCTGTCCTTCTGGTATTGAAATGCGAGGTTGCTTGTTCGAATCATCGAAGCCCAAAATTACAACGCAAGCCGCCTCCGTTGCGGCGTGTCGTACTTTTGGGTCGTGAATTTTCGTCAACGATTCCTGCGCTATGGTATCGGCGTCATCATCGGTGTCATCTTGAGCGCGCTCTTTTTCAGTGGCCGTAGCTGCAACGATTGGTTACCCGGCAAGCGCATCAAAGCCCGCATGCAGCTGGAGGGAATTCAACCGGATGTACCCCTGCAGTGCCTGTTGGAATGCGAGGGTCCCACCCGTGCGGATGGCAACCAGGTCCTGCAATGGCTGCTCGAGGCGGACATCAATTGGTCGGAGAGTGCCACGCGGGAAGAGCGCCCGTGTTACCTGTTTGAGATGCAGGGGGATTGCCCGTTTGAGACCCTGACGGTGTGCTTTATGGAGCACAGCGCATCCGTGGGGATGGCCGTGGTGCGAGAGTCCACCGACTGCCCCTGCGCTATGGGCGAATGACGCTCAGCTTTCCGCGGATCGGTGTCGCATTTCCAGCGCTCCACGCTTCGACAATGAACGTCCCAGCGGTCATGCCTGCGGTGTTCCAGGTGTAAGGAGCCTCCGCGCCTGAGAGTTCGACATCGTGAATGAGTCGCCCGCTTGCATCCGTGATGCGCAGGTGGGTCAAGAAGGCATTGACACCAATGTCCAAGATGACATCGTTCCCAATCACAACTGGGTTGGGCGTAAACCGCAACACCTCCGCCAGGTCTCCCCCACCAGATTGGTCGGCAGGGTCGTAAACCAATTTGTAGATGTTCAGCCGTGTGCACAGGTAGAGCTCGCCTCGGTTGTTTTCGCTGAAGCCAAAGCGCGTCTCGTCCCATTGCACGAAGCCGTCCGGAACTTGAATATCCAACGGTGCATCCACCCATGTGCCATCCGCTTGTTCGGTCAGGGACCAGAATTTGACATCGTAAAAACCGCACGCATCGGTGAAGACGTAGCTGCCGTACAGGGTGGGGATTTCGCTTCCACGGTAGCGATAACCGCCGATGACTGAGCACCAGCCGTTTTCGTGGGGATAGGAGAAAATAGGAAGCTCGAGGTTCCCGTCGGGATCGCAATCCACCACGGGTTCATAGCACATGGGCCCTTCCATCAAACGCCACCCGAAGTTCAGCCCACCTGCTGATGCAGCCGATTCCATGCTGATTTCTTCCCAATCGACTTCACCGACGTCGCCGATGAATTTGTCTCCGGTCAAGCGGTCGAAACTCCACCGCCACGGGTTTCGGAATCCGTATGCCCAGATTTCGTTAAGCGCATCTGGGTTGCCAAGAAAGGGGTTGTCTTCGGGGATAGTGTACGGGTCAAGTCCGTGTGCGTCGATGCGCAGGAGTTTGCCGAGTAAGGTCTCGAGGTTTTGTCCGTTTCCGATGGGACCGTGGTCGTCGCCGCCGCTTCCGCCTCCGGTTTCACCGGTTCCGGTGCCGCCGCCGTCGCCTGTGCTGATGTACAGGTAGCCGTCGAGTGGTCCAAAGTGAAGTTGCCCGCCATTGTGCCCACGGGCAGGCTGCACGAGCTCGAGGACTTCGGACCAGGTACTGGTGTCTGCCGCGGTGCGGTCGGCGTTGGTGCCGAAGCACACAAGCCGTTCGTCGATGAAGGTGCCTGTGCCGTCCGGGCGGTATCCGTTGTAAATGACGTAGAACAGGCCATTGGATTCAAAGTCGGGGTCCAAGATGAGGTCGTTCAACCCTTGCTCGCTCATGATGCCGTAATCACAGAGATCCAATCCGGTTGAACTCAAGTCCAAAAAGGGTTCGTCGCGGACTTCTCCCGTCTCTTCGTCGTACCACATGACCAATCCGCTGTGGCAGACGATGAGGAGGTTGGTCTCGTCTTCAGCGTGTGACGCCGGGCGGACTGAGACGGGCCATTCTGCTGCAATCAATCGTTCGCCCACAATGGACTCCGGAGCTGTCGATTGGCTGAAACCGGTGCACGCAAGCAATGTTGCAATAATGGCAAACAGTGCGGAACGTCCGCGGCAATGGAGGGCATAACGTGATGGCATGAATCTACTTTGCAAGCTAACTTTGCAAAGATACCATTCCCTCTCCATGCTTCGCAGAACCTACATTGCCCTCTTCGTGCCTTTGGTGGCCCTCGGCTTCGGGCAATTGCTGACGGGCGCGCAAGACCCGCACAAACGGTTTGGCAAGGACGATGCTGAGTGGACGCGCTGGCGAATGGGGGAACTCTGCACCGAGGAAGGGGTGTATTTCACCGGTTCGGGCAACTGTGTCAATTGCCATGCGCCGGACCCTGACGGCCACGCACTGGTGGATGAAAGTGGAGCGACCGTCAGCCCGGTTACGGATTGGCAAGCCACGTTGATGGCGAACAGCGCCCGGGATCCTTTTTGGCAGGCCAAAGTGGACCACGAGGGGTTAATCAACCCCACGCACCGCGAATCCATCGAGAACCTGTGCACGGCCTGCCACGCACCGCAGGGGTACCACGAGGCCCACATGACGGGCAAAGTCGGACCCAACGGCTACACGATGGAGGATTTGTTCGACGATGAATTGGGCTTGGACGGTGTGGGATGCACCGGTTGCCACAGCATTGACGATATTGGTTTGGCCGACCGCCACAACGGCGATTTGCCCATCAATGAAGAGAACGTCGCGTGGGGCGGTTTCGAGAATCCGTGGGACGGCCTCATGAGCGGCCAGACGGGCTTCATCCCGGCGTACGGGGAACACATGCGCAACAGCGAAGTCTGCGCGAGCTGCCATTCCTTGTACACGCACACCCAGGACCTCGATGGGGAAGAGACCGGAAATGTCTTTTTCGAGCAGACCACTTACCTCGAATGGGTCAACTCGGCATTCAATGCCGAAAACGTCCAATGTCAAACCTGTCACATGCCGCAGGTGGAGGGCGGGGCCATAGTGGCTACACAGCCCAATTGGTTGTTTGCCCAGCGGTTTGGCAAACATCACCTCGTGGGGGGGAATGCTTTCATGTTGAAGTTGATGCGCGACAACGCCGTGCAGCTCAGTTTGAGTGCTTCACCCACGCAATTCGATTCCACCATCGCCCGCACCGTCGCTTCGCTGCAACACGAAACAGCCCGCCTGAGCGTCAATCAGCTGGCTTCAGCCCCTGGGGAATGGGCTTTCGAGGTGGAAGTCGAAAACCTGGCTGGGCACAAGTTTCCGAGCGGCTACCCTGCGCGGGTGGCGTTCTTGGAATTCATTTTGACAAACGGCGGAACGGACACGTTGTTCCACAGCGGTCAGTGGTCGGACGTCAACGGGATTTTTGGGCGGGATGAGGAGTACGAACCTCACTGGAACGAGATCAATGCCGAAGACCAAGTCCAGGTATACGAGCTGGTCATGGGCGATGTCACCGGGGCCAACACCCAAGTGCTCGAACGCGCCGATGTCATTTTGAAGGATAACCGCTTGGTGCCGCGCGGCTTCTCGGCCTTGCATCCGGTGTATGACACTGTTCAAGTGGGACCCATGGCGATCCTCGATGAGGACTTCAACCGCCGCGATGGAGAAGAAGGCTCGGGCACTGATCGATTGGTGTACCGTATTTCATCCGTCTCTGAGGCCGCTCGAGTCGAAGCTACAGTGCGCCTGCACTACCAAGCGGTGCCGGCGCGGTGGGTGAGTGCCTTGTTTGAATTTTCGGATTTAAGCGAGCGTATCTCAGCTTTCGAAAGCATGTACAATGATGCGGACCGCACACCCGTTGTGGTCGCCAGCACAATGGCCACCGGATGGCCGGGATTCGATCCGAGTGCAATTGACTGGCGCGTGGCGCCTAATCCAGTGGCAGCTGGGGGCCGGTTGCGCCTGATTCCCGCGGGCACGGAACTACCGGTGACTGTTCGCCTGTTGGACGCGAGCGGTCGCTTTGTCCGTGAAGTGCAGGTGGACGAAGCGTTGGAAGGCCTCGTGGTGGGCGATTTGGCAGCAGGCACCTACTTGCTGCAGTTGGTGTTTGAACAGCACCAGCAGAGCATTCGATGGATGAAGGGTTGAGCCGATCGAAGGCGACAGCTCTTGTTTAGAACAATTCTAAATTACCCCATTTGTGGGATTGTTCATGGCGCAAGGCGCGCACAAATTTGCAATGCAATTCACGCACCATGCACCGCCGTTTTTTCCCTCTTCACTTCGCCTTTTTAATCCTCCTTTGCGGGGGGGCGAAAGCACAGGATTCGGCTCCGCTGAGGGAGGATTCGATTTCGGCGATGTTGTCGATGTGGCACTCGATACCGGAGGCGTCCATTGAGGCGGTCGGCTTGGGAGCAGGAGCACGGGGATTGGATGAGGTGCCGGGTGCATTGCACGTAATTTCTCCAGCCGAATTGGAGCGGTATGCGTTCACCGACCCGCTGCGTGTGCTGCGTGCCGTGAGCGGTGTGAACATCCAAGAAGAGGATGGGTACGGGTTGCGGCCTAACATTGGTTTGCGCGGCTCGGGCTCCGAGCGAAGTGCGCGCATCACGCTGATGGAAGACGGGGTACTGATGGCACCGGCTCCATACACGGCTCCAGCCGCCTATTATTTTCCCTCCATTGCCCGGATGAGCTCGGTAGAGGTGCTCAAAGGGAGTAGCCAAATTGCATTTGGGCCGCAGACCGCTGGTGGAGCCATTAACTTGGTCACAACCCCCATCGAAGATGCCCCCTCACAAGTGGTCTTTCGATCGGAAATCAGCAATTACGGCGGCCACCTTCGTCACATTCGCTCGGTGCAACAATGGTCCGGCAAGAAGGGAACATGGGGAGCCTTGGTCGAAGGCATACAGTTGGGCAGCGATGGCTTCAAGCACCTCCCGGGCGACCAACCGACGGGGTTTGTCAAAACCGATGGCATCGCCAAGGTGCGATGGACGGCGGCTCCGGAACGGCGTGTTGCCCAGAGCTTCCAACTAAAGGTGGGTTTTGTTGAGGAGGAAAGCCACGAAACCTATGCCGGCCTGACTGAAGCGGATTTCACGGCGGATCCTTTGGCACGGTACGCAGCTTCCGCACAAGATGTGATGGCGGCCAACCAGAGCCAGGTTGTACTTGGGCATGAAGTCACGGTTTCTGAACATTGGCAATTCGAGACGGACCTCTACCGGACCCGGTTTCACCGGAATTGGTACAAGCTCGACGGATACCGAGACGCGTATGGCGAGCGTACCAGCTTGCTCAGTCTCTATTCATCCAATGAGGTGGATGTGCTCAAGGGTAACACACCGGAGGGTGAAGCGTTGTTGGTGAAAGCCAACAACCGTTGGTACGGAACCCGCGGGGTGCAGCACCGCGGCACCTTCAAATGGGGAGCTGAAAACCACCACCAAGTGGTGTACGGAGCGCGCTTCCATGCAGACTGGGTGGACCGCTTCCAATGGCGCGATGCGTACCGCCTCAGCGACAATCATATGCGCCTTATTGAAGAGGGAACCCCGGGCAGTGCGGGCAACCGGATTGATGGTGCTCGAGCGTTTGCCGGATTCGTACGAGCCACCTTGCGCCACGAGCACTGGATCCTGACTCCAGGCATTCGGACGGAACAGATGGAATTCTACCGCCAGTCCTATGCCTCCCACGATGCAGATCGGCAGGGCAAACCTGAGGAGCGAAGCAATGCAGTGGCCGTGTGGTTACCAGGCGTGGGATTGACGTATGAGCTGCCGAATACGGACCACCTCTTCTTGGGGGTGCACCGAGGGTTCATTCCACCGGGAAGTGCCCCGAACACCCGGCCGGAGTCCAGTGCGAACGCTGAATTGGGATACCGCTGGAGTCGGGTTCACAGTGCCGGTCAGTTTGTGGTGTTCCACAACACCTATGCTGACTTGCTGGGGTCTGACTTGACGGCCACAGGCGGATTGGGAACCGGAGATTTGTTCAACGGCGGCTCGGCGCAAACGAGTGGTGTAGAATGCGAATGGGCTGGGGAATTGGCACCCAACGCCGCTCATGTTGCTCTGCCATTGCGGTTGACGTACACATACACATTGGCGCGGTTCACCTCGGCCTTCGAAAGCGATTTTGGCCCGTGGAGCGTGGTCGAGGAGGGGGATTATTTGCCGTACTTGTCGCCCCATCAAGGCAACGCCCAGTTGTCGATCATCCGCGGGAATCATGCGCTTGAGCTCAACGCCCGGTACGCATCATCCATGCGCGTGGAAGCTGGGAAAGCCACGTTTGATGCAACGAACGCGACTGATGCCGTGGCGATTCTGGATGCGATGTACCGTTGCGATGTGAATGCACAGTGCACGGCCTACGTGGGTGTCAACAACGCATTCAATTCATCAGCCGTCGTAGCCATGCGCCCGGCGGGACTGCGTCCGAACATGCCGCGTCTCTTCCGAGCCGGCATCAGCATCACGTTGTAACGATCAGGTCGATTGTTTACGCCGCTGCACCTCGCGTCGGATGAGTTCCAATTCCCTTGAGGTTTGCCCCGCGACAGAGGAGTTTTCCTCGGCGCGCCGAATCAAGTACGGGATGGTCTCACGGATGGGGCCGAACGGAACGTATTTCGCCACATTCAACCCTGATTGCGACAAGTTGAAGCTGATGTGGTCGCTCATGCCCAGGAGCTGGGCTGACCACACGCGGGAGTCATCTGCCGAGATGCCGGCGTCTTCGAGGCACTTGGCCAAGAGCGCGTTGCTCGCCTCGTTGTGGCTGCCTGCACAAAATGCCAGCCGGTCAAGGTGTTCGACGCACCACTGAATCGCGGCATCGAAGTCGCGGTCTGTGGCGGCTTTATCGGATTGGATGGGCGAAGGGTAGCCTCGTTCTGCGGCCCGCTCTCGTTCTTTTTCCATGTAGGCCCCCCGGACGAGTTTCACACCGAGGTGCCATCCCTCTTCAGCGGCCTGATAGGTCAGCGCCTGCAAATAGGCCAAGCGATCGTGGCGGTAGAGCTGTACGGTGTTAAAGACCACCGCGCGTTCGGTGTTGTGCTTCCGCATTTGATCTAAGGCCAGTGCATCGATGGCATCCTGCAACCACGTTTCTTCGGCATCGATGAAAATGGGCGTGCCGAGCGCGGCTGCGCGGCTGCATAGCTCGTCCACACGCGCTTGGACGCGGTTCCAGGCCTTCGACTCCGCGTCGGTCAATTGGTCGGGGTTCTCGGCCGCCTTTTGCAGCAGGGCGGTCGAGGCCACGCCGCTCACTTTGAAAACCGAAAATGCGTGGCGGTCATCGCCTTGGGTCGCTTCAATCGCCTCAAGAATGCGCTGTTGCGTTGCGTCTAAATCGGATTCTTGCTCCTTGCCTTCTGCGCTGTAATCCAGAATGGTGTGGACGTTGTTGTTGGACAACGTCGCCACCGTCTCCTCGCATTCTGCAATGGTCTCCCCTCCGCAAAAGTGGCTGTAAACGGTGGGGCGAATGGCCCAACCTACCGGAATGCGCAAGGCGAGCGCGAGTTGCATCAACGCCTTTCCCACGCGCACTAGCCCGATGTTGCCCACGGTTTGAAACAGGACCAACGCCCGCATCAATTCCCGCTCCGTGAGGTGGGAGAACGCGCGCTGTGTGTCTTCAAAATTGGGTGTTTGAGGTCGGTTGGCCATCGCCTGCAAATATAGCGTGTCGGCCACCGATTCGGCTTCCTCAGTCGCTTGTGCCTGCGTGCATGGGGTACAACTGGAGTTGGCTTAAATTCGTCACTGATTGAACCAAAACCCACGACCATGTCTGCCTGCCAGCCCTACATTGAATCCAACCGCGACCGTTTCCTAGAGGAGTTGTTTGAACTGCTCCGCATTCCATCCGTTTCCGCTGACCCTGCATTTGCGGGGGATGTTCAGAAATGTGCCGAACTCGTCGCCAAACAACTCGAAACTGCAGGGGGTGAAAACGTCGAAATCATCCCCACCGAAGGCTATCCCGTGGTGTACGGTGAGAAAATGGTCGGGCCCGACGCGCCGACGGTATTGGTGTATGGCCACTACGACGTTCAACCTGCGGATCCACTGGAGCTGTGGGATGCGCCTGCCTTTGAGCCGGTGATCAAAAAGACCGATATCCACCCGGAAGGCGCCATTTTCGCTCGCGGAGCGTGCGACGATAAAGGGCAATTTTTTATGCATGTCAAGGCTCTTGAAGCCATGGTGCAGAGCAATGCCCTCCATTGCAACGTGAAGTTCATGATTGAAGGCGAAGAAGAAGTGGGTTCCGAACACTTGGACGCCTTCCTCGAGACGCATCGGGAAAAAATCGCTGCGGATATCGTGCTCGTCAGCGACACCGGCATCATTGCCAATGACGTTCCCTCCATCACCGTGGGCCTGCGTGGTTTGAGCTACGTCGAGGTCGAAGTCACCGGCCCCAACCGCGACCTGCACTCCGGATTGTACGGAGGTGCAGCGCCCAATCCCATCAATATCCTCTGTGAGATGATTGCTTCGTTGAAGGACGAAGACCAACGGATCACGGTGGATGGCTTCTACGACGATGTGGTGGAATTATCTCGCGAAGAACGAGACGCCATGGCCGAAGCGCCGTTCAGTGAAGACGAGTACAAAAAAAGCATTGACATCGGAGCTGTGGAAGGGGAGAAGGGCTACACCGCTCCGGAGCGGATGAGCATCCGACCCACACTCGATGTCAACGGCATGTGGGGCGGCTACACCGGCGACGGGGCCAAGACGGTCATCGCCAGCAAAGCGACCGCCAAAATCTCCATGCGCTTGGTGCCCAATCAAGATTCGGAGCAAATTACAGCCTTGTTCACACGCCACTTTGAAGCCATTGCACCGCCGTCTGTAAAGGTCAAGGTCACGCCCATGCACGGAGGTGAAGCGGCTGTGACACCGACGGATTCCGCAGCGTATCAGGCGGCATCTTCCGCTATGGAGGCGACATTTGGCCGCAAGCCCGTGCCCTTCAGAGGAGGCGGATCCATTCCCATCGTTTCGAGTTTTGAGCGCATTTTGGGACTCAAAACGGTGTTGATGGGATTTGGCTTGGACAGCGATGCTATCCACTCGCCCAACGAGCACTACGGCGTGTTCAACTACTTCAAAGGCATTGAGACCATTCCGCTGTTTCACGAGCATTTCGCACGCTTGAGCTCAGAGGCATGAGGATTGCCCTTGCTTGCTTGAGTCTGGTTGCTTTGGTCGGATGCACAGCGCTGCAACCGGTGGAAGTCGTGCGTGTAGATGGGTTGAGTGGACTCTCGATTGGACGCGGAGGCATCGGTGGTGAATTGGCCCTTGTGGTCAACAACCCCAACCCTGTGGCCATCGCCGCTGAATCGGTTGACGTAGAGTTCGCCATCAGCGGCACGCCTGTCGGTCAGGTCCAATTGCCGTACGCCCAGTCCATTCCCAAAGGGCCCAACCAAGTGCTGCGGCTATCGGTGCAAGCGGAAGCGACAGCGTTGCTGTCCGTGCTCGAGGGCAACTTGCTGCAGTTCATTAAGGGCGAAGAAGTGGAAGTCAGCGTAAAAGGCGAAGTGAAAGGAAGTGCACTGGGCATTGCTGTAAGTATACCGGTGGATTCAAAACAGAACATGAAAATTCAATTGTGATGCACACCATGGAATTCAAAATCTGGAGCGTTCTGCTCCTTTTGGCGGTGGGACTTGTTCCCGGCCGAGCTCAAGATGTCGACGCCATCATCGAAGGCATGAACGTTCGTCACATCGGCCCCGGTGCCATGAGCGGGCGCGTCACTAGCATCGATGTCCAGCGGGACCGACCGGAAGTCATTTACATCGGAACAGCGAGTGGGGGCCTCTGGCGTTCGGTCACAGCAGGTGTGGAATGGGAACCGCTCTTCGACGATGAGGCGACTCAAAGCATCGGTGCTGTGGCCATTGCACCGTCCAATCCCGATGTAATTTGGGTAGGAACCGGCGAAGGCAATCCGCGGAATTCGCATTCCAGTGGGCGTGGGGTGTACCGCAGCATTGACGGCGGCGCCACTTGGGAATTGATGGGCCTCGAAGGCACGCGCAACATCCACCGGATCATTGTGCACCCGACCGACCACCAGACCGTGTGGGTCGGAGCCATCGGAACGGCGTGGGGAGACAGCCCGGACCGCGGCGTTTACAAAACCACCGACGGCGGCAAAACTTGGACGCACCAGCTCTCCATCGACGAGCGCACCGGGGTGGCCGATATGATCATCGATCCATCCAACCCGGACAAGCTGATTGCGGCCCTGTGGTCACACCGCCGTGAGCCGTGGTTTTTCACCAGCGGCGGCGAAGGCAGCGGCCTGTACATCACCCACGATGGTGGCGATAATTGGAAACAACTCACTGAAGACGAAGGGCTTCCCGCCGGCGAGTTGGGCCGCATCGGTTTGACCATCAGCGCGGCCAATCCGGATGTGGTGTATGCCTTGATTGAATCCAGTGAGACCGGCCTTTACCATTCCACCGATGGCGGATTGAATTGGTCCCTCATCCAGGGTAAGCAAGTAGGGAATCGACCGTTTTACTATGCGGACATTTATGCGGACCCCTCGGATGAGAAGCGCATTTTCAATTTGTATTCCATGGTCGACCTCAGCGAAGACGGCGGCAAGACCTTCCGAACCATCCTGCCGTACAGCGGGGTGCACCCGGATCACCATGCGTTTTACATCCACCCGGATGACCCGAATTTCCTCATAGACGGCAACGACGGCGGGTTGAACATTAGCCGGGATGGTGGTGTGACGTGGACGTTTGTCAACAACCTTCCGCTCGGGCAGTTCTACCACATCAGCGTGGACGATGCCATTCCTTACCGCATCTACGGAGGCATGCAGGACAACGGTTCGTGGGTCGGTCCCAGCGAGGTATGGCACGTCGGTGGCATTCGAAATGAGGACTGGCAGGAAATTCTATTTGGAGACGGGTTCGACGTACTGCCCGCTCCTGAAGACCTGAACACCGCCTACGCCATGTACCAAGGCGGTGGCCTCTCGCGCATCGACCTGCGCAATGGAGACGGCACATCGGTTCAACCGGTGCCACACGACACCACCGTCCTGCGGTTTGCATGGAACGCGGCCATTGCCGCCGATCCGTTCGACGCCAATGGTGTTTACTTCGGATCCCAATTCGTACACCACAGCACCGACCGTGGGAACACGTGGTCCGTCAAGAGTCCAGACCTGACGACCAACGATTCCGAAAAGCAGAACCAGGCGGAATCCGGTGGCTTGACCATCGATGCAACCAAAGCCGAAAACCACTGCACCATCCTGTGCATTGCCCCCAATCCTCTCCGCGAAGGGGAAATTTGGGTCGGCACCGATGACGGACGGATCCAGCACACCTCTGATGGGGGCGCGACGTGGACGGACCACGCGGCGAGCATCAAGCGGTTCCCGCAAGGGGCGTGGATCCCGCAGATTCATGTGAGCCCACACGATGCCGATGAGGTGTACGTAGTAGTCAACGATTACCGCCGCAACGATTGGCAGCCGTACCTGTACCGCACCACCGATGGCGGTGCGTCATGGGTCCGATTGGTCCTTGAAGGTGGAGAGGTAACCGGCCACGTGTTGAGCGTCGTACAAGATCCAGAGGTGGCTTCGTTGTTGTTCTTGGGAACGGAGGAAGGACTCTTTGTCAGCTTTGACCGGGGCGCGAATTGGAAGCGCTGGCACCATGACGTGCCTTCGGTCCCAGTGCGTGACATGGTTATCCACCCACGGGATGGTGACTTGATTTTGGGCACGTTTGGTCGGGCTGCTTACGTTATCGATGACTTGGCTCCGTTGCGTTCGATCGCGGCAGAGGGCAACGGACTGATGGAGGAAAGCTTGCGGGTTTTCGCCGTTCCCGATGCCTACCAAGTGAATTTCCGACGCCACGCAGGTGCTCGTTTCCCGGCCGATCACTACTGGAGTGGAGCGAATTACGGCGGCGGCGCACGGGTGCAATTTTATGTCCATCCGGATACGGCCGAAGCGTTCGGAAAAGATGAGTTGGAATGGAGCATCCTCAACGCCGAAGGCGACACGCTCCGCAATGGTGCGCTTACCCCGGACGGCGGCATTCAAACCATGCGTTGGCGGTTCGATACCAACGGGATGGATTGGCCTCAGCGGGAGTTGAAGAAAAAGACAGAGAAGCCCAGTGGTGGCGGACCGGATGTATTGCCCGGGACGTACACTCTGGCCTTGAACCTGGGCAATCATGCCAGTTCTGCACCTGTGACTGTTCACCCGGATCCGCGGGTGCCGTACAACCGACAGGCGCATGAAGCGCGGAATTTGCATCAGCGCATCACCATGGAGGCCGCTAAGCCCATTGTGGATGCCATGAACGAGGTTCAGCGCATGCTGACCACGATGGGCACCGTTAAAGACGATTTGAAGTGGATCCCCGACTCGCTCAAAGAGGATGCGACGGCCCTGGCGGATTCACTCGATGGGGAACTGACCCGGATCGAGGAGATCTACTACCAGCCGCGGGATTACAAGGGGACGGGTAGCGTGACCGAACGATTGAATTCAATTCTATGGACGGCCTTCTCCGTAACGGGAGGTACCGACGCACCGGGCGGCAATGCACAGCGCGCGCTGGAACGCCTCCGCGATGAAGGGAACGCATTCGCTAAGGAAGTGAAGGCGATTCAGGAGGGCTTGTGGCTGGAATGGCTCGAGGCAGCTGAGGCCGTTGACCGGTCTCCGTCCCGCATTTACGAAGGCACGGGGAAGCAGTAGAGTTAGCCCAAACGCCACGTGACCATCCATTGGATGGCCATGTTCATCATGAAGTTGTCCCAGCGCTGAACGGGCTGTTCGGGGCGCTCGCTGATGGGCAACAGGCTCTGCGAAAGCCGGACTTCCAGGGCGGTTTTTTCCGACCACGCGTAGCCCGCTTGCACCACGCCTCCGACGTCAACGGTGTTGAGTTGGAGGTAGCTGAGTTCGCTGTACCCATTGCCGTAAAAGTCCTCTTCCGCCGCGACGAGCACGCTCGGCTGAACGCCCACACCCCACCACCATTCGGGTGCAGGATTCCACGTGCGGATCAACGGCAAGTCGATGTAGGTGAAACGGTACCGCCACGAGTTGACGTCGCCATTCTTGGTGTCAGGAACTCGGCGGCTGCCTTTCTGGGTGTAAAGGATGCCCCACTGGACGCCTTGCCGTGCCGAGCGCCGCATGTCAATGGTCGCCCCGGCGCAGAGTCCGAATTTGTTGAAACCGGAGATTTGATCACCGTGCACCTGGGTAGCCGAAAATCCCATGTGGAGACGTGCCGAAAACCGCAACGGATCTTCTTGGCCCTGCGCAGTTGAGAGCGATGCGCATACGAACGCCAAGGCAGTGATGCACGAAGCGCCCAACCGCATCAGTCCACGTGGATTTCTGCGACGTTCAGCACGTAGCCGTTTGCATCGGATACCACAGCCAGCACCGTAGCGTTTTCAATCACCCACGCGTCGTTCCAAGCAAAGGTTGCCGATTGGGTGGCGACATCTCCGGCCGCAGCACCACCGGCGGCATCCCCAAATCCGATGCCCAAGGCACCGTGTACGGAGCCGCGAAGCACGTGGTTGAATTCGTAATCGGCAACCACTTCAGGGTCAGCGGAATAATCCAATTGGTAGTCGAAGATGTGCGACTCCAAAATGAGCCAGGCTACTTGGATGGGTCCGGTGACGTCGTCGTAAAACGTCCCATGCAGGTGCAGGTTCAAGTGCCCGTTTGCGGGGACCCATTCGTAATCGTATTGGAGCCCGAGGACAGGGTCGAGGTTCATCTCTTCCACTGCTTTTTCCTCCCACTGTGCCGGTGCCCAGAACGAACCTACGCCGTTGATGCGGTTGATGCGGCCCACGGGATTGGCTTGGAAATCCAGTTGATCCCAGAACACGTCGCCCTCTTCCGTCGTCCAATCTGTATCGAAGTAGTCGTTGTCCGTGTTCGCCAAGTTGCCGGCGTGAATGGCCAACGCGCTGACTTTCCCTTCATAATTCGCAACCATGTCCTCGGCGATGATGGCCGCGGCCGGACAATTGCCACATTGGTGAGCCGTGAAGTCCTCGACCAACACCCGCTTGACCGCATCGCTTTGCGCCAAGGATTCAAATGTTGGAGCCGGTCCGTAGACCGCTTCGAGGTAGTTCGTCGTGACAGGGATGACAGGGTCTTCCAGCTCGTCACAGCCCGTGAGGACTATGACCGCAGCACCAACGAGGCTGAAAAAAATCGAATGCCGAGCCATCAGGAGCGTACGATGGATTGGGTGAAGCGGCGGTTTCCGTCAATGACTGTTAGGATGTACAACCCGCTGTTGAGTTCGTTGAGATCAAGCACCCACGTGGCACCCGTCGCTGGACGCTGTTGGTGGAGGATGAGCTTGCCTTGTGCATCGCGAATCTCAACGCGTTGAGCGGATTGAGCGCTCAAGCCTTGCAGGGTGAGCATGCCGCTGGTCGGGTTGGGGTACACAGCGATGGGCGTGGCCAATTGTTCGCCGATGTTCATATTGACTTCATTGACCAGGAATCCTTTGTTCAAGTCCGTCCAGTTGCCGTTGTTATTGACCGTGAAGATGGTGTTGATGTTCACCCCGTCTTCGTTGAAGGAGCTGATGTCGCATTCGATGTTGCCACCGTTCCCAAGTTGATCGTAGACGGTGAAATTGTAGCAACCGGTTGCGCCCAAGTTGACCCACCATTCGTACTCGGTCTGGTTTTCGGTCATGTCCCCGAAGGCGGTGCTCGCGACGACGTCACCGGCTCCGTCTGTGATGTCCCAACGGTTGTCGCCGGGCATGTTATCGGTGGTGAAGCGAACGCGGACGAGGGACGTTGCGATTTCACTGGTGAGGTTCATTGTCTCGGAAACGCTGTTGTTTCCGTCGTAATCGTCAGCAGAGGTCACATCGATGAAGAACATGGAAGTTGACGGGAAGATGGCATCGCCCAATTCGACCACTTCCATCTCGTAGGTGTCGAGGTTCCCTGTCCAATCGTAGGTGATGAGCTCGGTGCCGAAGAGCGTGCTGGCTGTCAAGGTGAAGGCTGTCAAAGGCGCCGTGCCTTGATTCATGACCTTGACCGAGAGCGGAGTCGGGGTTTCGGGACACGTGCGGTTGGGGCCGAGGTATTCAAGCAGGCTGACATCGTTGGGCATGGTCGCTGGTGCACACGAGCCCGATTGGAAGTAATTGATGTGGCCGTCAGCCGAAGCTTGTCCTGTTTGCTGAATGATGCGGTTGGGGCACACCGTGAAAATCGTGGGGTAGTAGGCGCATTGATACAGATCGAAAATGTTGCCTCCGTTGTCAGCGATGGGGTATTCCACACCTGCCGTCCAATCGCCCCAGGTGCTCGTTCCCGTGCCATGGAGGTCGTCGTCTGTTGTGCTGTCGTCGGATTCGATGAAGAGAATGCGCACCTCATTGGTGCCGTCCGGTCCGTGGGCCTCGTAAACTTCTTCAAACACGCCGCTCGTATGGTAATCCCAGCACGGGCCGCACCAGGTAGCAGAAAAGTCGATGATCACCGCATAACCGGAATCGAGGTAGCTGTAGAGGTTGTGTTCTTCCCCCTCGATGTCGGTGATGGTAAAATCAGGCGCAACGCTTCCGTTCGGAAGTTGGCTGAATCCAACAGCGGAAATGCAAAGGGCGAGGATGGCGAGCAGGTATTTCATGATGTAGGCAAATGGTTGAGAACGTGAATATGCACCTTTTTAAATGAAAAATCCGCACCCCCGGGAAGGAGGTGCGGATTTCGCAAGTTCAGTGGGTATGAAGCGCTTACTTCAAGGTCACACGCATGGTTGTGGTCTGGCCACCTGCGTTCAATGTCACCAAGTAAATGCCTGCAGTTACGCCGTTGAAGTCCAACACGTGGTTGTGCTCACCGGCTGGCAAGGTGCCCAAGTTGTTGTTGATGACCTGCTCACCTACGAGGTTGTAAACAACCAATGAAGCTTCAGCAACTTCAGTTGTGGTGAATTGCAGGTTCGTCTGATCAACAAATGGATTCGGGAATACGCGAGTCACGTCGCTGAGCGTTTGCTCTTCAACACCAACGGTCATCGTCGTAACGCTCATGCCAGCAGATTCTTCTTCGTACCAGTATGAACCATCGTAATCGTAAATGGTGCTGATGAAGACGATGTCGTCGTTGTACGACTTCACCGTGCAGTATCCGTCAATAGATCCCCATGCAGCGCCGTTGATGCCGTCGCCGTATTCATCGGAGATGGTGAATTCGTAGCAGCCTGTGGCTGGTACGCTTACCCACCATTCGAAAACATCGCCTTCAACTCCGCCGATTGAACCGGCAGCAACTGATTCTACAACATCGCCCATGTCATCTGTGATGGTCCAACCGATTTCTTGTGGCCAGTTGTCCACCATGATTTCAACGTGCAACAAAGAGGTTGCATCGGTCGCGAGGATAACTCCACCTTCTGAAGAATTGTTGACGTCGTTGTCATCAGCTGAAGTGATGGTGATTTGGAAGTCGGTGTCCGCATCGAACGAGGAAGTTCCGAGTTCAACGTTCTCGATACCGTAGGTTTCCAAGTCTCCATTCCAGTCGTAGGAGAGGATGCTAGAACCACCTGCAGAAACTTCGATGGTAGCTGCAGTCAAGTTGTCGAGACCGAGGTTCATCATATCAACAGACAAGTTCACAGGCTCACCTGGGCAAGCGGTTGTACCGCCAGTGTATCCCAACAACGCTGGGTCGTTGGGCAAAGAAGCGGCAGCGCAATCATTCGCTGAGAAGATGGCGTGGTGGTCTTCTACACTCGCCTGACCAGACTCGACCAATACGCGGTTTGGGCAGATGGTGTAAATGGTTGGGTAATATGCGCCAGCGTAGTCATCAAAGATGTTTCCACCGTTGTCGATGATTGTGTACGAGGTGCCGGTTACCCAGTCACCTTGGGTAGCAGTTCCAGTGCCGTTCAGATCGTCATCTGTGGTGGTGTCGTCTGATTCAATGTAGAAGATGCGCAACTCGTCGGTGCCCTCAGGACCGTACATTTCGTAGAGCTCTTCGAATACACCGCTGGTGTGGTAGCTCCAGCAAGGGCCGCACCACGTAGCAGAGAAGTCGACGATAACTTTCTTGCCTTCGTCTAGCAAGTCGTAGAGGTTGTGCTCCACGCCATTGATATCAGTGGCGGTGAAGTCTGGCGCGATGCTGCCGTCAGGCAACTGCGCGAACGATGCTGTTCCGACCATCAGAGCAGCGATTAAAGCGTAAATGTGCTTCATGTTGTTAACGATTTGGTTGTATTAATTTCTCACTAAGTCCTCAAAAATAGGGTATGCGGGGGGAATTCGTCAGAAACTGGAAGAGAAATTCACTTCAAACCCATTGGATGCAGGAACGGCGCGGCAGACCCCGCCAATGCAGAAGATGCCTTCCCGCCGCTTTCCATACCCGATGGACAAGCGGTGAGGGCCGTCAATTCGACCCACCGCAGCATACAGATAATGCACCCGAGCGGCTTCATCCGGGTTGCCAAAATTGTACTGGTCAATCACGCTCGCAAACCAGTGCGGACTCCACGTGTATTCGGCCACGACGGTTGCCCAATCGCCCTTGTCTTGTTCGGTGAAAAGCGCCTGAAATTCCGTTCGGAGGCTCTCGCGCTTCCGTGTTTTGATTTGCGTCTCAAGTACGTGAATGTCAGCGTAGACAATGCCCTTAAAGGTTGTGGTCACAGGCGTTGCGAGGGTATTGAACTGAAAGTTATAGTAGGTGTACTTCCACTTGAACTTTTTCGATTCTTTCCGGCTCAATTGCACGTTGAAATCGCGTACAAACTTGGTAGGGCCAAATCCCCAGGAGTTTCGTTCGTATCCGTTGACCAGGCCCTCAACCCCCGCCAAGTTTGTCGTATCCAAATCATTCGCGGCGGCAAAGTTGGCGCTGATTTTGGTCCCATACTTTCCTCCGAGCTTGGTGCCCTTGGGAATGCTGTAGAAGATTTCAGCGCTGGCGCTGGACTCGCCCGAAATGACGGTTGCGTATGGGTAGAGCGTGGCGGCGAGGTTGTACGTGTGCTGTTGGGTAATCGCCGGGATGTAGTTGATGGGCAAATCAAAAAGCAGCACGTCTCGGTCCGATCGGAAGCTCATGTTGTCAACCGTCTTGGCGCTCAAACTCACGCCCAATCCGCGTTGTGTGTATCCCAAATTCATCAAAAGCGCCTCGCCATTGCGGTAGATGTAGCCGTTGTCTGCATTGGGGTCGTTGATTTTGCCCGCGTATTCAATGCCGGCGGACCACCCGCCACGCAAGGCATCGAGTCGGTACGACCAGGCGCCCACGTTCTCAGGCAGCGTCAGCAACAAGGAGTCCTTGCTGATCGTACCGCCGGATTGGAACTTGCTCACGAAACTCGCTCCCAAGCTGACCTTGGTTTTCCAATCATTCCCTCCTTGCTCAGCGAGCAGGTAGTTGAGGTCGACCGTACCATCCACGGCACGAACCGTTCCGGGGCCGTTGATGAGTCGGCTGTCAAAGTCCAAACGCTGCCGGCCATACAAGGCCTTGACCTCGATTCCGTCGACTGGACGCAGGATGAGCCGTACGCCGTCTAGGGCGTTGTCGATGCCCAGCGCCCGTTCTTCATAGGCGCGCAGCACAATGCCGCTGCCAAACTGCTCGTAAAAATTGCCCACGGTGAAATCCACCTTGCCCTCTGGATCGGCATACCGCGCAAATCGATATCCTACACCGCTTCCCTTGAAGCGCCCTGGAAATCCAAGTACGGCCGATAGATACGATTCATAGCGCAAGCCGGCTGAGAATCCGCCTTGGTTGTAGATGAGGTTGCCGAAGGCGTTGAAGCCAGTTTTTTCCGGGGGGACGATGGCACCAATCACGGGGTCTTCGCTGTAGGATTGCCAGAGCATCTGAACATTCCCAGTGACCGTCCCGGCTTCTGAACCACCGCCTTGGCTCCAAACGGTTCCGCTCAAGCCCAGTGTGACGATGGAGAGGATTGCGATGCGCTTCATTCGACGAGCTTCAAGAGTTCCTCGTATACCTCCTCTTCGTCGCCGTCCGCGTAATTGTTGTGCTGCCAGACGATTTCCCCTTCGCCATTGACCAAGAAGGTGTGCGGTACGTTGATCACTTGCATCGCACGGGCAAAATCTTTGTTGGGATCGAGCAGTACGTCGTAATCCCACAGCACGCTGTTGACATACGGCGCCACACGGCGAATGCTGCGTTGGTCGTCTATGCTCACGGCTACAATGTTCACACCCGTCTCGTCCTGCCAATCCTCATAGAGTTCGGCGTAGTTGTTGAGCTCACGTTTGCAGGGGCTGCACCAGGTGGCCCAAAAGCAAATCAGGGTGGGCTGCCCTTCCGCAGCCAGCTCACCGGTAGAGATGGTTTCTCCTTTAAGGTTTTTCAGTTGCACAGACGGGAGTGACTGGGCTACCGAAGCCCCAATGCTCAAGGTGACCGAGCAGATAAGCAGAAGGATGGATTGGAATCGGAGCATAGGGGAGGCGTGTTTCATTTCTTGCGAAGACAAATTAAACGGAAACTGGTTAAAGCTTGTCTTCCTCCAGACACAAAATCCACACCAATCTCGGTATCTTCGCCCCCATGAAGATGAAAACGCTGTTCTTTTCAATCCTGCTTTGTGCGGTGATGAGCCCTGCTGTTTCGTGGGCACAGCCAACGTTGGTTGACCCGATTGAGGTCTTCGAAGGGTCACTTGATGATCCAGAAAACGAGGAGATTGCCTTGCACTGGGATGTGACCAATCTGACGGATGACACGTTGAATTTGATGGTCACACGCAACATCATTCAATTGGTGAACCCGTACAACTTGCCATACGACGAAGATGAACCTGGAGCCTACGATCGCTTCTGCTGGGGGCCTTTGTGCTACCCCTACGGTCAGTACAGCTCGTTCTCCACGGAAGGGTACTTGGTGGAGCTCTTTCCCAATGAAACCGATACTACGTTTATTGCCGATTACTACCCCGCAGGCGTAGCGGGTGTGACCGCGTTGGAATACTGCTTCCACCCGGTAGGAGACGTTGAGGCCGGCACGTGCCAGCAAGTCTTGTACTGCCTCGATGCCGAAAACTGTGCACTCAACGTGGAAGAGTCGACCATCGAAACCACGCCCTTGTTCCCACAGCCGGTAACAGGCCTGTCCTCATTCCCGTACCAGTTGAACGGTGCGGCGCGGGCTGAAATGACCATCCACAATGCAGCCGGCCAGTTGGTCGAGCAGCAAACGCTCCGTGCCCAGCAGGGTGTTGTGTACATCGATGCGGCTGCATACCCAGCGGGTATGTACGTATTGGCGCTGACGACCCCAGAGGGCGAGCGCGTAACCGAACAGTTTTTGGTTCAATAAGCCGCCGAAAACGCCATTTTTCCGTCCGCTAACCCGAACCGCTACGGATGAACCCATCAAGCAAACGCGAAGCGCTCGATTACCACAGCAGAGGCCGCAAAGGGAAGATTGAAGTCCTCCCTACGAAGCCGTACAGCTCACAAAAGGACCTGGCGTTGGCCTACAGTCCTGGAGTTGCGGAGCCTTGCAAAGCCATCGCAGCGAACAAGGAAGACGTCTACAACTACACGGCCAAAGGCAACCTAGTAGCGGTTATAACCAACGGTACGGCTGTGCTCGGTTTGGGCGACATCGGTCCGGAGGCGAGCAAGCCGGTGATGGAAGGTAAGGGCGTTTTGTTCAAGGTATTCGCCGACATCGACGTGTTCGACATCGAAGTGGACGCGAGTGATCCGGAGCAGTTCATCGCCACGGTCAAGGCCATTGCGCCGACGTTTGGTGGCATCAACTTGGAGGATATCAAAGCCCCAGAGGCGTTTGAGATTGAGCGCCGCCTAAAGGCCGAACTGGATATTCCTGTGATGCATGACGACCAACATGGGACGGCCATCATTTCCGCTGCCGCGTTGCTGAATGCGTTGGAACTGGCCGAGAAATCCATCGAGGACATTCGCATCGTCGTGAGCGGTGCCGGAGCAGCTGCCATGAGCTGCTTGGACCTGTACGAACAACTGGGTATGTCTACCAATCAAGTAGACGTGTTCGACAGCCGAGGTCACATCAACACAGGGCGCGAGGGGCTCGACGCCTCCAAGCAGCGGTATGCCAATGACCGCCGGTTTGATTCGCTTGAAGTGGCTATGAAGGATGCCGATGTATTCTTGGGATTGAGCAAAGGCGGCCTGGTCGAACCCGATATGGTCGCTGGAATGGCCAAAAACCCCATCGTCTTCGCGTTGGCCAATCCAGAACCGGAAATTGGGTACGATGCGGCCATGGAAGTTCGCGAGGACATCATCATGGCGACCGGTCGCTCGGACCATCCCAACCAAGTGAACAACGTATTGGGATTCCCGTTCATCTTTCGCGGGGCCCTCGATGTACGAGCAACGGCTATCAACGACGCCATGAAGCTGGCAGCGGTGCGTGCCATCGCCGACCTCGCCAAAGAAAACGTTCCCGATGAGGTGTCGGAGGCGTACGGGAATCAGTCTTTCGTTTTTGGGCGGGATCTCATCATTCCCAAGCCGCTGGACCCACGTCTCATTACCTACGTTGCACCTGCAGTGGCCAAAGCAGCGATGGAATCAGGCGTTGCCAAACACGAAATCAAGGATTGGGATGCCTACCGCAAAGCATTGCTGGACCGCATCGGATATGACACTGGATTCGCCCGAACCATCGCTGATCGCGCGAAGAAATCGCCGAAGCGCGTGGTGTTCGCTGAAGCCGATCACTACCGTGTGTTGAAGGCGGCAGAACAGGCCCTCGAAGAGGGGATTGCGCAGCCCATCTTGTTGGGTCGCCGTTCCGTTATCGATGGGTTGATCGAAGAACACAGCTTGGAGTTGGATGGTGTCGAAGTCATCAACCCCCGGTCCGACGAAGAATTTGAACGTCGAAAGGCTTTCGGCGAAGAGTTTTTCCAACTGCGTATGCGCCATGGATTGACCGCCCGTGAAGGAGAGCGCCTCATGCGCCAGCGCAACTACTACGGGGCCATGATGGTGCGCACGGGTCTAGCTGATTCACTCATCAGCGGGTTGACCCGCACGTATCCGAGCGTGATTCGCCCAGCGCTGCAGGTGATTGGCAAAGCGGATGACGTTGACAAGGTTGCGGGCATGTACATCTTGGAGACCAAACGAGGCCCCATGTTTTTTGCGGATACGACGGTAAACTTGGATCCCACGGCTGAAGAGATTGCATTCATTGCAGCGCTGACCGCCAAGGCTGTGCGCAACTTGCGCATCGTCCCCCGCATTGCGCTGCTGAGTTATTCCAATTTCGGTTCAGCGGGCGGAGCGGATGCGGAGAAAATGGCGGAGGCTGCACGTATTTTGAAGGAGCGCCATCCCGACTTGATCGTGGACGGAGAGATTCAAGCCAACTTCGCTTTGAATGACGAGCTGCTTTCAGAATCGTTTCCGTTCTCCACGCTGCGCAACAAGCGGGTGAACACATTGATTTTCCCCAACCTGGCCGCCGGCAACATCGCTTACAAGCTGCTGCAGGAGATGGCGGGGGTCGAAGTCCAAGGACCTGTATTGTTGGGCATGCGGCAATCGTTCCACGTATTGCAAATGGGGTCTTCCGTCCGCGAAATTCACGACATGGTGCGGTTGGCCGTTGTCGATGCACAAATCAAGAGCAACGCATGATTCATCACCTGAGGGGAAGGCTGATAGAGAAGACGCCCACGTACGCCGTGGTCGAATGCGGTGGGGTGGGGTACCAGGCGCACATCAGCCTCAACACCTTTGAGCAATTGGGCAACGAAGAAAACGTGATGTTGCACACGCACATGGTCGTTCGGGAAGATGCTCAATTGCTGTATGGGTTCAGTCAGCCCGAGGAGCGCAGCATGTTTCTGCTTTTGCTCGGTGTCAGCGGGGTGGGAGCGAGCACGGCGCGCATGATTTTGAGCGCGATGAATGTGGACCAAGCTGCTCAAGCCATTCAGTCTGGGGATGTAAATGCCATGAAAAGCGTGAAAGGCATCGGCGCCAAAACCGCCCAGCGCATCATCATTGATTTACAGGACAAATTGGGCGCCATCGATGCGCCGGCTATGCCTGCTGCAAGTGGAGCACAAGGTGGGCACAATAATTCACGGCAAGAGGCGTTAATTGCCCTCACGACCCTTGGTTTTGACCGCGCGCGTTGTGAGAAGACACTGGACCAGATAATGAAGGATTCGCCCGATATGACTGCGGTAGAGGACTTGATCAAACACGCATTGAGACGGTTGTGATGATGATCGAGACGCCCCGTTTTGCACATATTTTTGCCCTGTTCCTAGGGCTTTCTTTGTTTTCAGGCGTGTGGGCTCAATCCACGGAGGAAACGGCGAGCGACTCACTTCCCATCATCTTGCCGTTCCCCTTCGGCGGAGAGGATCAATACAATCCAACGGAAAGTCCAGCGGGCTTTGATTTTGCCTGGCCGGAGAACTTCAACTATGAAATTGTCTTCGACGAAACTACGGGCCTGTACAGCATTCAGCAACGCATTGGCGACACATTGTTGTACCGACCATCGACGTTCTTAACGCTCGATGAATACCTCGACTACGATATCACCGGCAACCTGTCGGAATATTGGAATGACCTCCAAGTCGAAGACGATGAAGCGGAGCGCGCGTTCGCCCCAAAGTTGACGGTGGATAGCGAGCTGTTCGAGACGATCTTCGGCAGCAACGAGATTGAGATTAAGCCCCAAGGTTCGGCTGAACTCACGTTTGGCATCAACATTTCCGACACCGAAAACCCTCGGATCCCCGAACGCCAGCGCCGCATCACGACATTTGATTTTGACCAGCGCATCCAGCTGAACATCGGGGGAAAAATTGGCGATAAGATTGACCTTGGGACCAATTACAACACCGAAGCCCTGTTTGATTTTGAGAACCAGATGAACATCGGCTTCCAGGGCGAAGAAGACGATATCTTGAAAAACTTCGAGGCGGGGCACATTTCCATGCCTCTTCCGGGCACCCTGATTACGGGGAGCCAGAGTTTGTTCGGAGTCAAGCTTGAGACCCAGTGGGGACGGCTGTATAACACGACCGTATTCTCCCAGCAAAAAGGGGAACGCAAGGAAATCGAAGTCGAGGGCGGCGCCCAAACGCAAGAGTTCAATATCCGTGCTGATGACTACGAAGCCAACCGGCACTACTTCCTCTCGCAGTACTTCCTCGATCAATACGACGAGGCCATGCAAAGCTTGCCGGTTCCGAATTCGGGAGTGAACATTACGAGGATTGAGGTGTGGGTGGTCAATACCCAGGCCAACACCCAAGACGTGCGTAACGTCATCGGATTCACCGACCTCGGTGAGCACCCCGACTACGTGTCGTCCAACTTGCCGGTCGAAACCCTCGTTGGCGATTCCGTCACGGCCCAGCGCAACCCCACCAACGCGAACAACCAGCTGTTTGATATGATGGTCAACGATCCGAATGTTCTTGGATTTACCGGGGCGAACGGTGCCATCGCTGGCATGGGCTTGGGATTGACCCAAGGCATTCACTATGAGCGCGTCGGAAATGCGCGGAAGCTGGCGCCGACCGAATTCACGTACAACGCGCGGCTTGGATTTATCTCTTTGCGTCAAGCACTGAACAACGCGGAGGTCCTCGCGGTGGCCTACGAATACACGCTGGGCGGAGAGACCTACCAGGTGGGAACGATTTCGCAGGACGGTTACACCGCCCCGGATGCGCTGATGCTTAAGATGCTCAAGTCGAGCATCACGCAGTTGCGCTTGAGCAACGGCGACCCCTCACCTCTCTGGAAAATCATGATGAAAAACGTCTACTCCATGCAGGCGTTTGGTCTCAGTCAAGAAAATTTCCGACTCAATATTTGGTACAACGACCCGGCGACGGGGGTGGACTTGAATTACATCCCGCGCAACCCGTTGGACGGCACGCTCCTCATCCAGTTGTTGGGCATGGACCGGTTGGACATCAACGGCATGAACCAGCCCGATGGGGTCTTCGACTTCGTCGATAACGCCGCGACCATGGGCGGAACCATCCACAGCCAAAACGGCCGGATTTTCTTCCCGTCGGCAGAACCGTTTGGTTCCAACCTTGCCCAGGAAATTGAGGAGCGCGTGGAAGATCCGGACCTCGCTGCTAACTTAATCGAGAGCATCGTATTTCAGCCGCTTTACGATAGCACCAAGACCGCGGCGCAGCAGATTCCATCGCTCAACCGCTTCAGCATCAAAGGGGAATTCCAAAGCCAGACGAGCAGTGAGATTGCCCTTCAGGCCATGAACATTCCAGAAGGATCGGTGACGGTCACGGCCGGTGGGGTTCGCTTGATTGAGAACCAGGACTACACGGTCGATTACCAATTGGGCCGGGTGCGCATCATCAACGACGGCTTGCTTGAATCGGGCCGCAATATCAAGGTGTCGCTCGAGAGCAATTCCCTGTTCAGCATCCAGACCAAGACCATGATGGGTACGCGGTTTGACTATGCCATCGGGGACCGTTTTAATATGGGTGCGACGATGCTCAACCTCCGCGAGCGTCCACTGACCCAGAAGGTCAACATCGGCAACGAGCCCGTCAACAACTCCATCGTTGGTGCCGACTTCAGCTACCAGTCGGAAAGTCAATTCCTGACGGAGTTGGTGGATGCGTTGCCATTCTACGAAACGAGTGCGGCTTCGAGCATCGATATCGCAGCGGAAGCAGCGTATTTGATTCCGGGCCACAGCCGGGCCATTGGTCAGGACGGAAACGCCTACATAGATGACTTCGAGGGTAGCCAGTCAGCCATCGACATCCGTTCGGTGAACCGGTGGTTCTTGGCTTCGACTCCGAAACTGCAGCCCAACCTTTTCCCCGAAGGCAATTTGGAAGACAGCCTGATCTACAACTACAACCGTGCAGCGTTGAGTTGGTACACAGTCGATCCGCAGTTCTTCCGAGGGTCGGGCTTGCAGGATGGACAGGTCAGTGCTGAGATCAAGAGCGACCACCGCACGCGGGAAGTCCTCGAAGGCGAGGTGTTTCCCAACCGGGAATTGCCCACCGGCACGCCGCCGAACATTCCGACGCTCGATTTAAACTTCCGTCCAGAAGAGCGGGGGCAGTACAACTACGAAGTGCCCGAGGGTGCTGACGGAATCTCCGCCGGTCTGACGGTGGAAGGGGCGTTGGCTGATCCGAGCAGCCGTTGGGGCGGAGTCCAGCGTGCGCTGACCACGACGGATTTCGAGATGGCTAACATCGAGTATCTCCAGTTTTGGTTGATGGATCCGTTCAATGAGGATTCGGAAAACTTCACCGGAGGGGATTTCTACATCAACCTAGGAAACGTATCGGAGGATGTGCTCAACGACAGTCAGTTGTCGTATGAGAACGGACTGCCGTCGGCCAACAATCCGGACTTGCCAACGCTCGAAGGCGTTTGGGGTGTGTACCCTGATCCCACGACATTCAATGTGGTCAACGCTTTTGACAATACCTCCGGTGACTATGAACTGCAGGACGTTGGTCTGGACGGCATGCCCGATGCTGAGGAGCAAGGGTTCTTCTCCGAATGGCTTTCGGACATTGCCGATTGGGTAACACCTGACGCCTATGCCGACATCATCAGCGACCCGTCTGCGGACAACTTCCGCTACTTCCGCGACCCTGAAGCGCAGGCCAACGAAGAGACCATCCTGCAGCGGTACGAGCGGTTCAATGGGTACGAGAACAACTCCAACACGGGATCTCCAAACGGATACCCAGTCACCTCCACAACCATCCCCAACACGGAGGACATCAACCAGGACATTACCCTCTCGACCATTGAGAGCTACTTCCAGTACAAAGTTTCCTTGCGTCCGCAAGATTTGGGTGAGTACAACATTGGAAGCAACTACATCACGGATACGTTTGAGCAGGTCGTAACGACGGCTGACGATCAAGACCGCACCATCCGGTGGTACCAGTTCAAGATTCCGGTGCGTGAGTTCGACAACCGCATCGGCGGCATCACAGACTTCCGTTCCATCCGTTTCATCCGCATGTTTATGAATGGGTGGACGGAGCCGGTGACGCTGCGTTTTGCCCGCCTCGAACTCATCCGTGGCGAATGGCGCCGGTACCTCGAATCGTTGGCCGGACCGCAAGAGGTGGAGCCGGATGATCCGTCCTCGACTTCATTCGCCATCAGCGCCGTGAACATTGAAGAAAACGGCAACCGTGAGCCGGTGCCTTACGTGACCCCTCCAGGCATCATCCGAGAAATTGACGTGGGGACGGCCAACCAGCGAAGGTTGAATGAGCAATCCCTCGAAATGGCCGTGTGTGGACTGAAAGATGGGGATGCCCGCGGAGCGTATCGCAACATCAACTTCGACATGCGGATGTACAAGCGCTTGCGGATGTACGTGCACGCCGAGGCCGGGCCGGATGGGACGCCGCTCAACGACGACGACTTGACGTGTTTCATTCGCTTGGGCAACGACTTCGAAAACAACTACTACGAGTACGAAATCCCGATGAAGGTCACGCCCTGGAACACCGGGGATGAAGACTTGATTTGGCCGGCCCAAAACAACATCGATATTGAGTTCCGAAAGCTTCAAAACCTGAAAATCGAGCGGCCACCGGGCTTCCCGTTGTTCGAAGAGTATGAAGGGCTGGACTCCGAATACGATGCGCGCCTCGCGGTGAAGGGCAACCCCAATTTGGCCAATGTGGTTATGGTCATGGTGGGTGTGCGTAACCCGGATAAGGATGACAACGTCTTCGATTCCGACGACGATGGCCTGGACAAGTGCAGTGTGGTGTGGGTGAACGAAATGCGCCTCGCCGACTTCAATCAAAAGGGAGGATGGGCCGTGACGGCACAAATGAATGCGAAGCTGGCCGACCTCGGAAACGTCAGCGTCGCTGCGAACATGTCCACACCTGGATTTGGGGGTTTGGAACAACGAATTCAGGAACGCCAGCGGGAGACCATCCAGGCTATTGATGCATCCGGCACCCTGCAGTTGGGCAAATTGTTGCCTAAGAAATTGGGTGTGACATTGCCCATGTACTTGGGGTACTCCCAAGAGGTATCAACGCCTCAGTTCGATCCTTTGTCCCCGGACATTGAAATGGCCGAACAGCAAGGCCTTTCCGAAGAGCGTCAAAACAACGCCCAAACCGTCAATCAGCTGAAGTCCATCAACTTCTCAAACATCAAAATCGATCCGCAATTCGGGTCGGGCGGAGCCGGCTCACGGGACCGCAACCGAGACCGCGGTGGCGCCGGAGCGGGTGTCCGCGGCGGCGAAGACGGTAAAGGAGGCAAGGGCGGTGATAAAAACGGTGACGTGACCGACGGCAACGTGGACATGGGCGGAGGCCGAGGTGGTTCTGCGCGTGGCGGTGGTTCGGCCCGCGGTGGTGGTTCGGCCCGCGGCGGCGGAAGCGGCTCGGGATTCGGCCTTCTGAAGCTCTTCAACCCTGGGAATTTCTCAGCGAACTTCAGTTACATCGAAGCCTTCAACCGTGACGTGAACACGGAATACCAGATCAACCGGGAATTTCGAGGGGGCTTGAACTACAACTTCTCGCATTCGCCCAAGAACTTCACGCCGTTCCGCAAAGTGGGCTTCATCCGGAAATACGAAGCGCTGAAGTGGCTCTCAGACTTCAATTTTTACTTGTTCCCCAAGCAATTCACGGTCGGCACCCAGATGAACCGGATTTACGAGACAAGCCGCGTGCGGAACAACACGGAGGAATTGTTGGGCATCGAAACGGACTTGCTGATCAACACCCAAGTCATGAAGACGTGGCAGTGGTCACGCAACTATGCGCTGAAATACGACTTGACCAAGGCCCTGAAGTTTGATTACACGGGTCAGGCCCAGGCGCTGGTGGGCGAACCCGCGGGTGAAATCAACCGCGAGGATGCTGATGCCTACCAGGCGTACAAAGATTCGGTCCTGGTCAACCTGCAAAATGCGGGTGAAATCACGATGTACAACCACAACGTGACGGGCACATATAAGCTGCCGTTCGACAAGTTGCCCATCGTCAATTTCATCTCCAGTGACATCCGGTACCAAGGATCATACCGTTGGGACCGAGCGCCTTTCTCGCAGGACAGCTTGGGCAATACGATTCAGAACTCACGCAACTTGAGCTTGAATGCACAGGCGAATTTTGCCAACCTCTACAAAAAAATCCCTGGTGTGAAGGATTTGTTGAATCCGCCGCGCCGCGCACCCACGCGCAATGAAATCCGAAACGAAGACCGGGATGGGTTTGGGAATGCAGAGGAAGAAGAAAAAATCAAGTTGGAGATCAATCCCTTGGCCACGTTGGTGCGTTTGATTGCGAGCGTCCAAAATGTATCGGGTACGTTCTCCCGCAACGAGGGCATGCTCTTGCCCGGTTACGGCAGGCGCGCCCGCTTTGTCGGCATGGATGAACAGTTGCTGGCACCTGGGGCATTGTTTGTCTTGGGCCACCAGAACACGAACTGGCAAGGTGTTCAGGTGCGAGATTTTGCCACCGACGCCGCACAGAACGGCTGGTTAGTCGAGCTGCCTCTGCAGAACCAACAGTACAACCAGACGTACCAGGAGCAATTCAATGTTCGCGCCAATTTGGAGCCAATCAAGCATTTGAAGATTGAATTGACGGCCAACCGCAACATCAGCCAGAACTATACGAGTTTCTTCCGGTACGATGAGGTGTTGAATGATTTTGTCTACGACTCCCCCAATGAGACCGGGCAGTTCTCGGCGACTGTATTGAGCTGGAACACCGCATTTGTGGAGGACGACGTGGAGAACGAATTCAATTCAGACCTCTGGGAGAGTTTCTTAAAGACCCACCGCATCATCGTGTCACAGCGCCTGAATGAGGAGAATTACCAATTGGACGAGCCGGAGAATACCGGCTACTACGAGGGCTATGGGGGCACCAGCCAAGACGTAACGATTCCGGCATTCGTAGCGGCGTACTTGGGCATCAATCCGGAGGAAGTGCCGCTTGACGTGTTCAACACGCCGGTCGCACCGAACTGGCGCGTGAGCTACGACGGGTTGACCAAAAACGAGTTCTTTAAGCAGTACTTCAAGCGGTTCAATTTGAACCACAGTTACCGCTCGACCTTGACTACGAATTACGTAACCAACCTCAACTACGCGGAGGACGCGAATGGATTGCCAACGGCCATTGACCAAAGCGAATTTGGCAACTTCATCTCAGAGCGCCAATTCAATGTCGTGAGCTTAAGCGAACAACTGTCCCCCCTTATTGGTGTGGACATGACGATCAAGACTGAAGGGGAGAATGAGCCCCAAATCAAGGTTGAACTCAAGCGCGATCGTAACGTTGCCTTCGGGTTGACCAATTATCAGATTACCGAGACGAAAAGCGAAGGGCTGGTCATTGGATTCGGATATAAGTTCAAGGATGTACCTAATCCGTTCATCAAGACCTACGGCAAGCTGCCGGTCAAAATGCTGAAGGAGACGGACCTCGTGCTTCGAGCGGATGTCAACGTCCGGGACAACCGCACGATCATCCGCAAGATGGTGGAGCGCCAGAATCAGGTGACGGCCGGTCAAAAACTGGTGTCGATTAAGATGTCGGCGGACCTCGAAGTGTCGGACAAATTGACGATGCGCGCGTTCTACGACCACCAGATTACGAACCCGTACATCTCGACGTCATTTGCTACGTCGAATATCCGTTCTGGAGTAGCTTTGCGGTTCAATTTGAATCAATAAGACATGAACATTCCGAACGATCTGCGTTACACCAAGGAGCACGAGTGGGTGCGCTTGGAGGGTGACGTTGCCACCATTGGAATTACCGATTACGCGCAAGGCGAACTCGGTGACATCGTATTCATTGAAGTCGATACCGTCGACGAGTCGGTCGCGGCGGATGAAGTGTTTGGCACCATCGAAGCGGTCAAGACGGTCAGCGATATGTTCGCTCCCGTAGCTGGGGAAGTGATTGAGTTCAACGAGGCGCTTGAGGATACGCCGGAGTCGGTGAACAGCGATCCGTACGGCGAAGGATGGATCATCAAAATTCGCGTCGAAAACCCTGATAATGTGGCGGCATTGCTCTCCTACGAAGGGTACGCCGAACTGATTGGCTAACTGATTATGCGAGGCGACCTCAACGATACCGGCATCAGCCGAGAGGTTCAGCTTCGGCACTTGGTGATGCCGCTGACGTGGGCCCTACTGATCTTTGGTCTGCATGCCATCCCAGGCACTGACCTCCCGCAAGAAGCCCTGCTCGATTTATTGCATGTGGACAAAGCTATTCACCTGGTCATGTTCGCAGTGCTGTCATCCAGTGTCTTTGTCGCCTTGGGCAAAACGGGAACCATCCGCAAGTACAAATGGTACGCGGGATTGGCCCTCTTCTTTTACGGAATTGGCCTGGAATTTGCACAAGATGTGTGGTTCGTTGGCCGTGAAGCTAGTTGGGGTGACATCCTAGCTGATGGTGCGGGTGTACTCGCTGGACGGGTGGCTTTTCGCGGCATCTATGGCTGCTGGAACTGACGGACCTCAGGTTAACACGATAAAACTTCCTCGGTATGCGTTTCTTGACGTAATTTCGAGGCCCAATTACTCGAATCATGCTCAGCAGAAAAACTCCTGAAGCGAACTTGGAAAACAAGCGCGGCGCATGGAAAGCCATCGGCTTTGTGGCCTCGCTTTCGTTGTTGCTCAGTGCATTGGCGTGGACGTCCTACGATGTGGCCATCACGCGAGCCCTAGACTTCGAAGCTGATCTCCTCGAAGACGAAGAGATTCCGGTGAACATTGTACAGCCGCCACCCCCACCTCCGCCCCCCCAACAGACGACGGTGATTGAAATTGTCGACGACGAGGAAGAGATTGAGGAGGAATTGGAAATCGAAGACATCGAACTGGACGAGGACACCGAAATCGAAATCATCGAGGATTACGAGGACGAGGAAGATGACGTGCCGTTTATGATCGTTGAGAACATGCCGGCGATGGGCGACTGCAAAAAGCTGCGCGGAGATGAGCGCCACCAGTGCACGCAGTTGGAAATCATCAGGTACGTTTCCAAGAACACCAAGTACCCACCGATTGCGAAGGATGCAGGGATTCAAGGCACCGTGTTCGTTTACTTCGTCGTCGGTAAGGACGGCAAGGTGAAGGACGTACGTGTGTTGCGTGAAGTCGATTCCCGCCTGGACGCCGAAGCGATTCGCGTGGTGGAGAGCTTGCCCACCTTCGAACCGGGCGAACAGCGCGGCAAGGCGGTAAGTGTTCAGTACACCATCCCCGTGAAGTTCATCATCCGCTAAACGCGGTTGACAACAAAATTTTGAAAGGCTCGCACCGCTTGGTCGAGCCTTTTTTCGTGTGCTGTCGCGTCGATGATGGCATGCACTGGCAACGAGGTAACCGCCTCTGCGTAGGTCGCGTGCAGGGCCATCCGATCTTCAAGGCGAGGCATTGAACGGAGTGGGTCGGCCTCCCATGGAATCGTCGGTGCGCAGAGCAAGGTCAAATCGGGCCAGGCTTCGAGCCGTTGCAGCCCGGAGGGCGCTCGGTCAAAGGCATGTACGCCCCACAATTGCAGCACCAGCGCATCCGTATCGGAAACCACGCATGCCGCGCCTATCGCGGCCGCTTCGTGTACCGCTGCCTCACAGGCCTCTGCTTGCTCTTTAGCCAGCCGTTCCAAGGTCGCCAAGGTCGCTCTCCCGGCAATGACCTCGGCGTCGTACCGGGCACACTCCTGAACAGCCAATCCGCCCAAACGTGCACTCAACGCTTCGGTCAGGGTCGTCTTCCCCGTGGATTCGACACCGGTGATGGCGATGCGGATAACGGCCGATGCGCTCACAGCTGCGGAATGAAATTGAACCACCCCTCAAGGGCGAGCAGGGTGTAGAGAACGAACAATCCGGTGCCCCATTTGAGCCCTCGGCTTGTGTAGAGGACCACCGAAACGGCATTGATGACAATCCAGTAGAGCCAATTGGCATGCACGAATTGCAGCATCCAATACGTCGCGACCAAACTCCCGACCGTGGTGAATGCATCGAGGCGGGGCCTCCAGCTTTTGCCTTGAAAAAACCGACTGAGCGCCCACCAAGCAATCAGGCCCAGACCAATCGATAGTGCATGCGCTTCCAGCGAAGCCGTGGGAAGCGGGTCTGGCCAAGCGGACTGCACCGCCCACGCGCCGTACCCGGCCATGCCGATGTAATACAGCCAAAGGAAGGCCTCCAATTTCAGCTGCCGTTGCCAACAGACCACCAAAAACAGGGCGCTACCGAGGCCGCCAGCCGGGAATGCCCAAGCCTCTCCGGCTTGGTAACCGAGGGTGTAGGCAATGTTCAGGGCAACGGCCAGGGGTTCACCCCACCGGTGCCACGTGTGAGGCGCATCACTCATCGAAATCGCACCGGCACGGCGCCGACAGGTTTACGGAAACCGAAAGTGGGAGCCACGACTTCAACAGCTCTTGCTCCTCCAACGTCATGTCGTTGTACTGGAGGTCAAGGGTTTCGAGGTGGGGCAAATCGCCCAGGCTGGCCGGGTAATGGGCAATGACATTGGACCACAAATTCAATGTGCGCAGGCCTCCGATTTGGTCGATGTCCAGGGGAATGGAATCAATGGTGTTGTCGCCTAAATCCAATTCGCGCAACGCTGTCCAGGCCATCGCTGAAGCTGGAAATGCTTCAAGGGAATTGGAGACTGCTGAAAAACGCTCGAGGAATGCCCAACCTGACAGGTCTTCATCGATACGAGTGAGTTTGTTTCGATCCAGAATCACCTCCCGGAGTTCGGTCCATTCGGCCAAAGCGATTGGAAAGGTGCGAAGGCGTTTTTTGGTCAGGTCAATGCGGTACACGGGCTGACCTGCTGCTCGCGCCGCTTGGGCACTTTCGATGCTCGTGTAAACCGGCGCATCCTGCCAATCCACCGATTGCGCAGCTGCATTCGGCCCCAAGAAGGAGAGGACGAATAGCAGTACTGAAAAAAGCGAGGATCGAATCATGGCACCGGAAGAGGCTCAGTGGCTAAGATAGAACGCGCCTTTTGGGCATCCTGTTGCAACTGGTCTTGGAGTGCTTTGAGGCCTTCAAACGTCATTTCATCCCGGAGGCGGGCCATGAACCTGAGCTCCATGGTCTCGTCGTAACACCGACGGCCCCCTTCAAGCAGGTGCACCTCCAGGGTTTCGGTGATGCCGTCGTCCTGCACGGTTGGTCGGGTGCCCATGTTGACCATGGCCGGTTGCCAATCGCCCGTCCCGGCGATGCGCGCCCACACGGCGTAGACCCCCCGTCCGGGAAAGCGCTTCAGCGGTTCTTCGCATTCGAGGTTTGCAGTGGGGAAGCCGAGTTTGCGCCCCAATTGCTCGCCGCGAACGACGCGTCCGGTGAAGGGGTAGGGATGACCTAGCCACTGGCGGGCGCGGGCCACATCACCGGCGGCGATTGCTTCCCTGACTGTGGTGGAGCTGACCCGGGTGTCTTCAACGGTGTGTGCGGGAAGTTCTTCAACGTCAAACCCGAACACCTTGCCCAAGTTGGTCAAACTCTCGAATGACCCCTCTCGGTTGCGGCCAAACCGGTGATCGTACCCGACGATGACGACGGAAGGTCCAATGCCCTCCGCAAAGAGCTCCCGCACGTATTCCAGCGGAGTCATACGTGAGAGTTCCTCCGTAAAGGCGTGAATGATCAGGTGGTCGAGCCCCGCTTGTTCTAGCAATGCCTGCCGTTCCTCGATGGTGTTGAGCAATTGCAATTGGTGGTGCTCGGGGTGAAGGACTGTTCGGGGGTGGGGGTGGAACGTCAAGAGCACGGATTCGCCCTTCAATTCTGCCGCGCGAGTTTTCAACAAATCAAGCACCGCACGGTGCCCTACATGGACTCCATCAAAGGTTCCAATGGTCAATACCACCGGGACTTCCGTAGAAAAATCGCGTGCGTTGAAATGGACTTTCACTTTTGCAAAGATAGGTTGGTAATATCACGGATTTCCTTGTACTTTTGCGCCGAATTTAATTGGCTAAATCGCCCATTCGCACATGTCTCAACAAGGAACCATAGCCCAGGTCATCGGACCGGTTGTCGATGTAAGTTTTCCGCAGGGAGTTGCCCTCCCCAAAATTTTGGACGCCCTCACCGTTGAACGAGAAGGAGGAGATCTGATCCTCGAAACCCAGAAGCACATTGGTGAAGACACTGTGCGTACCATCTCCATGGACTCTACGGAGGGCCTCTCACGAGGCATGAAGGTGACGGCCACTGGCCGAGGCATCACGATGCCGACGGGTGAGCAGATCAAGGGCCGCTTGTTCAACGTGGTTGGTGATGCCATTGACGGCATCGGTGCTACAGACAAAACGAACGGACGTGAGATTCACCAAGAGGCTCCCAAGTTTGAGGACTTGAGCACGGCCACTGAAGTTTTGTTCACAGGGATCAAGGTCATCGATTTGATTGAGCCTTACGCTAAAGGTGGAAAGATTGGATTGTTCGGCGGTGCAGGTGTAGGCAAGACGGTATTGATCATGGAACTGATCAACAACATCGCGAAGGGCTACGAAGGCATTTCCGTTTTCGCCGGTGTCGGTGAGCGGACTCGTGAAGGGAACGATTTGTTGCGTGAGATGATCGAATCAGGCGTTATCAAGTATGGTAAGGAATTTGAGGAGAGCATGGAAGCCGGTGGCTGGGACTTAACCAAAGTTGACACCAACGAATTGGTCCAATCCCAGGCGACCTTGGTGTTCGGTCAGATGAATGAGCCTCCCGGTGCACGTGCACGTGTTGCCCTTTCCGGTTTGACCGTTGCGGAGTACTTCCGCGATGGCGACGAGGAGTCTGGTGGCCGCGACATCCTGTTTTTCATCGACAACATTTTCCGCTTCACGCAAGCAGGATCTGAGGTATCGGCCCTGCTCGGTCGTATGCCATCGGCGGTAGGCTACCAGCCCACCCTCGCCACGGAAATGGGTGCTATGCAAGAGCGCATCACATCAACCAAGCGCGGATCAATCACATCGGTACAGGCTGTTTACGTACCTGCGGATGACTTGACAGATCCGGCACCTGCTACGACCTTCGCCCACTTGGATGCGACCACGGTACTGTCGCGGAAGATTGCCTCTCTCGGTATCTACCCAGCGGTGGATCCATTGGATTCGACGTCTCGAATTTTGACCCCAGAAGTGGTAGGCGAAGAGCACTACAAGTGCGCCCAAGATGTGAAGGAGACCTTGCAGCGTTACAAGGAATTGCAAGACATCATTGCGATTCTCGGAATGGACGAATTGTCCGAAGAGGACAAGCAGACAGTCTACCGCGCACGTCGAATCAGCCGCTTCTTGTCCCAGCCGTTCCACGTTGCCGAGCAGTTTACAGGATTGAAAGGATCGTTGGTAAGCATCGAGGACACGATCAAAGGCTTCAAGCGCATTTTGAGCGGTGAATTGGATCACTTACCAGAGGCGGCCTTCAACTTGAAAGGCACCATCGAAGAGGTGATTGAGGCCGGCGAGAAAATGATGGCAGAGGCCTGATAAAAGGAGGACCATGACGGTACACATCCTCACCCCCGACGCCACTTTGTTCAGCGGAGAAGCTGAGTACGTAGGCTTGCCCGGTTCCGATGGCAGCATGGGCATCATGGACCGCCACGCGGCCTTGATTACCACGTTGCAGAATGGCGAAGTGTTGGTGCGTACGGGCGGGAAAGAAGAGCGTTTCGCGGTGAAAGGCGGAACAGTTGAGGTGCTGAATAACGTGGTGACTGTGCTCGCTGCGTAATCCGAACAAATGAAATGCGAAAGGCTCGACCGCTCCCGGTCGGGCCTTTTTTTATTCGTGGTGGTACGGTTCGCCTTTGAGGATGGTGTGCGCACGGTAAATCTGTTCCGCGGCAAACGGCCGGATCATCTGGTGAGAAAACGTCATCGGGCCGAGGCTTATGAACGCATGGGCCTTGGAGCGGATACGCGGAGCAAATCCATATGCCCCGCCGATGACAAACATCACATGGCGCAACCCGCGGTTCTGGAGGCTTTGAAGTTGCTTCGAGAACGCCAGTGACCCCATGGATTTCCCCTTTTCGTCCAAGAGAATGAGGTGGTCCACCCCGACGATGAATTTGTCGAGGATGGTGGCCTCGGCTTCTTTGACTGCTTCGGGGTCCTTTTTGCTTTGCTTCAGCTTGGCATCGGGAGTTTCGATGAACGCAAACTTGCCGTAGTGGCGCATGCGGTCCACGTAAATTCGCGTGCCCTCAGCGATCCAGCTGGACTGTGTTTTACCGATGGCCAATAGCGTGATTTGCACGAAGCAAAGGTATTCTATCTTCGCTGCATGGTTTCACAGTCAATGGAGCGGTTGATCCGCTTCGCTTTGGAAGAAGACCTGGGAACGGGGGATTGCACATCGGAGTCTTCGTTGCCGGAGGGCTTGTCGCAAGAGGGGTTTATCATGGCCAAGGAAGACGGTGTGGTCGCCGGATTGGAGGTGGCCCGATTTGTCTTTGGGGTGGTCGACGAGTCATTGACGATTGAATTGATCGCGGCTGATGGGGATGCTGTAACGGCTGGCCAGCGCGTCCTCCGGGTAGCTGGCCCCGCCAAGAGCATATTGATTGGGGAGCGCTTGGCGTTGAATTTCATCCAACGCATGAGCGGAATTGCCTCTCGGACAGCAGCCATCATGGCTTCGTTTGCCGGCACCAAATGCGCCGTGCTCGACACCCGCAAGACCACGCCGGGCCTGCGGGAGTTTGAAAAGATGGCCGTGCGCCTGGGCGGGGGGACCAACCACCGCATGGGTTTGTACGACATGATATTGGTCAAAGACAACCACGTGGATTACGCGGGTTCTATGGCGCAGGCGCTGGAGAACGTCGCCGCGTACATGAAAGCCCAGAATTCCAGCGTACCGGTCGTGGTCGAAGTACGCGATGCGGAAGAAGCAGCCGCTGCCATGGCGGCGCGCACCAAATGGCAAAAGCCCGACGGTTCGCCACTGGTGGACCGGTTGCTGCTGGACAACCACACCCCGGCCGAGGCGGCGGCCATGGTGGAAAAGTGGGGCGGAATGATCCCATTGGAGGCGTCTGGGGGTATCACCCCGGACAACGCACGGGCCTACGCAGACGCCGGCGTGGATTACGTCAGTATGGGATGGATCACGCACAGCGTCAAGGGCATGGACTTTAGTTTGAAATCAGCAACGTTTTTCAATGGCTGAGCTTGAACCGCCCGTGGTCCCGGATCGCCCGTTTTTCCGGTGGGTCCAACAGAATAAAGTCTTCGACCGGATGCGCCGCGCGCTGCGGGGCGTTCGCCCGTGGAAAGACAAGTCGATGAACGTCTACGACGTCGGCAGGTTTTTCTTTCTCGGATTGGTCAACGGCTCGGTTTCGACCCGCGCAGCTGCCATCAGCTTTCGCTTGTTTGTGGCCTTTTTTCCGGCCATGATCTTGCTCTTGAGCATCATCCCTTATACCCCGCTTGAGACCGAAGAAGTCCTGATCAGCCTAGAGCAGTTCTTTCCCAAACAGGCCATCGAACTCTTCGAGTCGACGGTGTCCGACCTCATTGGCCAACGGCAGGGAACACTGCTTTCCGTGGGAGTTGTGCTGCTGCTCTTTTATGCTTCAAACAGCGTGAATGCCATCCTGCTGGGGTTTGGGCAGAGTGCGCATTCCGCGGGTCCGCAACAGAATTGGATGGTTTTCCGTTTGCTGTCCATTGGTCTTTTGTTGGTGTTGTCGGTCCTGTTGGTGCTCGCGGTGTTCATGATCGGGTTTGCGGGCGATATGCTGCATTGGGCGGAAGCGAGGGGGTGGCTGGAAGGCATCAACATTCCGCTGGTTACCGGAGCCCGATGGGCGCTCTCGTTTGCGCTGATTTACGTTGCCGTCACTATTCTCTACAATGTGGGTGACCGCTCCCCGCACCCTTGGAAGTGGTGGTCAATCGGGGCCACAGGAACCACGGCGTTGTTCGTGGTGTTGACCTTCACGTTTTCGTGGTTCATTGACCAATTTGCTTCGTACAACTCTTTGTACGGTTCACTGGGAACGTTATTGATTACCCTTTTGTGGTTGAATTCCAACAGTTCCATTTTATTATTGGGCTTCGAACTCAATGCAGCCATCAACCGCGCGAGAATGGATGCTGAAAAACAACTGGAAACTCCTTCATCATGAAACATCTCTTGACCTTCGCCCTGACCCTATTAGCCGCTGTTGCCGTCGCTCAAAACCCGGTTTTGGGAAAATGGAAGACCATCGACGACGAGACAGGCCGCATCAAAAGCGTGGTGGAAATAACCGAGCGCGACGGGAAAATCTACGGCCAGGTCATCGAGTTGTTCCGGCTGCCGGAAGAGGACCAAAATCCCATCTGCGATCAGTGTGAAGACGACCGCAAAGACCAGCCAGCTTTGGGCATGGAGATTGTCCGAGACATGGTGCCGGTGGCGGGCGAAATGGAATGGGAAGATGGAACAATTTGCGACCCTAAAAACGGCAAGATCTACGACTGCGAAATGTGGTTGGAGGAGGGCAATATGGACGAGCTCAAAGTCCGCGGGTACATCTTCTTCTTGTTCCGTACGCAGACCTGGCTCCGCCAGAAGTAAGCCCATTCAGGGCCACCAAGCCAACCGCTGCTTGAGCCCTTCCCGCAATTCTGGAAAGTACCCCAACGCATAGCACGCTGCGAAGCTCGTGCCTGAGGCCAATGCACCCTGTGCAATGGCTTCGACCAACGGGTGCATTCCCATGCTTCCGGCCTCCCAATGGAAAAGCATGGCGGATGCCGTTGCGATGCCCGACATGACGGGAATGGACCACGTGAACGGGTGCACGCCAAACTTCCGGTAAACGATGAGTACGCGCCACGCGTTGTTCCAAACGAATGTTCCCAATGTGGCCAAAGCCGCTCCGGCAAGCCCCCATTCAAACACCACGAGGAACAGGTAATTCAGGGCGACGGTGACCACGACCAAGGCCAGGTTGACCGGAAGCACGAGCCGGTAGTGTTCACTGTATCCGAGGTGGCTGTTGTTGCTGACATTCAAGCCGGAAATTAGCTGCGCACCAGCAATGCACAAAAACACGAGCTCCAGTCCGCGGTACTTCGGAGGCAACAGCTGCTGAAGGGGGTCAAAGCCGGCCCAGATTCCCGCCATGACAGCACCCATGAGCAAGAAATTGACCCGCGCGGAATTCTTGCTGAGGTGGCCGATGCTGGCGTTGTCATCTCGGTTGATTTTTTCGGCGACAACGCCGCGGACGATGTTGGTCGTGGCCCGACGGGGCAAGGCCACCACCGAACCCATGAAAAAGCCCAAGGTGTACACGGGGACTTCTTCCAGGCCCAAGAATTTTCCGACCATGATGTAATCCAACTGGGTCGCCACAATCACAGCGCCGCCAGCGAACAAACTGAACGCGCTGAATTCGGTGAATTGCGACAAGTCCTTCCGGTTGAATCCTTTCGAGAGGCCGCCGAACAGGCCGAAACTCGCTACGCCCATCAGGAGAAAGGACACGCCGTACGATGCGATGTACAAGGGCACAAATGCATCGAGCGAAACCCAATCAAAAAGGAGGAGGGCGCCGAGGATAAAGTAGCTGGTTTTCTGCCAGAGTTCGTCGACCCACGCGATGAAGGCCGTTCGAAGTTTCCACGTGAGCAAGGCCCGGAAGATGTGTAATACGCTCATGATGGCCACAATCACCAGGAACCAGGGGACGTTTTGTGCGAGCAAATCGCCCTTGTCGGGATCCAGCCACACAATCCAGCTTTCGCCCCATTTCCATAGGATGGCTAACGTGGTTAGTACGCCAAAGGCGGCAAAGGCCAGGATGGAATTCAGGCTCTTTTCGCGTTCGCCTTCTTCGTAACGGTGAAGAAACCGAACGATGGCGCCCGGTGCACCGAGGGTGGAGATGGACGCGCAAATCATGCCCCAGGAGGTCATGATGCGCACCAATCCCCAAATTTCTTCGTTGCCGTCAAACGCACGGGGGAGGATCACCATGTTGTTCAAGGCACCGACGACCATTCCCGCGCCGAGCGCGATGGCTGCAAATCCGGATTGTTTTGCGATGACGCCCATCGATCAGTTGAAATACGTGGGTAAAGGATCCAATACCGTGCAATATGCACAAAACCGGGCTTCGGTTTCATGTTCTAATCCGTGCGCTGAACTGTGCATGGCTTCAAGTTGCTCCACCAACCAACCCAGGAGCTTGTGAGCGTCTTCCCGTGTGATGCGGTCGCGTCCATCGATTTTCAATTTGAGCAACCCTTCGCGTGCATTCTTACCTGAGCGGATACCCGATTGCACGGACACCAGCGCCTCCCCGTTGGCCCCAAGGGTTTCCAGTGCAATGGCGGAGTACATCAAGAGTTGCAGGGCCTTTGACGACTTGCCTTGCGCCAGCCGTTCGAGCCAATCGCCTTTGAGGGCCAATTCCGATTCTTTGACGGATCCTGTTTTGTAGTCGGTGACCACGACCTCGCCGCTTTCCAAGTCAATGCGATCGGCCTTGCCATGCAGCCGAACGGTGGTGAAATGGCTTCCTTCGATGGCAAATGCGTGGTTCAGCTCGGCTTCTACGGCCGTTACGGTCCGCGTTTGCCCTCCTTTTAATTCATTCAATTCGACGCGGATCAGCTTTTTCAATGTTGCTTCGGCAATGGCGAAGTGCAAGTAGTTCTCGCCGCTTTCTGTCAAGGCCAAGCTGTATTCCTCCTCCACCGATGTGTGCAGCAAGGGCCGAATGTTTCGGATCAAGGCTTCGAGATCCTCCGGCTTGAGGACCCGGCTTTTCAGCGCATCGAAGCCGTCCTCGAGCACCTTGTGCACAATGGTGCCAAAGGTGCTGGCGGTCATTTCGTCTTCAAATTCATCTTGCTCGTGCAAGCGCAGGATGTACTTGTAATAGAAATCCCGTTTGCAGGCCATAAAGGTGTTCCAACCCGAAGGACTGATGCCGCGGTTGGCCCAGTTGACGAGCTCACCTTGTGCCCACGTGGTCCAATTTAAAGGCTGAATCTCGGGCCGTTTGCCCGGGAGTGCACTGTGCACATGAATCGGCTTCACCGGGAGTAAGTCCTTGCCATTGGGCCGGAAGGAGCGCTCAAATTGAAGCAGGTACCGGCTGGGTTCTGCAGCTTCGTCTTGCCCGCGGTAAAGGAAGTGGATTTCCTTCGATCGGTTCATCAGCCGGTAGGTGTAATAGGCGTAAATGGCCTCGCGTTGGTGGCGGCCGGGCAGGCCCCACATGTGCCGCAGGTCGAAGGGGATGAAGCTTTCAGGCAGGGAGGACTTGGGCAAGGTTCCTTCATTGCAATCCAACAGGAAAACCCGTTCGTAGTCCAACGCGCGTGATTCGATCAGCCCCATGATCTGAAGGCCTTCCTCGGGTTCCCCGAGCAAATCGATTCGCTCCGCCTGCAAGCTATTGAACAGCATGCTCCACCCTTCCTCCGGTGTGGACAGGATTCGATGGTTGGTTTGAAATCGCCTCACGAGGCCGGCGCACTGAGCGACTTTCTCCCAGCCGATGCGTGTCCACGGATCGCCCTCTTCTTCGTGTCCCAGTTCCGCGCTCAGCCCCTGCACCCAGCTGGTTAAGGCCGAAAGAAATTCGGTCACATCGTCAGTCAAGAGGGGCTTCAGTGCATGGAACAAGTTGTGCACGGGACCGCTTGACAGTTCGGCCAATTGGTCCAGGGAAACCCATGCCCATTTGTTGGCGGCCATTCGGTTCAACACCCGCGTGGCGTCCCCTTGAAATGCCTCCTCTCGGTAGCAGGCGTGCAGAAGGGGCTCGCTCAAGGCCTGTCGGATGTCATCGTGGTGCCAAGACGTGCGTTTGCGCTGCACCAGCCGATGGGCTGTGCGGAGGAAACTGCTCGCCGGGGATTCGGACCAAGCCAAACCCATGGTGACGTTGTAGTTTTTTTGAAGGCCTTCGGGTAGCGATTGGAGCAGGAGCGGCAGCAGGCTTCCATCGGGAAGTACTACGGCCGTTTTGGCCAGTTCTTCCTTGCTCAAAGCGGCAATCGCCTCGCGGATGTACTGGCATTCCGTGACGACGCTGCTGCAGTTGACCCGGTGCAAGGCAGGTGGATTTTGGGCAAGGCGATGGGACAAAACGGATACCGATGCCGCCCGTTCGCGCATTTGCTCCCGGATGAACAAACCCGCTTCAATGGATTCGTGCTCGACATAGCTCGCATCACCATCCCAAGCCCATGTCAACCGATCAGCTCGCTCGTATCCCTTGAGGAATTGCATCTCCGCCGGGGTGAGGGCGCTCATGCCACCGATGAAGACGTGGTCGTAGTCGCCTCCAATGGGGATGGCAGCTGCCTGTCGCGCCAACAATCCCGCGTATCCTTGCTTTCGCTCGGCAAGTGCAGACGTGAAGGCCGCGTACAAGGGTCCCAGTTGCATGTATTGCCGCAAAAAGGCCTGTTGCCCGGGTTTCAGGGCATCGGGGTCGCCAAAACTCCAATCCTCGATGCCTTCGATGTCGCAGAGGTTTTGGAAAACGGACTGGGCATCGAGCAGATGTTGATCAATCTCATTGAAATCGCGCAGCGCAATCCGGCCCCAGGGCATGAAGGCGTCAAACGTACGCGGTCCGCTGTCTGCTGCTGCGGGCAATTCCTTCCAGAGGCTGTAAAGTAGCGCTAAGCCTTCCATCCCGTCCAAAGGGATCCACGTGGTGTGGTGTTGAATGGCCACGCCGAGGGTGTGCACGGTCGGCAGCCATCCAGGGCCGTCCATCAAGGCTGCATAACTCCGTTCAAACTTGCGCACCGCGCGCTGGCTGGGCAGGACGACCAGGCACCGTTCCGGATACGGATGGTCGATGACCTGTTGAGCGAGTTGGGTGAGAAAGGAGGGCAGCGTGGTCAAACAGCGGGGTGTTTCAGCCCTTCAATTTAAACCCATTGCGGATGAATTCAAGGAATTCTTTTCGCCCTGCTCGCGTGAAAAGCGCGCGTGTGACCTCAGCCCACGGAGTTTTTACTGCTTTGGATGGCGGTGGAGCAGAAGCTTCAGGCATTGATGGGCCCTCTGCCTCCGATGTGGATTCCTTGGGAATGGCGGATGCGTCCAAGATGCGGTCCATGGCGTCGGCCGCAGCGAAGCTTTCCTTGGCCGATTGCATGCGGCCGATTTGCTCCTCAAGCAGACCCAAATTGTTCAAGGTGATGGCGTCTTCAGGATCGAGTTCGACGGCTTTCTTGTAGTCGGCGATGGCACCGTGGATGTCCCGCAGCGCTTGCTTCATCCACCCGCGTGCCGCATACCGGTAGCCGTACTGGGGCTGAAGGTTGATGGCTTTGTCCAGCAGCACGATGCATTCGTGTGCGCGGTCGTTGTGAAAGAGCGCGACCGCTCGGTCATTCAAAAAGTCGGGATCGAGTCCCCAATCGGGGTTTGCGCGTTCCGCTTCGTCAAAGCCGACCAAAGCACTTTGCCATTGGCCCGCCTCAGCAGAGGCCCGTGACTGTTGGACGAGCAAGTGGCCTTCTGGAGAAGCTGGACGACGGTTGGAATCGGGCATGGTGTGTTGCAATTGCGGCTGTTCAAAAATACAACGCCCCGGGGGCCACTTTGTTTCGCGCATCCACCGAAATTGCAGGTGAAAGATGAGCCTGGATTTCCCCCAATTCCGAAAGCTGGAAGGTGCCCCGAACCTATACGTCATCGAGGGTCCGAAGCACGTCACCGAGTGGCAACCAATGGGGGATAGCAAATGGGTGGTGCACCAGCACTACGCATCCGATTATCCCCGCTACCAATGGGTCACAGAACTCCTGCAATCCCAAGATCCGGTTCGCACCTTGACCGCTGAATCGTGGGAACGCTTGCTGCGTGAACGCGCGGTGGCTTCAGCCGATCCTGCGCCGGGACGAACGCCTTGGCCACCCGCTCTGACGCCTTGGCGTGAAGAGGCCCCAGTGGGTCCATTGACCACGTTTGGCGCCGCCGCCGCAGCGCATTGCTTGGCCGAGGTTGCCAGCGACGCGGATGTCCGCTGGGCGCTTGAGGACCGAGGTGAGTTGCCTTTGATGGTTCTCGGGGGAGGCTCCAATGTATTGATGCACAAGGACTGGGTCGGAAGGATGCTGCACATGAACATACGAGGCGTTCAGAAAGTGTCAGACGATGGCCACGCCGTCGAGGTGGTCGTGGGCGCAGGAGAATCGTGGCACGCGTGGGTCGTCCACGCACTGGAAGCCGGTTGGAACGGCTTAGAAAATCTCGCATTGATCCCGGGTTCCGTCGGGGCCTCGCCCATGCAAAATATCGGGGCTTACGGCGTGGAGGTGAAAGATCGATTTTCATGGTTAGAAGCCATTCACCGCGAGACCGGTGCGCTGGAGCGTTTCGATGCCGAGCGCTGTGCTTTTGGGTACCGCGACAGCGTGTTCAAGCAAGCCGAAAAGGACAAGTGGGTCATCGTCCGGGTGGCCTTCCATCTGGAACTGTCAGCGGCGTTGAATACCCAATACGGTGCCATTCAAGCTGAGCTCGAATCCCGCGGATGGGATCGCGACACCACCCACCGCCAAGTGGCCGAAGCCGTGATGTCCATTCGCCAATCGAAGCTACCCGACCCACGGGAAATCGGCAATGCGGGAAGTTTTTTCAAAAACCCCGTGGTGTCCCAAGCGGCTTTCGAACGCATTCAACGCGATCACCCGGATGTTGCTCATTATCCGGCGCCGGAAGGCAAGGTGAAACTCGCTGCTGGATGGCTCATTGATCGGGCGGGTTGGAAAGGCCATCGCCGAGGGGCATGTGGTGTCCACGACCAGCAGGCTTTGGTGCTCGTCAACCACGGCGGAGCAACAGGGGCCGAGGTCTGGGCCCTCGCGCAGGACATCATGAACGATGTCGAGGCCAAGTACGGTGTCCGATTGGAACCCGAGGTCAATCAGATTGGGCTGTAAACGCACGCACCCAACCCCTGGGTAGGAGTTGGGTGGGCATTTGCTATTCCGATCCGCTTAACTATCAGAATATGGGGCAAGGCAGGTAACGAGGCGACTGGGTCCGCTTGCGCTGCTGCGTTTGCCAGGTGTATGAAAGAGCGATTTCGTGGCTTCCACCCGTGGTGGAGAGGCCCAATGTGCTCAATGTGATGTCGTAGCTGTAGCCGACTTTCCAGTTGTCTTGGCCGTAGCCGACAATGGCACTGACGGCGTCTACGTCCGCACCGCCTTCGATGGTGTGGCCAAAGGGCAGACCTTGGTACCACAAGCCGAAGCTCAGCGGCTTGGTGTCGTAGTAGATACCCAAATCGAGTTGGTCGAATTCGCCCTGCGCCATGTAATTGAACGCGACGACGAGGTCACCGTGGTGCTTGTTGCGCATGTAGTCCACGATCGGCATGCGCCATCCCCCGTGTACCGATGTTTTGACATCCATCGGATCGATGTACGTGGCATTCAGACTTTCGTTCGGATTGTTCAAGTGATCAAATGAGCAGCCGAGCCACGTGTATTTCCCCGTAAGCAAGAAGCCGGTGGCGAAGTCAAAGTAGTGACGAGACACACTGGGGCGGTCTTCGATGGTGCTCACTTGTGGACCACGGATCAATTGGTCACCGAAGGTCAATTGTGCCATGTCGATGGAACGGTTGGCCAACGCCGCCTGCAGGGCGGGACGCAAGCGCCATCCGTTGCCCAATGGAATTTCGTAGGCGTACTGTCCGGCAATGCGGGTGGTATTCAACCCTCCTGCACCAGCTTCTTCCTGGCTCATCAAAATGCCGAATCCGCTATTCAAGTTGCGGTTGTACCAGTCGGCAGCCACGTGCCATCCAACGTACGCTCCGGGCATCGCAGCCCATTGGTTGCGGTACACCGTGGCGAGGCGGGCTTCATCCATAGAACCGGCGAAGGCAGGGTTGATGCTCGTTGGGATTGCATTGTACTGCGTGTAACGCAGGTCCTGGCTCCACGCTTGCCCGAAGGACAAGCCCACGGCGAGGATGAGTGTGCAAATCGCTTTCATAGCTGAGGTGATATTCAAGTGCTTCATTTCGGATTATTTGATGAGGGTTACATCCCCTGCTTGAGTGGTACGGTATCCACTGCTGAAGGTTGCGCTCGCCTTCCACGCATACACGTCCTGGCGAACGATGCGGCCTTGGAAGTAACCGTCCCAGCCGATGTAAGGATCGGTGGATCGGAAGAGCAATTCTCCCCACTTATTGAAGATGACCAACTCGTAGTCCACGATGCCCATGTGGTGCGGGTGGAACACGTCGTTGTCCAACGCGTTGGGGTCGTAGTATCCGCCGTTCGAACCGCCGGTGTTGGGCGTGAACGCCGTTGGGAATTCCATGAATCCGCCCACAGTTGCCTCCACAGCGTGCTCCAACGTGTAGGTGGTGGGGCAATTGAAGCTGTTGTTGGCCGTCAAGCTCACCGTGTAGATCCCAGGCTCGGTGTAGAAGTGGATGGGTTCCTTGTCGGTGCTGAACTGGCCATCACCGAAGTCCCAGAAGAATTCCGTCGCATCGACATCAGAAAGGTTTACAAAGTCTACCGGCTGATCCGGTACGATGACTTCGGTTGGGCTGTTCACGAAGGCAGCCGAGGCCGACGGGAACACCTCAACGGCGCCGTACTGGATGATCTGCTCTTCCTGACCTTCGTAACCGATCACGGTCAACGAGACGTTGTAAACACCAGGACGCGTGAACACGTGCGTTGGCGACTCCTCAGACGTCATGATGTCGTCATCAAAATCCCAGATATACTGAGCTCCGTGGCTGGAGTGGTTTTCGAAATCCACTGCCAACGGCGCGCAACCGCTGCCGCTTCCCGTGAAGCTCGCCACGGGGTTTGGAGACAGGATGGTGATCATTTCCGTGTGGGCATCGGCACAGAATCCGTTGTCAACTAGCAGCGTTACGTTGTACGTTCCCCACGAATTGTAGGTATGGAAGATTGGCTGATCAGTCGCCACTTCAGCGCCATCGCCAAAGCTCCAGTGCTGGATCGCACTTGAAGAAGCGGCGCTCAAGTTGTTGATGCCAACCGTGGTGTTCGGGTACGTCTGGATGGCCGGGCTCACGGTGAATTCAGCTGTGGGAGACACGTACACCTCAACGCCAACGGCGATGGTGTCTGCGCAGCCGTAAGCACTCATGGCGATGAGCTCAACTTGGTAGGTCGCATCTTCACCTGTTGCATTCACGAATGTGTGGGTTGGGTTCGCTTCATTCGAAGGAGCCGATCCGTCGTTGAAATTCCAGATGAACGAAGCTGCACCTTCCGATTGGTTGATGATGTTGGCTTCAACGGGTGTGCAGCCTTGTGCTACTACGTCAAACTGAGCGTTCAAGTAAGGCCCAACCTCCACGTCAACGGCGTCGGTTGACACGCAACCATGTGCATTGCTGACTGTGATTTCTGTGGTGTAAACCACGAGATCATCGGTTGGGTTGAAGAACGTCTTCGTGTGCACGGAATCTGCAATAACGCTGTATTCGCCGTTGCCGTAGGCCCATTCGGTGGTCGTGTATCCGTCGCTGGCGTTTTCGAACGTGACGTCAACGGGGTAGCAGCCCTCGGCCTCTACGATCGTCAATGCCGCTTCTGGCTGGCCCCAAACTTCTATTACTTGGACCGTGGTGTCCGCGCAACCCGCAGTGTTTACAGCCACGAGGGCCACATTGTACTGCGTATCCTCGGTGCCCAATGCTTCGAACGTGTGGACTGGGTTTAAGGCATCTGACGTCGTGCCGTCGCCAAAATTCCAAGTCGTTGAAGTTGTAGCCTGTTCCGAAGTATTGTTGAAGGCCACCTCCATTGGCGTGCAGGCGCTCGTTGGCAGGTCGAAGCTGGCTGTCACCTGGGGGTGAACGGTGTGTTCAATGGCCATCGCAGCTGCACAACCGAGGTCGGTTGAAGCCGTCAACACCAAGGTTGAGATGGCATCCTCGGAAGCAAGGTTCTCGGAATTGAATTCCAACTCAGACGCCAATTCCAGCCCCATGCCATTCATGGTGAGGTTGATGTCGTCTGCGTATTGAGCGTCATAAACAACATTCCAAGCGTCACCGGAGCACGTCGCATCGGCTGATGCGCTCAAGTTCACCACGGGAGTGGGGTTGACCGTTACCTCGAAGGCGGTGCTTCCGGCACATCCGTATTCGGAAACGGCTTCGATTTGAATGGTGTGCGCCGTGGCGCTGCCCGCTGCTCCTTCCAGTGTAAAGGTTGCTGTGTTGCCCGTGGCTGCTGCTGCACCGTCGATCGTCCATGCGACGGTTGACGCCTCCGTACCGGTGTATTCGATCACGGTCTCATAAGGAGCACATCCCACCGTTTCACCTGCCCAAGCAGCATTGACCTCTGGCAGGACAGTAACGGTCTTGGTCACCGTGTCTGCACAGCCCAACGCGTGCGTTGCGGTGAGTGTCAACGTGTATTCCATTGGTTCAGCATCACCTGCGTACGTGTAGGCATGTGCATCTTGGGTATCCATCTGCAAGGCGTCGCCGTTGCCATAGTTCCAGTCGAAGGCATCTGCTGACTGGCTTTCATTGGAAATGTCAATGGTGAATGGAGCGCATCCCATTTCTTCATCCGTAGAGAAGATTGCTTGTGGCTGCGGCTTAACGCTCACGCTTGCTGTGGTCGTGCCCTCGCATCCGAAGGCATTGACGCCTTGGAAGGAAACGGTGTGGTTCACCAGATCGTCGGTATCGTTGGTCCAGAAGTGGGTGGGTGTGGCTTCGTTGGAGAACGAACCATCACCAAAATCCCAGTAGGTCGTAGTCGCGTCAACCATGTTGGGCATGGTCAAAGCCAATGGCGAGCACGCTTCGTTTACGTCCAATGCCAGTTCAAAGGCCGGCGCAGGGTTCACCTCAACGGTGAGCGTGCGCTCATCGCTGCAACCCAAGTCATCGATAGCAAGCAACGTCACGTTGTAAACTGAAGGCGCATCGGCAGCTTCAGCGGCGAAGGTGTGCTGAACGGTCGCGTTGTTGTCTACCAAACCGGGCAACATCACGTCTCCGAAGTTCCAGATGTACAGGTCACCGTTGGTGCTCGCATTGGTAAACGTGCTCACCAAAGGTTCGCACCCCGTCACAACATCGGCGGTGAAGTTGGCTTCGGGCTGTGGCTTGATGTTCACCTCAGCGGTCGCCGATCCGGCGCAACCATTCTCGGTCTCTGCAGAGAACGTAACAGTAGCCGTCATCAATTCGCCAGTGGTGTTCTCCCACGTGTGTGAGGGTGCCTGACCGGTGGCTGTTGTGCCGTCGCCGAAGCTCCACGTGATCGCTTGCGCACCGTCAAGGACAGGCATCGTCAATTCGAGTGGAGAGCAAACGCTATCAGCGGGCAGGGCCAAAGCAAAGTCAGCAGCGGGGAACGCCGTGATTTCTCGGGTCGTTGTGCTAGTGCAGCCCAAATCGTCCGTGGCGGTTAACGTAACGGTATACGTTGTTTCGATCTCTTCCGCATCAAAGGCTGAGGCAGCAAGGGGCGTCGTAGCTGAAGTACCATTTCCGAAGTCCCAAGCGAATGCATCGGCCTGGGTGCTCAGGTTGGTGAATGTGACATTCAATGGGGCGCATCCGCTTTCAACAGAGGCTGTGAAGTCAGCCGTTGGTTGGGGCTTGATGAACACTGTAGCGGATCCAGAGCCGACGCAACCGTTGGTCGTAGCAGCTTCGAAGGAAACTGTAGCCACCATCAGGTCATCTCCTGTGTTTTCCCACGTGTGCGTTGGGCTTTGGCCAGCGCCTGTGGTACCGTCTCCAAAGTTCCAGGTCAAGTTTTCTGCACCTGGGATTTCAGGCAAGGTCAATTGCAAAGGTGAGCAAACGGTATCTGACGCTAAATTCAAGCTGAAGGCGGCCGCAGGGTGCACCGTCACTTCTCGCGTGGTGACGTCTGAACAACCCAAGTCATCATGTGCCGTCAAAGTCACCGCGAATGTGGTGGTTAAACCGTCCGCAGCAAATGCGTGCGTGGGGTGTTCTTCGTGGCCGGTGGTTCCGTCCCCGAAATCCCAATCGTAAGAATCAGCGAGAACACTGTAGTTGTTGAATTGGCTGACCAATGGATCGCACCCTTGGTCATTGGCTACCATGAAGTTGGCCACGGGCTGGGGCTTGATGTTAACGGTCGCCTGCGACGTACCGGCGCATCCATCAGCAGTCTCCGCTTCCAAGGTCACGGTTGCGGTCATCAAGCCCGTCGAAGCGTTGAACCACGTGTGCGTGGGCGTAGCTTCGTTGGACGTGGTTCCGTCGCCGAAGTTCCACGTGAAGTTCTGCGCGCCGTCCAAGGCGGGCATGGTCAATTCCAAAGGTGAACAGACGGAGTCGCTGGTCAAGTTCAGGATGTATTCCGCAGCGGCAAAGACGTCCACGGTGGCCGTGGCAATGTCTGCACAGCCCAATGGGTGTGTGGCCGTCAAGGTCACTTCATATGCCGTATTCGCGTCAATTCCATCAAAGGTGTGGTTGGCATCGGACCCAGTCGCGCTGCTGCCGTCTCCAAAGTCCCAGCTCAAGGCGGTGCCTTCGGTGCTGGTGCTCGTGAACGTGGACGCCAATGGCTCGCAACCGCTTAACGCGTCGGCGTTGAAACCAGCCGTTGGCTGAGGCTTCACAGTGATTAAATCCACTGCCAATCCGGCACAGCCGTGCTCTGTTTCACCGGTCACACTGACGATGTAGTTGTCGAGGCCACCGGTTGTGTTTTCCCAAGCGTGGTCAGGTGTAGCTTCATTTGAAGTCGTCCCGTCGCCGAAATCCCAGGCGATATTTTGTACACCATCGATGACCGGCAAGGTCATTTCGAGTGGAGAACAAGCAGTTTCTACACCGAGATCCAGGGCGAAATCAGCCGCAGGGAAGACTGTTACAGTCAACGTATCCGTGTCTATGCAGCCGAGGTCGTCGTACGCCGTCAATGTGATGTCGTAGGTCTGAACGGTGCCGTCGGTGTAGAATGCTTGTGAAGCCGTTGGGCCGTCATCGGTGATACCATTCCCAAAGTCCCACACGTACGAATCTGCATCGCTTGAGATGTTTTCAAAATTGGCGGCCAATGGCTCGCATCCTTCCAAGGCATCCGCGCTGAACTCAGCAACCGGCTGGGGGCGAACGTAAACCGTCTCGGTGTGCGAGTCGACGCAACCGAAGACCGAAACGCCCGTGAAGGTGATGGAAGTGCCCATCAGACCGCCGTTGGTGTTTTCCAACACGATGCTTGGGGCTTGTTCTTCAGAAGTGTTTCCACCACCAAAGTTCCAGGTGAACGAGTTCACGCCATCCATAATCGGCATGGTCAAATCCAACGGAGAGCATGCGGTGTCGTTCGGGAGGTCAAATGAGAAGTCAGCTTCAGGGTAGACCTGAATGATTGTTGATGTGGTGTCGTTGCAGCCTTGCAAGGAATGGGCCACCAACTCAACCGTCTGGCTTTCAATGGCGTTGTTGATGTTTTCCAGGGTGCCGTCCCAGTCAGCGCTGGACGTGACGAAGTTGCCGTTGGCGTACCACTCATATGCGATGGCGCCTTCCGAGAGGTTGGCAATGGGCAACGTGTAAGGTGCGCATCCCGCATTGGCTGCAGGATCAATTTGCGCGATGGCGCGCGGGAACGCATCCACGGTAATTTCATCCGTTGCTGAGCAACCCATGGCAGAAGTCACCGTGACCGTGGCCGTGTGCGCAGTGGCGTCACCGATGGCCGTTTCGAGCGTTGCGTTGATGGATTCACCATTCAATGCGTTGCCGTTGATCTCCCACTCAAACGTAGAAGCCAATGAGGCATCGGCGTTGAAGGCCACCTCCAGCGGTGAACATCCGCTCAAAATGTCCGCTTGGGCCTCAACGGTTGGGTTGGGGTTGATGCCCACAAACTGAGAAGTCGAAGCCGTGCACTCGGGGGTGGTTACCGTCAAGCTGACATTGTAGGTGCCGTTGAAGGCATAGTCGTGGGTTGGGTTGGATTCGTAGCTCACGCCACCGTCACCAAACTGCCAATACCAACCGGTGATGTTCGTGTTGATGCCCGCAGTGGATTCATCCGAAAAAGAGGTGGTCTCACCGAAGCACACACCGTCAAAGGCGAAGTCTGCTTCGGGCTGGGGGTGAATCGTGACAAACTGCTGGGCAGTAGATTGACAACCATTGACGCCAGTAACAGCCACCGAAACGGGGTGGTTACCGGGTGTGTTGAACGTGATGGGGTCAAGCTGCGTTCCTACCTGGAAGGAAGGAGCGGGCATGAACGACCAAACGTACAAGTATGAGTTGGGAGCGCTCACGTCACCGGATACAATCAGTTCGCCGCACCCTTCAGTGGCCGATAGGTTCATGCTGACCTCGGGACGAGGCAAAACGGTGATGTCGATGCTTGAGGTGTCCGCACACACACCGTTGGTACCCGGGAATTGGATCACACTCTGCACCGTGTAATCTCCAGGATTGGAGAACGTGAAGCTCACGTGGCCAGTAGAGGTGTTCAAAAAGTTGGGGTTCACACCGAAGTTCCAAGCGTACTGCACGCCGGTCGCCTCTTGGTGAAATTGAACTGAGGTGCCCTCGCATACGCTTACCTCGCTGCTCCAAAAGTCGCTGACCGGAGCGCTGGCGAAGTAGTGCCCTTCGATGCTGCACGACCCGTCGGCTTCTGCCAACGTTACCGTGTAGCTCGAGGCGTCACCGGCGTACGTGTGCGTCACCGGCGCATCGCCGGGATTGAACGCACCGATCGCTTCGGTGGCGCTGCCGTCGCCCCAATCGATCACCAAGTCCGTCCATGACGTGGACGTCTCGATGCTCAACAGATCGTCAGCGGCACTGCAGTTGTACCACGTGGGATTGGATGTTGCAATTCCTTCGTTATCAATGACTTCCTGACACTGAGCGAAGAGGGAATTGGGCGCAAACGCACCCAAAAACAATGCAATGGATATGATGTATAAGCGGATCATACCCGGCTTTTACGGGAGTTTTCCGCAGAGGTTGCACTTCTGGATGCTTATTTATCAGTCCTTTACCTCTTCAAGGATGGATTGGACAACCGAAGAAACGGCCGGGCACAGGTGCGCATTCTGTTCTGTGATGCCCAAGATCTCCCGCATGTTTTTGCGATCGGTGTGCGGAAATTCCCGACAGGCTTGCGGGCGTTCGCTGTAAATCTTGCAGGCATTGGACTCCGTTTCGAGGAAGGGACACGGGGCCGATTGCAAAATCCAATCGCCGTCCTCGTCGCGCCGCAGGTACCGGCTGGAGAATTCGGCGACCTTCACTCCTAGGTACTTGGCGATGCGGACAATGTCGCGCTCTTTGAAAATGGGGCTGGTGGTTTTGCAGCAGTTGGCACAGGCCAGGCAATCAATGCGGCTGAATGCCGCTTGGTGTCCACCGTGAAATTGAGCATCCAGCTCACGCGGGGGCTTGCGCCTCCACCCTGCGAATATTTGTTGGATGGCCTTGCGGTTGCGTGCCGACCAGAGCAATTGCCGTTTGTATTCGTCCTTCAATGCGGGTCTTGAAATGCCGGGTTCGACGTGAAGGACGTATCGGTCAAGGTGTGCAAAAAGGCGATCAGCTGCGCCTGTTGGACGGTGCTCAGCTGTAATCCTCCTGTTGAGTATTTCATAAAGGGATCCACTGTGGTGGAAGGGACCCCACCGGAGTTGTAGTGTTCAATGACCTCCTCCAGGGTTTGGAAACGACCGTCGTGCATGTAGGGTCCGGTGAGCGCGATGTTGCGCAGTGTGGGCGTTTTGAATTTGCCAGAATCGAGTGGGTTACCGGTCACTGCTGCGTGTCCGGGGTCTGCGGCAAACGTGCTATCGAGCCCGTTGTTGCGGAACAAATAATCGCTGAACTGCAGCCCTGCTTCTCCATGGCAATGGAAACAATCTCCTCCGAATTCACCGCCCGGAGTGGTTTCTGGATCTCCGCCTTCGCGAAGAAAGATCTCGTACCCCGCAAACTCCGCATCGGACAAGAACGTCTCGCCGCGTCGCCACCGATCGAATTTGGAATCCGCTGACACCATGGTCCTTAAAAATTGGGCAATGGCTTGAGTAGTGCGTTCTGGCGTGATGGCTTCATCACCAAAGGCCACCGCAAACCTAGCCGAGTAGTCATCGGAATTTTGAAGGCGCTCTACCGCCTCGCCCCAGGGCAAGGCCATTTCATCGGGGTGGGAGACGGGTTCGAGGATTTGCTCTTCGAGGGTCGTGGCACGCCCGTCCCAGAAAAAGGAGGGCGACCAACCGATGTTGATAATGGCCATCGCGTTGCGGAAGCCCTGTGCACCGGTAATGCCCGTACTGTAGGGGTTTGGATCTGAAAATCCGGATGATGGCAGGTGGCACGAACCGCAGCTCATGGACCCGTCCGCCGACAATTCTTTTTCCCAGAACAGCATCCGGCCCAATTCGATGCCTTCCACCGTCAGCGGATTGTCCTCGGGGATGTCCATCGGTGGGAAAAACGGCGGAATTTCAAGCGTATACGGTGTGGCCGCTGGCGCACAGTCGGGGGTGCCACATGGCAGGTCGTCTTGGCAGCGCTCACAGCCGGTTAAAGCCAACAATGCAAGAGCGTACAGGCCAATTCGAATGCTCTTCCCCTCGGTCATTGCATGCTGATTTCCCAGGCCTCTAACAGCAAATCCATCATGCGCCCCCCCAAACTGTCACCCTGCGCGTTGTGGGTGACTGGGTCGATGGCGAGGTCGATGGCATCATTGGCTCCGGAGAGCGCGTTCGCAGCATCCATGGTGAGCGTTAGGGTTGCCGTTTCTGCCGGTACAACGGTAAGGGGCTCTGGGAATTCCAATGTCACCATTCGGTAGCTGGCATCAGTTCCGCAGTGATAGGAGATTGGTTCAAGCAACTGCGTGCCGGATTCGAGGGCGAATTTGCCCTCGTACTTGACGAAAATGTATCCAGAAGCCCATGTCCAAAACATGCCCGCCGATCCAATGACGCTGAGGGGGTGGCTGTTTGGATAAGAGGCCGGGTCAATGTCGGTATTGATCTCGGGAGGCAATCCCATTCCAAATCGAATGGCATCGTAGGAGCCGGCTGGAATGGAGGCGGATGCATTCGGGGAATGGATGCTGAAGTCCACCAAGCTCACATCCATTATTTCGACCCACTCGCCGTCTTGCCGAAATGCGATGGGGGCAATGTACAGCTGTAGGTTGTCCAGTCGAATTGGGTAGCCGTTGTGATCGGTGACAACTTGTTCCAGTGCATACGATTCGTTTTGCCAATCCAATTCAAAATTCACATGAATCTCTCCGGGGAGCGGTGTCACGGGCGGTTCCGTTCGGAACCAGTCACACCCTGTCAGCACCAGGGTGAAAAGCGAGAACGACAATGTGAGACGGAGAGCATGCATCGAATGTGGGCGTTGGTTCACAAATTTATAACGTCTAATTTGTGCAGACGTTGCACGGCGCTCACAATAAGTAAGAAATGGAGGTCAAGTTTGCGAAGAAGGGATTTCATGTGGTCAAGGCGAGCGCTGGGTCCGGTAAAACCTACCGGTTGGTGCGCGACTACCTCGCGTGTTGTTTGTGGGAAAACAACCCCCATTACTTCCGGCACATCCTTGCCATCACCTTCACCAACCTCGCTGCCCAAGAAATGAAGGAGCGCATCCTGAGCGATGTTCGGGAAGTCGCCGAGGGCCGAGGTTCCATGCACGATTCATTGCTCAAAATAATCCCCATCACCGGAGAGGAGCTCGAGCGCCGGGCACGGGCACTGGGCGAAGCCATGATGCATCGGTATGAGGACTTCAGCGTTATGACCATTGATAGCTTTGTCAACCGTTTGGTGCGCAGTTTCAGTAAGGATTTGCAATGGGAAGAGGATTTCCAGATTGAATTGGACGAGGAAGCGTTACTAGACGAAGCTATTTCTCGGCTGCTCAGCCGAGTCGGTCGGCCGGAGGAAAAAGCCTTGACTGCGATGCTCGAAGGATTCGTTCGGCAGCAGGTGGAGGAGGAGAAAAACGCACTCATCCGGCACCAATTGCGGTCGTTTAGCAAGCAGGTCACCAAGGAAAACATGCAATCGGCGCTGGAGGCTTTGGACCCCGTGGAATGGACGCCAGAGGCCTTGGAGCAATTCCGCGAAACCCAACTTGAGGTTCTCCGAAAGCGACGCGCTGTGCCTGTGGATGCGGCACAAGCGGCCCTCGCGAGCATCAAGACGCTCGGATTGCAAGGCAGCGATTTCAGTTACGGAGACCTACCTAAGTGGCTCCGACGCGTGGCCAGCGGCTTGGGCCGAAAAGCCACCATCGGAAAACGCCTCGCTGGTCAGTTGGAGGAGTCGGTATTTTGGTCCGCCAAAGCATCTGATTCGACTGTGGCCCAGATTAAAAACGCGGTTCCAGCAATCGAACAAGCCGCACAGGCCTGGCGAGACCTCTATGAGGGTGAACCGGGTCGAGTGTTCAAATTGAAGGAGCATCTGCAGCAGCGCGTGAGCCTCATCGGCACCTTGGGCTTGATTCGGGATGAACTCGCCGCGGTAGAGCAGGAAAAAAACGTGCGCCTGCTTTCCACCCTCAACCGTGAAATCGCAGCCATTGTGCGCGACAATCCAGCGCCGTTTATATACGAGCGCATCGGCAACCGCTACCGCAACATCTTCATCGATGAGTTCCAGGACACCTCGATCACGCAGTGGCATAACTTGATTCAGCTCTTCGAGCACGTGGTCTCGTTGGATGAAATGGGGATGGTTGTGGGCGACGGCAAACAGGCCATCTACCGTTGGCGCAACGGCAACTACGAACAACTCGAAGCGCTGCCCGGCCTCATTGGCAACCCCGGCCCGGCGCTAGTCGATGCAGCGCGGGCCTTGAAACGCGCGAAATTCCCCGCGGATCCATTGGACTTCAACCGCCGTTCCGGGGCGGCCATTGTGGATTGGAACAACAAGTGGTTTGCCAGCGTTCAGCACCACCTCCCAGAATCCTTGCAGGGGGTGTATGATGATGTCAATCAGACCGCCACGGCCAAGCACCAAGGCCATGTCCATTTGGCTTGCTTAGTCCAAGAAGAAGGCGTTGGCAAACAAGACCAGCGCAACGCCTGGGTCGTGGAGCGCATTCTTGCCCATACCGGAGGGTCCTTAGTGGAAACGGGAGGAACCAAGCGCTATGTGCCCCCCGCGGATGCCACTGATCATTTTCTTTTGTCAGACATCGTAGTGCTGCTCCGCCGCAACAAGGACGGCGCAGCCCTGGCTCAGCACCTTATGGACTGTGGCATCACCCCGTGGACGTCGGAGAGCTTGCATTTGGGCCGTCACCCGGTGACGCTGGCGGTGGTAGCCTTGCTGCGCTCGGTGCTCGACCCGGAGAACCCAGCTCATGTGTTGACGTTCACCCAGAACTACTGTGCCATTGACCACACGGTGTCGGAAGCTGAATTGCTGCGAAGCCACCGCACGGAAACGACGTACATCGGATCGGATGAAAAGGAACGTACCCGAAGCACCCTGAATTCACGCGCTTTGTTCAAAGCCGTGGCGCCCGATCTGCACCCGTGGGAATTGGTGACGGCGCCGCTGACCTTGTTGGTGGGCCATTGCTTTGAAGCCCTTGGATGGTCGAACCGATTCCCGGCCTACACCGAAGGTATGCTCGAGTTGGTGCATGAAGTTGTGACCCAACGCCGGGGCACGCTGAAGGAACTTTTATCCCACTGGGATCGCCGCGGGCACAAGCGCAGCATTCGCGTGAGTGGAGCACAAGATGCCGTTCAAATCATGACGCCCCACAAGGCAAAAGGCCTGGATTTCAAGTTGGTGATTGCTCCGGTGCATCCGGAAAAAATCGACCGGTTTAAGGATGAAATCCCTGTGCAATTGGATACAGCTCTATTTGGGCTTCCAGCGGCACTCCTGCGAGACAGCGATTTGAAAGACACGGTTATGGAGCACGAGCGTCAAGCGGAAATAGACCGGACCGTCTTGGATGCTTTGAACGTGGCTTACGTGGCTGCGACGCGGGCGGTGGACCGGTTGGACATCGGGCTTGAGTTTGACAAAGAACCCGCATCGGATATGGTCATTCAAACCCTTCCGCAGTTGCTCTGGAAAGGGTGGCAAGAAGCTTTCCCCGAGCGCGTGAATAGCGCTACAGTGCTGGACAATTTTGGCGCTTTGGATCGAAAAGTAGAGGAGGAGGAGGAAACAGCGGTTGGTGCCGACCATGAGCAGCTCCTCGAATTGGGGCAACCATTCGGCCAGCGCATTGCGCGGCCCAAATTGCATTGGGCGGCACTGGCCTCGGAAGGGGAATGGACGCCCATCGAACATGGGAATGCCGTACACGGATTGTTGGGCGAATTGAAGCATTCTAGGGATTGGCCAGGTGTCAAGGAGCGGATGGAGCATGCCAACTTGTGGACCCCGCAACAGCGTGAGTCCGTTGCAGCGTTGATCGAATCAATCCTCAACGGAGCAGCGACCAAGCGGTTTTTCGAAGCCCGTGCGACGGAGGTGTTCGCTGAACGCACCGTGCACTTCGGTAATGGCGAGTTGGGTCGCCCCGATCGCGTGGTGCGCCTCGATGGAGTTTGGCATGTCGTCGATTTCAAAACCGGCAAGGAAAGGGATAAGGACAAGGCCCAGGTGGCGGGGTATTGCGAAGTCCTCAGTGCAATGCACCCAGGCGATTCCGTGAAAGGCTGGCTCATCTACACAGAGACCATGCAACTCGTGGATGTACCTGTGCTTTTTGGCGCTTCTTGAAGCCGCAACTTCGCAGCGGGTTTCCTAACTTGCTACCCCAAGCCTGATTCCATGAAAAGAGCCTGCCTGTTCACGTGCTGCGCCTTGCTGAGTGGTGTGTTGTTGGCTCAGCACTCCACACCGAATGCGCCTGTGTTCCAAAAGGGATTCCCGGTGCCTCAAGCCCAGCCTGATGCGTCGTTGGAAATCCGCGCAGAAGCCTGCGCTCCCGCGACGGCCCTTCGGGATTTGGAATGGAACAACGTGCGCGCCCTCATCGAAAATGCCGGAGCGCTCTGGTACGACCGAGCGATAGACAAAGGGGCGTTCATGGTCCCGAAAGAAGAGGGCGTTTCAGTGGTGTATGGCGGAGCTTTGTGGTTGGGCGGCATCAGCCCCGACCAGCAACTTAAGTTGGCAGCCGTGCGGTATCGCAACGTAGGAAATGATTTCTGGCCTGGCCCGCTGACCAATACGGGGGCGGCCGAAGTGGACCCATCGACGTGTGAACAGTACGACCGCTTCACCATCACCCAGCGGGCAGACGCCATGCGCCACCGCCAGTACTTCGATTGCATTGCCGACCCCGAATGCGACCTCGAGGAGCAGTTTCCAAACGGCTACACCATTCCCTCGTATTTTTTCGAATACCCAGCGCACGGAAACGTGGGCCTCAACCAAGACTACTACCTCGCGCCGTTCAAGGATTACGACGGAAACGGGTTCTACGACCCGGCCGCGGGCGACTACCCATGGTACGATTTCCTCCAAGAAATTGATTGTGCTGAGCGCCGCCGCGAAGACCAAGTCCCGTTGTACGGTGACCAAACCTACTACTGGATTTTCAACGACAAAGGCAACATCCACTCGGAATCGCAGGGTGAGCCGATTGGGATGGAGATCCGCGCACAGGCGTTCGCCTTCTCGACCAACGATGAGGTGAACAACATGCAGTTCTACAACTACGTCCTGATCAACCAGGGGACGCAAACGTTGACCGACACGTACTTCGCTCAGTGGGTAGACTGCGACTTGGGCGGCCACGTGGACGACTACGTAGGGGTGGACGTCGAGCGCGGCCTCGGTTACAGCTACAACGGGGATGCCTTCGATGAGCCGACAAGCTACTCCATAGGTTACGGTGAAAATCCACCTGCGATGGGAGTGGACTTTTTTGAAGGCCCTTATCAAGATACAGATTCTATTGACAACCCGTTGACCACAGTCTTCTCAGATGCAATCGACTCGCTTGGCATTCCTTACCAAGGAATTGGTATCGGTTACGGCGATGGCGTAATCGACAACGAGCGATACGGCATGCGAAAGTTCATTTACTACAATTGGAATTTCGGAATCAATGGCCAGCCGACGTTGGCTGCGCAGTACTACAATTACATGCGCGGATTTTGGAAAAACGGGCAACGCATGGCGTACGGAGGCGACGGCCTGACCGCTGCAACGGGCGCGGACCTCGACATCCCAGCGGATTACATGTTCCCTGGCGACACGGATCCGTACCAGTGGGGTACCTTCGGTATTTCGGTTGAACCGTGGACCGAAGTGGGTGCGGGCAATCCGCCCGGTGACCGTCTGTTTTTGCAATCGGCAGGTCCTTTTACCCTCGAACCAGGGGATTACAACAACATTACGGTGGGCATGGTTTGGGCTCGGGCCACGGGTGGCGAGCCATTCGAGAGTGTGGAATTGCTGCGCTTGGCAGATGATAAGGCGCAGGCGTTGTTCGACAACTGCTTCGAGATCGTCTCGGGTCCAGATGCACCGGACATCACGATTCAGGAATTGGAAAACGAGCTCATCCTCTACTTGACCAATGATAATCCGCTTTCGAACAACTACCGTGAGGAGTACATGGCGATGGATCCGTCCATCCCCACGGAATTGGAAGACGGGACAGTGCTCACCGACGAAGAGCGCAGCTACGTCTTCGAAGGCTACTTGATTTACCAATTGCGTGACAACACCGTGAGCCCTTCCGACCTCGGTGACATCGATGCAGCCCGCCTCATTGCCCAATGCGACGTCCGCAACGGTATCACGCAGGTGATCAACAATGAATTCGATCCGGTGCTGGAATTGCCCGTCCCCACCTTGCAGGCCGACGGTGCCGATGAAGGCATCTTCCACAGCTTGCGCATCACAAACGACGTATTCGCCCAAGGCGACAACCGCTTGGTCAATTACAAGACGTATTACTTCATGGCACTGGCCTACGGCTACAACAATTACCGGCAGTATGACCCGGTGTTGGGCACGGGACAAGATGTCCAATTTAAGGCCTCCCGTAAGGCGGCCGTTGGTTCCATTCGCTCGTATTCTGGCGTTCCCCACAACCCTGCTCCTGAGGCGGGTGGTACGGTTCAGTACGCGGCAT
>JBELBV010000006.1:0-71190 GCA_042095135.1 Flavobacteriales bacterium | reverse complement strand
CTTTAGGGTTTGGATGGGAATCTTGAGGTAATCAATTGGCGAGGCTGGCGATGCTAAATGTAGAATGTGATTCAACTCGCCTTCGATGTCGATGTACTCCGTGACGTCGTGCTGGTGAAAGGTGAAATGGGGGTGGTCCTGCAGGTGGGCGATGTTTTTCAGGTCGCCCGTGATGAGGTTGTCCATGGCCTCGACCTTGAATCCTTCAGCAATAAAGCGGTCGCACAAGTGCGAACCCAAAAATCCTGCTGCCCCGGTGATGAGTACGCGTTCCATCAAGCGGGGTGTACGGTTGAGCGTCCAATGCTCTTGTAGTAGAATCCGTGGTCGCGCATGGCGTCCAGTTCGTACAAGTTGCGGCCGTCAAAAATGACAGGGGCCGCCAAGCGGGATTTGACGTCTTCCATGTTGGGGTTGCGGAACACCTGCCACTCGGTGCAGATGAGCAAGGCATCGGCACCGTCCAATGCCTCCATGTGGTCGGAGGCGTATTGAATTTGGTCGCCGATTCTTCCGCGGACGTTGTCCATAGCCTCCGGGTCGAATGCCACAACTTCAGCACCCGCTGCCGTGAGCTTGTCAATCATGTACAATGCTGGCGCCTCACGGATGTCGTCTGTTTCGGGCTTGAATGCCAATCCCCACAGGGCGATTTTTTTGCCCTTGAGGCCCCCCTTGAAGTAATCCCGCAAGGGGTCGAAAAGAATTGTTTTCTGGGCCTCGTTGGCTTGCATGACGCTGGTCAGGATGCCGAATTCAAAGTCAGCTTGCTGGCCGCTTTTGTGCAAGGCCTGCACGTCCTTGGGGAAGCAGCTGCCGCCGTAGCCGATGCCGGGGAAGAGGAAGCGCGATCCGATGCGCGTGTCTGTGCCCATGCCGCGCCGTACCTTGTCGACGTCCGCTCCCACCAACTCGCAGAAGTTGGCCACTTCGTTCATGAAGGTGATTTTCGTTGCGAGGAAAGAATTGGCCGCGTACTTGGTCAATTCCGCACTCTTTTCGTCCATGAAGATGATGGGGTTGCCTTGGCGCACAAACGGCTTGTAGAGCTCTTCCATCAGTTTTTGGGCACGGGCGCTGGAGCATCCGATGACCACCCGGTCGGGCTTCATGAAGTCGTCCACCGCAAACCCTTCCCGGAGGAATTCTGGATTCGAAACAATGTCGAAGTCCACGGTGGCATTCGCAGCCACGGCCGCGTGTACTTTATCAGCGGTGCCGACAGGTACGGTGCTCTTGTCGATGATGACCTTGTAGTCCTTGATCATTTTGCCGAGTTCATCGGCGACCCCAAGAACGTAGCTCAAATCGGCCGAACCGTCCTCGCCCGGAGGCGTGGGAAGGGCCAAAAAGATGAGTTTTGCATCGACCACGGCTTCAGAGAGCGAAGTCGTGAAGGCGAGTCGGCCCGCCTTGATGTTACGCTCGAACAAGACGTCCAAGTGGGGTTCATAAATCGGGATGTTGCCCCCCTTCATGGAGGCGACTTTCCGTGCATCGATGTCAACGCAGACCACGTCGTTGCCCGTCTCCGCGAAACATGTCCCCGTGACGAGGCCCACGTATCCGGTTCCTACTACCGCTATCTTCATTGCTTTTTTATTGGTCCATAAATTTAAGAATTATACCTGAGATGAACTGCTGCTGATCGTCGTTTAATTCTGTGTGTATGGGCAGCGAAAGCACGGTTTGTGCCAATTCGGAGCTAACGGGGTAATCATCTGAATTGTATTGAAATTGCGAAAAGGCTTGTTGCGCGTGCCCCGGTACCGGGTAATAAACACCCGACGGAATTCCGTACTCAGTGAGGTGTGCGCGGAGGGCATCGCGCTTGCCGTCTTCAATTTTCAGGGTGTACTGGTGGAACACGTGGGAGCTGCGGTGCTCACGCACGGGGATGTGCAGGCCAGCGAGGCCTTCCAGCAGGGCATCGTACCGCGCTGCTGCGGCCTGCCTTGCGGCGAGGTATCCGCGCAGATGCTTGAGTTTCACCCGGAGGATGGCCGCTTGCAATCCGTCCAATCGGGAATTGATTCCGACCACATCGTGCTGGTATTGCTTGGCCATCCCGTGGTTGGCGATCTGCTTGCAACGCGCAGCGACGGCATCATCGGAGGTGACAATCGCACCGCCGTCGCCCATGCATCCCAAGTTTTTGGATGGGAAAAAGCTCGTCGTGCCCATCAGGCCGAAGGTGCCAGCCTGTCCATGACGCTGCCCGCACCAGGCCGCGCCAATGGCCTGGGCGTTGTCTTCAATGATGGGAATGCCGGTGGATTCGCTGATGTCCATCAGGGCATCCATGTCGGCCATTTGACCAAACAGGTGAACGGGCACGATTGCTTTCGTTCGAGGGGTGATGGCGGCGCGCACCTGCTCTGCATCGATGGTGAAGGTATCCGGATGCACATCAACGAGCACCGGTTTGGCCCCCATCAAGGCGACCACTTCCACCGTTGATATGAAGGTAAAGCCGGTGGTGATGACTTCGTCTCCCGGCCCAACATCCAGCGCCATCAAGGCAATTTGCAAGGCGTCGGTGCCGTTTCCACAGGGAATCACATGCTTCGCTCCGGTAAATTCAGCCAGCTCTTCCGCAAAAGCCGCTACTTCAGGTCCCTTGACGAAGGCGCCCGTCGCCATGACGCGGCCGATGGCTTCATCGAGTTCCGTTTGGATTTTGGCGTGCTGGCCGACCAGGTCGACCATGTGGATTTTCTGATTCACCTTTCAGAGTTGAATTTCAAAAATACCCCGGCCCTCCGCGGTTATCTTCCCAATGATTCAAAAAAGCTAACACCGCATTGGTAACTTGCAGGCACCGATGAGACCGACTGCTTTCGCATCCTTGATTTTGTTGCTGGCTATGGCAAGTGCGCCGGCATGGGGCCAGCGTTCCGTGCGGGACAGCGCGCTCTTCTCGCCGCACATCCACGTGCACGGCGGCGGCGGCGCTGCGCTGGGAGAACTGGGCGACCGGTTTGGAAGCGGAGGCGTCTTCGGCACGGGCTTCCACGTCAAATTCCGATCGGGATGGTTTGCCGGGGCAAATGCCAATTTTGGATTCGGCTATGGCGTCGAAGAGGAGGGCGTTCTGTCCAACCTCCTGACGCCGAACGGTCAGTTGATCGACAACGAGGGCCAAGTGGCGCTGCTGACGATTTCAGGGCGCAGCGGGCTGTTTACCCTGGATGGGGGCAAGTTGATGCCACTGCAAGGCAAGAATCCCAACACCGGCATCTTACTCCTCGCTGGCGTGGGATCCATCCACCACCGCATTCATTTTGAAAACACCGAAAACCCCATCACGCAGCTCGATCAGCCCTACCTGTCCGGCTACGATCGCTTGACGTGGGGCGTGGCGGTGAAGGAGTTCATCGGTTATTGGCACATGAGCGACAACGGCCTCGTCAATTGGTACGGCGGCCTGGAATTCTGGCAAGCGCGAACGTGGCCGCAGCGCCCGATGAATTTTGACACACAGGAAGTGGAAAAAGGGCCGCGGAACGACCGGTTTATCTCGTTGCAAGTAGGCTGGGTGTTCCACATCTACAAGCGTTCTTCATCCGTAGAACACTGGTACTGATGGGCGGCTTTTGGCACGGGATTGCAATGCGGTTGTACCGCGCAGGAATCGGCATGGCAGCGACGTGCGGCCACGCCAAAGCCCGCGGCTGGTTGACGATGCGTGAGGGTCGGTTGAAGGCGCTGGGCGTTGCGACGTCCCGGCTCAAACCGGGGCAGCAGTGGATGTGGTTTCACTGTGCTTCCGTCGGTGAATACGAGCAGGCCCGACCGGTGATGGAGGCTTGGCGTTCCTTGCATCCGGGAGATGCATTTTTGCTCTCGTTTTACAGTGCTTCGGGGTGGGATGTGTTCGCTCGCCGCCAACCGGAATGGTGGACAGCAGCCGATCACGTGACAGCGATGCCGTTGGATGTTCGCGCCTCGATGCGGTCGTTTGTCCAAGCTGCAGGTGGTGCTGAACGCTTGCGTGGACTCCTCTTCGCCAAATACGATGCGTGGCCGACGTTGGTCGCCGAGTTGATACGGGTTCGCGCGCCTGTCGGCCTGTTTGCAGGCCATGTGCTGCCTGGACGGTGGCCGTTTCGATGGGGCGGTGGCTACCAGCGCCAAGCGTGGAAGGCCATGCGCCGTGTTTGGGTGCAGACCGAGGCTTCCTTGACAACGCTGTCCGCCTACGGAGTCAACGCCGAGGTCGCCGGTGACCCTCGGTTCGACCGGGTATTGGACGCCGTGGGCCAGCATCAGCCCGATCAAGCGCTGCAAACGTGGGTCAACGACCGCCCATGCTTCGTGGTCGGAAGTGCCTGGCAACCTGAATGGGACGCAGCGCGCGAAGCTTGGCAAGAAGGGCAGTGCGCCATTGTCGTCCCCCACGAATGGACGGCTGAAAGCATCGCTGCCGAGGCGTCACGATGGGAAGTGATGGGTGCACGACCCGTGGTGTGGAGTGCGCACCGAAGTGCGGATGCTCGGGCAGCGTTGCCGGAGGGTGATGTGCTGATTGTCGACGCCATGGGGGAATTATTAGACGCATATGCGGTGGCAGACGTTGCGGTGGTCGGCGGCGGATTCGGCGCCGGCGTGCACAACACGCTCGAACCGGCGGCCCATGGCAAGCGCATTTTGGTCGGTCCGCAGGTGGGTCGGTTTGCGGAGGTTGCTGCATTAGAGACAGCCGGTGCGTTGAGCGTCTGCGATTCGCCTACAACCCTGCGTGAGGCGATTCAATCGGCGCTCCAAAACGTAGATGTTTCACGGCGCGCCGGATTCAAAGCCGCCAAATACGCACATCAAAATGCCGGTGCTGGAATCGCTATAGCGGAGGGGTGGAGCAACGCGCTCTGACCAACCCTGTGTTCCTGCTTTTTTGGCCTAAATTTGTCCGGTCTCGATGAGGCCACCTGCCTGGATGGTGGAATTGGTAGACACGACAGACTTAAAATCTGTTGACCCGAAGGGTCGTGCGGGTTCAAGTCCCGCTCCGGGTACCAAACGGGAGATTGCAGCGATGCGGTCTCCCGTTTTTTTGGTTACATTGAAGATGTGAAAATGACGCGCTCGTTCCGAACCATCCTACAACGTTCATTGTGTGTGGGATTTGCACTCATGCTCATCTCCGGATGCGAGCCCGTTCAGGAGCAAATCCTCGGAACCTACCTCATCGATGCTGATCGCGGCTGTTCATCATGCCAGGCTACCGGTCCAGAGCGAATGGTATTTGACGATGACGACATTTCTGACGGTATACCCGGTGCCTATCGGTTTGAATTTGCCGACGGCGAACTGCACTCCGGCACGTATGATTTTCTTCAAGTCGATACGGTCATTGCCGTTATCCTATATCCGGACAGTGCATCCAGTGAATTCGCCTTGCTCGTTGGCGAAACAATACGAACCGATTACCGAATCCGGCGCAACGCCGTGAAAGACCGGTGCAATGGCGTGTTCAGGGATTGCGTTTGGAATCGCTTGGATTAAACCAGGTTAGTTGGTTCCTCGTGCCGTTGACTATTCGATGATCATCGTATGGCGTGAAGAGCTTTGTCCTTCAGGCGCGATGCGAACGAAATAGGGGCCAGCGCACAATACTGATACATCAATTAGAATGCTCGGGGCCACGATAGTTTTGGCGTAAACTAGTTTTCCTTGGGCATCGAAGACGAACACTTCAGTTTGTTCATTGGGATCGAGCCCGGAAACTCGAAAATGCCCGTTGTTCGGGTTTGGGAAAATTTCAAAATCATACCCCCCCGCGTCTGAGGTTGCTGTTTGACCTGAAGGATTGCTTCCATTCAGAATTTTCATTACCCCCAGTTCTGTATCTCCTCCTGCATCGGTGTCATTGAAAATGAAAAATCCGCCATCAATGAGGGCTCCGTATTCCGTCGCTGAATTGACACCATCGTGGCAAAAAACATAGCTATCCGAAATGTCACCTTCCCAATTTGCATGCAGCACCCAACCCACCCAAACATCCGACGATGGAAAAGGTTGATTCGTTTCACTGTAGCCGCTTTCATCCCCTGATCCGCCAAACATGTAGATACCATCTGTCCCAGCTTCAATTCCGTACAATTCATTTCGGATGTGTGAAAGACTGTACCCCCTCGGGTTTGCGTAATGGTTGAGCCAGATCAATTCTCCATTGGTGTCTAGTGCAGCGCAAGAATAGTCGAAAGGGTCGCCTTCGCCCTCGCGGCCACGATGCCCTCCGTAGTACAATCGGTCGTCTTCGCTTATGGCCAAATCGTAGGGATAGATTTCTGTTGTGGCCTCTATGAACGTGGTCCACAGCACCTCACCGTCCACGGAGCGTTTGGTAATGCACCAGCCTTCATCGTACATCACCCCAGCGGTGTACAAATTTCCATCTGCATCTTGCACGGTAGCTAAGCCATATTCGGAGACAGGGAGAAACGATGTCCATTCGATTTCTCCATTCACAGGATTGGCTTTTACAACGGTTTCTGTCCCAGCGAAAACGACAAAAACGGTGTTCGGCTCATCGCCACCGGTGAAGCCAGATGCATAGATGTACCCATCATCGCCCACCATGGCTGTTCGTATCCCATCGAATTGCCAATTTTGGCCTGCATGGTCAATGATGCTTTCCCACATTAAACCACCATCTGATCCCTCGATGCGGGCCAACCAGCATTCCTGGGTTTCGCCTGCTCCACCCGTTACGATGTAATCCGGCTCGCCATCATTTCCCTGAATTTCACAGATGCCAAATCCAATACGATCGGTGAATGCGACAGACCAGATGAGTGCACCATCGCTACCATCAATTTTATGGACCCGGGCCTGATTTTCGGGCATAGATACGCAGACCGCGTGCCCCTCTGAATCGACAAGACCTCGGTTGACTTTTCCTTCCGGCCCGTCGGTGAAAACAGATTCCCATACGATACCTTCATTGTAAGTGGACTCGCTTGGTACGATCTGTGCCGCAATGCAGAATGGAAGCATAGTCAGGAAGAGTGAAGTTGGAATTCTCATAGCCAAAGTGTAGTTCAATAAAGAAGGCTCAGCCTGGTTCGATTGTTCTTGTCGACTGCCAGTGTTAGCGTTGGAATGCAGGTAAAGGTAAAACGCTTTTGAAGCAGCCCGGATGTGCTTTACTTGCTCAAGAAATGCTCACCTTAAAAGTCCCTGAACAAAAACAGGATGAAGAGAACAATCGATATGGGAATGGCAAAGAGCCACGTAAACACTCCGAAGAATTTCTGCCTTGGGGTTCGCTCGCTTTTTTTGATCTCCTTCTGGCTCTGAATCCGGAGCAAATCCTCTCTGCGCGCAATGGTCCGCCACTTGAAAGCGGAGATGAGGAAAATCCCGGCGAAAAGTGCAACAAAAGGGCCACCTCCCCATAACATGCCCAATACCACAGACGTGATGGCAAGAGCGAACCGGGTCCATGCTTTCGTCTGTGCAGATTGTTTCATCGCAGTCAAATCCTCTTCCGGTTCCAGGCTCAACTGAAGCCGCTTTGTATTCAGAACGGGTTCAAACGCGACTAGGGCGCTTGGAATTTCTTGACTGGCGCCGAGTCGTGTTGGTGCCAAGGGATTCAATTTGAACGGCAGCGGCCCCAACGAAGTTGAAGCCTGTTCAACGTGGTGCATCATGCCCGGTCGTCTGTGTTGTGCAAAATCAATACCATCGACTGCGTTCAATAAGGTAGGATGCACTTGCACCGGTTTCCCTCGGTGTTCCAAATGGAATCCGGACAGTAGGGTGCGCTTTTCGATCGAACAACCGGATGCAATCAGCACGAAGAGTAGGGTAAGCAGGAGCCAACCATTGGTGAATTCAAACCGAGTGGGATTGTACATAAGGCTCAAAGTACTGCCTCCCCCGTAGGTCACAAAAAAAAGCGGCCCGAAGCCGCTTTTCTCAAGTCGTTGAGCGCGAATCAGTCCTCTATGACCTCGACCGAAAACGTGTCGCCTTCGGCGATTTGCGTCACGATGTCGAGTCCTTCAGTGACCTTGCCAAAGCACGTGTGGTTGCGGTCGAGGTGCGCCGTCGCTTCGCGGCTGTGCACAATGAAGAACTGCGAACCACCGGTGTTGCGCCCGGCGTGCGCCATCGAAAGGACGCCGAGGTCGTGGAATTGATTGTCGCCGTCCAATTCGCAATCGATGCTGTACCCCGGGCCGCCGCTGCCGATGCCTTGCGGGCAACCACCTTGGGCAACGAATCCTGGAATGACCCGGTGAAATTTCAAGCCGTCGTAGAACCCTTCTTTGGCGAGCTTGACGAAGTTCGCGACCGTATTGGGTGCATCGTTTTCAAAGAATTCCACGGTCATTGTACCGCGGTCGGTGGTGATTTTTGCGTGCATGGTGAATCGATTACTATGAATGAAAAAGCCTCCCGTAGTGGAAGGCTTTTCGTTGAGCGAGAAACGAGACTCGAACTCGCGACCCCAACCTTGGCAAGGTTGTGCTCTACCAACTGAGCTATTCTCGCTTGTGCGCTGTTTCCTTTGAAACAAAGCGGACGGCAAAATTACGCAAGACATTCCTTTGCCCCAAAGCATTCCCTAAAAATCTTTGGGTTCGCCGCGAATTTTCGATGTTTGCCGCATGAACTACTTGGCGCACTTGGTATTGAGTGGAGGGGATTCGGATTTGCGCCTGGGCAACTTCATCGGCGACGCCGTCAAAGGCGACCCGTTCAAGGCCTATGCAGCGCCCATCGCCAACGGCGTTGTGCTGCACCGTTGGATTGATTCTTATGCCGATACAGCTCCCGAGGCTCGGGCGGCCCGGGCAGCGATTCGGCCGGTGCTTGGTCGGTTTTCCGGCGTCGGCGTGGACTTGCTGTACGACCACTTTTTGGCGAAGAATTTCGCCCGACTCCACCCAGAGACATCCCTCCGGGAGTTCGCGGACGCTGCGCAGAACGACTTGCTCAACCGCACGGTTGAAATGCCTGCCCGCAGCCAACGGTTCCTCCGCGCCATGGTAGCACACGATTGGCTCGTGCAGTACGGGTCACGAGAGGGTATGCTTGATGTGTGCCGCTCGATGGATGCGCGGCTCGAGCAACGCCTCCAGACCACCAGCCCGTTGCACCGGTTGTTCGAAGCGGCGGATGCGGCTGGATTCGACGGCCTCGAAGCGCCATTCGCGCTATTTTGGATGCGCATACAAACCGAAGCCCGGTCGTTTGTGCAATCGGAAAGCCTGCTTGTCTGCTAACTGTAGGGGTTTCCATACCTTTACCGCATGTTAGTTGAAATGACCTACAACAGCACCCGCCGGGATTTGGTCATCCCGGAATACGGTCGCACCATCCAGGAGATGGTCGATCATCTGAAATCCATCGCCGACAAAGAGGAGCGCAATAAATGCGCAGCGGCCATCGTCAGCGTCATGGGTTCCGTCGTCGCTCAAGAAGGGGACGCGGATGAGGTGCAGAAAAAATTGTGGGGCCAGTTGTTCCTCATGGCAGGATTCGACTTGGACGTCGACTGCCCGGTGGAACGCCCAACGCCCGAGAGCCGCTCAGAGGCACCCGGCCGATTGAATTATCCCGGTGCGATGTCGCGCTTGGGGCACTATGGCCAATTGACACGCGACCTCATTGAAAAGGCCAAGACCTACGAAGAAGGAGAGGAGAAAGCTGCTCTGGTCATTACCGTCGGCAACTTGATGAAGCGTCACTTCTTGACGTGGAATAAGAGCACAGTTGAGAATTCCCTCATCCGCGAGCAAATCAAAGAGATGAGTGAAGGCGCGCTGACCTTGCCTGAAGATGCTGAGCTCGTGAGCTCGGCTGAGATCTTAAAGAGCAAGCGCAAGACGAGCGACGCACTCGATCGCCACCGCGGCAAAAAGCGCAAGCGCTAGACGCCCCGGGGCATTCCAATTTTTGGGGTTGAAAAGTTTTCCGTCGAACAGACGGCAGGGCGACCTTGCGCCGTTATTTCGAAAGGCGGCAACGGGCGAGGCAATGATCCATTCGTTTTGTGTGCTGCGAACTGTCAATCGAAACGACCATGTCCAGTTTTATCATAGAAGGAGGGAAGCGGCTGTCCGGTGAAGTCATCCCGCAAGGAGCCAAGAATGAGGCGCTGCAGATATTGTGTGCGGTGCTCTTGACGGCGGAACCGGTTACCATTTCGAACCTCCCCGATATTGTCGATGTCAACAAGTTGATTGACTTGCTGGCGAGCATGGGCGTCAAAATCCAACGCAAAGGACCAGGAGCTTACCGCTTCCAAGCGGACGACGTCAACCTGGACTACTTCAGCACCGAAGAATTCAGGCAGAAGGGCGGATCCCTGCGAGGCTCGACCATGATTTTGGGGCCATTGCTGGCGCGTTTTGGTGTGGGCGCACTCCCAAAGCCAGGTGGCGACAAGATCGGGCGCCGCCGCATGGACACCCACTTTATCGGGTTTGAAACGCTCGGTGCGACCTTTACCTACGACGGTAAAACCGGTTTTTTCCAAGCCAGTGCACCCAATGGACTCAAGGGTGCCAACATGCTGCTCGATGAAGCGTCGGTCACCGGCACCGCCAACATTGTCATGGCGGCGTGCATGGCTCAAGGGACTACGAGCATTTATAACGCAGCGTGCGAGCCCTATCTGCAGCAGCTCTGCAAAATGATCAACAGGATGGGCGGCAAGATCAGTGGCATCGGCTCCAACCTGCTAACCATCGAAGGCGTCGACTCACTCGGCGGAACGGACCACCGATGCCTGCCCGACATGATTGAGATCGGCAGTTTCATCGGCTTGGCGGCCATGACGCAGAGTGACATCACCATCAAGGATGTGGCATATGACGAGCTCGGCGTCATCCCCAAGGTGTTCCAAAAACTCGGCATTCAACTCGAGCGCCGTGGCGACGACATTTTTGTGCCTGCGCAAGATTCCTACGAAATCGAAACCTTCATCGACGGCTCCATCCTCACCGTGTCGGACGCACCGTGGCCGGGTTTCACGCCGGATTTGTTGTCCATCGTGTTGGTGACCGCCACGCAAGCCAAAGGCAGCGTGCTGATCCACCAAAAAATGTTTGAGAGCCGTCTATTCTTCACGGATAAGCTCATCGACATGGGGGCACAAATAATTCTGTGCGACCCGCACCGCGCCACCGTCATTGGCATGGACCGCAAGAGTCCGCTTCGCGGCGTGACCATGACGTCGCCCGACATCCGTGCCGGGGTTTCACTCCTCATTGCAGCGCTCTCGGCCGAGGGCCAATCGGTGATCCACAACATCGGCCAGATCGACCGCGGTTACCAAGACATCGAAGGAAGGTTAAAAGCGCTGGGTGCCCGCATTGAACGGGTCGATTGATTGCGTAAATTGCCTTCATGATTTTGAAAACCACCCTCGGGTCCTTGGCGCTCGCTGCTGCGATCTTTTTTGCATCGCCCGTTGAGGCGCCCGATTCCGCTGCTGTAATTCCAACGAACAAGGTCGGAACGGCCATCGGCGACACCGCTCCGGAGATCGCCCTTTCCAACCCCAAAGGCAAGACCATGAAGTTGAGCGACCTGCGCGGCAGCTTGGTGCTCGTAGATTTCTGGGCCTCGTGGTGCGGCCCGTGCCGCCGGGAAAACCCAAACGTGGTCAACGCGTACAACAAGTACAAAAAGGCCAAATTCAAATCAGCCGACGGCTTCGAAGTGTTCAGCGTGTCCTTGGACAGCGACGTGGCCCGCTGGGAGTCGGCTATCGCTCAAGACCAACTCGATTGGAAATGGCACGTCTCCGACCTCAAACGCTGGCAAAGCGAAGCGGCCGCCATGTATGGTGTCAATTCCATCCCTATGAGTTTCCTCATAGATGAGAATGGGGTGATTGTGGGCAAGAACCTGCGCGGATTCGAATTGCACCGACAAATCGACAAGCACGTCAAATCCTTCTGATCCGGTTGACCTGACAGGTTGTCCGGTTGCTGCAGTGTGGCATTGGATTTGGACAGGGTGAAGCAAATCAAGGAAAGTACCCCAGACATGAATACGTCGAACGTGGAAGAGACCACCGCGAACCAAGCGGAAACCCAAGCACAAGCAGCCGAGGAGCAATCCCAGGTTGACGCGGTTACTGAGGAGCAGGCTGAAGGGGAAAGCACCTCGGACGGGCAGGAAGAACAGACGGATTGGCAGGACCGCTACCTGCGGTTGTATGCCGAGTTTGACAATTTCCGAAAGCGTACGATGCGCGAACGCGGCGACCTGATCCGCAACGCCTCGAAAGACGTGTTGGAAAGCTTGCTACCGGTGTTGGACGATTTCGAACGCGCGCAAACAGCCGCTGCTGATTCGGAAGACGTCAACGGATTGAAAGAAGGCCAGCAGCTCATCCACAACAAGCTCAAGCAAATCCTCAAGGCCCAAGGCGTCGAGCAATTAGAGGTCCAACCGGGTGACGCCTTTGACGTGGATATCCATGAAGCGATTACCCGCATTCCCTCGCCCGAACTCAGCGGCAAAGTGGTGGATGTGGTGGAAGCCGGTTACAAACTGAACGATGCCGTGATTCGCTACGCGAAGGTGGTGGTCGGTGAATAAGGAGACCCATGGCGAAGCGGGATTACTATGAAACGTTAGGGGTCGACCGTAAGGCCTCTGGTTCAGATATCAAGAAGGCCTACCGCAAACTGGCCCTCAAATACCACCCGGACAAAAATCCGGGCGACGCAGCGGCGGAAGAGAAGTTTAAAGAGGCGGCTGAGGCTTATGAAGTGCTCCAAGACGACCAGAAGCGCGCCCAGTATGACCGTTTCGGCCACGACGGCTTGCGCGGAGGGCCGGGCGGCGGTGCCGGGTTCGGCGGGATGAACATGGAGGACATCTTCAGCCAATTCGGCGACATCTTTGGTGGCGCCTTTGGCGGCGGTGCGGGCGGCGGCGGCGGTCGTCGTCGTCGCATGAAAGGATCCAACTTGCGCATCAAGGTCAAGTTGACCCTGGAAGAAATCGCCAGCGGCGTCGAAAAGAAAGTCAAGGTCTTCAAACAGGTCCAAGCCGAAGGTGCGGAATACGGAGATTGCCAAACGTGTGGAGGCACGGGCCAAATCCGCCGCGTCCAGAACACCATCCTTGGCCAAATGCAAACGGCCAGCACCTGTCCCCAATGCCAAGGCAGCGGACAATCGGTCAAGAAGCGCCCCTCTGGCTCCGATGAATGGGGCATGGTCCGAAAAGAGGCCGTGGTCACCATTGAGATCCCGGCCGGCGTTGAGGACGGCATGCAGTTGAGCGTTCGCGGAGAAGGCAACGGCGCTCCAATGGGCGGAGTGCCGGGCGATTTGCTCGTGGTCATCGAGGCCATCCCGCACGAAACGCTACAACGCAACGGCAAGAACCTCCACTACGACTTGTACATCCCGTTCACGGACGCCGCACTCGGTGCGCAGGCGGATGTGCCATTGGTGGGGAGCAAGGCAAAAATCACCATCGAACCGGGCACCCAAAGCGGCCGTATTGTAAGGCTGCGTGGCAAGGGATTGCCCGCTGTAGACAGCTACGGCCAAGGCGATTTGCTGGTAAACATCAACGTTTGGACACCCAAAAAGCTCTCCAGTGAGGAGCGCGACTTGCTCGAACAACTCCGCGAGTCAAAGAATTTCCAGCCCGATGCGAACCACCAGGAAAAGGGCTTCTTTGACAAGGTTCGGGATATGTTCACTTGATGGTTAATTTGCACGCATGCCCACTGCCCCAGCCCTTGACATTTCAGGAATTGAAAAACGATTTGGCAAGCAGCGTGCATTGGACGGTGTAGGTTTTTCCGTCCCGCAGTCCGGCATTTTCGGCTTGTTAGGTCCCAATGGCGCAGGCAAAACCACGTTGCTGCGCATGCTCAATGGCATCACGGCGCCGGACGCCGGTTTCATTTCTTTTTTCGGCGAATCCCTAACGCGCAATCACCTGCCTAGCATTGGTTACTTGCCCGAAGAACGCGGCTTGTACAAATCCATGCGGGTCGGGGAGCAGGCTTTGTATTTCGCTCAATTGCGTGGAGTGGACAAGAAAGAAGCCCGCAAACGCCTTCGCTATTGGTTCGATCGCCTTGAGGTGGACGGATGGTGGCACAAGGAGGTCAGCGAAGTCAGCAAGGGCATGGCCCAAAAAATTCAATTCATCCTTTCGGTGCTGCACGAGCCGCGCCTATTGATTTTGGACGAACCGCTGAGCGGATTTGACCCCATCAATGCCCAGCGCATCCGCGAAGTCATCCTGGAGCTCAAAGCCAAAGGCAACACGACCATCTTGCTGTCCACGCATGACATGGGCAGCGTGGAGGAAATGTGCGATGAAGTCGCTTTGCTCAACCGGGGACAACTCGTCCTCAACGGCAAGGTGCCCGAACTTCGCGAAGCCGCTCGTGACGGCCGGTACGCCGTTTCGTTCCGAGATACCGTCATGGGTTTTACCGTGGCCTTGGGCGCCAGCGCCGAGCTGATTGAAGTCAACCCCAATCCGGAAGTTCTGGGGGAGCACGTGGCCATGCTGCGCTTGCCCGCGGAGTCCGACATTGCAACGTGGGTGCGGTGGATTTCGGAAAAGATAGAACTCACGTCCTGCACGCCTTGGCGACCGGGGATGCGTGACATCTTCATTCGCGCCGTTGAACAGCAAAACGAACCCGCCGTATGAACCGCCTCGGCCTCATCATCTACCGGGAATGGATCACCCGCGTCCGCCGTCGGGCGTTCATCATCGGAACGCTCCTCGTGCCGGTCTTGCTTGCCCTTGGGGTGGGCTTCGGAGCCTGGATGGAAAATGCGGAAATGGAGGAGAGCAAGGTGTTGGTCGTGGACCTCTCAGGCATGATCACGTTCTGGGATGATACGCGCCAGGCCTACTTGCCCATTTGCCCGGAATGCTTCCCCGAGCGGGAACACCTGCAGTACCGCTTTGCGGACCAGGCCTTGGATGATGCCGAATTTTTGCTTTCGGATTTCACCTCCATGGTGCTTTTGGACGATGCCATTTTGCAACACAGTCAAGCCAAAAACCTCTACGAGAAATCACCTTCCCTCACCGTCCAGAACACCATCGAGCGGGACCTGTCCTCGGCTATAGAGCGCTTCAAGGTCAAAGAAGAACTGTCCCTCGATTACGAAGCTTACAAACGGCTAAAGACCAAAGTGAGCCTGGTGGGTGAAGACATCATCACCAAAGACGGCAACGCCATTGGACGCTCCCTCATTGGATTCGTGTTCAGCCTGTTCATGTTCATCCAAATCATGGTGTACGGCATGCACGTCATGCGCGGGGTCATTGAAGAAAAAGCCAACCGCATCGTCGAGGTCATCATCAGCGCCGTGCGTCCCATGGAATTGCTCGCTGGCAAAATCATCGGCATCGGCCTGGTCGGTGTCACACAGGTCATTGCGCTGACTGTGCTGGGCTTCTTGGTGTTCCAAGTGGGCGGACAAGCACTCGAAGTGTCGGGCGTCTTGACCTCAGCGTCCAACGAGGCGGTGGAGCTCGACTTCGAAACGTGGATGGCGTCCAATGATCTGTTGGGCTTTGTGTTGGAAGTAAACTGGCCCTTGATGGTTGTGTGCGCGCTGGCTTATTTCGCTGCCGGGTTCTTCATGTATGCGGCACTGTTTGCAGCCATTGGCTCGGCAGTTGAGCAAGAGTCCGATGCCCAGTATTTGATGTTGCCTGCGATGTTGCCGTTGTTCGCTTCTTACATCGCAGCGGCCATGGCCATCCAAAACCCGGAAGGGCAGGTGGCTGTTATTGGATCGTACGTGCCGCTGACGGCGCCGATTTTGATGCTCATTCGATTGCCGCTGGGTGTGGCGTGGTGGGAGTTGGTGCTCTCGCTGTCCGGGGTCATTGCTACCGCATACGGTTTTGTTTTGGTGTCTGCGCGGATTTTCCGCATTGGAATTTTGATGCATGGCAAGAGAATCACTGTGCGGGAATTGTTCCGTTGGGTCCGCCATGACTGAAGCCACGACCCAAACCCAGCGCGCCGCGGTGATCGACTGCGGAACCAACATGTTCACGGTATTGATTGCTGAGGGGAATGGCGATGTGTGGGAACGCAAGCACGTGCTCCGGCAACCGGTTTTCATCGGCCAAGGCGGGTTTCAAAGCCGATCTATCCGTTCCGATCGATTTGCACGTGGGCTCGATGCGCTGCGGACGTTTCACCAGGCCTTGCACAATTACAACGTCAAGTTCGTGCGGTTGGTAGGAACCAGTGCCCTGCGCGATGCCTCCAACGGTACTGCATTTGCCGAAGCGGTGCATCGTCAATTCGGTTGGGACATGGGCATCATCGGCGGGGAAGAAGAGGCGGATTGGATTTTCCGCGGCGTGGCCCAGACCTTGACCGACGCCTTAGACCGGGTGCTCATCATGGACATCGGTGGAGGCAGTGTGGAGTTTGTCGTGGCCCAGCGCACCGGAACGGGTGCGTGGCAATCCAAGGCTGCACTGAGCCTCGACGCCGGAGTGGCACGACTGGAGGAATTCGGCAAGCCCTCGGATCCGCTGGGGGCAACGGGCGAGGAACGCTACCGTGCTTTTTTGGACGACATCATGGAACCCCTTGAAGCCGTCCTCGCCGAACACCGGCCCACCGCGTTGGTGGGAAGCAGCGGGTCGTTCGATACGTTTGCCGAAGCCGTCAATGGTTTGCATGCCAACATCCCGTACTTGCAACGGCGGGACCTTGAACCTATTGACCGCCAAGCGCTGCAGCGCTTGCACCGAAGGCTGCTGACGGAACCGTACGAACAGCGCTTGAAAATCCCCGGCATGGCCCCAGCGCGGGCCAAGATGATTCCCTTGTCCAGTATGCTCCTCATGCATGTGCTGGGAAAAATCGGACCAACAGCCACCGTCTACCGCTCCCCTTTTGCCATGCGCGAAGGCTTGATGGAGGATGTTTGGCAGCATCTTTGCACCGGTGCAAGCGATCAAACGAATTGACCATGAAGAAGTCTACCAAAATTCTCGTCATCGACGATGAAGCGCCCATCCGAGCGAGCTTGAAGGAAATTCTCGAGTACGAGAATTACCAGGTCATGGAAGCGGAAGACGGTGCGGAAGGCCTCAAGCTGGCGACCAAGTTTGCCTTTGATGTGGTGTTTTGCGACATCAAAATGCCCAAGATGGACGGCTTGGAAGTCCTCGATGCACTCGTTGAAAAGGGTATCGATGGCCGCATCATTATGATCAGCGGCCACGGCACCGTGGAGACAGCGGTACAAGCCATCAAGGTGGGAGCCTTTGACTTCATTCAAAAGCCGCTGGACCTCAACCGCATTCTCTTGACCGTGCGCCACGCGTTAGACCAAGGCCAGCTCGAGCAAGAAACTGAGCGGTTGACGCGCAAAATCCAAACGGAGCGCTCCACGGCCATCGTTGGAGATTCGTCAGCCGTCCGCGAGATCGTCGAGCTGATTTGCACCGTCGCCCCTTCCGATGCTCGGGTATTGATCACCGGCGCCAACGGCACGGGCAAAGAGCTCGTCGCGCGCCAACTCCACGAATTGAGTGCCCGGCACACCGCGCCCTTCATTGAAGTAAACTGTGCAGCCATTCCCTCCGAATTGATCGAAAGCGAGTTGTTTGGCCACGAGAAAGGCGCCTTCACCAGTGCAGTCAAGCAACGGAAGGGCAAGTTCGAACAGGCCCAAGGCGGCACCTTGTTCCTTGACGAGATCGGGGACATGAGCGCTTCGGCCCAAGCCAAGGTCCTCCGGGCATTGCAAGAAAACCGCATATCACGGGTTGGTGGAGAGAAGGAAATCGAAGTGGATGTACGTGTGGTGGCTGCGACCAACAAAGACCTGCGCGTGGAGATTGCCGAAGGGAATTTCCGGGAGGACCTGTACCACCGATTGGCGGTAATTCCCATTCACGTAGCGGCATTGAACGATCGCCGTGACGACGTGCCATTGCTCGTGGCGCACTTTCTCAAAATCATATGTGAACAGCATGGCAAGGTGCTGCTTGATGTGCAGGACGACGCCATGGCGCTGTTGCAATCGGCCAATTGGACGGGCAACATCCGTGAGCTGCGTAACGTGGTCGAACGCTTGGTCATCCTTACGCCGAAAGGCGGGTCGATTGACGGCGCTCTCGTGCAGCGGTTTGGCGGGCTCTCAGCCTAGGAAAATTAACCGTATGGCGTTGATTTTATAATGTAAATCGCTCATGTCGTGTGGATTAAAAGGCAACCTTTGTACAAAGGACACGTCTTTTTAGTGAACACAACAGCGATACCATGAATACCCTTACCTTTTTCGGCATGGAGTTTAGCGGAGCCACTGCAATGGCGACGATGTTTATGACCCTGATCGCACTGGGTGCGAATTGCAAGCTTTTCATGAAATGCGAGCAGCCGATTTGGGCAGCGTTGGTGCCCGGCTACAACGTGGTGGTTGCCATGCGTATTTTGGGCCGTCCCGACTCTCACGCCTTGTTGTTCTTGGTGCCAGTATTCAACGTGTACTTCTTCTTCAAGACGGTGATTGAATTGGCCCAAGCTTTTGGAAAGCACACCATGACCGATTTCGTGTTGGCCGCTGTATTCAATGTGTTTTACGTCTTGAACTTGAGCCTGGCTTGGCAAGAAGAGTATGAAGGCCCCGTTTACGGAAAGGCCGCCCGACAATCCTCTGGATTGCAAACGGCCTAACACCTCAACGACATCAAACGAAAAAAGCACCGCCCAGCGGTGCTTTTTTGTTTCCGAATAGTTGGTTGATCAGAGGAGGCCTTTGGCTTCTTCGAAGGCAGCCCCGAGGCCGTGTGGATTTTTTCCACCCGCCGTGGCGAAGAACGGCTGGCCGCCGCCGCCGCCTTGGATGTGCTTGGCTAGGTTGCGGACGATGTTGCCCGCATGCAAATCCTTGCCGTTGACGAGGTCGTCGCTGACGGCGACTGTCAGGGTCGTTTTGCCACCGACATTTGAGCCGAACACGCCAAAGAACGGGGCTTTTTCGTTTTTGAGTTGGAAAGCTATGTCTTTGATGGCGCCGGCGTCCAGTGGCATTTCACCGATGAAGGTATTGATGCCGTTGATGGTGTCGAGGTTGCTGGCTAGGTCTGATTTGGCCGCTGCGGCTTCCTTTTGCTTCACCGCATCCAATTCCTTTTGCAGGCTTGTCTGCTTGGCAATCAGGTCTTCGACGGCCTTTTCGATGTTGGCAGGTGCCTTCAGCAGGGACTTGATGGCCTGCAGGGCGGCGCGTTCCGTGTTCATGGCCTGAAGGGCTGTCGATCCCGTAATGGCTTCGATGCGGCGGATGCCGGAAGCAACGGCCGTCTCTTGCGTGATGCGGAACGATCCCAACGCGCCGGTCGCTGGCGCGTGGGTGCCACCGCAGAGTTCCTTGGACGAATCGAATTCGATCATACGCACCTCGTCCCCGTATTTTTCGCCGAAGAGCATCATTGCGCCGCTGGCCTTGGCTTCCTCCATGCTGATGGCGCGGTGCTCCACGAGTGGGTGGTTGGCGAGGATCTTGGCATTCACCTTGGCCTCCACCGCTGCGAGCTCTTCGTCCGTGACCTTCGAGAAGTGTGAGAAGTCAAAGCGCAAGGACTCGGCCTTGACGAGGGATCCTTTCTGCTCCACGTGGGCGCCCAGTACTTCGCGTAATGCTTCGTGCACGAGGTGGGTTGCCGTGTGGTTGCGCTGGGTGTCGTCTCGGCGGGATGCCTTGACACGCGCCAAAAAAGTGGCATTGACATCGGTCGGCAATTCGTTTACGAAATGAACGATGAGGTTGTTTTCCTTTTTGGTGTCGAAGACCGCAACGCTGCCGCCGGATGCCGAGAGGGTGCCTGCGTCACCGACTTGTCCACCGCCTTCAGGGTAGAATGGCGTGGTGTCGAGGACGACCTGGTAGAACTGTTTGTTCTTGGCCTTCACCTCACGGTAACGGAGGATGCGGCATTCCGCTTCGCTCACGTCGTAGCCCACGAAGGTCGTTTCTGAGTCTTCGTGGACGCTGACCCAATCGTCGGTGCTGAGTTTGCCCGCGGCTCGGCTCCGGGCCTTTGTGGCTTCCATGGCTGCTTCGAATCCGGCCTCGTCAACGTCCACGCCTTGTTCGCCGGCCATCAGTGCCGTCAAATCCACGGGGAACCCGAAGGTGTCGTACAGTTCAAAAACGACGTTGCCGGGGAGGACCATGGTGCTTTTGAATTCTTCCAAACGCGCCTCGAGGCGTTCAATGCCCTTGGCGAGGGTGCGCAAGAAGGATTCTTCCTCTTCCAATATGACACGTTCAATCAGCTGCTGCTGTGCCTTCAGTTCGGGAAATGCATCACCCATTTGACCGGCGAGGGTCGGGATGAGGGCGTGCATGAATGGTTCGTTCAGGTCCAAGAAGGAGTAGCCGTAACGGATGGCGCGGCGGAGGATGCGGCGAATGACGTAGCCAGCGCCAGTGTTGGAAGGTAATTGGCCGTCCGCGATGCTGAAGGCCACGGCACGGATGTGGTCGGAGATGACGCGGAAGGCCACATCTGGTTTGCTGTCGGTTTGGCCGTAAGTCTTGCCACTGAGTGCAGCGACGCGGTCGAGCAACGGGCGGAAAACGTCGGTATCGTAGTTGGATTGCTTGCCCTGCATGGCCATCGCCAGGCGCTCGAAGCCCATACCCGTGTCTATGTGCTTGTTCGGGAGGGGCACCAGGGAGCCGTCGGCCATGCGGTTGAATTGCATGAAGACGAGGTTCCAGATTTCGACCACTTGCGGGTGGTCGGCATTGACCAAGGAGGCGCCCGATGTGGCAGCCCGCTCGGCGTCGCCACGGAGGTCGATGTGGATTTCTGAGCACGGTCCGCAGGGCCCGGTTTCTCCCATTTCCCAGAAGTTGTCCTTCTTAGAGGCGAGCAGGATGCGGTCTTCGGGTACCCACTTGGCCCAAATTCCTTTTGCCTCCTCATCCGCCTCCAGTCCGTCGTTAGCGTCCCCTTCAAACACGGTCACGTACAAACGGTCCTTATTGAGGCCATAGACCTCCGTGAGCAATTCCCATGCCCAATCGATGGCCTCTCGCTTGAAGTAATCGCCAAACGACCAGTTGCCGAGCATCTCGAACATGGTGTGGTGGTACGTGTCCACGCCGACCTCTTCCAGATCGTTATGCTTACCACTCACGCGCAAGCATTTTTGGGTGTCGGCGATGCGCGGATGTACCACTGGGCTGTTGCCCAAAAAAAAGTCTTTGAACGGATTCATTCCCGCGTTGTTAAACATCAGCGTCGGATCGTCTTTGATGACCATGGGAGCCGATGGAACAATTTCGTGGCCTTTCGAGGCGAAGAATTCGAGGAAGCGCTCGCGAATGAGTTTTGATTCCATTGTCAGGGGGATGTAGCCCGGTTAATGAGGTTATTCACTGCAAAAATCTACAAAAGGCCCGCCTAAACGCGCGGCGCACCAAATTAAGTTTGCACATTTGCATGGTAATGGCGAAGCGCTTTCACAAAATCCGGTACAACGAGCAAACCCTCCGCATGGAGCAGGTTCCGTACGACCTGAAGGACTATGTGCTGTTCGCCATCAAGCGCGTCGGGGTGCTTGCACTGATTTCATTCGGCAGCATCTACATTTTTGACACCTACTTCGAAAGCCCAACGGACCGTTCCCAGCGCCGGGAGATTGCGTTCCTCGAAGACCGATTGGGCAAAATGGACGAGGACATGCAGGACATGGCCATCATCCTCGATGACATCTCGGACCGTGACGATGCGATCTACCGTTCCATCTTTGGGGTGGAATCGTACCCGAGCCACTTGCGCAACCCTGGAATTGGCGGCATCGACCGCAGCCGGGCGCTGCGTGGCTACGACCACAGCCAAGCCGTCATCTCATCGGAAGAGCGATTAGCGGAATTGCAGCGCAAGATGGTCGCCCAGAGTCGGTCCTTTGAGGATGTTCTTGATTTGGCCAAAAACCAAACCGAACTACTCAAGTCCATCCCCGCCATTCAACCAGTACGCAACGAGGATTTGAAGCGCATGGCCAGCGGGTACGGTTACCGCATTCATCCGATTTACAAGGTGCGAAAGATGCACTACGGCATGGATTTCTCTGCACCCACTGGCACGGAGATTTTTGCCACAGGGGACGGGGAGGTCATCCTCGCCAAGCGCACCTGGAATGGCTTTGGTCGTCACGTCATCATACGCCACGGCTTCGGCTACGAAACCCTCTACGCACACATGAGCAAGGTGCTGGTGCGCAAGGGCCAGAAGGTGAAGCGCGGCGAAGTCATCGGCCTCATCGGATCGACGGGCACTTCGGTGGCACCTCACCTGCATTACGAAGTACACAAGGACGGCCGGAAGGTCAACCCGGCCCAGTACTATTTCAACGACTTGACGCCGGAGCAGTACGAGGAGATGCTCAAGCAGTCGGCCAGTTCCAATCAGTCGTTTGACTGAAATCGCGCATCACGTATCATCTAGTTGGTTCATTTTGAACCCGTTGATAATTATGCTACATTCGTTCGAACGGTCAATGCAACGCCCATGCCCTTGAACAAACCCATTGAAAAACGCTACTTCACCATCACCGAGGTGGCCAATGAGTTGGGCTTGAACGCATCACAGCTCCGCTATTGGGAAAAGGAGTTTACACCGCTTAATCCGCGCACCAATGCCCGAGGGAAACGATTTTACACGGCGGCGGACAAGGAATTGATCCAGCAGATTGCCTGGCTGGTCAAAGACCAAGGTTATACGATTGACGGCGCACGCAAAGCGCTCAAAAAACGCAAGGACGTTGCGAAAGCCATGGCTGCAGATGCTGCGCCGGCAGCGGAACAGCCAGTGGATAAGGCACAGCTGTTGGAACGCCTGTACAGCGCCAAGGCCAGGCTAGAGGCACTCAGCGAACAGTTGGGCGAATCGTAAAGGCTTAGGCCGATGCCCCCCAACGGGCGCCCGTGACCAGGTAATTTTTCACGTAATCATCGATGGCGGATTCCAACGAGTGGAATTCACCGTCGTAACCGATGCTGCGCAATTTGGACATGTCGGCCTCGGTGAAGTATTGGTACGTATCCCGGATGTCTTCGGGCGTGTCCATGAAGCTGATGTTCGGTTCCTTTCCCATGGCGTGGAAAGTCGCCGTGGCGAGGTCCAGAAAGGTCCGGGCCTGTCCGGTGCCGAGGTTGTACAAGCCGTTTGAAGACGATTGGCGATGGTGCATCAGGAAATAACACACCTCGGCAACGTCCTTTACATATACAAAGTCACGGGTCTGGCCGCCGTCGGTGTAGTCTGGCCGATGCGATCGGAACAGCTTCATGGCGTCTGTCGCCTTTACTTGATTGAACGTGTGGAAGACCACGCTGGCCATGCGGCCTTTGTGGTATTCGTTGGGCCCGAAGACGTTGAAAAATTTCAACCCCGCCCAGAAGTAGGGCGCATGGCCTTCAGAGGCTTGGGCCAGTGCCCAGCGATCAAAGTCGTTCTTGGATTCGCCGTAAGGATTCAAGGGCGCAAGGGCTTCCACGATACCGTGGTCGTCCTTGTAACCTTGCTCGCCACCGCCGTAAGTGGCTGCGGAAGAAGCATAGACCAAGGGCAAACCGTACTCGACACAAGCGTTCCAGATGCGTTGGCTGTACGAGACGTTCAAATCGTCAAAAATCGCACGGTCCTGTTCCGTGGTATCGGTACGTGCCCCGAGGTGGAAGATGAATTGGACTTGGTTTTCGTTGACCTCCAGCCAATCGAAAAACGCCAACCGATCGATGCGTTCAGTGCATTTCAGCTCCGCGTGATTCGGTGCCTTATCGACGCGGCTGAAGTCATCCACCAACACCAAATCAAAAAATCGGGCCTCGTTCAACCGCGCAGCCAAAGCACTTCCGATGAACCCTGCAGAACCTGTGATGACGATCATGCGCCAAAGGTAAGAAAGGTACATGGCGTATCTTTGCAGCCGAGTCAGATGAAACAAGTCACCATCACCCGCCGAGCACGCTTCAATGCTGCGCACCGTCTTTGGAACGACGCCTGGGATGCCGAGAAGAACTTTGAGGTGTTCGGTAAGTGTGCCAACCCCAATTGGCACGGGCACAATTACGAGGTGTTCGTGACCGTACGCGGTGAGATCGACGAAGCCACGGGCTACTTCATCAATTTCACGGATTTGAAGGCCATCATCAAGGACAAGGTGGAGGAGCCGTTGGACCACAAGAACCTCAATTTGGATGTTCCGTGGATGAAGGGGAAACAAACCTCAGTCGAGAATTTGGTCATCGCAATCTGGGAACAACTTGAACCAATCATCGACGAAAACGGTTGTATGCTTGAACGTGTCCGCCTCTACGAAACGGAGAACAACTATGCGGACTACTACGGAGCCTCATAATGGAATACGACGCAGAGTACCGCCCCACAGCAGCGGATATTGAACAGTTCCCCGACCTGCAAAACGGTCCTTCCTCGCTCATTCAGGGCGCGGCCGTGGAGATCCAGCAAGTCGGTATCCACAATTTCCGGTTGCCCCTCAAGTACAGGACCCGCGACAACGGTTCCATTGTGCTCGAGACCAAGGTGACGGGTACGGTGTCGTTGGAAGCGCACAAGAAGGGGATCAACATGTCGCGCATCATGCGCTCGTTCTATGATTTCAAGGACGACGCCTTCACCATGGACAAGCTCGAGGCCGTGTTGAACACGTACCAAGAGCGACTGGATGCGTTCAATTCCAAGGTGGCGCTGAAGTTTTCTTACCCCATCATGAAGCCGTCTTTGCGCTCGGCCAATGAAGGCTACCAATACTATAATGTGACGCTGGAAGGCGATTTGGATAAGACCGGCACCCTCAAGAAAATCATTCACTTGGATTTCGTTTACTCTTCTGCGTGCCCATGTTCTTACGAGCTATCAGAACATGCGCGCGAGCACCGAGGCAAGTCCGCCGTGCCGCATTCCCAGCGATCGGTTGCGCGCATTTCGGTGGAAGTCGATGACATCGTTTGGATCGAAGATTTGCAGGAAATCTGCGAGGCGGCCTTGAAGACCGAGACGCAAGTCATTGTCAAGCGCGAAGACGAAATGGCTTTTGCCGAACTCAACGGTGCGTATTTGAAATTCGTGGAAGATGCGGCACGGTTGCTTTACGAGCAATTGAGCGACGACGACCGCATCAAAGATTTCCGGGTCATTTGCTCCCACCAGGAGTCCCTGCACTCGCACGACGCCGTGTCGGTGATCTTGGCACCCGATAGCCAATTCAGTAGGGAGGTTCCCCACGAATTGTGGTCCAGCCTCATCCACGTTTCCTAGACCTTTCGCTCCTTTCGAAGGAATTTTTGGCGAAAGGGGTGAGCCACTGAAGCGGCTTTTCTTCCCAAATTTGCGCTATGAACGAATTTGAATCGCCTCGAATTTTTGACGACGCACTTATCCAAGACGAGTCCGTGGTCTCGCGTTTTATCGCCAACGTATTCAGCTGGATGGTCGCCGGGTTGGTGGTCACAGCAACAGCGGCATATTACACGGTTGAATCCGGTTTCATCATGCAGCTCTTTAACACCGAAACCGGCGCCATGAGCGGCCTCGGATGGGTGGTGATGCTCGCCCCGTTGGGCTTCATCCTAGCCATGAACATGGGATTCCAGCGGTGGTCCAGCACCGGACTGACCCTGCTATTTGTCGCCTTCAGCGCGGTGATGGGCATTTCGTTAAGCAGCATTTTCCTCGTGTATGCTATGTCGAGCATTGCGCAGGTGTTCATGATCACCGCCGCCACGTTTGCGGTGATGGCCATCCTCGGCTACACCACACAAACCGATTTGACCCGCTTTGGCAGCCTGTTGATGATGGCCCTCATTGGCATCATCATCGCCAGCTTCGTGAATTGGTTCATCGGCTCGCCTTCGTTGGATTACATCATCAGCGTGGGCGGGGTCTTAATCTTCACGGGTCTCATCGCATACGATACCCAAAAGCTGAAGCGCATCGCAGCCGGCATCGAATACGGTTCAGAAACCAGTTCCAAGTTGGCCATCCTCGGAGCGACAAGCCTCTACTTGGATTTCGTCAACCTCTTCTTGTTTTTGCTGCGGCTTCTGGGCCGTCGCGATTGATGCGCCAAGCACAAATGAAAAAGGCCCGCTCGATGCGGGCCTTTTTGTTGAATGCAATTTGGAATCATTTGACCATCAAGTGCTGGCTCCACTGCTCACCTGCATCGGTTTGAAAAACGATGAGGTACGGCCCGGCTGCCAGTCGGTTGGCGTGTAAGAAGTAATTCGACCGCCCAGCAGGGAAGCGCCCTTGGTGCAGCATGTCGACCTGCGCGCCGAGTGCATTGTACACTATGAGGCTGCCTGAGGTACCGCTGCGCAATTCCATGGGGATGCTGGTGACGGCAGATGCCGGGTTGGGGTAGGCCGATGCCATTGGCGAAGCGTCCAACTCACCGATGCCCACCGTCGGATCGATGACCTCAAAACTCCACCAGCCGTCCGGTGCGGGCATTGGACGGGCACCCACCTTGCCCGAGGTGGCCTCGCCACCGATGTAGTAGTAGAGCGTCGTGCCTTGCGGGTGGGCCGGGATGGCCGCGGACCAATTGCCTGCGTCATCCGCGGCGCTCATACTCACCGACGTCCAATCACCGGCAGGGTCGGTTGCCCAGTGAAGGGTCGCCGTTTCGATGCCGCTGCGGTGGCTCAAGTACGCGTCCACGGCGTAATCGTTTTGGTCATCCTCTGTGTCAGGCAACGGCAGGTGGCTGATCATGAGCGGATCTTCAACACCGACGGTGTGGGTGATGCAGTGAATGGCGCCGCTCAAGGAGATGATGGCCGAACCGCTGTTGTCACAATCGATGCCTACGATTTCGTAGCCCGGCAAGGCTTCCTCGTAGATGCGAATGGCCGTCGTGTCATACTCCGTGTAGTACGTCGGGAGCAAAATGGTGTTGTTGACGAACACGGAATTGGTGTAGGTCAGGTACCAGCCGTTTTGGTCGGGGTAGCCCCAGCCTTGCTCAGGCGGACTTGGGATGCGGATGACATCAAATGGCGTTCCCCACTTGGTGGTGTAATTCGCCAGCACGTAATCGATGTTTGCATTGATTTGCGGGCCGTCCGCAATGCCCATTGGGTATTCTGCTACGAGGAGCGTGCTCTCGTCGAGAAGCTTCATGTGCATGTCAATGTGGTGAATGCCATCGAAGGGCAACACGGGCATTTTGATGTACGCTTCCACGCCGTGGAAGTCCTGAATGATTTGGTCAACCTCAGCCTCGCTGTGGTCCGGGAAATCCGTCCACCATGAGCTGCCTCCGTCGTTTTCTTCAAGGATGAGTTCCGAGGCAAAAGCGGTTCCGAAACCATCCGACATCCAATTGCCGCCGGTGTTCATCAAGTCGGTTGGCTCGGCAGTCGTGGTGTACACGTCGAGTCCCATGTGGTCTCCGAGGACATCAGGGATCACATCGTCATCAGGCCGCGGACGGTTGTACATCCAATCGACCAGGACCCGGTCGTCGTTCCAGCTGCCGTAGACGGTGTTGGCGCCATAGTCGCGGATCCAGATACTGTTGTACTCGGCGGAGACGATTTCGACATTTTCCAAGTCGAGCGCTCCTCCACACGTGGAGCTGGTTAGGTAATTCTCGACCTCGCTGACGTTGTCAGCAAAAATGATGACGGTGCATTCCTCTTTGGAGGCAGCGACGATTTGCTTTTGGATGCAGGGAAATGAAGTCCACGAGATGGTCAACACTTCCACCTCTTCCCATTCCGCCGCGGTGCGCAGCGAATCAAATGGGGGCGGGGTCTCGATGCCGCGCGACGCGATGGGTTCGAAGCCGATGCGTTCGACGTGGTCGCGTTCGGCCTCAGTGATGGCGTGGGGCCACGTGACGTGTTGAGCTTGTAGGACGGTGCACGCGGTCAAGAAGACCACGGTCAGGCCCCAGGCGGGGTTGAATGAGCGGTTCATGCTTGCAGTTTGGTCAAAAATACGGTGCCCGCGGTCAGTCCAACAACTGCTGGAGCAAGTCGGTGTCGATGGCGTGCCCACCTTCAAACGAATGAGTCGTGTACGGCACTGCATTCGCGTCCAAAACCGAGGCCGTCGTCTTCAGCAGGGAGTCGTCGAAGAAGGCATCTTCCGTCCCCAAAGCGACATCAACGCGCATTGCTTTCATGGGTTCAGTGCCCGATTCCCAGGGGTAGTCGGGCGGAAACACACCGGACCACAAGATGAGCCGGCTGAAGGCGATCTGGCCCATGGCGACCCACCGCGACGCCGTCGCCACGCCTTGGGAAAATCCGAGCAACACCGGGCGCCGATCGGTCAACCCCAGTTCAGCCGAAAGGGCGTCGAGGTAGCGCACGTAATCCGCGATGTCGTCTTCCCGCGCCTCTTTCGTCATCCAAGAAGCACCTACACGGCCATGCGCGCCTTCGAGGTAGAACCGGTGCAGTCCCTCTGGCACGACAATGGCCCAACCCGCATCCGCCAGGGGTTGCAAACGCCGCATGAAGAACTCCGGTAACTGCCCGTATCCGTGTAGGGCGATGAGCACGCCCTTGGCTTCGGCGATGGCGGGCCCAGCGGTGAAGTAGCGTGTGGTTTTGGTGACGGAAAACGAATGGTATGGCATCAGTAAGCTATGAGCAGTTCAGTCAGTTCTCCCCGTGGTACCCAGAGGCTGTCGAGGTGCTCAGTGAGTTCTCCATTGCGGGTAATGTGGTACCTGTAGGGCAGGTAGCGATCGGCTTCCACATCGCAGGTGCGCTCCACATCGACGTACATGCCAAGGTGGGTCTCCCACGCATTGGAGCACGTCAGGTACTCACTGGGCGGATTCAAGGTCCGGAACTGGACCTTGTCGTCCTCATCGAGGGGGTAGGCATTGACAAGTCGAATGTTCAGTGTCCCGCGGGGCGTCGCTTCCGTCGTGTGTTCAACTTCGGAAGATTCAAGGAATGTGTCAGGTTGAATGAAATCCGAACGGGCAAACCAATCCGTTGAGATCAAATTGAGCTGGTAGTCCAACGCGTTGACCCGATTGAAAAAGAAATGGGCTATGCCGTCCGTATCGGAGGTGGCTGATCCCACTGGTTGGTAGTTGCCGTTGAGCACGCCGTTTTCGAGCACGCGTCTTTCCAGTTCTAGGTCGATGTCTGAGGCGGGGTTGCCGGTATCGGCGTGAAGCACCGTAACGTGGAGCGCTAGGTTGTAGTTCGGATCTGGACGGCATCCGATGGCCACCATGGCCGCAGCGACGACCAGCACGAAGCCCCATCTGTGGCCTTGGGTGTCAAAGGGGCGCATCAGGCTTCGATGATTTCGAGTTTGGCGAACTTCAACAGCAGTTGTTTCTGGCCGGCCTTAGGGAAAAAGACCGTGGCCTTTTCGTTGGGGCTTGTCCCTTCAACACGTAGCACCTTGCCCTTGCCGAACTTTTCGTGCCAGACGTTTACCCCTTCAGCAATGCCCTCCAGGGATCCTCCAGTGGAGCCGGCGGGTGCTGAGGATTCAACACGTGCCATGCGCTTGCCCGAGGAGGAAACGGGCGGCTGGCCCGATTTTTTCTTTAACGGATGTGCAGGCGGCGACCCGGTGGCTTTTTTCTGTGAGGCCATGCGGTCGAACGCAGCGCCGGGATTACCACTGCCCATCGATTGCCAATTTTTGCGCTGGGCCTCGAAGCTAGTCCCACCCGCAAACGGTGTGGGTTTGGCTTGTTGAGCCGAAGGCATGATGAGACAATCGCTGTTGATCTCTTCAATGAAACGGCTGGGCTCGGCTTGGATGAGCTGTCCCCATTTGTAACGGGTCAGGGCGTAGCTGAGCGCACAGGTGCGCTTCGCGCGGGTAAGGGCTACATAGAACAGGCGGCGTTCTTCCTCGAGGTCCGCGCGGGACTGCATGGCCATAGACGACGGGAACAGCTCTTCTTCCAGGCCCACGATGAAGACGTTTTCAAATTCCAAGCCCTTGGCGGCGTGAATCGTCATCATGCTCACCTTATTTTCATCACCATCGTCCTGATCGGCATCGGTCAACAAGGCAACGTCCAGCAAAAAGTCGCCCAACGACGCAAATGCATCTGTATCGCTTTCTTTTGCTTGCTCAACGAAGGATTTCATCCCGTTCAGCAATTCCTGAACATTGTCATAACGGGCGACGCCTTCTGGAGTTTTGTCTTGGTATAAGGTGTGCACGAGCCCTGTGTGCTTGGCGATGTGCATACCGAGGTCGTGCGCGTCTTTGGTTTCCAGTTCCGCCGCGAATCCCCGCATCATCTGCACGAAGTCCTGCACCTTGCGCAGGCTCGCCCCCTTCACGCTGGTGGGCGGCGCCAGGTCGTCGGTCACAAGGTCCCAAATGCTGACGTCGCGTTCGGTGGATTCCACGAGGAGTCGATCCATCGTGGTTTTGCCGATGCCGCGGGTGGGGTAGTTGATGATGCGCTTGAGGGCTTCGTCGTCTCGTGGGTTGGCCGTGAGCCGGAAGTAGGCGATCAGGTCCTTGATCTCCTTGCGCTGGTAAAACGACAGGCCTCCGTAGATACGGTAGGGCACGTTGAGTTTGCGCAAGCTCTCCTCGAAGGAACGTGACTGCGCGTTGGTCCGGTAGAGAATGGCAATGTCCTTCCAGTGCTGTTGCCGTTGGTTGTGCAAATCAAAAATCTGCGTGGATGCCCATCGGCCTTCCTCGTTGTCGCTGTAGCAGCGATGCACGGCAATGCGTTCCCCTTCTCCGTTGGCCGTCCACACGACCTTTTCGATTTGGTCCTTGTTGTTGGCGATGACGCTGTTGGCGGCATCGACGATGTACTTCGTCGACCGGTAGTTTTGCTCGAGTTTGTACAAGGCAAAATCCGGGTAGTCCTGCTTGAAGTTGAGGATGTTCTGAATGTTGGCGCCTCGGAAACCGTAAATCGACTGGGCGTCGTCCCCAACCACACAGAGGTTTTCTCGCAAGGCCGCGAGCTGTTTGATGATGAGGTACTGGGCGAAGTTGGTGTCCTGGTACTCGTCCACCAAGATGTATGAAAACTTATGCTGGTATTTTAGCAGCAAATCGGGGAAGTCCCTGAGCAATACGTTCATCTTGAACAATAGGTCGTCGAAGTCCATGGCTTGCGCCCGGAAGCAACGATTCTCATAAGCGCGGTAAATCTCTGCGATGCGCGGCCGACCGGCTTGGTGGTCTTCGGACATGATCTCCGCATGGTCGGCGTACCCACGGGCATCGATGAGGTTGTTTTTGGCGTTGCTGATCCGGGCTTGAACGCTGGCGGGCTTGTAGACTTTGTCGTCCATGCCCAGTCCTTTGACGATGTCCTTGATGAGCGCCCGGCTGTCTTGGGTGTCGTAAATGGTGAAGTTGCGGGGGTAGTTGATTCGCTCACATTCCATTCGGAGGATGCGGGCAAAAATGCTGTGGAACGTCCCCATCCAGATGTTGCGGGCTTCGCCCTCGCCGATGACCTTCCCGATGCGCTCTTTCATTTCGCGCGCAGCTTTGTTCGTGAAAGTCAGGGACAGGATTGAGAACGGATCAACGCCTTGCTGAATGAGATAGGCGATGCGGTATGTCAGGACCCGGGTCTTCCCCGAACCCGCCCCGGCAATGACCATTAGAGGGCCTTCTTGATGCCGCGCAGCTGCCTGTTGTGCCTCGTTCAGTTCGTTCAAAAAATCCACACTTCGAAGGTAAGAAGGGGGGTAGATAAAGCGATGATTCAACTGACCTCTTCGCCAACTTGTTTAAAAGTCGTCATTTTTGAAGGGATTCTATCACCGTTTGGATTGGACCAAAGTCCTGAATTCCAAGGTGTTTTTGGAGGAGCGGTTTCGAATGCGGGAAATGCTTGAAAAAAGGAGGCTCCAGCTATTGCTTTTAAGAGAAAATCTGCTACTTTTGCACCCCCTTTAATTTGGGGAAATAGTTTTTGTACACACGTAATCTGATAGATAGGTCTAATGCCAACCATTCAGCAGCTCATCCGAAAAGGGCGCATCACGAAGACCCAAGCGAGCAAATCTGCCGCCTTGGATTCTTGCCCACAACGCCGTGGCGTTTGTGTGCGCGTCTACACTACTACACCCAAGAAGCCGAACTCGGCCATGCGTAAAGTTGCGCGTGTTCGATTGACCAATGGCAACGAGGTCAACGCTTACATCGGCGGTGAAGGACACAACCTCCAAGAGCACAGCATCGTTCTGGTTCGTGGCGGTCGTGTGAAGGATTTACCAGGTGTGCGTTACCACATTGTTCGTGGTGCATTGGATACAGCAGGTGTTGAAGGGCGCACCCAGCGTCGATCTAAGTATGGAACCAAGCGGCCTAAAGCAGCCAAGAGCTAATTTGTCATGAGAAGAAGAGTACCTAAAAAGCATTTGATTCTGCCGGATCCTCGATTCGACAGTGTCCTCGTAACGAGCTTCGTCAACAACTTGATGTTGGACGGGAAGAAGAGCGTTGCATTCGACATCTTCTACAAAGCCATGGACAAGGTGGAAGAGCGCACCGAAGAGAACGGCCTCGAGGTCTTCCAACGTGCTTTGGACAATGTAACTCCAGCGGTGGAGGTGCGCAGCCGACGTGTGGGCGGTGCTACCTTCCAGATCCCGCAACCCATTCGCGATTCGCGCAAGCAGAGTTTGGCCATGAAGTGGCTGATTAGCTTCGCGCGAAAGCGCAACGAAAAGTCCATGGCTGACCGCCTCGCGGGTGAGGTCATCGCAGCAGCCAAAGAAGAAGGTGGAACCTTCAAGAAGAAGGAAGACACGCACCGCATGGCTGAAGCGAACAAAGCTTTCTCACACTTCCGTTTCTGACAATCGCATTGAATACGCCTTACAATCATGGCTAAAAGAGACCTCAATTACACTCGGAACATCGGCATCATGGCTCACGTTGATGCGGGTAAGACCACAACTACTGAGCGCGTCCTGTACTACACAGGCATCTCACACAAAATTGGTGAGGTGCACGACGGTGCGGCCACCATGGACTGGATGGAGCAAGAGCAGGAGCGCGGAATTACGATTACCTCTGCTGCAACAACCTGCTTCTGGAAGTTCAATGACGAGGAATACCGAATCAACATCATCGATACCCCGGGCCACGTTGACTTTACCGTTGAGGTAGAGCGTTCATTGCGTGTATTGGATGGTGCCGTTGCATTGTTCTGTGCTGTTTCGGGTGTTGAGCCTCAATCCGAAACGAACTGGGGTTTGGCGGATAAGTACAAGGTTCCACGGATTGGTTTCATCAACAAGATGGATCGCTCAGGTGCAGACTTCTTCAATGTAGTTGGCATGATTAAGGACATGCTTGGAGCGCGTCCTGTTCCATTGCAAGTACCCATCGGTGCAGAAGATGACTTCAAAGGAGTCGTTGACTTGATTACCAACAAAGCATTCGTTTGGAACGAGGAGGACAAGGGGATGACATGGGATGAGGTGCCAATTCCGGACGATTTGGTAGATACTGTAGAAGAGTACCGCGGATTGTTGATTGAGGCCGCTGCTGAGCAGGACGAAGCCTTGATGGAGAAGTATTTCGAAGATCCTGACAGCTTGACTGCTGATGAGATTATTGCGGCGATTCGCAAGGCGACCATTGGTATGGAAATCACGCCACTCTTGTGCGGTTCTGCCTTCAAGAATAAGGGCGTACAGACCATGCTCGATGCGGTCATGATGTACCTCCCTTCCCCGTATGACGTAGAGGCCATTGTCGGTACAGCGGTGGATGATGAAGAGGTGAAAATCGAGCGCAAGCCGGACCCAGAAGAGCCATTCGCTGGCTTGGCGTTTAAGATTGCTACAGATCCATTTGTAGGTCGTCTTTGTTTTGTGCGTGCGTATTCTGGAAAGTTGCCAGCAGGCTCCTATGTTATTAATACGCGAAGCGGAAAGAAGGAGCGTATCTCGCGAATCTTCCAAATGCACTCGAACAAGCAAAACCCCATCGATGAACTCGAAGCCGGGGACATCGGTGCAGTTGTAGGCTTTAAAGACATCCGCACGGGTGACACGCTGTGCTCTGAAGGCGCACCATTGGTTTTGGAGAGCATGTCGTTCCCAGCTCCTGTAATTGGTATCGCGGTTGAGCCAAAGTCACAAGCAGACCTCGATAAGTTGTCCAACGGTTTGTCCAAGTTGTCTGAGGAGGATCCAACATTCAACGTTCGTACCGACGAGGAGACAGGCCAAACGGTCATCTCGGGAATGGGCGAATTGCACTTGGAAGTACTCGTTGACCGTTTGCGTCGTGAGTTCAAGGTGGAATGCAACCAGGGCGCGCCTCAGGTAAATTACAAGGAGGCCATCTTCGGCAACACTGATCACCGTGAAGTGTACAAGAAGCAGTCCGGCGGACGTGGTAAGTTTGCGGACATCATCGTCAAAATTGGCCCATCGCCAACTCCGGAGGAGGCTGGCTTGGTATTCAAGAACTCGGTGAAAGGCGGTAACGTACCAAAGGAATTCGTTCCTTCTGTTCAGAAAGGGTTCGAAGAAGCCATGAAGAACGGTGTGTTGGCTGGCTACCAAATGGACAGCATGGCTGTTGAGTTAGTGGACGGTTCGTTCCACGCGGTTGACTCGGATCAGTTGTCGTTCGAACTCGCAGCGAAAATGGCTTACCGCAACGCAGTGAAGAGCTGCCAGCCTAAGATTTTGGAGCCCATGATGCAGTTGGAGGTGGTTACCCCCGACGAGAACATGGGTGACGTCATCGGTGACTTGAACAAGCGCCGTGCCCTCATCGAGGGAACAGGTGAGCGTTCAGGCAAGACCATCGTTAACGCGAAGGTGCCTTTGTCTGAAATGTTCGGTTATGTGACTGACTTGCGTACGTTGACTTCAGGCCGTGCGACATCATCGATGTCATTCAGCCACTACGCACAGGCTCCAAACAGTATTCAAGAAAAAGTGATCGCTGAAGCGCAAGGCAACGGCTAATAAAGAAGTAAGATGACGCAAAAAATCCGAATCAAACTCAAGTCCTACGATCACAACCTCGTCGACAAGTCGGCAGAGAAGATTGTCAAGACGGTGAAGACCACCGGTGCTGTAATCAGCGGACCCGTTCCACTGCCAACTCACCAGCGTATTTACACCGTATTGCGTTCACCCCACGTGAACAAAAAGTCACGTGAGCAATTCGAATTGAACGCTTACAAGCGATTGATTGATATCTACAGTTCATCCTCAAAGACCGTTGACGCGTTGATGCGCTTGGAGCTTCCAAGTGGCGTTGAAGTGGAAATCAAGGTCTGACGGGAATTTTTAACTAACGCAAAACAAAAACACCGAAATCATGCCCGGACTCATAGGGAAGAAGTTAGGTATGACCAGCGTCTACAATGCCTCTGGGAAGAACGTCCCATGCACCGTTTTAGAAGTTGGTCCTTGCGTCGTGACGCAAGTTCGTACCCTGGAGAAGGATGGCTACGAAGCCATTCAGCTCGGCTATGGTGAGCGCTCTGAAAAGCGCACATCCAAAGCGTTGCAAGGCCATTTCAAACGCGCTGGCGTGGGCCTCATGCGAAAATTGGTTGAATTCAAAGGATTCGCCGAAGAACACCAAGCAGGTGATGAACTCAAAGTTGAAGAAATCTTCAACGAAGGCGAGTACGTCTCTGTGGTGGGTAAGTCAAAAGGTAAAGGCTTCCAAGGTGTCGTTAAGCGCCACGGTTTTGGCGGTGTGGGTCAAGCCACACACGGCCAGCACAACCGCCTGCGCGCTCCGGGTTCAATCGGCGCAGCCTCCACCCCTGCACGTGTCTTCAAAGGCATGCGCATGGCCGGTCAAATGGGTAACACACGAGTGACAATCGAAAACCTCGAAATCGTGAAGATTCTTCCTGAAGAAGGCGTCATGGTTGTGAAGGGAGCCGTGCCTGGTCACAAAGGTTCAACTGTTGTAATCCGTAAACCAGAAGCGTGATGAAAGTAGATGTTTACAACTCCAAAGGTTCAAAGACCGACAAGTCGGTAACGTTGAACAAGGCGGTATTCGGCATCGAGCCCAACGATCACGCGATCTACCTCGATGTTAAGCGATTCCAGGCTGCACAGCGCCAGGGCACGCACGACACCTTGCACCGTGGATTGGTTTCCGGTTCAACCCGAAAAATCAAAAAGCAAAAAGGTACAGGTACAGCGCGTGCCGGCTCTATCAAGAACCCATTGTTCCGTGGAGGTGGTACCGTATTCGGTCCAGAACCACGCGACTACACCCAAAAGCTCAACCACAAGGTGAAGCAATTGGCTCGTCGCAGCGCGCTGAGCTACAAAGCCAAAGAGAAGGCGATCATGGTCGTTGAGGGAATCAAGATGGATGCCCCAAAGACAAAAGACTTCGCTGGCCTCATGGAAGGATTGAAGGTGTCGGACAGCAAGACGTTGATGATCTTGTCTACCCCCAATACGAATGTGTACATGAGCAGCCGCAACCTTCCCAAGCACCGGGTGATGGTCGCGAGTGACCTCAGCACGTACGACATCATGAATTGTAACACCCTCATCTTCGTGGACGATGCCCACAAGGTGATCGAGGGAATGCTCAAATAAGAATCGTCATGTCACAGATTTTAGTTAAGCCCCTCATCACCGAGAAGATGACCGCCGATACCGAGAAGAACAACGCCTACGGCTTTGTTGTCGCGGACGGTGCGAATAAGGTGGAGATTAAGAAAGCAGTAGAGAAGGAGTTCGGTGTAACCGTGACTTCTGTTCGAACGCTGCGTGTTGACGGCAAGCGCCGCCAGCGTTACACCAAGACTGGCATCATCAAAGGACGTACAGTCGGTTATAAGAAGGCCATCGTCAGCTTGGCCGAAGGAGAAATGATTGACTTCTACGAGAACATCTAAGCAAATGGCACTTCGTAAATTCAACCCCATTACCCCAGGCACCCGCCACAAAGTGTTGTCGACGTTCGACGACATTACAGCGGACAAGCCTCACAAGCCATTGCTGCGCCCCTTGAAGAAGTCAGGCGGACGAAATGGAGATGGTAAAATGACCATGCGTTACCGCGGAGGTGGCCACAAGCGTCGTTACCGTTTGATTGATTTCAAGCGAGACAAGCACACGGAAGCCACCGTCTTGACGGTCGAGTACGATCCAAACCGTTCAGCGCGCATCTGCTTGGTGGAATACACCGACGGAGAGAAGCGTTACATCGTTGCTCCTCAGGGCCTCAAGCCAGGCATGAAGATCAACAGCGGTAAGAAAGCCACTCCAGACGTGGGTCACGCGATGTATTTGTCTGACATCCCACTGGGTACGGTCATTCACAACATCGAATTGTACCCCGGCAAAGGAGCTGCACTAGCTCGAAGTGCCGGGTCTTACGCCCAGTTGAACGCCCGTGATGGCAAGTACGCTATCGTCAAGTTGCCTAGCGGTGAAACCCGTATGATCTTAGTGACATGCCTCGCCGTCATAGGGTCCGTAAGCAACTCCGAGCACAACCTCCAGGTCTCAGGTAAGGCCGGTCGTTCGCGCTGGTTGGGACGCCGCCCACGTGTACGTGGTGTGGTCATGAACCCTGTCGATCACCCCATGGGTGGTGGCGAGGGCCGCTCTTCAGGTGGACACCCGCGTTCACGAAAGGGCCTCCCAGCGAAGGGCTACAAAACCCGCAACAAGCGTAAGAGTAGCTCGAAGTATATCATCGAACGCCGCAAGAAATAATAGCCATGTCTCGTTCACTTAAGAAACCCCCATTTGTTCACTACAAGCTCAACCATCGTGTTGAAGCGATGCAAGCATCGGGCAAAAAGTCCGTGATCAAGACTTGGTCTCGTTCTAGTACTATCACGCCTGATTTTGTCGGTTTGACAGTTGCTGTGCACAACGGCCGGCAGTTCATCCCTGTTTTCGTAACGGAAAACATGGTAGGTCACAAGCTTGGAGAATTCTCACCCACCCGCACATTCCGTGGTCACGCGGATAAGAAGGACAAGAAGCGATAATAGCCATGGGAAAACGTAAACGACTCGCTGCAGAAGCGCGAAAGGAAGAAATGAAGAGCATCGCCATCGCGAAGCTCAACAACTGTCCGACGTCCCCACGGAAGATGCGTTTGGTCGCTGACTCGGTGCGCGGTAAGGATGTGTTCCAGGCGTTGAACATTTTGAAGTTCAGCCCTCAGGAGGCGTCCAACCGTTTGGAGAAGTTACTCCGGTCGGCAATTGCAAACTGGGAAGCCAAAAACGCCGGTGTTAATCCGGAAGAATCAGATTTGATTGTTCGCGAAGTGAAGGTGGACAGTGCGCGCATGTTGAAGCGTCTTCAGACTGCTCCCCAAGGCCGTGCTCACCGCATTCGCAAGCGCAGCAACCACGTAACCATCATCGTAGACTCCGTCAAAAGCTAAACCATGGGACAGAAAACAAATCCAATTGGAAATCGACTTGGGTTCATCCGTGGATGGGACTCGAATTGGTACGGAGGCAATGACTACAAGGATAAGCTTGTGGAAGATGAGAGAATCCGTGAGTACTTGTTGGCTCGATTGCGTAAAGCAAGCGTTTCCAACATCATCATTGAGCGCACGCTCAAGTTGGTCACGGTGACTGTGAAGTCTGCCCGCCCCGGTGTCATCATCGGTAAAGGAGGTCAGGAAGTGGACAAGCTCCGCGAAGAATTGAAAAAATTGACAGGAAAGGAGGTGCAAATCAACATCTTCGAGATCAAGCGTCCTGAGTTGGATGCCAAGCTCGTCGCCGAGAGCATCGCCCGTCAAATCGAAGCGCGTATCTCACACCGCCGTGCCATCAAGATGGCCATCGCGGGTACCATGCGCTTGGGTGCTGAGGGAATCAAGATCAACATTGCAGGCCGTGTGAACGGTGCGGAAATCGCGCGTTCTGAGTCCTACAAAGAAGGCCGCATTCCATTGCACACGTTCCGTGCAGACATCGACTATGCATTGATGGAAGCACACACCACCTACGGACGCATCGGCATCAAGTGCTGGATCTGCCGAGGTGAGATTTACGGCAAGAAGGACTTGTCGCCCATCCCACCACAAAAGCAATCGAACGACCGCCGCGGCGGAGGCCGTCAAGGCGGAGGTCGCCGTCGTTCGCGCAACTGATAGAAGAGTTAGATCATGCTACAGCCGAAAAGAACGAAATTCAGAAAGATGCAAAAGGGCCGGGTACGCGGATTGGCGTACCGCGGAAGCACCTTGGCATATGGAACATTCGGAATCAAGACGATGGAGGTGGGATTCATCACTTCTCGTCAGATCGAAGCTGCACGTATCGCGATCACCCGCTACATGAAGCGTGAAGGTCAAGTGTGGATTCGAATCTTCCCGGACAAGCCCATCACATCGAAGCCTGCCGAGGTACGTATGGGTAAGGGTAAAGGTGCCCCTAGCCACTGGGTAGCTCCTGTTCGTCCAGGTCGATTGATGTTTGAAGTTGACGGTGTTCCTATGGAAACCGCACAAGAAGCCTTGCGTCTCGGAGCACAGAAGTTGCCCGTGAAGTGCAAGTTTGTCACACGCCCAGATTATGCAGAGTGATGATTGAAATGACTGAAATCCGACAACTCTCTGACTCCGATTTGCAGGAGCGCATTGAGGTGGAGCGCGAAGCACTCGAGAAACTGCGGTTCAACCACACCGTATCCGGTCTGGAGTCCACGACCGCTCTCAAATACAAGAAGCGCGATGTTGCGCGCCTGTTGACTGAATTGAATGCACGTAAGAACGCGAACTCATGAGCACTGAAAGCACACCATTGGAGCGCAACCTGCGCAAGGAGCGAATTGGCGTTGTTACGTCCAATTCCATGACCAAGAGCATCACTGTAACCGTGGAGCGGAAGGAGAAGCACGTCAAGTATGGAAAGTTCGTCAAGAAGACGAGCAAGTTCATGGCTCATGATGAGGCAGATACCTGCAACATCGGAGATACGGTTCGCATCATGGAGACGCGACCAATGAGCAAGCGTAAGTGCTGGCGATTGGTCGAGGTAATCGAGCGTGCGAAGTAATCCTGGAGGAGTATAAAGCGAAAGAAACCAGAAGATGATACAACAAGAATCCCGCATGAAGGTGGCTGACAACAGCGGAGCAAAGGAGGTCCTTTGCATCCGGGTGTTGGGTGGTACACGTCGGCGATATGCAAGCATCGGGGATACCGTAGTTGTGACTGTCAAGGCAGCCACGCCAAACGGTAACATCAAAAAAGGAGCCGTCTCGAAAGGGGTGGTGGTCCGCACCAAAAAGGCCGTCCGACGTGCAGACGGGTCGTACATCCGTTTTGACGACAACGCCATCGTGTTGTTGAACGCCAACGGTGAAATGCGCGGCACACGAATTTTCGGCCCTGTGGCCCGTGAACTCCGTGAGAAGGACTTCATGAAAATTGTTTCACTTGCCCCTGAGGTGCTTTAATTCGAAGACCATGTTTAAGCGAGTAAAAGTCAAAAAAGGAGATACCGTAAAGGTGATTTCAGGCGGAAGCAAAGGCAAGCAGGGAACTGTGTTGTCGGTTGACCGCAAGTCAGATCGCGTGAAAATCGAGGGCATCAACATGGTGAAGAAGCATGTGAAGCCTGGTCCTGCGAATCCACAAGGTGGCATCGAAAGTATCGAAGCGGGCATCCACATTTCAAATGTGATGGTGGTTGACGCCGCCGGCAACGCGACCCGAGTTGGACGTCGTCGTGGAGACGATGGAAAGCTTGTTCGTTATTCTAAGAAAACCAATGAGGAACTGAAGTGATGAGTTACGTTCCAAGACTCCAGACTCAGTACGCTGAGGAAATTGTACCCTCGCTCAAGGAGCGCTTTGAGTACAAGAGTGTGATGCAGGTACCCCGCGTCACCAAGATTTGCCTGAACCAAGGCCTCGGAAAAGCTATTGCCGATAAGAAGATTGTTGAGTACTCCACAGAGGAGATGACACGTGTGGCCGGTCAGAAGGCGGTGAAAACCATCTCGACCAAGGACGTGTCGAACTTTAAGTTGCGTAAGGGCATGCCAATCGGTTCACGCGTGACACTGCGCCGCGATCGCATGTATGAATTTTTGGATCGTCTAATAGCCATTTCATTGCCTCGTACCCGTGATTTCCAAGGGGTGAAGGCGAAGGGGTTTGATGGCCGCGGAAACTTCACCTTTGGTGTGAAGGAACAGGTCATTTTCCCGGAGATTAGCCTCGACGAGGTGAAGTTCTTCAACGGAATGGATATCACGATTGTCACATCAGCGAATACCGATGAGGAAGCGCAAGCGTTGCTCGAAGGATTCGGCTTCCCTTTCAAAAAGTAGTAAGATGGCAAAAGAATCAATGAAAGCGCGTGAGCGCAAGCGAGCCAAGATGGTAGCCAAGTACGCCGAAAAGCGTGCCGCGTTGAAAGCTGCTGGTGATTGGGAAGGACTGCAAAAGCTTCCTCCAAACAGTGCAGCGGTGCGCATGCACAACCGATGCCAAATCACGGGCCGTCCTCGTGGATACATGCGTCAGTTCGGAGTCTCTCGTGTATTGTTCCGAAAGATGGCGTTGTCTGGTAAGATTCCAGGCGTTAAGAAAGCAAGTTGGTAACCCACGAATAGACTGAAGATTATGAATACTGATCCGATCGCAGATTACCTGACTCGCATCCGCAACGCGCAGATGGCCGGTCACAAAGTCGTGGAGATTCCAGCTTCCAATATGAAGAAGGAGATGACCCGAATTCTCTTTGACAAGGGTTACATCCTCAACTTCAAGTTTGATGAAGAGGGCTACCAAGGCACCATCAAGATTGCATTGCGTTACGACAGCAAGACCAAGCGTCCTGCCATTACTGAATTGCAGCGTGTTTCAACACCAGGACTGCGCCAATACGCGGGCTCGGGCGATCTCCCACGCGTACTCAACGGCCTCGGTGTTTGCATCGTGAGCACTTCTAAGGGTTTGATGACCGATAAAGAAGCGCGCAAGATGAACATCGGAGGTGAAGTCATCTGCACCGTTTACTGATAAGAAAGGAATAGCATTATGTCACGGATAGGAAAAGCACCCATTGAAGTACCAGCAGGCGTCACAGTGACGATTGATGGTGATTCAATCAAGGTAAAGGGCCCCAAAGGGGAATTGGAGCAGACCATCGCTTCAGAGATCGGTGTGGAGTTGAACGACAATGTTTTGACTTTTACGCGCCCTTCTGATCACAAGGAGTACCGCTCAAAGCACGGTTTGTACCGCGCCTTGGTGAACAACATGATCGAAGGTGTTACGAACGGGTATTTGATTCGTTTGGAATTGGTCGGTGTCGGTTTCCGTGCCTCTTCAGCAGGACAAGACTTGACATTGGCGCTGGGCTTCAGCCACCAAATCATCATGCGTTTGCCCGAGGAGATTAAGCTGAAAGCAGAAACGAAAAAGGGTGAGAACCCATACGTAGAATTGACCTCGCACGATAAGCAGCTCATCGGTACGGTGGCCGCGAAAATTCGCTCGTTGCGCAAGCCTGAGCCTTACAAAGGCAAGGGTGTACGTTACGCCGGCGAACAGATTCGTCGCAAGGCTGGTAAGACCGCCGCTAAATAAGAGAGAACCATGGGAACGAAAAAATCATTCGCTCGCAACCGCATCAAGCGCCGTGTACGTGGTAAAATCCACGGTACTTCGGAATGCCCCCGGTTGTCTGTTTTCCGAAGCAACAAGCAGATCTACGCACAGATCATTGACGACCGCGCAGGTCGTACGTTGGCTGCAGCGGGTTCATTGGGCGCTGACGACGCGAAAGGCCCCAAGCTGGACCAAGCTGCTGCCGTTGGTCAGATGATCGCAGAAAAGGCCAAGGCTGCGGGAATTGAATCCGTCGTTTTTGATCGAAACGGCTATTTGTATCACGGCCGGGTGAAGTCCCTGGCAGAAGCTGCTCGCGAAGCCGGGCTCAAATTCTAAGGAAAGATGGAACAACGTCAACAACGAAAAGGACGCGACAACCAGCAGCAATCGCGAACCGGTGATCCGGATTTGAAGGAGCGCTTGGTTGGTATCAACCGTGTTGCAAAGACCACAAAAGGTGGCCGTACGTTTAGCTTCAGCTCAATCATGGTCGTCGGTGACGAGAAGGGCCGTGTAGGTCACGGATTGGGCAAGAGCCGTGAGGTGGCAACTTCCATCCAGAAAGGCATCGAGGACGCGAAGAAGAATATGGTTGAAGTTCCATTGGTGAACGGCACCATCCCACACGCGCAGGAGATGAAGTTCGCCGGCGCGCACGTCATGATCCGCCCTGCATCCCCAGGTACTGGCGTAATCGCCGGTGGTGCGATGCGTGCTGTGTTGGAAAGCGCAGGTATCAAGGATGTACTCGCTAAGTCACTGGGTTCGAGCAATCCGCACAACGTTGTGAAGGCAACGTTCAATGCTCTGCAGGAATTGCGAAGCGCCAAGGACATCGCTCAATTGCGTGGCATCTCTGTACACAAAGTGTTTAACGGTTAATCTCGAATACCATGGGAAAAATCAAAATCACCCAAGTGCGCAGTGCGATCAACCGCCCTAAGCGTCAGAAGGCCACCATCCAGGCCCTCGGAATTAAGAAATTGCACAATCCGGTCGAGCACGAGGCCACACCACAGATTTTGGGCATGGTCCAAAAGGTGAGCCACCTCGTCACGGTCGAAGAACTTTAAATCATTAACCAGCATTAGCCATGAATCTCAGCAATCTCAAGCCAGCAGATGGTTCTCGGAAACAGCGCAAGCGAGTTGGTCGCGGTGAAGGCTCCGGTCACGGAGGCACCTCTACACGTGGTCACAAAGGCGCGAAGTCTCGTTCCGGCTACAAGAGCAAAATCGGTTTTGAAGGTGGCCAACAGCCGCTTCAGCGCCGCGTACCCAAGTTCGGTTTCACCAACCCGAACCGTGTGGAGTACAAGGGCATCAACTTGGACACCCTCCAGGAATTGATTGACCGCAAGAAGCTCAAAGCAGTTACCCTTAACGACATCATGGAAAACGGCCTCGCCGGAAAGCGTGATTTGGTCAAGATCCTCGGACGAGGAGAATTGAAGACAGGTGTACCTGTAACAGCGCACAAATTTTCAGCATCTGCAAAGGCTGCCATCGAAGCAGCTGGCGGTGAAGCAACCGAAGCATAAACCTCACTCAGATGAAGAATTTTTTCACTCAGATCTCGAATATCTGGAAGCACGAAGAGTTGCGCCAGAAGTTGGGCATAACCCTGGGCTTGATTTTGGTTTACCGAATCGGCTCGTTCATCGTGATCCCTGGTGTGAACAGCGACGTTTTGGCTGAGCAGATGGCTCAGTCCGGAAGCGGCGGCTTGGGCGACTTGTTGTCCTTGTTCACGGGTGGAGCTTTCACGCGTGCCTCAATCTTTGCATTGGGCATTATGCCATACATCTCGGCATCGATCATCATTCAGTTGTTGGGCATTGCTGTACCCGCGGTTCAGAAGATGCAAGCTGAAGGCGAGAGCGGCCGGAAGAAAATCAACCAATACACGCGTTTCTTGACCATTGCCATTACGTTGGTGCAGGCGCCTGGTTATCTCGCGACTTCGGTAGCGGGCGTTCCCGGAGCGGTTGCCAATCCTTCAACGTTTTGGTGGTTCAGTGCGGTGTTGATCTTGGTGTGTTCAACCCTGGTCATCATGTGGTTGGGTGAACGCATAACCGACAAAGGTGTGGGCAACGGTATCTCCTTGCTCATCATGATCGGCATCATCGCTACGTTCCCGCAAGCGATCATTCAAGAATTCATCCACCCGGACACGTCTGTGTTCTTCTTCTTGGTGGAGATTGCCTTCTTGTTGATCATTATAGGTGCTAGCGTTGCCTTGGTACAAGCGTTGCGTAAAGTGCCTGTGCAGATGGCCAAGATGCAAGCCGGTGGAACGCATCTCCCACAAGGCGAGGGCGCGCGCAGCTACATCCCCTTGAAAGTAAACTCTGCCGGTGTCATGCCGATCATCTTTGCTCAGGCAATCATGTTCGTGCCCTTGTACCTCACGCAGAGCGAAACGTTCCAGGACAATGCGGCGTTGCAGAGCTTGTCTGATTTCAATGGCTTATGGTACAACCTGATCTTCTTCGTGATGATTGTGGTCTTTACTTACTTCTACACGGCGATTACGGTCAACCCCAACCAAATGGCGGATGACTTGAAGCGTCAAAACAGTTTCGTTCCGGGTGTGAAGCCAGGAAAGCCCACAGCGGATTTCTTGGAGCGCGTGTTGTCCAACATCACGTTACCCGGTTCATTGATGCTGGCCTTGATTGCCATTTTGCCGGCAATCGTGTTCAGCCTCGGATTAACAAAAGCGCAAGGCTTCTCCATTTTCTTCGGCGGTACGTCGCTGTTGATCATGGTTGGGGTCATTCTGGATACCCTTCAGCAAATCGAGAGCTACCTGCTCTCTCGTCACTACGACGGTTTGATGAAGTCCGGAAAATTGCGTAGCCGTCCGCAGTCTCCTGTGGGTGGCATTGCGGGATAACCTGAAATGGGTTTCGGCCGACGCGTGCATATCAAAACGGACGAAGAGGTCGAGCTCCTTCGGGAAAGTTCTTTGCTTGTAGGGAAAACGTTAGCTGCCGTAGCCAGTCGGATTCGTCCGGGGGTTACGACACTGGAACTCGACGTGGTTGCTGAAGAATTCATTCGCGACCACGGTGCAGAACCAGGCTTCAAGGGGTACGGAGGGTTTCCAAACTCCTTGTGCACCTCCGTCAACGAGGCGGTTGTGCACGGCATCCCAAACGATCGGCCTTTGGAAGAAGGGGACATCGTGTCCATCGATTGTGGGGTGTTGAAGAATGAATTTTACGGCGACAGTGCGTACACCTTTGCGGTGGGCGAAATTGCACCGGAAGTTCAGCAGCTACTAGACGTCACCAAAGAATGCCTCCGACTTGCCATTGAGCAAGCGGTGGTTGGTAAACGAATCGGAGACATCGGATTTGCTTGCCAGCAACACGCCGAACAAAACGGCTACGGAGTGGTTCGAGAATTGGTGGGTCACGGGTTGGGTCGTTCGTTGCACGAAGCACCGGAAGTCCCCAACTACGGCAGACGCGGCAACGGTCCGCGTTTGATGGACGGAATGGTTTTGGCCATCGAGCCCATGATCAACCTCGGTCGAAAGGAAGTCTTCCACTTGGAAGACGGCTGGACGATTGTGACGGCAGATCGCAAGGTGAGTGCACACTTCGAACACGACATCGTGGTGCGCAAAGGCCGAGCGGACGTTCTCTCAAGTTTTGACGAAATAGAAAAAGTCTTACAATACTAAAACGATACTCTAACCAGAGATTAAATCATATGGCGAAACAAGCGTCCATAACGCAAGACGGCACGATCCTCGAAGCATTGTCCAACGCAATGTTCCGAGTTGAATTGGAAAATGGGCACATCATCACGGCCCACATTTCAGGAAAGATGCGGATGTATTACATCAAAATCTTGCCCGGTGACCGCGTGCGAGTGGATATGTCTCCCTACGATTTGACAAAAGGTCGAATCTCGTTCAGATACAAGAAATAATTGCACTATGAAAACCCGTGCTTCACTTAAAAAGCGTACTGCCGACTGCAAGATTGTTCGTCGGAAAGGCCGCTTGTATGTCATTAATAAGAAGAATCCTAAAATGAAGCAACGTCAGGGTTAATCCTGTCGTAGCCAAACCCATCGCCCATGGCACGTATAGCTGGTATCGATATTCCTCGCAACAAGCGGGGTGTTATTGCACTCACTTACATCTACGGCATCGGCCGTAGCCGAGCTACTCAATTGCTCGCGGAATGTGGAGTGTCAGAAGACAAGAAAGTTCAAGACTGGACCGATGACGAAATCGGTGCGGTCCGTAACGCCATTTCCACAGGTTTCAAAGTGGAGGGGGAGTTGCGATCGGAAGTTCAATCTCACATCAAGCGTTTGATGGACATCGGTAGCTACCGAGGCATCCGTCACCGTAACGGCTTGCCGTTGCGAGGACAGCGCACCAAGAACAACTCACGCACCCGTAAGGGCAAGCGTAAGACCGTTGCGAACAAGAAGAAATAAACGCATTCATTGAGTTCCCTCGGGAACTGATCACCTAAAAATTAAGACGATGGCGAAGAACGTCAAGAAAAAGAAGAAAGTCGTTGTGGAGGCCACAGGCCAAGCCCACATCCACTCATCCTTCAACAACATCATCATTTCGCTGACCAACAACAATGGCCAAGTGATTTCATGGTCAAGCGCCGGTAAGATGGGTTTCCGGGGCTCCAAGAAAAACACGCCTTACGCTGCACAGGTTGCTGCGGAAGATTGCGGTCGCGAAGCGCACGACCTCGGGTTGCGTAAAATCCGAGCATTTGTAAAAGGTCCAGGAGCGGGCCGCGAGAGCGCCATGCGCGCATTGCACAACATGGGAATCGAAATCATCGAGATCATCGATGCTACGCCTTTCCCACACAACGGATGCCGCCCACCAAAGCGTCGTCGCGTCTAATTCTCATCGTCGAACCTAAGAACAGTAATCCGATATGGCACGTTACCGCGGACCCAAATCAAAAATCAGCCGCCGTTTTAAGGAGGCGATCTTCGGCCCAGATAAAGCGCTCGAGCGCCGCCCGTATGGCCCTGGCCAGCACGGCAATACCCGCCGCCGAAAGAAGGAATCTGAGTACTCTGTACAGCTCGCTGAAAAGCAGAAGGCGAAGTACACGTACGGAATCTTGGAGAAGCAATTCTCCAACATGTTTAAGCAAGCCAACGCTCGTCCCGGCATCACCGGTGAAATTTTGCTCCAATTCTGCGAAAGCCGATTGGACAATGTGGTGTTCCGCTTGGGCATTGGCAACTCCCGTCGCGGAGCGCGCCAGTTGGTCACCCACCGTCACATCATGGTGAACGGCCACGTGGTCAACATCCCTTCGTACCGCTTGCGTCCAGGTGACGTAGTAGCCGTGCGTGAGAAGAGCAAGTCAATGACGGTCATCACCAGCGCACTCGGTGCAGCCCCCAAGCGATTGGAGTGGTTGGACTGGAACACGCAGAACATGTCCGGTACATTCATCAGCGTACCAACGCGTGAGCAAATCCCTGAAAACATCAAGGAGTCCCTCATCGTCGAACTGTACTCGAAGTAATCCAAAAACCTGAGACACATGGCAATTCTAGATTTCCAGAAACCAGACAAGGTAATCATGTTGGACTCTACAGAGTTCAACGGCACCTTTGAATTCCGACCCCTTGAGCCAGGTTTTGGTATCACCGTAGGCAATGCGCTTCGTCGCATCTTGTTGTCTTCTTTGGAAGGCCACGCTATTACAAGCGTGAAGATCGACGGCGTTGAGCACGAGTACAGCACCATCAAAGGCATCCAAGAGGATGTGACCGAGATGATTCTCAACTTGAAGCAAGTTCGCTTTAAGCGACAGATCGAAGGCACCGATGGTGAGACTGTTACTGTCAAGGTGAGTGGCCAGAAGGCTTTCACTGCCGGCGACATCGGTCAATTCACCTCAGCCTTCCAGGTCATGAACCCCGATCACGTCATCTGCAATATGGATGAGTCGGTCTCGTTGACGTTGGAATTGAACATCGGCAAAGGCCGTGGTTACGTTCAAGCTGAAGAGAACAAGCGCGAAGGCGCTGCCATCGGCACTATTGCCATGGATTCAATCTTCACGCCCATCCGCAATGTTCAGTACGAAGTAGAAAACTACCGTGTTGAGCAGCGTACGGACTACGAAAAGCTCGTTTTGCACCTCGAGTGCGACGGCAGCATTTCACCGAAGGACGCCCTGCAGGAGTCAGCGAAGATTTTGATCCAACACTTCATGTTGTTCAGCGACGAGCGCATTTCGCTTGAGCTCGAGGAGCGCGTTGAAGTGGAAGAATTCGATGAAACCAGCTTGCACATGCGCCAGTTGCTCAAGACCAAATTGAGCGATATGGACCTCAGTGTTCGTGCGTTGAACTGCTTGAAGGCAGCCGACATCGAGTCGTTGGGCGAATTAGTGAGCTACAACAAGAACGACCTGTTGAAATTCCGAAACTTCGGTAAGAAGTCCCTCACGGAATTGGAGGATTTGGTCGAGAACAAAAACCTCTCATTCGGAATGGATGTGAGCAAATACAAACTCGACAAAGAGTGAAGTCATGCGGCACAATAAGAATTTCAATCACCTCGGTCGCAAGACCGCACACCGTAAGGCCATGTTGTCCAACATGGCGTGCTCACTGATTGAGCACAAGCGCATCTCTACCACTGTGGCAAAAGCGAAAGCGTTGCGCCAGTTTGTGGAGCCGCTTGTTACGCGTTCTAAAGAGGACACCACGCACAGCCGTCGTATCGCATTCAGTGCACTCGGTAATAAGTACGCAGTCTCTGAGTTGTTCCGTTCGGTAGGACCAAAGGTGGCCAGCCGCGATGGGGGCTACACACGCATCATCCGCACCGGAAACCGTTTGGGTGACAACGCTGAAATGTGCATGATTGAGCTCGTTGACTTCAACGACATCTACGGAACCGAAGCGAAGAAGAAGCGTTCACGCCGTTCACGCCGTGGCGGTGCGAAAGCCGCTGCTGCTCCTGCTGTTGAAGCGGCTGCAACTGAAGCGGTAGTGGAAGAGGCCCCAGCTGTTGAAGCTGCTGCTGAAGAAGCGCCTGCTGCTGAGGAAGCACCTGCTGCTGAAGCCGCCGCTGAGGAGGCGCCAGCTGTTGAAGCTGCTGCTGAAGAAGCGCCTGCTGCTGAAGAAGCGCCTGCTACTGACGCCGCCGCTGAGGAGGCACCTGCTGCTGAAGCTGCTGCTGAGGAAGCACCTGCTGCTGAAGCCGCCGCTGAGGAGGCACCTGCCGCCGAAGAGGCTGCTGACGACGCAGAAGAAGAAAAGAAAGACTGATCCCTTTTCACCAAGGACGATGAAACGGGAGGCTTCAAGGCCTCCCGTTTTGTTTTAAGGCTTTTCACAGCACGGTGAACCGATTGAGGAAAAATCAAATGGCTTTGAGGTTGAAGGGGTGAAATCGGAGGAGTATTTTTGCACCATGGTTCATTCACGCGAGCAAAAAGTACCCGCAGTTCTTATCCTGGCAGATGGTACACGCTTTGAAGGGAAATCGGCCGGGGCCATTGGGACAACGACCGGTGAGATTGCATTCAATACTGGAATTTACGGGTACCAAGAGATCTTCACGGATCCGAGTTACCTGCGTCAAATTTTGGTGATGGCCACGGCCCACGTAGGGAACTACGGTGTGCACGATGAAGAAGTTGAGTCGGATCGGATTCAAATCTCAGGATTGGTGACCAAAAATTTCTCCTCTATTGCCAGCCGCGTTGGCGGCAGCGGGACCTTGAAAGGCTACATGGACCGCGACGGTGTGGTGGGCATTTGCGACGTGGATACGCGAGCGCTGGTGCGCCACATCCGACAGAAAGGGGCGATGAACGCCATCATCTGCAGTGACGGTACTGATGAGGCTGAACTCAAGCGTCAGTTGGACGAGGTTCCGTCCATGGAGGGACTAGAGCTGAGCAGTGAGGTTACGTGTTCCGAGCCCTATGTTGCGTCGCCTGCAGCTGGGAAAGAAAAGGGATTGAAGGTGGCTTTGCTCGACTTGGGCGTCAAAAAGAACATCGTCCGATGCCTCACAGAGCGCGGGTGTGAAGTGCACGTTTTCCCGATGGATGCATCGGTGGAGGAGATGCTCGCCATTGAGCCTGATGGCATCATGTTGTCCAATGGCCCCGGAGACCCAGGTGCGATGACGGAGACGGTCGAAAAGGTCAAAGCACTCGTCGAGGCCGACCGCAGCGTGTTTGGGATCTGCCTTGGGCACCAAGTATTGGCTTTGAGCCAGGGATTGAAGACGGTCAAGATGTTCAACGGCCACCGCGGCGTGAACCACCCCATCAAGAATCTCATTACAGGCAAAGCCGAGATCACATCGCAAAACCACGGTTTTGTTGTGGACCGCGACTCTTTGGATGCCCACTCGGACGTGGAATTGACCCACATCCATCTGAATGACAATACGGTTGCAGGCATCGCGTTGAAAGGCCGTCCGGTCTTCTCGGTGCAGTACCATCCAGAGGCCTCTGCGGGGCCGCACGACAGCCGATACCTCTTCGACCAATTTGTGGCAAATATGGAACAGGCGGCTGTGCCCGCGTGATTCCCGTTTGATTCAGTAACTTCGCGGCGGTTTTAAGAACAGGATTTGGAAATGACCCCAATCCTAGCGCCTGTTTGCGCATCCACTTTTCATCATTGACATGAGTTACATTGATCAAATTCAAGCCCGCCAGATTCTCGATTCTCGCGGCAATCCTACCCTCGAAGTTGACGTCGTCACGGGCGATGGCAGCATGGGCCGCGCAGCGGTTCCTTCCGGTGCCTCCACAGGTATCCACGAAGCCGTCGAATTGCGCGACGGCGGATCGGAGTGGATGGGCAAGGGAGTGACCCAAGCCGTCGATAACGTCAACGATATTCTTGCGGATGAATTGTTGGGCTTTGACATCTTCGACCAGCGCGCCATCGACCAGGCCATGATTGACCTCGACGGCACCAGCAACAAAGGCAAAATTGGAGCGAACGCCATTCTCGGCGTCTCTTTAGCAGCAGCCCACGCTGCAGCAGAATGCGCGGGACAGCCCTTGTACCGGTACATCGGTGGGGTGAACGCGCACACGTTGCCTGTGCCCATGATGAACATCCTTAATGGTGGTTCACACGCGGACAACAAGATTGACATCCAAGAATTCATGATCATGCCTGTGGGAGCGGAAACGTTCTCTGACGGTTTGCGCATGGGCACAGAAGTGTTTCACACCCTGAAGAAGGTGCTGAAGGAGCGTGGACACGCCACAAACGTTGGCGACGAAGGCGGTTTTGCGCCCAACCTCAGCTCCAACCAGGAAGCCATCGAAGTGGTCATTGAGGCCATCGAAAAAGCGGGCTTCCGTCCCGGCGACGATTTGTTGATTGCCTTGGACGCTGCTGCTTCCGAATTCTACAACGTGAAGTCAAACCAGTACATTTTTGAATCCACCGGCGATCGTATGACCGGAGGGGAGTTGGTAGACTTTTGGAAAGGATGGACGGAGAAGTACCCGATCGTGAGCATTGAGGACGGATTGGCCGAGGACGATTGGGACGCCTGGAAATTGGTGACCGAAGCCGTTGGCGATAAAGTGCAGTTGGTCGGTGACGATTTGTTCGTGACCAATACGCATCGCTTGGCGCGTGGCATCGAAAACGACATCGCCAATTCCATCTTGGTGAAGGTGAATCAAATTGGCACCCTCACGGAGACCATCGAAGCGGTGAGCTTGGCACACCGCAACGGATACACGAGTGTCATGAGCCACCGAAGTGGTGAGACGGAGGACACCACCATCGCGGATTTGGCTGTGGCCTTGAATACCGGTCAGATTAAGACCGGTTCAGCGAGCCGCTCAGACCGTGTCGCCAAATACAACCAGTTGCTTCGCATTGAGGAGGAATTGGGGGCAGCAGCGGTGTACCGCGGCCACGCTTTCCGCGGCTGATTCGCGTTCTTACTTTTCGGACTTCATAAACGGCACCGGGTCAATTTGGCCCGGTGTCTGTTGTAAGAGCCCATAAATGCGGAATTCGGTACGGTCATTGTCCTCGTGGTTGTAGAACGCACAAGGCTCGCCCGGTAAGCATCCGTTCCGGAGCTCATCAACGCCTTTGCCGACGCTGATCAACTGCTTCGAGGAAACGCCGGCCTTGAGTAGGAAGGATTCAATCTCAATGGATCGCAGCTTGGACGTGCGGTTGGTCGGTTGGTCAAACAAGTCCCAAGCCGAGGCGTCTTCATGCGTTCGAATTTCGAGGAAGACTTCTGGGTTCAACTTGAGGAAGTCCACCAATTTATAAAGGTTGACCTCGCTTGCACGGGTCATTTGGGCCTCGGATTCCCACTCCAAGCCTGCAATTTCGAACGGCGTGCCACCCATCCAACGGTCGGCAAATCGCTTGTCGTTTAACGTCTTGATTTTCGCCAGTTCCACCTCCCATATCGGTTCTGTGGAATCGGTGGTGATGAACTTACGCGTCACCAAATAGCCCGGCAATGCGCAGGTCACTTGGAAGCCACGGTTGGGCGGCAGGCTGATGGAGAGTGTCCCGTCCAGGGAAGTGCGGGTGTCCCATGCGGAGCCGTCCTTCAAGTCGATCCAGCGGATGGGGACACGCGGCAACACTTCGCCAGTGGCGTAATCGGTGACCACCACATTGAATGCGGCGACGTCTTCATTGTATTCGACGCGAAAGACTTCATCGATTCCTTCGCGGTTGGAGCAGATGAATCCGTGGGTTCCATCCGATTCGACAGCAAATGCGTAGTCGTCAGCCAGGCTGTTGATGGGGAAGGCCATTCTGACGGGCGTTTTCCATGCGTCTCCGTCACGCCAGTGGCGCGTCTCGGGTTTTGCGGTGGGGTCAATCTCTGTCCAAAAGATGTCCAAGCCGCCCAAGGTGGGGTGGCCATTGGAAGCGAAGTAGAGGCGTCCGTTACTATCGAAAGCGGGGAAGACGTCGTCGCCCGCAGAGTTCACTTCAGGCCCGAGGTTGAGGGGTTCTTCCCAAAACGTGCCGTTGCGTTCAGACACCCAGATGTCCATGCCGCCTTGGGCTTCCGGTGAAGGGAGATCCGTAGCGAAGTACAGGCGGTTACCGTCGGGCGACCACGTGGGGTGTGCGAAGACATAGCCCTTCTCAACGAACGGGAATGGACGCGCCTCGCCCCACTCACCTGTGGCGGTGCGGGATGCAATCAGCAGCTGGTAGCCACCGTCAATGGGGTCCCCAAACCAACCGACGCTGCGGTTGTTTTTCTTCGAGTAGGCGATGGAGCGTCCGTCAGGCGAAAGGCTGATGATACCGTCGTGATCCGGTAGGTTCATGGCGGTGACCTCTTTGGCCCGCATGACGTGGGGGCTGGTGTTGCCCAAATCCATGAACCAGGTTTCGTTTCGGTCCAGTCGGGCCGTTTGATCGGCCTGGCCCCATTGGTATGGCTCGCTGCAGAAGTACATGCGGTTTTGGCTTATGCGCGGGGCTGACGCCGTCTCCAGCCCGGGAAAGCGAAGAGGACTGATTTGCCAATGCCGGGTGTCCTCATCCACGTGCAATTGGGAGGTGCATCGGTCCCAGACGCGCTGCACATACTCGGGGGCATCCTCTTCGACCATCAACCATTCCAGCACATCCGCGGCTTCGGCGTACTTGCCTTGTTGCATCATGCATTTGGCGTAGTTCAATTGGTCGTCAGCGGTGAGGGCGGTGCGGTAGCCCAACTCTTCGAATGTGCGTTCGGCCGCGACAAAATCCATGAGGTGCATCTGGGTTTGCCCCAAGAGCCTGTAACTCATGGTATCGTTGGGCCATTTGGCCAATGCGCGGTGCAAATTGGTGGCGGCTTCCGTGTATCGTTCCTTTTCGGACATCCGAAGTCCTTTCCAAAAATGACGAGAACCACAGGAGTTGAGCAGTACCATGCCAACCACCAAGGCGGTGGTGATGGTCATTGAACGGGAAAACGGCGTAGGCGTCATGGTTGATTCATTGCGAAAGAGGGGGGTGCCTTACAACAAGGAACCCGCTAAACAATGATAACGGCCGTGACGGGGTGTTTTCAGAGGCCTGTTAGGCTTCTTTCCACAATGCAATATGAGATAATGCGATACCTGCAGCGACGGATACATTGAGGCTTCCGGTTTTGCCAGTCATCGGCAATCGTAGTTGCAGCGCGCATTTCCGTGCGACTCCTTCGGAAATCCCAGTGCCTTCATCGCCCATCACGAGGCAGACGGGTCCGTCGGTTTGGTGAGTGTGAATGGATTTCTCTGCTTTTTCGTCAAGGGCGATGCAGGTCATGCCTTGGGCTTGGATGCCTTCCAACGCACGGGCCATGTCGGGCACGCGGGCGACGGGCAGCCGCACTAGGGCGCCGGAAGACGATTTGATGGCGTCTTCTTGAATGGGGGCAACGCCAAACGAGGGAATGACCAGCGCTGTAGCCCCAAAACACTCGGCGCTCCGCGCGATGGCTCCGATGTTGCGGACATCGGTCACACCGTCCAGTGCGACGAGCAAGGGCGTTTCACCGGCCTCGTAAGCCCGAGCAATCAACTCTTCCAACGGCTGGTAGCTTATGGGCGAGAGGAAAGCGACAATGCCTTGGTGGTTTTTGACGGTGATGCGGTTCAGCTTCTCTTTGGGTACCCGTTGAACAGGGATGTTCAGCCCACGCAGTTGAGCAACCAAAGCGGTGGTACGCTCGCCTTTTTCGTCCCTTTGGATCAAGACCTTTTGAAATTCTTTACCAGCATCAAGGGCTTCGATGACCGGATGCCAACCCATGACGTAACTGCCCTTGGGTGGACGTTTGGGACCGGTATAGGGTCCCTTCTTTCGGGGACCGGAATGGCCTGGCGCTCCGGAAGGGGATGCGGGCCGGTTTGAACGGTTGGAAGGCCGGTTGGGAGAGGGCAGGTCAAAAGGCATGCCCAAAGGTACCGGATATCAATCCGCTTTGATGCGGCCGTTGCGCCAATTTGTGACCATGCGGTCCCACGGCGACCGAAATTGGATGCTTCGGCTCAGGACGTAAAACTCGTTGTCCCAGGGGTGTTCGACATGCAGAAATCGAAAGACGAGGGCATTGGCTGAACCTTCTTCGCCGTAAATCCACCATTCGCTGTCCGAACCTCGGCGTACCTTGTTGGGAATCCCGAATACGATGTGCACCATACCGCGGTCAGTGCGCCATCCGGGATGCACCCCAGAGAAGTACCGATTGGCCTCTTCCACGCGTCCGTAATAGGTTGCAATCATCGTGGCCGAAGCTTCTTTTTCGTTTCCGCAACTGAGCCAGAAGGCGTCGAGGGCCGCCTTGGGATCCGAGGCATGGATCATGCGCTCGTACTCTTTGCGGGACGTAATGTAACGACTGGATTGGATCATGATCTGCAGGTCCCGAACCAACGGGTGGTCTTCCGATGTGCCGACGATGCGGTGCGCCACGCGTAGTGTGCCGCTCGCTGTGGGTTGGCCCACTACGTTGATGCCGGGCTGCACGATGTAGCCACTCCATCCAGTTTCGTCCGTGTTCCAATCGGAACGGATAGCCGGTTGGAGCGTGTCGCTCTTGTCCTTGACTTGAGAAAACGGCGGGGCGGGCATGGCTTCTGGCACTTTGATGCTCGCGTGTTGCCAACGGCTTCCCGGTATACTCTCGAAATAGAGGGTATCACCTGCGATTGCAAACCCGTCGTGCACTGGCCAGCCGTCGCTTTGAAAAGGCGTTCGGGGAATGCCTGGTTGAGGCAGGGGCACACGCCACGTAGCGGCGGCGTTTCGGTGCAAATCATCCAACTGCATCGGAATGAGGTTGGTCGATTGGTTCCATTCGGAAGCGAACTCCGCAAGCGAAATACGCCACTGTTTGCGGTCCCATGGAGCAGCAAAATCCACTAGAGTATCCCTCCACGTTACCTCAAACGTGCCGGCTTTCAGTTGGAGATTCGCTGTGAAGGGACTTTGCGGCGAATCCCGGAGGAACAAGGCTTCTTTACGCGACCACTCGATGTACACGTCCACGCTATCAATCCCAGCTGGCAGTACGGCACACTTTGGGTGGAGGATATGCGCCTCGAAGTCGTATGGCCGTTGGTTGGACTTCCCCAGAGAAGTGCCCGACGCTCCGCAGCTCGAGAGCAACAAGATGATCAGGCCGGTGGCCAGAAGAAAGGATGTGCGCAGGACCATCAGGGGCTTTCCGGTTCGGTGGATTCTTCGGGAAGTTCAAGCGGTGCTGTGGGAAGGTCGGCTGTGAATTCTTCCGGAATACGCGCTTTGACGTTGACGCCCAATTCGCGCATTTGCTCAGCTTGGTACAGCGCGCCTTGTCGACCTTTCAACTTTATGAGGGCGTCGTCGTAAGAAGACTGCGCCCGGGTGAGCTGGGTGCGGATTTTGGAGAATTCGTCCAGAAAAGCATAGATCTGGTGGTAGAGCTTGCTCCCGCGTTCTGCGATTTTCTGGATGTTCGCCTTTTGCTCTTCCTGTTGCCAAACGTAGCTAATGGTGCGCAAGGTGGCAATCAAGGTGCTGGTGGAAACGAGTAGAACGTTCTGGCTCAGGGCTTCTTCTTGCAACTTGAGCAGGTGCTGGCCCAATGCCACCCACGAGGCCTCGACGGGCATGAACATCAGGGTGTAGTCCGTGCTTTTTCCGTACAATTCGGCGTAGTTCTTTTTGCCCAATCCTTTGATATGTGCCGAAACACTTGAGGCGTGCGACGTTCGTTCCTGCTCTATGATGGCGGGGTCGTCGGCCTGCGTCATGCGCTCGTACGCAGTCAAGCTAACCTTACTGTCGATGATGAGCACCTTGTCATCGGGGAGGTAGATGAGGAAATCTGGGCGGTACAGTTTGCCATCCTCGTCGCGTTGAGACGACTGCTTCGAGTAATGAATGCCCTCCACGAGCCCTACTTGTTCGAGGATGCGCTCCAATTGGTATTCGCCCCAGTCACCTTGCACCTTCGATTCGCCCTTCAAGGCGTTGGTGAGGTGCTTTGCTTCTGCCTGCAGGCTTTGGTTGAGGGAGAATAGCTTCTCGAGTTCTTTGTCCAGCTGCCCCAGCTGTTCACGTTCGTCGCCATAAAATTTGTTCATCTGGTTTTGCAACTCGATGAACTTTTCCTGAATGGGTCTGACCACGGCGGACAGCGTTTCTTTTCCGCCTTCGCTGAGGTGTTTTTGGTGGCGTTCGGCGTTCTTTTCAATGATGTCCCGCGCCAGCAAGTCGAACTCCTGCTTCAGTTCGGTTCTGCGGTTCTCGGCTTCATGCGCGTGGTCTTCGTAGCGCTGTTCGGCCTTGCCGCGGGCCTCGATGGCCGCTTGCAGTTCCTTGCGTGTACCGGACAATTCCTCGCGGGTCCGTTCCAAATCTTCCTGCAATTGGTCGCGGTCAAATCGTAACCGTTCGGCTTCGGGATCGGAGGTGATGGAGTCGCTTCCTCGACGCGCCAATTGCCTTGCCAGCAGTAGGATTCCGGCGGTTAGCAATGCGAGTATTAAGATGAGGATGGTGATAAGTTGCGACGACTCCATGAGCGGAATATACATCTAAACGCAACCTTCGTAGGCGTTCACCCGTAGTGGATATTGAACTTTTAACAACCGAAAGATGAAACGGTTTTTTCAATGGACCATTGGCCTGGTGTTGGCCGCATCGCTCTTCGCTTCTTGTGCGACGAGTTACTCCGCTTGTGCCGCGTACGCAGAAGTGGAAGTGTGCGAGTGATCACTGCCAATTAAAAACGACCTCTTCATGCGTGTCCGGGTGCAGCGATCGCGCCACGGGACACGCTCTCGTCGTGCGCTCTAAAATCAACTTGTGTTGATCGGTGATTCCCGTGATGTTTAAGTCCAGTTCGACTCGGATTCTGGCAATGCGTCGTGGGTTGGAAGCCATTGTTTTCCATACGCGTGCGTCCATTTTGATGGACTCGTATCCCATATCCCCTGCTTTGATGGCCATGATGGTCATAACGCAACTGGCCAACGCGGAGCTGACCAGATCAGTGGGTGAAAACGACTCCCCTTTGCCGCGGTTGTCCACTGGCGCATCCGTAATGATTTCACTGTTGGATTGAAGGTGTTTCACGGTTGTGCGCAACTGGCCTTCGTACGAGAGGGTGTATTGGGGTGCGGATGTGATCATAACAACGGCTTTCTTAATGCTTGCAAACGGACCATGAAGTAACGGATTCCGGACTAAATTTGAGCCATGACCGCCCGCTACTTTTGCTCAATTCTTGCACATGGCATTCTGCTCTTGGGCTGCTTTTTGGGCGTCAATGCGGCGAGCGCTCAAAGGGGCGAGCAGCCGTTGACGGGCGACCAAGCGGTGTACCGAGACGGTAAGGTCAACATTCCGCTAACAGATGAATACCAGGTGGGAGTGTTGTTTCACACTCAAGGCATCGGCATCACCGCCCGACGTGGATATTACCTCAACGCGTTTGCCGTGCGCAACATAGGCGTTGACCTGGCCTACTTCAAGCATCCCAAGGAAATCCAGACGACCAATCCCATTTATGAAAACGGTCGTCCTTACGTCTACGGCAAACAAAACACCCTGCAAATCCTGAGGCTCTGGTACGGAAAGCAGAACCTTCGTGCCGAAAAATTGCGCCGCGATGCCGTTCGATTCAGTACGTTTTGGAAAGCCGGTGCCGCCCTCGGTGTATTGAAACCGATCTACCTCGAAATTGGGTACCCGGACATTCCCTACGATTACACGGCGACAGAACGGTACGACCCCGACGCTCATTTTTCGGACAACATCTACGGCCGGGCGGACTGGAGCAATGGGCTGGACGAGTTGACCGTGGTGCCCGGATTGCACGCCACGTATGGATTGGATTTTGAATACGGAGACGAGCGGTTCATGCCCAAGGCGCTGACAACGGGTGTGTCGGTTGACGCCTTCCTTCTGGCACCTGAGGTCTTCGCTGAGAAGTTTGAACAGAACAACCGCTTGTTTGTCACCTTATTTGCGACCTTTGAGGTCGGAAGAAACTGGACCCGGTAAGCTATGACAACGCCTTCGACTCCTACGTCTGAAAACGCTCCCCAACGCGTGCCCAAGCCCAAGTGGCTGCGGGTGAAGTTGCCAACGGGTCAAGCGTACAAGGAAGTGCGGGACATCGTCTCGGAACACAAACTCCACACCATCTGCGAAAGCGGACATTGCCCTAACATGGGCGAATGCTGGGGGGCGGGGACAGCGACCTTTATGATCCTCGGAAACATCTGCACGCGTTCGTGCGGCTTTTGTAACGTGGCGACGGGAAAGCCCCTCGAGGCCGATCCGTTTGAACCGGGCCGTGTGGCCAATTCGGTCAAGCTGATGAACGTCAAGCACGCGGTCATCACCTCCGTTGACCGGGATGATTTGACCGATGGCGGCAGTGAAATTTGGGCGCAAACTGTGCGTGCCATTCGCCACCAAAGCCCAGGGACCACGCTCGAGACCTTGATTCCGGATTTTGCCGGCAAGTGGGAAAACCTCGCCCGCATCATTCAAGTGGCTCCGGAGGTTGTCTCGCACAACCTAGAAACGGTGCGCCGATTGACCAAAGAGGTGCGCATCCAAGCCAAATACGACCGCAGCCTCGAAGTGTTGCGCCGCTTGCGACAAGCCGGCATCAAAACAAAGTCAGGCGTAATGCTGGGCTTGGGAGAATCGTTCGAAGAAGTGGTAGAAACCATGGACGACCTCCGCAGCGTCGACTGCCAAATCCTCACATTGGGGCAATACTTGCAGCCGACGCCAAAACACTTGCCAGTGGTCGAATTCATCCACCCCGATACCTTTGCCGAGTTGAAGAAAATTGGGTTGGAAAAAGGCTTTCGCTATGTCGAAAGTGGGCCGCTGGTGCGCTCCAGCTACCACGCAGAAAAGCACCTGATATAACGACCGCGCAAAGCGGCAAACTGGCGTTCTATCTCGCTTTACTGCGGCTTATTCCCCTCAGCCTGAATTTGGTGCGGAAGTCGTGAACAGAATCAGTTGACAGGCGTTTCGTTTGTTGTAACTTTCGAACTCCTGATTGACAAAACTCAGACCATGCAATTGAAATCTGTATTCACTGCTTCTGCTGCTGCCGTTCTCGCTTTTGCGGGTTGGCAAGTGAGCAACTCCACTGATCCTGTTGCTGCTGTTTCGGATCAAGCTACGTACGCTCCCCGTGCCGCTGCCCAGCCTGCTCAATCGCCTGAAGGCGCTTGGGAAATCCAAAAATTGCTGCGCGGCGACATCGAGACCGGCGAAATGAACGAAGACGGTTTGCGTGAACTCCGCCATGAGGTGGAGCGATTCGCCGCCAACCAATCCAGCAACAGCCGAGCGACTGAGCACTACTGGAACGAAATGGGTCCCGATAACATCGGGGGCCGTGTTCGCGCCATTGCCGCCATTATCCCCGAGGACGGAAGCGAGGAGCAAGTGCTCTACGCAGGTTCTGTATCCGGTGGATTGTGGAAGAGTTACAATGGAGGCAATGACTGGAACCAAGTGTTTGGTATCGACCAGATGATGATCGGCTCCATCGGCATCACCAAGAACGGCCACGTTTACGTGGGTTCGGGTTCGTTGTTCGAAGGAGGCGGCGGCGAAGGCGGAAGTTCATTCCGCGGACGTGGCATTTACTGGTCTGCAGACGGTGAGAACTTCGAAATGGTCGAAGGAACCGACCCCGGTGAATTCGGTTCAGGCAACTTCGCTGCGGTAGATGCCATGGTGGCTGACCCCAACGACGAGGACCGGGTTTGGTTCGGTTGCAACGCTGGATTCGGCTTCATTGAGAATGGTGTGATGACCATGAGCCCCAGCAACGACATCAGCGGTGCCGTTGCGGACATCGCTGTGGCTCAGGATGGTTCATACATGTTGATCGGAATGGGCAACTGCCGCGTGTTCCGCAGTGAGGGCAGCGACTTCACTTCATTCAACAACGTTTCAGGTTCAAACAACGACGACACGGTATTGCCTCAGTCAGGCAACGGCCGCGTACGGGTTGACATCAGCATTGATGACCCCAACCACGCGTTTGCTGTTTTCGCCACCAGCGGTGGTTCGTTTGGAGGCCTGTACCATTCAGACAACGCTGGTCAAGTGGAGACATGGTCGAATGTCTGGCCCAACGACATCCTCGAGGCCACCCCACTTCCACGTAACCAAGGTATTTACGATTTGGCATTGGGCATTGCTCAAGGTCAGCCGGATTTGGCTTACGTAGGTGGTATCGAATTGTGGCGTTCGGGTCCCAACCAGCAAGCTGAGTTGGCTGCGTATGCCTTCGACTTTGCTGGAACGGATATCGATGTCCACGCAGACGTCCACGAGGTGATGTTCACGCCTTCTGGCAACATGTATGTGGCGACCGACGGTGGTATATACAAAAGCACCAACGGTGGCGAAACCTACATCGACATCAACCGGGACCTCGCAGTGACTCAGTTCTACGGCATGGATCACAGTGCGCGCAGCGCTGCTATGGGTGGAACGCAGGATAACGGCTCCTTGTTCATCCCAGCTAGCGGTTACTTCTTGAGCGACCAGGAAGCGGTGGAAGTACAGGGCGGTGACGGTTTTGATTGCGCTATCTCGCAAATCACCGAAGCAGAAGGCTACGAGTACGCGTTTTACGCTACTTCCCAGAATGGTGGCTTGTCCCGCGGTACGGTGGCGCCAGGTTCCATCGCGAACTATGGTGACTTCTGGGATGCCAACATCATCGACTTGGCTAACACGGAAGGTGAGATTGGCCAATTCTACTCGGTGGTTCGTTTGTACGAAAACACCGACGACCCTGATACGGATCGTGAGATTATTTTGGTGAACCCTTACGGAGAGACCGTAACAGACAGCACGTTTGTGTTGTCCACGTCCAACCAGAACTTGGACTTTGAATACACGTTGCCCGAGGGTGTAGAGCTCCCTTACTACGACATGTTGGAGCGTCCTGAGCGCATACTAAACTTTCCGCTGACGGAAGATCCTGACTACTTCTGGTTGGACCCGCAGGAGGCTGTTGAGCAATTGGATTGCTACGCGGACAGCACCTTGACAGGTACAGAAATGGTCATCACGGACATTACGCCATTGGTAGATTCAGTTTACATCGAGGAATGGGACGAGTGGGTGTACAACACGGTGGGCTACGACACCACCTTTGCAGAAGTGGAGGTGTACGACGTCATGGAAGTATGCGACACCGTTTACTTCCACGCTGCGGATACGTTGTTTGATGTGGCTGGCCGCTTGAAGGTGCGCGACCCGTATACCACCATGACCATTGCCGGTTTCAATGGCGGCAACGGCATTTGGATGACAAGGGACGGGTTGAACTTCAACACAACACCGGATTGGATTCGCTTGGGCAACGCCCCTGCCGGAACTGGTACAAAGGCTGTCGAGTTCACGGTAAACGTCGAACCAGAAGCAGGAAACCACATGTTTGTGAGCGGTTGGGACGGTAAGCTGTACCGCTTCTCCGGAATGGAGGACATCTATACGCAGGACGATGTGCCGTCGAACATGGGCAAGCTCATCCAAACGGTGGGCGCGGCCATCACGGGCATCTCTGTCGATGCAAACAACCCCAACCACGTGGTCATCACGGTGGGTGGTTATGGTACCGTTTCTTCGGGTAAAGTTCAAGAGACCTTCAACGCACTGGATGAGGACGTCGACTGGACGAACATCTGGAATGTCAGCGGTTTGGGTAAGTTGCCTTGCTACGACGTCATCATCGACGCCATGGACCCTTCTGGTGAGACCATTTTGATCGGTACGGAGTACGGCATCTTCGCCACGGACAACGGCGGCGAAGATTGGGTCATGTCCAACCAAAACATGGCTTCTGCACCCGACCAACCGACCGCTCCAGTCTTCGACTTGAAGCAACAGTGGCGCGGTGCTGCACCTTGGGTCAATCCATCAAACCAAGGCGCCATCTACGCAGCGACGCACGGACGTGGCATTTTCCGATCGGACTTGTTCTTGGACGTTGAAGACCTCGACGAGGACGTAGCAACGCAAGCACAGGGCTTGTTGGTGTACCCCAACCCGGTCAGCGACGCGAACTTCACGATCCAGTCAGATGCGATGATAGGCGACTTCCAGTTGCAAGTGTTCGACTTGACGGGCCGCTTGGCGGTTGACCAGTCTGTGACCGGTTACGTTGGTGGTCCATTGGTTGTGGATGCGAGCACATTGCCCAATGGGCAGTACATAGTACGCTTGGTCAACGGCCAGTTCCAAGAGACTGCGAAGCTCTTGGTCCGCCACTGATCGCTAGAAAATGAATTGAAGAATCCCTGGCCTCAAGGCTGGGGATTTTTTTTGTCCGCTTGCCGAGGGAATCAAAGGTGAAGCAACGACGCAGTTCCGTCCACCACCTTGCCACACGTGAAATGCCGAATCCAGTCGCCCAGGTTGATGTACCGAGCAGGGTGCGATGGTGACGCACCAGATGGACGAGGCACCTCGAGGTCAAGTGGCAGGTGGCGGTGGCCGAAAATGAAGCAATCGATGTCCTGGGTATTCAGGATTTCTTTGCAGTAGGACCAGAGCCATTCGTTTTCGGGCGATTGGAAGGTGGCGTCTTCTTTTCCGCCTTTGGCTCGGCTGTCCTTGGATAGGAAATCCGCCAACGGAATGCCGAGGTCGGGATGCACCCAACGGAATGCCCATTGCAACAGGGGCGAAGTGAAGACTTTTTTGATGCGCTTGTAGCCGTAGTCTCCCGGACCGAGTCCGTCGCCGTGCCCGATCATGCAGGTCAGGCCATCGAATTCACGGATGATGGGGTCGCGGTGCAGATGTAGGCCCAGCTCTTCTTCAAGGTAACCGTATGTCCACAGGTCGTGGTTACCGGTGTGGTAATGGACCGGTATTCCACTGTCAGCTACACGTGCTATGGCGCCAAGCAGGCGCGTGCCGCCTTTGGGAACGGCATGCTTGTACTCGTGCCAAAAGTCGAAGATGTCGCCGACCAAGTGAATCTCCGTCGCCGGTCCTTCCTGTGCGTGTTTGAGGCCCGCGGCGGAGTCTTCGAGCCAGTTGATAAAACGCAACTCGCGCTCGCGGCTTCGGGCTGCATCGGGGGCACCGAGGTGCAAGTCAGAGGCGAGGTGAACGCGGTGCAAGGGGGCGGGTTAACGAAGCAGTTCGTTCAGTTTCGCAGCCAGTGCCGGACCGCGGAGATGGGTGGCGGCGATGGTGCCGCTCTGGTCCACGAGGAGGGCGTGGGGGATGCTGCTCACGCCGTAGGCCCGAGCGGCTTCGTTTTGCCAGCCTTTCAAGTCGCACACGTGGTTGGGCCAGTTCAACCTGTCCATAGCGATGGCGGCTTTCCAACGGTCTGCATTTTGATCCAATGACACCGAAAAGACTTCAAAGCCCTCGCCGTTAAACTGCTGGTAGGCGCGCACGACGTTGGGATTTTCCCGGCGGCACGGTCCGCACCACGACGCCCAGAAGTCCACTAAGACCACCTTGCCGCGCAGGTCACTCAACCGGCGGATGTTACCATCGGGATCGGCCATGGCGATATCTGGCGCCTCATCTCCGACGCCGTAGCGGGAGTTTTTGGCGGGGCGGGGCGGGTTGGCTCCGTTCCCTTTCTTGACCACGCGTTCGCGGGCGTTGTTGCGCGTGGTTTGAGCGCCTTTAGTGGCAGCGGTAAGGGCTTTGTGAAATGCTCCGTCCCGCAGCTTTTCTTCAGTCGACTCGAGGACTTCTGCAAACAAGTCTGCATTGGCACGGGGTTCGAGGTGTTCCAATGGACCCAAGAGGGCCGGTGAGCCTGGATGGTCTTTGATGAATTGCTTGGCCCATTGGTCGGCCTCAATCTTCTTTTGGGCTGCCTGGTCGGAGAGTTCCTGCATCTTCTCCCTGTCCTTCGTGCGTTGCATGGTTCCACGCAGCATGCTGAGCGTGGTTTGTAACGGCATGGCCTTGGCGTAGTATTCGTGCACTTCCGCTGCGGCTTTCGAACCGGTAATGGTTGCGTCACCAATGAATCCGCCGTCGGGAATTTCGGCTTTGATGTGCACGTGCATGGTGCTGTCCATGATGACGACCATGGGGGTCATGCCACTGACCATCAATTGGTAGTAATCCATGACAAGTGCCCGATCGGGGATGAGCTGGAAATGCCCCTGCATGTCGCTGGTCGCGCTTCCGATGGATTCAAACTTTCCGCCTTGCCCATTTTTACCGGGCACCCATCGGCGCAAGTCCATGTCGACGCCAAGTCCGTTTTCTCCGCTGAATACGCCTGAAATGGCGTTTTTGGGTCCATTCGTCCCTGCTCCACATCCGGCGAGGATTCCAACGCTCAGTGCTGCAGCTATCAGCCACATCATTCCTCCTCCCAACGCAAAGTGAGAGGCATTCTGCTCAATTACCTTCATGTTTCAAATATCTTGAATTTTCAGCTTGTTCCGGCCGAAGATGGGGTCTGGTCTTCAATTTGTTGCCTAAGCCATGCCTTGACCTCCTCGGGTTCTTGCCACTCAGCGTGCATGGGTTCGTAGCGGATGGCGACACCAGGGATGCCCTCCATCGGCATGCGCACCACGTCTTTTTCGGTGGTGACCAAGGCGTGCAGTCGGTCGGAATCCACGATGCGCTTCCAGCGCTTGAAGTCGTTGGTAGTGAACGCTTGATGGTCCGAGAAGGCTTCGCGACGAACGACCTGGAAACGCTCCGCCAGCCGATCCATGAAGCGCTCGGGCCGTGAAATTCCCGCCACTGCCAAGATGCGTTCTCTGCGGTCTGGTGAGGCGTTTCGGTCTCCGTTGGCGCAGGGTACATCGCCGGGCCATGCGAGGAGCGGATCGGTTTCCATGTGTGTGCCAAACACGGGTTGATTGACTGGAAATGCAGGGACATACTTAGCACGTAAATCCCCATGCACATCGTCCAACCGCGTGACAATAATGGCGTCAGCGGCCAATGCCCGCTCTGGAACGTCGCGCAGTCGGCCCGCGGGAAGCAAACGGTCGGAGGCGATGGGCTGCGTGCTATCGATGAGGAGCATGGAGAGGGTGGGCTTCAAGGCCCGGTGTTGGAATGCATCGTCGCACACCACCCACCGCAGCTCGGGGTGTTCGGCACGCATGCGCTCCAGCCCTTCGAGTCGGTCTTCACAGACGGCGACGGCTGCATGGGGCAGCTTGCGCGCGAGCATGACGGGTTCGTCTCCTGCTTCAGCACTGGTGGATTCGGGGGTGACCCATTGAAATCCTGACGTGTCGCGGCCGTACCCGCGGCTGAGAATACCGACGGTGCCTCTCCCCAATACGGCTTCCAAGTCCAGGACGAGTCGTTCGGTCAGGGGCGTCTTGCCGGTTCCGCCAACGGTCAAATTGCCCAGCACCAACGTCGGGAGGGCGCCTTCTTTTGAAGGCAAAATACCGACGTCGTACAGACGGTGCCGGACGCGAATGACCAATCCGTATAGCTGAGCAGGCAGCCACCCGAGGGTGCGCATCACGGCATGTTGGAATCTCCGACGAAACATGCATTAAAAGTACGCGTTGTTTTGGACCTCCCTTACTTTTGAGTCATGCAAGCCAATCAACCCCTTCGAGTGTGCGATGTGATCGCGGAGTTGGAAGCGTGGGCGCCTCCCGCGCTACAGGAGTCTTATGACAATTCCGGGCTGCTGGTCGGTGATCGGAATGCCGAGGTCACAGGTGTGTTGGTGTCACTGGATTGCACAGAGGAAGTCGTCGCAGAGGCAGTGGCGTGCGGAGCCAACCTGATTGTCTCCCATCACCCCATCGTATTCAAAGGCTTGAAGCGGTTCACTGGGGCGAACTACGTTGAGCGCACGGTCATAGCGGCCATTCGCCATGGCATTCAGCTGTACGCCATTCATACGAACCTCGATAATGTGGCGGACGGCGTGAATGAGCGTTTGGCCTCCCTTGCAGGCTGCACGCTCGAAAGCCAGCGTATTCTCCGTCCAAAAGCCAGCGTTTTGATGCAGATCGTGGTGTATGTGCCACAGGAACATGCTGAGGCGATTCAGCAAGCGGTGTTCGATGCAGGAGCAGGGCACATTGGAAACTACGACGAATGTGGGTGGTCGGTTCAGGGTCAAGGAACGTTTCGACCGCTGCCTGGCGCTCAGCCTTTTGCCGGTCAAATCGGCGAGCGTGAGCGGGCCGACGAGGTGCGGTTGGAAGTGGTGGTGGAGCCGTGGAAGCTAAGCAATGTCCTTCATGCGATGAAGGACGCCCATCCCTACGAGGAAGTGGCTTATAGCGTTTGGCCCCTCGAAAACACCTTGAGCACCGTCGGTTCGGGCATGGTCGGCGAACTCCCCGAGCCGGTGGACGAAGAGGCATTCTTGGATCGATTGAAGGAAACACTCGGTTGCGGGGCTGTGAAGCACACGCGCTTACTCGGAAGGCCAGTGCAGAAAGTCGCTGTATGTGGAGGATCGGGAAGCTTTTTGCTCGGTGATGCTATCCGCGCGGGAGCCGATATTTTCGTGACTTCAGACTTCAAATACCACGAGTTTTTCGATGCCGATGGCCGCATCTTAATTGCGGACGTGGGGCATTATGAGAGTGAATGGCAAACAACAGACCTGATTCTCAAGCGCCTAAACGAAAAATTCCCTAATTTTGCCCTCCATTTGGCAAAGGCCAATCCGAATCCTATTCACTATCGCTGACCTCAATATGGCTAAGAAAACCACTGCCTCTACTGCAGAAGACAAGCTGCGCGCACTGTATGACTTGCAATTGATTGACTCCCGCATCGACCGCATCCGCGTCGTTCGGGGTGAATTGCCTCTGGAGGTGGAAGACCTCGAAGACGAGATTACCGGATTGCGCACCCGATTGGAGCGTTTGGAAGAAGACCTCGATTTGGTCAACCAACGTATCTCAGCATACAAAATTCAAATTGAGGACAGCAAGGCCTTGATTGCGAAGTACACCGAGCAGCAAAACAACGTTCGCAACAACCGCGAGTTCGAATCCTTGAACAAGGAAATCGAATACCAGACCCTCGAAATCGAATTGTGCGAGAAACGTATCCGCGAATGCCAAGCGCAGGCTGAGCAGAAAGGCGAGGTAGTCACCGACAGCAAGGAGAAAGTGGAGCTGCGTGAGGCCGACCTCGAAAGCAAGAAGACCGAGCTTTCTGAAATCGTTGCGGAGACACAGCAGGAAGAGGACGTATTGAACACCTTGAGCACCAAGATGGCCAAAGGCATTGATGAGCGTTTGCTTGCGAGCTATAAGCGCATCCGCGGCGCAGCCAAGAACGGGTTGGCCGTGGTGCCGATTGAGCGTGAAGCGTCAGCCGGTTCGTACATCAAGATCCCGCCACAGCGTCAAATCGATATTGCACAGCGCAAGCGGATCATCGTCGATGAGCACAGCGGTCGTATTCTCGTCGACAAGGAGTTGGCAGAAGAGGAAATCGCACGCATGGAGACGCAAATCACCAAGGCGCTCGCGAAAGTCAAAAAGTAATTTCAGGTGGAGCGGACCAACCGCTCACTTGCCTCACATTCGAAAACCCACGGTGGCCACGACCATTCCGTGGGTTTTTTGCACCCGGCCGGCATCGAGCAGGTCGGGCGAGAAGAGGTAGATGTCGTTCTGGTAGACGCTACGTCGGTAGGTCCCAGCGAAGTACCAATTCTCTGTGCGGTGCCCAAAACCAAAGCTACCGGTGTAGCGGTTGGCATCTGCGAGGATGTCGGCTGCTTGTGTAAAGGGCGAGGTCTCGAAGGAAGCCCCTGCTCGCACGCGCCAAGCACGCTGGACTCGGAATTCGCAACCGACCCGGGCGATGTGCGACGTGCCGTACAGTTCGGCAGCGGCTTCATTCTCGCTGGCAAAATCGTAAGCGCTGGGCCCCGAAAAGGCCGAGGCATTCAGGGTGCCAGTGCCGTAGTCGACCCGCTCGTAATCCGCGCTGACGATGCCAGCTTTGCCCATGATGAAGGCGGCTGAAGCGATGAGGCGGGACGGGGTATGAATGACGTATTCGAGTCGATTGAAGGGCGAATTGTAATCGTACGATTCACCGGTGTTGAAGGTGCTTCGAACGGTCGTGGAGTACTCGTCGGTGAAAGTGATGCGGCTGCGCGTGTGGTAGGCGAGTCCGGCGCGCAACCAATCGGTTACTACCAATGTGGCTCCGATCTTGAGGTTGATGCCACTGCCTTCCACGGCGAGCATTTCCTGGAATTCCCACTCGCTCAGCGCGAGGGAATCCTGGCGCGGTCGCTCCTTGTGGACGCTGGTCTCTTCAAACTCCACATTGACAATGCCGATGCTGGCACCGATGTACAGCCGCTCGTTCAGGCCCGAACCCAGACCGATGTTGGTCTCGTTGAGGCGGCCGGATCGTTCAATGGTCTTGGTCGCGTAAGCGCCGCCTTCAGGAATGGCCGAGATGTAGGCCGTAGGATCGTTGTTGGGGTGGGGGTCAAGGAGGTAGGTCTCCCAAGCGAGGTTGCTCGTGAAAGGCGCTCGATCGTACAAATCCGGCGGCACGGTGCCCATGGCCTCGACGAGGAACGCATCGAGCAAAGACGCGTCGAGTGAGGCGTCCTCTATTTCTACCTTTTCGTTGAAATTCGCACGGCGCGTGTTGGTGATCGCGAGCGTTGTCACTGGCCAATCGGGGTTGACCGAGGGATAGCTCAATGCGATCCCCAGGTTCGTGGTGGAACCGGCGAGTTGATTGGCGTTGCCAAGTTGTCCGTTGATGTTGATTTTGGCTTTCTTCGAAGCGAATCCCGTGGTCACGCCGGCGTCTCCACGCCGGTACATCCCGATTCCAGCTGGGTTGCCGTTGAGTGAAGCCAGGTCTGCACCGAGTGCGCCAAAGGCACCGCCCATGGCCATGGTGCGCGTGCTACCCAAGGCCTCCTGGTAGCTGTAGCGCAGGATGTCAATTTCGTTTTGGGCCGAAGCCAAGTGCGGTCCCACAGCTGCAAGCACCCAAGCCGCCGCTGCAGTCCGCAGGAAGGTGCGCGTGTTCATTGTCCGCCTCCGCGTGAAGACCGTGAGGAACCGCTGGAACGTGAGTTGCCGCTTGAGCTTCCCCCAGAGCGTGACCCTCCCTTGTCGGAGGGAGCGCTGAAGGAATTGGAGCGGCTGCGCGAGGAGTTGTTGATCGAGTTGTTCGAGTTATTTGAAGGCGCACTCCACGAACGCGACGAATTGCTGCGCTCACGTGTTGAGTTGTCCGGTCGCATCCACCCGTTTGCCCGTCGCGATTGCTTTGGTGAAACGTACGTTGGGGATGCCTCTTCGGTGCGACCAGGTGCTGCGGCCGGTACTTCGTCGGGACGCTGAGCTTCCACTTTGGGGCGCACCAAGATGCCGTTGTCGTCGTAGTTGCTGCCGTTACCGGTGTAGCTCATGATGGGCGTGCGGGTGCGTCCCGTGATGCTTGTGAAGCTATCGTTGGAACCGGTGCCTGTCCAACCGCCGTAGTTCGTGTTGGTGTTGCCCCAATTCGTGTATCCGTACGGGTTGTTCCATCCGTTGCCCCAGCCGCCGTTCCAGGCGTAGGGATTGCCGTAACCAAATCCACTGCCGTAGCC